>NZ_BAAAFC010000002.1 GCF_039523335.1 Marinobacter szutsaonensis | reverse complement strand
CTTGTCCCTCAGAAGTGGTGCGCATTCTACAGCCCTCAGGAAAACTGTCAACGACCAATTTCAGTTTATTTTCCCGGACTTCGGTTTCCACCTATTCGACCGCTTAAAAGCCGATCAGTTCGTTCAAAAACTATACTGAATACGCACCACACTGCCAATACCCGGAAGCTCACGATTCACCCGGGCAGAAAATCAGACCTCTACCTTTACAGCAGCGGCAGCATTACGAGCTTTCGCCCTTGCCTCTTCTATAGACTCTCCCCGGGCCAATGCCACCCCCATCCGACGCCTTCCTTTAAGCTCGGGCTTACCGAACAGGCGCAACTGGGTATCCGGCTCAGTCAAAGCAGACTGCAGGTCAGTATATGCTACCTCCCCGGAATCACCTTGCGGGAGAATGACCGCCGACGCGCTCGGGCCATTCTGACGGATGGCTGGAATCGGCAGACCAAGAATCGCCCTGGCGTGAAGCGCGAACTCGGAAAGATCCTGGGAGACCAGTGTCACCAGCCCGGTATCATGGGGGCGCGGGGACACTTCGGAAAACCAGACTTCGTCGCCCTTAACAAACAGCTCAACGCCATAGATGCCGTAACCGCCCAGGTCTTCAACCACGGCAGAGGCAATCTCACGGGATCGTTCCAGCGCCCTCGCCGACATCGGCTGGGGCTGCCAGGACTCCCGGTAGTCCCCGTCCTCCTGGCGATGACCAATCGGCTCGCAGAAGGAGACTCCATCGCAATGTCGCACGGTCAACAGGGTGATTTCATAGTCAAAGTCCACAAAGCCCTCAACGATGACCCGCCCCTTACCGGCGCGCCCGCCGCTTTGCGCATACTCCCAGGCAGCCTCGATATCACTCTCGGTCTTGACGGTGCTCTGCCCTTTGCCGGACGAGCTCATCACCGGCTTGACCACCAGGGGCAAGCCAACCTCCGCTACAGCCGCCAGGTACTCTTCTTTATTACCGGCAAAACGGTAGGGAGACGTGGGCAGACCAAGTTCTTCCGCGGCCAGCCGACGAATCCCTTCCCGATTCATGGTCAAATTCACCGCCCGGGCAGTCGGGATAACCCGGTAACCCTCTTCCTCGAGCTTCACCAGTTCCGGGGTGGCGATTGCCTCGATTTCAGGAACAATCAGGTTCGGCTTCTCCTGCTCGATTACCGAACGCAACGCTGCCGCATCGAGCATATCGATCACATGGGAGCGATGGGCAACCTGCATTGCCGGCGCGTTGGCGTATCGATCAACCGCAATCACTTCCACGCCGTAGCGCTGCAATTCGATGACCACTTCCTTGCCAAGTTCACCGGAACCGCAGAACAACACCTTGAAGGCATTGCTCTTTAAAGGAGTACCGATACGTACGGTGTTGTTATCTGTCATGTCAGAGGGCCACCTTTTGTTCTCTCTTTGCCACCTCGCGCAGGACTTCCCTTCGTTCGTCATTACTCATCTGGGTCCAGCGCAGGATTTCGTCTCCGGTACGATGACATCCGATACAGACATCGTTCTCGTCCAGGGCGCACACGCTCACGCAGGGTGAGCGGACTTTATCGGATACATTCATTTATCGGGATCGCAGGCTGTCAGTTGTTGAATGTAGCGGGCACCATTCTCGACATAATGGGCAGCGCTCATCTCCAGCATTTTCTTCTGGTTGTCGTTCAGCTCACGTTTGATCTTGCCGGGAGAGCCGACCACCATGGAGCCGTCCGGAATCTCCATACCCTCCGGAATCAGGGTATTGGCACCGATCAGGCAGTGCTTGCCGATTTTTGCGCCATTCAACACAACCGCGTTGATTCCGATCAGAGAATAGTCGCCGATCTCACATCCGTGAAGCATGACCTTGTGGCCAACCGTCACTCCCCGTCCAAGAGTCAGGGGGATCCCGGGGTCGGTATGAAGTACAGAGCCATCCTGAACATTGGTTTCCGGGCCAATGGTGATCAGTTCGTTGTCACCGCGGATAACCACGTTGTACCAGACGCTGCTTTTTTCCATCAGCTTCACGTTGCCAATCACGGTGGCATTGTGGGCAACAAACTGGTTATCGCCTTCCAGCTTTGGCCTGCGATCTCCAAGCTCGTAAAACATGTCAGCCTCCTTTAGGGGGTTCCAGCAAATCAATCCGGGCATCGTACACCGCGTTCAGGAAGTCAACCAGAACCACCGCGGAAAGCCCCCAAATCTGGAAACGCTCCCAGCGATAGCAGGGAACATAGAACGTATTGTTGAGAAAACTCAGGGCATCGGTGCGTTCCCGGCGGTCTTCCAGAAAAAACGACAGGGGAACCCGGAATACACATTCTATTTCCGCCGGGTTGGGCTCGAGAGAGTGATCAGCGGGCACCACCCCAACGTAGGGAGTCACCAGGATTCCGTAGCGGGACATAACCTGGCTCAGCGGGGCGATCACCTCCACCTGGTCCGGCGGCAGGCCAATCTCCTCGTGGGTTTCCCGCAGCGCGGTCGCCGCGAGGGAAGGATCTCCGGGATCCCGCTTGCCGCCCGGATAGGCCACCTGCCCCCGATGGGTGCTCAGATTGGAGGAACGGAGCGTAAATACCATTTCCGGATTGCGGGGATCGTCGGTAACCGGCACCAGGATCCCGGCTTCGGGATAATCAAGGGCGAGCTGCTGTGGAGCATAACTAGCCAGTCGCTCGGTGAGGAAATCTCGCAAATCTGGTCTCCCGGGAACTTCTTTCTGTTAGGTGAGACAGCAGCAGTCGGTATCGTTAAACTGACTACCAAAACCAATTCAGTATACGGGGAAAATCATGAAGTACTGCAGCACATGCGGCCATCCGGTGGAACAACGCATCCCCGAAGGCGATAACCGGCACCGCTATGTCTGTGTCAGCTGCGAAACCATACATTACCAGAACCCGCGAATTATCGCCGGCACGGTTCCGGTGTGGGAAGGCAAAATTCTGCTATGCAAACGCGCCATCGAACCCAGGTACGGATACTGGACCCTTCCTGCCGGGTTCATGGAGAATGCAGAAACCACCATTGAGGCCGCAGCTCGGGAAACCCGTGAAGAGGCGCTGGCCGAAGTGGATATCCATGGCCTGTTCTCAATCATTGATGTGCCACACATCAACCAGGTGCACATGTTTTACCGGGCCACCCTTATCGAGGGTCGGTTTGGCGCCGGGGAGGAATCCCTGGAGTCAAAATTGTTTGCGGTAGAAGACATCCCCTGGGATGAAATCTCGTTTCCGACCGTCCGCAAGACCCTTGAGCTGTTCCTCGAAGACATGAAGACAGAAAGCTACCAGGTTCACCTCAAGGACATCCGGCGCCCCATGTCGGCCAAAGGCAAGGCCTGATCAGAAATCCTCGATCCGGAAGATCTCATAGGCAGGCTCCTCATAGGGATGGGCCTGCTTAAGCGCTTTCAGAGCGTCATGAATCAGACTGTCCTCACAAACCAGTTCCACTTTGAACTCATCCACTACCTCCACGTCGCCCTGCGACCCAAGATAGGGGTCACTGCCTTCCAGCGGACGGAACTGACCCTGCCCCTTACACTGCCAGGCACAACTGTCGTAATCGCCGATTCTTCCTGCCCCGGCAGCGAATAATGCCTGCTTGGTTTTCTCAAGGTGAGATTCCGGAACGAAATAACACATCTTGTACATGAAACCCCCTGCGAGATCGGATATTTTTTGTACAGATTAATAGCTTAGAAACTTACCCACAGAATCTGTGGATAACTCTGGGGAAAGTTTTTGGGAACATGCCCCGAACCCCCATGATTACTGGACTCCACTCAAATTGGCGACAAAATGGCCCAACTAATAAACCCTTTATATTTCAATATCTTACAATATCCGGCCAATTATTGAACCAATTTCCCGGGTTTTGTGCACAGATCACACAACGAAGCACTCAGAGTGTGCATAAAATTATTGAGTCAAGGGGATTTTTGCAAAATCCGGGACATTTTTTCCTTGAAAACCGCCCTGAAAAGGAGCATAGGCCAAAACAAAAAAGCCGGTGCCGGAAAGTACTCCCAGGGAGTATCTCCAACACCGGCTTCCGGTTCAGTATCGCTTAACCGAACCAGCGCCTCGCATTACGGAACATCCGCAGCCATGGGCCATCTTCCTGCCAGCCCTCCGGACGCCAGGAATGCTGAACGGCACGGAACACCCGCTCCGGGTGCGGCATCATGATGGTAACCCGCCCATCCCGGGTAGTAACACCCGTGATACCTTCCTCGGAACCGTTCGGGTTGTACGGGTAACGAGTGGTTACCTGGCCCCGGTTATCAACATAGCGCAGGGCCACCAGTTCGCTCTCGGACAGCGCCCCGGCAGACGTACCGGAGGCAAATTCGACCCGGCCTTCGCCATGGGCGACCGCGATGGGCATCCGGGAACCAGCCATACCGTCGAGGAACGCCGACGGCGAGGAGGCAACCTCCACCATCACCAGCCGGGCCTCGAACTGTTCGGACTGGTTACGCACAAAGCGCGGCCAACCCTCGCTGCCCGGTATCAGCTCGTGGAGATTGGACAGCATCTGACAGCCGTTACAGACGCCCAGCGCGAGCGTGTCCTGACGGTTGAAGAAGTGGGCGAACTGATCCCGAACCCGATCGCTAAACAGGATGGACTTTGCCCAGCCTTCGCCGGCTCCCAGAACATCGCCGTAGGAGAAGCCACCGCAGGCTACAAGGCTGTTGAAACCGTCCAGCGTCACACGCCCGGCCAGCAGGTCACTCATGTGCACATCAACCGCCTCGAAACCGGCGCGGTCGAATGCCGCCGCCATCTCCACCTGGCCATTCACGCCCTGCTCGCGCATGACCGCCACTTTCGGGCGGGCACCGGTGTTGATGTAAGGCGCGGCAACGTCCTCGTTGATGTCAAAGTTCAGGTCAACGTGCAGACCCGGGTCCTCTGCATCCAGCAGGTTATCGAACTCTTCCCGGGCACAGTCGGCGTTATCCCTGAGGGACTGGATCCGGTAACTGGTCTCCGCCCAAAGACGCTGGAGTTCAGTGCGAGGTTCGTCCACCACCTTCTCGCCCTCAAAGCTCAGGCGCAGGCGGTCGTCCTCGTTCAGGGTACCGATCACACTGGTGTGATCGCCCAGGCCGGCACCGGAGAACTGCTGGAGTACAAACCCGGTGTCCTCGCGGCGAACCTGGATGACCGCCCCGAGTTCCTCGTTGAACAGTTCACGGGCGAACTGGGAGGCATCCTCAGCCAGGCCATCGAGCTTGATATCCACACCGGTACGACCGGCAAAACACATTTCCGCCAGGGTGACGAACAGGCCGCCATCAGAGCGGTCGTGGTAGGCGAGCAGCTTGCCATCCGAGTTCAGGCCCTGAATGACCGCGAAGAACGCCTTGATGTCTTCCGGGTCATCCAGATCCGGTGCCACTGCACCCACATGGCGATAGACCTGTGCCAGGGCTGAGCCGCCCAGACGGTTCTGGCCGGCCGCCAGATCCACCAGGATCAGGTCGGTTTCGCCGGCATCGGTGGCCAGTTCGGGCGTCAGGGTACGGGCGACGTCGGTCACAGGCGCAAAACCGCTGATGATCAGGGAAAGCGGCGCAGTTACACTCTTCTGCTCACCGCTCTCCTCTTCCCAGGTGGTTTTCATGGACATGGAGTCCTTGCCAACCGGGATGGTGATACCCAGCGCCGGGCACAGTTCCATGCCTACCGCACGTACGGTTTCATACAGGTTTTCGTCCTCACCGGGGTGGCCGGCTGCGGCCATCCAGTTCGCGGACAAGCGAATATCGGAAAGATTGGCGATCGGCGCCGCGGCCAGGTTGGTGATTACCTCGCCCACCGCCATGCGACCGGATGCCGGTGCATCGATGACCGCAACCGGAGTGCGCTCGCCCATGGCCATGGCTTCACCGGTGCGCACGTCGAAGGAACTCGCAGTGACTGCCACGTCACTCACCGGCACCTGCCAGGGACCGACCATCTGGTCGCGAGCCACCAGACCGGTAATGGTCCGGTCACCGATGGTGATCAGGAAGCTCTTGGAACCTACAGATGGCAACCGCAGTACCCGGCGGATCGCATCGTTCACATCAATCTTGGTGGAATCGAAAATCGGTTTGGTGAACGACGAACGGCTGATGCTCCGGTGCATGCGGGGCGGCTTGCCGAAAAGGACTTCCATCGGCAGGTCCACCGGCTTGTCGTCGAAATACGAATCGCCAAGCTCAAGGTGATGCTCTTCGGTGGCTTCGCCAATGACAGCGTAAGGGCAACGCTCGCGTCGGCACAGGGCGTCAAACAGATCCAGATTTTCCGGCGCAACCGCCATCACGTAACGTTCCTGGGACTCGTTGCACCAGATCTCCAGCGGCGACATGCCCGGCTCATCACTGGGGATGTCACGGAGTTCGAATTTGCCGCCACGGCCACCGTCCTTGACCAACTCAGGCATGGCATTGGAGAGCCCGCCGGCGCCGACATCGTGGATGAAGCAGATCGGGTTCTTCTCGCCCATCTGCCAGCAGCGATCAATCACCTCCTGGCAGCGGCGCTCCATTTCCGGGTTGTCCCGCTGTACCGAGGCAAAATCCAGGTTCTCGTTACTCGAACCGGAATCCATGGACGAGGCAGCACCACCGCCCAGGCCGATCAGCATCGACGGGCCACCGAGTACGATCAGCTTGGCGCCAACCGGGATGTTGCCCTTTTCCACATGCTGTTCGCGAATGTTGCCGAGCCCGCCAGCGATCATGATCGGCTTGTGGTAGCCACGCACTTCCTCGCCAGCCGGGCCCGGTACCTTCTCTTCGAAGGTACGGAAATAGCCCGCCAGGTTCGGGCGGCCGAATTCGTTGTTGAACGAAGCGCCGCCAATCGGGCCCTCGATCATGATATCCAGCGCGGAGGCGATCCGGTCAGGCTTGCCGTAGCCGATCTCCCAGGGTTGAGCATCGCCAGGCAGATTCAGGTTGGACACAGTGAACCCGGTCAGACCCGCCTTCGGCTTGGAGCCACGGCCGGTGGCGCCCTCGTCCCGGATCTCGCCACCAGAACCGGTGGCAGAACCCGCCGCCGGCGCGATAGCCGTCGGGTGGTTGTGGGTCTCCACCTTCATCAGGATGTGGATGTCTTCTTCGTTGTAACCGTAGACACCGGTCTCGGGATCCGGGAAGAAACGGCCGCCACGGCTGCCACGGATGACGGAAGCGTTGTCCTTGTAGGCAGACAGAACGCCCTCGCTGTTCATCTCATAGGTATTCCGGATCATCGCAAACAGCGACTTTTCCTGACCTTCTCCATCGATATCCCAGGACGCATTGAAGATCTTGTGGCGGCAATGCTCGGAGTTCGCCTGGGCGAACATCATCAGCTCAACGTCGGTCGGATCACGCTGGAGATCGGTAAAGGATTTCACCAGGTAATCGATCTCGTCGTCCGCCAGCGCCAGGCCCAGATCGCGGTTGGCTTTGACCAGGGCGTCACGGCCACCCGCCAGCACCGGCACGCGGCCCAGGGTACGGGGCTCTTCGTGGCTGAACAGCAGTTCGGCACCGCCCATCTCGTGGAAAACCTTCTGGGTCATTCGGTCATGCAGCAACGCTGCGATCTTTTCACGCTGATCCAGGCCAAGCTTCTTCGTGGCCCGGATGTAAAAGGCGACGCCCCGTTCGATGCGATGAATCTGACGCAGCCCGCAGTTGCGGGCGATGTCGGTCGCCTTGCTCGACCAGGGAGACAGGGTGCCTGGCCTCGGTACCACCAGGAACAGAACACCATCCGGCTCCTCTACCGGAACGCTGGGGCCGTAGACCAGGAGGCGGTCGAGGATGGCCTGCTCGGAATCGGAGAGGTCAAACTCCAGGTCCACAAAGTGCATGAACTCTGCATAGACATGTTTGACTTCAGGAACAATCTCCTGAATTCGGGAATGCAGTTTGCGGGAGCGGAAAGGCGAAAGCGCGGGTGCGCCGCGAAGTTCAAGCATGATATCAACCTGTATCGCGCGAAAAGAGGAAGTCCGGTGCTATTTGAAAGGCCGCAATGATACTTGAAAGCGCATCGAGGTTACAGCGCCGCTGCGGTTATTCCGGACTGTAAAATTGACATTATTTTGCACATTAATTGAGCAATTTTATTGACCATCCGTGGTGAGGCGGGGATCATGGTTAACGTGGCATCGGACGCTACGCACAGCATGACAAAGGAATACGCTCGGGTTTTATGAGCGTATCTGGCTGATACAGCTGCAACGGAGACCAGGGATTTGTCCAGATTTTTCAATCACCTCGGCGCCGTACCGGCGCATTTTGTATTTCTGTTAGGAGCCACCCTGGCTCTGACGGGTTGCTCGCGCCCGAGTACCGTCCAGGAAATCCAGAACGAAGGTGTTCTCCACGTCATTACCCGGGTAGCGCCCTCCATGTACTTCGAAGGCCGCGAAGGGGCAACTGGCTATGACTACGAGCTTGCAAAACGGTTCGCTGACGAGATTGGTGTTGAACTGAAGGTCCGCGTTGCCGACGACAACACGGAAGTCCTGTCGGTACTGGAGCGTAACTTTGCCCACATCGGCATGGCCGGCGTGTCTCTGCAGCCGGACTTCGCGGACAAGTACGAGGCCATTCCCACCGGGATCCAGGCCCAGTCCGTGGTGGTGTATCACCGGGACATGGAGCATCCTGAATCCCTGGAAGCCCTCGCCGGGCAAACCCTCCACCTGGTTGCCGACAGCGATCACGAGCACCTGTTGGAAACCTCGCCCGCAGCTGGGGACATTTCCTGGGAGGTTCATCCGGGACTCGATGCGCCCGGCGTTCTGGCGCGGGTTGAGAGTGGCGAATTTCCGTTTGCCGTGGTGTCCTCCAACGAGCTCGAACTTAACCACGTTTTCTACCCGCACGTGAACGAGGCCTTCGGTCTCGGCGAACCGCGGGAATTGGTGTGGCTGTTTCCGAAGAAACAGGACGGGACCCTGGCTCAGGCGGCCGGAGAATTCCTTCAGCGCCTGCAGAACGACGGTGTTCTGGCACAGCTGTCCGAGCGCTTTTACGGCCACCTGGACCGGTTGAACTACGTGGGTGCCCGGACTTTCATGCACCACGTGGAAAACCGCCTTCCGAAATACGAGAAACTGTTCCGGGACTATGCCCGGGACTTCAATATGGATTGGCGACTGCTCGCGGCCATCGGATACCAGGAATCCCACTGGCGGCCGAATGCGGTCTCGCCTACCGGTGTCCGCGGCCTGATGATGCTCACCCGCAATACGGCAAGCTACGTCGGCATCAACAACCGGCTGGACGCGGAGGAAAGCATCCATGGCGGTGCCAAGTACTTCCAGATGGTCCACGACAAGATACCGGAGAGGATCCCCGAACCTGACCGGACCTGGTTTGCACTGGCCTCTTACAACGTCGGCTTCGGCCACCTGGAAGACGCCCGACGGCTGACCGAGAGCGCCGGCAAGGACCCGGACCGCTGGATGGACGTCAAGGAATTCCTGCCACTGCTGGCCCAGAAGGAGTATTACACCAAGACCCGATACGGCTTTGCCCGCGGCCAGGAACCGGTGATCTACGTGCAGAATATCCGCCGCTACTACGACGTGCTCGCAAGGGTGATAACGCCGGCGCCTCCTGCGAAACCGGAAGAACCACAGATCGTGGGAATCGAGCCTGAGGCAGGTTCCGTCGATTCCGGCACCACGACGCCGGAAGAGCCCGCAACCTCCGCGCTCAGAGCCAGCCTGCCCAAAGAGCTGGGACTGATCCCACCGACTCTCTGAGACTTGCGGGAAGTCAGTCCTCCGGGAGTTCGCGGGCCTCCAGGGCCCGTTCAACCTGGGAAGCCGAGAACCCGCGGCGATTCAGGAATCTGGCCTGTCTCACCTTGGTATCCCAGTCGTCCTCCAGGTCTGACAGGCCGAACCGCCGCTCCCGTAGCTTGACGGCAACCGCACACCAGCCCTCATCGGTCATGGCATCGAGGCACTCCGGCGTATGGTGAACGCCCCGTTGCTGCAGCTCGCCAAGAATCCTGAGCGGGCCGTAACCGAGATCCATTCTCTGGCGGGCATAGACATCGGCAAACCGGTGGTCATCAAGCCACCCCTGTTCCTCGTATTCGTCCAGCACCTCCTCGATCAGACCATTATCGAAGCGGCGCTGCCTGAGTTTCAGGGACAACTCCAGACGGCTGTGTTCACGGCGAGCCAGCAATCTCAGTGCGGCCGCCCGTGCTTTGTATTCCTGATCGTCCTGATTTTCCTGTTTTGCCATTCAGACCCTTTCCGCGAGCGCACCCAAAACGCTAGACTAGCCACCGATTTTCAAAGCATAGCCCGGAGCCCGTGAAAACCTGAACAGGCTTCGCGTTATGCGTGTACCCGGCTCGACAGGGCCGATGGCCGGTGACGGCACACTTTGCCGGACACCGAGGACTGGTTTCAATCCCAAAGGACACCTTCATGGCCGCATTCATCCAGAAACTGTTCAAATCCCGCAAGTCATCTGAGACGACCGGAAAACCCCGCAAGGAAGTGCCCGAACAGCCCCAGGTACCCCGGGAAGATTTGCGCGCCGACCAGAGGGAGAGCCAGCTCGGATTACTGCAGGGTTCGCCATCACAGGAGCAGTTGGCAAAACTCGCCCTGGAGGGTGTGACCGCAGATATCCGCCTGTCGGCCGCCAAGGGTCTGACCGACGCCGAGCAACTGCAAAAGGTGCAGAAGCAGGCCAAAGGACGGGACAAGGGCGTCTACCAGACCGTCAAGCAGGCGCTGCAGGCCCACCGCCAGGACATGGAACGCCAGGAAAACGTTGCCCGCACCATCACGACCCTGATCAATAACGCACAGGAGCAGGCCCGCAGCGAGGACACCAAGCTCTATCAGGCACGCCTGGAAGCGCTGACCAACCAGTGGAAGGAACTGGAAAGCCAGGCAACGGCGGAACAGGTTCAGCAGTTCCTCGAGGCCACCCATCGTTGCCGCGAGCGCCTGCAAGAGATGGAAGCAGCCCGCGAGGAAGAAAAGCGTCACGGGGAGCAACTGCGTCAGCGCGAGGAAACCCTGGAACTGCTCACAAGTACCCTGGAAGACCTCAAATCCCAGACCGGTGATTCCCTGCCCTCACTCTCCTCCCTGGACGCACTCCAGAGAACTCAGGAGAACCGTTGGCTGGAAGCCACCCGGGATACCGACGTGTCCCGGCAGGAACAAAAGACTTACGAGTCGGCGATGCTGGCCCTGAGGAACTACCTGTCGGCCCTGCGCCGACTGACCCAGACGCGTGAACGCATCGGCGAACTGTCCGCGGCACTGGATTCTGATGAGACGGTCACCGCAGAACAGCAGGACCAGGCCAAGACCCTGATCCGCGAGATCGACTGGCCCGAGGGGTTCCCGAAGCCAGCACTGCTTGAGCCGGTGCGCAAACTGGCCGGCAAGCGCACGGAAAAGCCTGCGCAGAAAGAGGACCACGGCGACCAGAAGGCTCGTGTCGATAACCTGAAAATCACCCTGGACAAGCTGGAGTCCGCTCTGGAGGCCAAGCAGTTCAGGGAATCCAAGCAACTCCTGAAGACCGCACAGAATCAGTTCCGGGATCTGGACCGGCGCCATGCCAAGCCTTTCCAGGCCAGGATGCAGTTGCTCACCGGCCAGTTCCGTGAGCTCAGCGACTGGCAGGGTTTTGCCACCGAGCCCAAGCAGATAGCCCTGTGCGAGCAGATGGAGTACCTCGTCGAGCAACCCATGGAGCCGGAGGCGAAGGCCGAACGGATCAAGGAACTGCAGAGCGAATGGCGTGAGCTGGGCGGCTCCTCCGACCGGGCCCTTTGGACCCGATTCAAGAACGCCTCCGATCGCGCCTTCGAACCCTGCAAAGCCTATTTCGAGGCGAAGTCGGGGCTCAAGCAGGCCAACCTGGAGAAACGCCAGGCCATTTGTGCCGAGCTGGAAACCTTCCTCGAGAATGCCGACTGGACCACGATCGACTGGAAAGGCGCCGAGCGCATTCACCAGACCGCCCGGCAGGAGTGGAAAGCCGCCTGGCCGGTGGAATTCCGTGACAACCGCCCGGTGCAGAAACGGTTCGATGATCTGCTGAAGCGTCTGGAATCACCGCTCGACGAAGAGCGCCGGAAGAATGAGGGCCTGAAACAGGCCATCGTTGAAAGAGCTGAGACGCTGATCGAGCGGGAACCGCTGCAGGAGGCGATGAACGAGGCCAAGGCGCTGCAGTCCGAATGGAAGGCCATCGGTATCACCCGCCACCGCGAGGACCGCAAACTCTGGCAAGCCTTCCGTAAAGCCTGTGACCAGATCTTTGCCCGCCGGGACGCCCAACGCGATGCCCGCCAGCAGGCCACCGAAACCGCCGACCGCGAAGCCACCGAGCTTCTCGCACAACTGGCCGCTGTCACCCCGGAAAGCTCCGCCGAGGCCCTTCAGGATGCGCTGACGAAGCTCCGGGACATTAAGGGCAACGCCCTCTCCCAGAATGTAAAGGAGCGGGTTCAGGCAGCCAAAGGTGAGTTCCAACGGGCTCTGGACAGCAAGCTTCTGCAGCAGAAGGTCAGTCAATGGCAGGAGCTGGTCAGCGCCCGTGGTAACGGCGGTGTGGCGTCGTCCGATCTTCCGGACCATTGGCAAGCGCTGGCGTCAACCCAGGCCGGTCTCTCAGACCGGGAACTGGTGATTCGTGCCGAAATTCTTTCAGGTATGGAGTCCCCGGCCGAAGACCAGCAACGCCGGATGGAAATCCAGGTCCAGCGCCTGTCAGAGGGCATGGGCAACACCGAGCAAGCCGGTGACCGCCTCTCGGAGCTGGAAAAACTGGTTGCCCAATGGTGTCTGCAACCGTCTGACGACAACCCGGAGACCGCTCTCTCGGAACGGCTGAACAGCGCGCTTTCCGGTGTTACCGACCAATAAACGAACCCCGCGGCGCTGCTGACCCAGGGTGTCCTGAGCAATTTCGCCAATGGGATTGGCAGCCCGCGTCATTACCCACCCTGCCCCGCAGGGGCTATGGTTAGTCGACTGATAACGATAATCCGACAAAACCATCAGAGGAAAGGTAATGACCACCGAGGCGTATATCTTTGACGCAGTCCGCACCCCCCGGGGCCGCGGCAAGAAAGACGGTTCGCTGCACAGCGTCAAACCCATCACCCTGCTGACCTCAATGCTCCGGTCCCTGCAGGAGCGCAACAGCCTCGACACCGCCCAGGTGGATGACATCGTCATGGGCTGCGTCACTGCAGTCGGCGACCAGGGCGCCGACATTGCCAAGACCGCCGCTCTCGCGGCGGACTGGGACGAAAAAGTAGCTGGCGTTACCCTGAACCGCTTCTGTGCCTCGGGCCTGGAAGCCGTAAACCTTGCTGCCATGAAAGTCCGCTCCGGCTGGGAGGACATGGTGGTGGCCGGCGGTGTGGAAGCCATGTCCCGCGTGCCCATGGGTTCCGACGGCGGCGCCTGGGCCACTGACCCGGAAACCAACCTGCATACCGGTTTCATGCCCCAGGGCATAGGGGCCGACCTGATCGCCACCATTGAAGGCTTCAGCCGGGAAGATGTAGACGGATTTGCCGTCCGGTCCCAGCAGAAAGCGGCCAACGCCTGGGAAAAGGGCTATTTCAGTAAATCCATCATTCCCGTCACCGACCAGAACGGCGTGGTCATCCTGGACCGCGACGAACACGTGCGTGGCAACACCACTCTGGAATCCCTGGCCGGGCTCAAGCCTTCCTTCCAGATGATGGGCGAAATGGGCTTTGACGGCGTTGCCCGCGAAAAATACCACTACGTGGAGAAGATCAACCACGTCCACCATGCGGGCAACTCCTCCGGCATCGTGGATGGCGCGACCGCCATGCTCATCGGCAGCGAAGCCAAGGGTAAGGCCATGGGTCTGACGCCACGGGCCCGTATCGTCGCCACCGCAGTCACCAGCACCGACCCGACCATCATGCTGACCGGCCCGGCCCCAGCGGCCCGCAAGGCGCTGGAAAAAGCCGGCATGACCGCAGACCAGATTGACCTTTTTGAAGTGAATGAAGCCTTCGCCTCCGTGGTGATGCGCTTCCAGAGAGAACTCTCGGTTCCGGACGAGAAAGTGAACGTGAACGGGGGCGCCATCGCCATGGGCCACCCGCTGGGTGCAACCGGCGCCATCATCCTCGGCACCCTGCTGGATGAGCTGGAGCGCCGCGAACTGCGCTATGGCCTTGCCACCCTATGTGTCGGTGGCGGCATGGGCATTGCCACCATCATCGAGCGCGTTTGAACCCACGTTCCATTACAGGAGAACCGAACATGAGTGCCATCAAGTATGACCTGGGTTCAGACCAGATCCTGACCCTCACTATCGACATGCCGAACCAGTCCGCCAACACCATGAATGGGGAGTTCCGTAGCGGCCTGTCCGAAACCGTCAGCCGGGTTAAGGAAGACCTTGAGAACATCCGCGGCATTATCATCACCTCGGCCAAGAAAACCTTCTTCGCCGGCGGCGATCTCAAGGAACTGCACAGTGTCACCCGGGACCAGGCCCAGGAATTCGAAGACATGGTCAATGGTCTGAAGGCCGACCTTCGCTTCCTTGAAACCACCGGCAAACCCGTAGTGGCGGCGATCAACGGTACGGCTCTCGGTGGTGGCCTGGAAATCACCCTGGCCTGCCATCACCGCATTGCCCTGGATGACGACAGCATCCAGCTCGGCCTGCCGGAAGTCACCCTGGGCCTGCTGCCCGGTGGCGGTGGCACCCAGCGACTGCCCCGGATGATCGGTCTGGAAGCCGCCTTCCCCTTCCTCATGGAGGGCAAGAAGGTGAACCCGAAAGCCGCCCTCAACGCCGGCATCGTGGATGAACTGGTCAGCGCCCCCGAGGAACTGCTGAGCACTGCCCGGGCATTCATCGAGGCGCATCCGGAAAAGCAGCAGCCCTGGGACCAGAAGGGGTTTAAATTCCCTGGCGGTGCACCGCACCACCCCGCCATGGCCCAGAAGCTCGCCATCGCCCCGGCCATGCTCAAGCAGAAAACCAAGGGCTGTTACCCGGCACCTGAACGCATCCTGTCGGCCGCCGTGGAAGGTGCGCAGGTGGATTTCGACAACGGCAGCCTGATCGAGACCCGTTACTTCACTGAGCTGGTGGTGGGACAGGTCGCCAAGAACATGACGGGCACCTTCTGGTTCCAGCTCAACGCCATCAAGGCAGGCGGCAGCCGCCCGGACGGGGTCGACCGGGCAACCTTCAGCAAGGTGGGCGTACTGGGCGCGGGCATGATGGGGGCAGGTATTGCCTATGCCACCGCCGTTCGAGGCGTCGACGTTGTGCTCAAGGATGTGTCCGTGGAAAACGCGGAGAACGGCAAACGCTATTCAGAGCAACTGCTGGACAAGAAAGTCAGTCGTGGCCGCATGACCGATGAGCAGAAATCCGCCATCCTGGACCGGATCAAGCCAACGGATTCTGCAGACGACCTTGAGGGTTGCGATCTGATTATCGAGGCGGTGTTCGAGGACAGCGACCTGAAAGGCAAGGTAACCCGGGAAGCGGAGCCGAAAATGGTAGCCAACGGTATCTTCGCTTCCAACACCTCCACCATTCCCATCACCCAGCTGGCCGAAGCGTCCGGCAAGCCCGATAACTTCATCGGCCTGCATTTCTTCTCGCCGGTGGACAAGATGCAGCTGGTGGAGATCATCGTGGGTGAGAAAACCTCCGATGAGACCCTGGCCCGGGCGTTCGACTACGTCCAGCAGATCGGCAAGATCCCGATTGTGGTGAACGACAGCCGCGGTTTCTTCACCTCCCGGGTATTCGGTACTTTCGTCAAAGAAGGCATTGCCATGCTCGGCGAAGGCATCCATCCCTCCAGCATTGAAAATGCGGGCGTGCTCGCGGGCATGCCGGTGGGTCCGCTGGCCATTTCCGACGAAGTCAGCATGACACTCATGCAGCACATCCGGGATCAGAGCCGCAGAGACACCGAAGCCGCCGGCGGCGCCTGGAACGCCCATCCCGCCGAGGCGATCATTGATGCGATGGTCAACGAGCATGGCCGCAAGGGTAAGGCAGCCGGCGCTGGCTTCTATCAATACCCGGACAAGGGCAAGAAGTACCTCTGGCCGGAGCTTGAGAACCTGTTCGTGGACCAGGACAAAGCCCGCGCCACCTCGCTGCAGGACCTCAAGGACCGAATCCTGTTCATCCAGGCCATCGAGACGGTCCGCTGCCTGGAAGAAGGTGTGCTCAGAACCGTCGAGGATGCCAACATCGGCAGCATCTTCGGTATCGGCTATGCCCCCTGGACCGGCGGCGCCATCCAGTTCATCAACCAGTACGGCGTGCGCGCCTTCACCGAGCGTGCCAAAGAGCTGGAATCGCAATTCGGTGGGCGTTTCGCGCCTCCGCGCCTGCTCGTGGAGAAGGCCGAGACCGACACAGAGTTCGCCTGATCCCGCCCGGCCGGCGGGGCTTTGCCCGCCGGCCGCCTTATCTTTCTCTTTGTCTCTCCCGTTACCAATCTGACCATTTCATGGACAGATTGTCACGAACCGATACTCCCTGCCTATGGCAACGGGGATAGCGCTTGCCTACAATAAATTTATCGCTCACGGGTTCGGGGCCGCCCAAATTTGGCCGTCGATTACCCAGCACCGTCAGGTAAGTATTTATGACCATCGCGGAAAACATGATGTCCCGTAGCCGTCCGTTCACTGGGCGAGGAAAAGGTCTTTGCCGTGCCCTTGCCATCGCACTGCTGGTCTCTACGCCACTCGGACTCCAGGCTAAACCGGACGACACCAAGGTCTACGAGCCGGTTGCCCCGACCATTGATCAGGCCCGGGCCAATATCCTGATTGCCCGCCAGCTGCAGTTCACCCACTTCCGCGACCTGGGCATCAGTGACGAACTTTCCGGGGACGTTTTCAGTGCTTACCTGGAATACCTCGATGGACAGAAGATCTACCTGACCCAGCAGGACATCCAGCGGTTTGGCCGGGTGAAATCCCAGCTTGGCTCCGCCCTGAAAACCGGCCAGTTGCAGCCGGGCTTTGATATCTACAACCTGGTCCAGCAGCGCATTATCGAACGCCTCCAGTTCGCCCTAAATACGCTCGATCAGGGGCTGGAAAACCTGGATTTCTCCGCCAATGAAACCATCCTGCTGGACCGTTCCGAGGCGGACTGGGAAGCCGACCAGGCCGCTCTGGACAATCTCTGGGTCAAGCGCATCAAGAATGCGGTGCTGGCGCAGAGACTGAACGGCACCGAGGATGACGAGATCGAGGAGAACCTGCGCCAGCGCTACGAGGGCCAACTCAAACGTGCCTACCAGGCCCGCAGCGAGGATGCCTTCCAGGCCTACATGAATGCCTTTACCGGCATGTGGGACCCGCACACCTCCTATTTCTCTCCCCGGACCTCCGAGAACTTCAACATCAACATGAGTCTCTCCCTCGAAGGTATCGGCGCGGTGCTGCAATCGGATAACGAGTTCACCAAGGTGGTTCGCCTGGTACCCGGCGGGCCCGCATCCAAGCAGGGCCAGCTGCAGCCGGCCGACCGCATTGTCGGCGTTGGTCAGGAAGGCGAGAAAACCATTAACGTGATTGGCTGGCGCCTGGATGAAGTGGTGGACCTGATTCGCGGGCCCCGGGATTCTGTAGTAACTCTGGAGGTCATTCCCGCCAACGCGTCGGATGAAACTGTCACCAAGAGCATCGCCATCAAGCGCGACGAGGTAAAACTCGAGGAGCAAAGCGCCAGCAAGGATGTGATCGAACTTGAGCGTGGCGGCGAGGATTACAAGGTGGGCGTGATCACCATCCCCACCTTCTATGCCGATTTTCAGGCCATGCAGGCCGGCGATCCGAACTACAAGAGCACCACCCGGGATGTACGCAAACTCATCGGGGAACTGCAGGAAGACGGTGTCGACGGCCTGGTGGTTGACCTGCGTAACAACGGCGGTGGCGCGCTGCACGAAGCCAACGACCTGGTTGGCCTGTTTATCGACAAGGGCCCCACAGTGCAGATCCGAAACGCCAACAACGATGTCCAGGTTCTCAACGACGAGGATCCCTCGGTTGCCTATGACGGCCCGCTGGTCGTACTGGTCAACCGCATGAGCGCCTCAGCATCGGAGATTTTCGCCGGCGCCATCCAGGACTATGGCCGCGGGCTCGTGGTGGGCTCGCAGACCTTTGGTAAAGGTACCGTGCAGGCGGTTCGCCCGCTGAATCACGGTCAGCTGAAAATCACCCAGTCCAAGTTCTATCGGGTATCCGGCGGCTCGACCCAGCACAAGGGCGTGATCCCCGATATCGAGATCCCTTCCCGGGTCGACAAGACCCGGATCGGCGAAGACGCCCTGGACCATGCTCTGCCCTGGGATCAGATCGAGGCGGTCCCCCATACCCGCTATTTTGATTTCAGCGGGATCATCGGTGAACTGCGTAAACGCCACGAATCCCGGTTCGACACCAACCCCGAGTTCAAGCTGCTCCAGCGGGAAATTGAATTCCTTGAAAAGCAGCGGCAACTGGAAACCGTCAGCCTGAACTTCGACGAACGCAAGACCCAGCACGAACAGATCGAGCGTACCCGTCTGACCATTGCCAACGCCCGCCGGGAGCTGCGCGGTGAAGAACCTTTCGACTCCCTGGAGGCCCTGGAGGACTGGCAGGATGCCCAGGCTGCCGATCTGGATACCACCGATGAGGAACTGGACTTCGTGATCCGGGAAGGCGGCCACATCATGGCGGACATGCTGGAGCTGGACCAACAGATGGCTTCTATCCTGCAGCGCCGGCACTTTGCGGTCCAGGCACCGGCCCAGTAAACCAACGGCCCGTTTTTATGACCTCCAGGAAGGAAGAGTCGAAAATCAGCCAGCAGAATGCGAGGGAAATTCGCGACATGCTGCTGGACGCCCTCCACGCCATGAAATCCATGGAGAAAGTGGAGGCCATCGAGACCTCCGGCGCACCGGAAAAAGCCCCGGAGGGTCTGGTGGACCGGATCTACCAGCTTACCGGCTCTGCCCTTCGCTTCGGTGCCCGGGCCACCGATACCTCACTGCGATTCGGTCGCGCCCTGATCAACTCCCAGGAGCAGCTACGAGCCATGCTGATCGCCGGCCAGTCGCTGAAGGATATCCGGGAGGTGGCAGGGCTTACGCTGACTGAGATGAGCGAGGCGCTCAATCTCAAGGACAAATCGGTGCTCGAGGCCATCGAGAACGGCACGTCCACCCTCTCCTTCGAACTGATCCTGCGACTGGCGGCACTGATCGCCCGCAACGATCCTATTCCCTTTATCATGCGCACCACCCGGAACTACAACCCGGAAGTCTGGAAGATACTGAACGATTGGGGTGTGGGCAGACTGCCACTGCAGTTTGAACGGGAGCGGGAATTCATCAATATCTTCCGGCGCCACGATGACGCCCGGAACCTGTCCGATGAAGGCTTCCGGCGGGTACTGGAATTCACCCGCCAGAGCTTCGAGATGTCCCTGCACTTCGTGGAGGAACAGGAGCAGGAAGTCCGTAGACTGAAAGCCCACTACGAGGGCAAGGACGACACCTCAACCAAATAAGGCACGCATCCCGGTGATGTTGGGATTGTGGATGACGCCTTTCTCGGTAACGATGGCGTCGATCAGACTGGCCGGCGTCACATCAAACACCGGATTGAATACCTGCACACCCGGCGGCGCCAACGGAATGCCCCGTATCTCTCGCACTTCGGTGCCGTCCCGCTCCTCGATAGGAATATCGCGGCCGGAAGCCAGGGACATATCTACCGTACTGGAAGGCGCCACCACCATGAATCCGACCTTGTGGTGGCGGGCCAATACCGCGAGGCTGTATGTACCAATCTTGTTGGCGACGTCACCGTTGGCGGTAATCCGGTCTGCGCCCACCACGATCCATTTCACCTTGCCGCTGGCCAGGATGGCAGCAGCTGCCCCGTCGGCATTGAGGGTCACCGGAATGCCATCCCGAGACAGCTCCCATGCTGTCAGCCGGCTACCCTGCAACCAGGGCCGGGTTTCATCGGCATAAACACTCCGGAGCAGCTTTTTCTCGTGCAGCCGGCGGATGACGCCCAGGGCAGTGCCATAGCCACCGGTGGCCAGAGCCCCGGTATTGCAGTGGGTCAGCACCGATATCGGCTTGTCCGGGTTCATGAATTCCAGGGCATGATCCGCCATGGCGAAATTGGCTTCCAGGTCTTCCTCGTGGATGCTTTGGGCCTCTGCGGCCAGGCGTTTGACGGCCTCATCCAGGGAATGGCACTCGTGGAACACCCTCTCCATCCGCTGCAACGCCCAGAACAGGTTCACCGCTGTCGGCCGGGATTCCGCCAGCTCGCGGATGGCCTGCCGGATCTCCGCCTTCCAGTCGCCGCCACCTGCATGACGAGCTGCCAGGGCAACGCCGTAGGCGGCGCTGATACCGATCGCCGGGGCGCCCCGGACCACCATGTCCCGGATACACTGGGCAACGCCCGAAGCGCCTTCCGAGGTAATCCAGTGTTCCTCCGTTGGCAGCAACCGCTGATCCAGTAATTCCAGGGAGTGCCCGTGCCAGCGCATGGCCACGGTACCGATGTTGCGTTCATCCGGACGGAATTCATTCGCCATAAACGTCTCCGTGTCAGTCCTTCAAAAGCCCGCAGTATAGCGGTGATAGCCGGGGAAGCACTCCGAAAATCTTGCCCCTCTATCCAAGTTGGTACCAACCATCGCATTAAACAAGCCCCCGGGTAGTCCTTGCCGCAGCCACTGGTTATACTTTCGGGCTACATTTCATTCCGGAGCGCACAGGCTGCGCCCAACGCTGTAAGGCAGGTCAATGACGGCAGAAACCATCACCACCGCGGCCGATATCCGAATCAATGCCAGATGGGTGATTCCCATCGAACCCGCCGGCGTCATCCTGGAGAACCACGCCCTCATCCTTCAGGGCTCCCGAATCCTGGCCCTGCTCCCTCAGGACGAGGCGGACCGTGATTACCGGACCAGGGAAACCATTGATCTGCCCGATCACGTGGTCATGCCCGGCCTGATCAACATGCACGGCCACGCCGCCATGTCCCTGTTCCGGGGCATGGCCGACGACCTGCCCCTGATGACCTGGCTGAACGATTACATCTGGCCGGCAGAGCACCAGTTCATTGGCGAGCAATTCATCGCCGACGGCACCCAACTGGCCATGGCCGAGATGCTGCGGACAGGCACCACCACCTTCTCCGATATGTACTTCTTCCCGGAAATCGTGGCCCAGGCCGCCCACGATGTGGGCATGCGGGCGCAGGTGTGTTTCCCGCTGATCGACTTCCCCACGGCCTGGGGCTCGGGGCCAGAGGAGTACCTGCGAAAGGGGGCGGATCTGATCGAGGCCTGGAAGGACGACGAATACATCACGCCCGCCATCGGCCCCCACGCGCCTTACACTGTTTCCGACGGCCCCCTGGGCGACGCGGTGGCACTGTCGGAGGCCACTGGCGCCCGGATCCAGATTCATCTGCACGAGACCGCCTTTGAAGTGACTGATGCCGTCGAGAAATTCGGCCAGCGGCCGACAGCGCGCATCGAGGAGAAAGGCCTACTCGGACCGGACACCCAATGCGTGCATATGACCCAAATCGATGATTCCGACATCGAACGGCTGACCACCAGCGGGGCCCATATCATTCACTGCCCCGAATCCAATCTGAAGCTCGCCAGCGGTTTCTGCCCGGTGCAGAAGCTCATGGACCACGGCATCAATGTCGCCATCGGCACCGACGGCGCGGCCAGCAACAACGATCTGGACCTGTTCGGCGAACTCCGCAGCGCCGCCATGGTCGCCAAGGCTGTCGCCGGTGATGCCGCGGCCCTGTCCGCCCACCAGGCCCTGGCCATGGCCACCATCAATGGTGCACGGGCCCTCGGCCGCGAACACGATCTGGGCTCCCTGGTACCCGGCAAACTGGCGGACATCATTGCCATCGACCTCAGCGATCCGTTCCTGCAGCCGGTCTACGACCCGGCCTCCCATCTCGTTTACAGCAACCACGCCCGGGCAGTAAGCCATAGCTGGATTCACGGCGTACCTCAGTTACAGGAAGGCAAACTGACCCGGATCGATGTGGCCGACCTCATGCTAAGGGTCAATGACTGGCGTGACCGTATCCGGCAATATCAGGCCCAATAACCGAATTCAGACGATTTCCAGGCAGAGACCAACATGACCAATCAGAACGTAGACCGGAATGAAATTGCCAAATTCGAGGCCCTGGCCAGTCGCTGGTGGGATCCCTCCAGCGAGTTCAAGCCGCTGCACGACATCAACCCGCTGCGTCTGAACTACATCGACGAGCGGGTCTCCCTCGCCGGCAAGAAGGTGCTGGACGTAGGTTGTGGCGGCGGCCTGCTGTCCGAAGGCATGGCCCAGCGCGGGGCCCACGTCACCGGTATCGACATGGGCGAAGCGCCGCTGTCCGTGGCCAAACTCCACGGCCTGGAAAGCGGCATCCAGGTGGACTACCGGCAAACCACGGTCGAAGACCTGGCCCGTGACGCGGACCAGGCCGGACAGTATGACGTGGTCACCTGCCTGGAGATGCTCGAACACGTGCCGGACCCGGCCTCGGTGATCCGGGCCTGCGCTGCCATGCTCAAGCCAGGCGGGCACCTGTTCGTGTCCACCATCAACCGGAACCCGAAGTCTTTCCTGTTTGCCATCGTTGGCGCCGAGTATGTGCTGAACATGCTGCCCAAGGGCACCCACGAGTGGAAGAAGTTCATTCGCCCCTCGGAAATGTCCGACCACCTGCGCCACGCCGGCCTGGAAGTCCAGGAACTGACCGGCATGACCTACAACCCGATCACCAAGGTCTACAAACTCGGCCGGGACGTGGACGTGAACTACCTCATGCACGCCAGGGATTCCCGTGACGACTGATCCAAAGCCTTCCGTGGTGTTGTTCGATCTCGACGGCACCCTGATCGATACCGCGCCGGATTTCATCCGCTGCCTGAACCAGTTGCGGGAACAACACGGTCTCGCGCCACTGCCGCCGGAGCAGATCCGACGTTCCGTCTCCAACGGCGCCCGGGCCATGATACGGGTGGGCTTCGGCCTGGAATCGGAGCATCCGGATTACACCGAAAAGCACACCGCCTTCCTGGACCTCTACGAAGCCGGCGTCGCAGTCGAGACCACCCTGTTCGAGGGGATGGATGAACTCCTGCGGAGCCTCGAAGAGAGGGACATTCCCTGGGGCATTGTCACCAACAAGCCGGTGCGCTTTGCCGCTCCCCTGGTGGAAGCCCTGGGCCTGGCCCAACGCTGCGCCGCGGTGGTGTGTCCGGACCATGTAGCCCAGCGCAAACCCCATCCGGAAGCCCTGTTCCTGGCCTGTACGCAAATTGGAGCACAGCCGGAAACCGCCATTTACGTGGGCGACCATGAGCGGGATATCGAGGCTGGTCGTAATGCCGGTATGCGAACCATTGCCGTACGTTACGGTTACATCGAGGAGCCGGAAACGGTTGATTTATGGCAAGCCGACCTCATAGCCAATACCGTCAGCGATCTGGCAAAGCTGTTACAATAGCGCCTCAAATGAATCCGTATCCGGCATACAGACCGGCAACAACCTGAAACGGAGACAGGTTATGCAAGATTACCAAGCACCCGCCGATCTTCTGCAGGACCGCATCGTGATGGTGACGGGTGCCGGCAGCGGAATCGGACGCGCTGCCGCCAAAGCCTATGCTGCCCACGGCGCCACCGTCATACTGTTGGGTCGGACCGTGTCGAAACTTGAAGAGGTCTACGACGAAATTGAAGCCGCCGGCCACCCCAAGCCAGCCATCGTCCCGATGAATTTCGAGGGTGCTGCGGTGAAGGAATACGAAGAGCTGGCGATGACCATAGAGGACAATTTTGGTCGTCTCGATGGCTTGCTCCATAACGCCGCTATCCTCGGCAACCGGAGCCCGGTCGAACTGTACGATCCGGAAATGTGGAATAAGGTGATGCACGTGAACGCCACGGCGCCGTTCCTGCTGAGCCGTGCGATGATTCCCCTGCTCCGCAAATCCGATGACGCCTCGGTGGTTTTCACCTCTTCCGGCGTGGGCCGGAAGGCCAAGGCCTACTGGGGCGCCTACGCCGTCTCCAAGTTCGCCGTTGAGGGTCTGAGCCAGCTGCTGGCCGATGAGCTGGACGACGAGCGCCACAACATCCGCGTCAACAGCCTGAACCCGGGTGCCACCCGGACCAATATGCGCGCCAAAGCCTACCCCGCGGAAAACCCGCAGCAAAACCCGGCGCCGGAAGACCTGATGCCCATTTACCTGTACCTGATGGGCAAGGACAGTCAGGGCGTCAACGGCCAACAACTGGACGCGCAGCCCAAAAAATAATGGAACTTTACTTTTACACCACCTCCGAGTGCCACCTGTGCGAACTGGCGGAAGCCCTGCTGGTGAACACGCCGATGCCGGAACCGATTCCGGTGGACGTGGTGGACATTGCCCAGTCTGAAGAGCTGGTAGAGCGTTACGGTACCCGCATTCCGGTGCTGCGCCGTAACGACACCGGTGCGGAGCTGGACTGGCCGTTTACCAGGGACCAGTTACTGACCTTTCTGCAATGAGGATTTCCTGACATGTTGATGGTTATCTCCCCTGCCAAGACGTTGGACTACGAGAGCCCGCTGGCAACGGAAAGCTATACCCAGCCGGACTTCCTGGACGATGCCTGCGAACTGATTGACCAGCTCAAGGAACTGGAGCCACACCAGGTCAGCAACCTGATGAGCATCAGCGACAAGCTGGGCCAGCTCAACGCCGAGCGGTTCCGCACCTGGCACACGCCGTTCACCCCAGAAAATGCCCGGCAGGCCGTGCTGGCGTTCAAGGGTGACGTGTATACCGGACTGGACGCCGAGAGCTTCAGCGAGGAGGACTTTGCCTTCGCCCAGGAACACCTGCGCATGCTCTCCGGCTTGTATGGCATCCTGCGGCCGCTGGACCTGATGCAGCCCTACCGGCTGGAGATGGGCACCAGGTTCGAAAACAAACGTGGCAAGGATCTCTATGCCTTCTGGGGCAACAAGATCACCGAGGAGATCAATCGCCTGCTGGCCGAGGATGACGGCGTACTGGTGAACCTGGCGTCCAACGAATACTTCAAGAGTGTGAAGAAGAAAGATCTCGATGGCCGGCTGGTTACGCCCCAGTTCAAGGACTGGAAGAACGGCCAGTACAAGATGATCAGTTTCTACGCCAAGAAAGCCCGCGGCCTGATGTGCCGCTATGCAATCCAGAACCGCATCACCCAGGCCGACGACCTGAAGGGTTTCAACCTCGAAGGCTACTATTTCAGCGAAGACCAGTCCGACAAGAACAACTGGGTTTTCCTGCGCGACGAACAGTAATTTCAGTTGTTATCGGAGTCATCAATGAACGAAGCAGTCTTTTCCCAGATCGCCATGCTGGTGTTTCTGACCGGCCTGATTATCTGGATGGGTTTCATCGTCTGGGACCTTGCCAAGAAATCCCAGGCTGGCAAGTTTGGTACCATTGCCCTGTTTACCGTACTTGGCGCCGGCGTGGTCGGTTTTATCGTCAAGACGGTGCTGGTCGAGATCATGCAAATATAGCGTGATACCCGTCACTTTACGGCCGCCGCCCGGTGGCCGTATCATCCTTTCCCCCTTTTCGAACCATCACCGATTAAAATCAAGAGCAAGGACCGAACCTGATGTGGTTTCGTAATGCCCGTGTATTCCGTTTCACCAAGCCGTTCGATATTTCCCCGGAAGAGCTGGAAGAGAAGCTCCAGGCCGACGCCTTCAAACCCTGCGGCCCCCAGGAAACCAGCCGGCAGGGCTGGGTGGCACCGTTGGGCAAGCATGGTGAGCAATTGGTGCACAGCGCCAACGGCTATCACCTGATCTCCCTGCGCAAGGAAGAGAAGATCCTGCCGGGCCCGGTGGTGAAGGAAGCCGTGGAAGAGCGGGCCGAGGCTATCGAGATCGAGCAGGGTCGTAAGGTCCGCCGCAAGGAAAAAGACGAAATCAAGGAACAGGTGATGCTGGAAATGCTGCCCCAGGCCTTTTCCAAGAACCGTCGTTGCTACGCCTACCTGGCACCCCAGGACGGTGTTCTGGTGGTGGATGCCGGCTCTGCCAAGCAGGCGGAGGATCTGGCCTCGACCCTGCGCAAGAGCCTGGGTTCCCTGCCGGTGCGCCCGCCGGCGGTCGAGCAGTCACCGGCTTTCACTTTTACCGGCTGGCTGAACGAATCCATCGACCTGCCGGCGAGCATTGCCCTGGGCAGCGAGTGTGAGCTGAAAGATCCCTCCGAAGACGGCGGCGTGGTGCGCTGCAAGGGACTCGACCTGAAAGCCGACGAAATCCGCAACCACCTGGAGGCCGGCATGCAGGTCACCAAGCTTGCCGTGACCTGGGACGACAACGTCTCCTTCGTGCTGGACGAAGAACTGGGCATCCGCCGCCTCAAGTTCGGCGAGACCCTGCAGGAGCAGCTGGATGACGTTGACGCCGATGATGCCGTGGCCAAGTTTGACGCCGCCTTCAGCCTGATGACACTGGAGCTGTCGCGGATGATTCCTGGGTTGCTGGAAGCGCTCGGCGGCGAAGACCGCTCGGCGATTGTCGAAGAGTGAAAATGGGGTCAGAAGAACTCGTTCTTCTGACCCCGTCTTGGACGAAACCTCTGAGGCAGACGTGAACTTGAAGTTGGGGTCAGATGAAGGCTTTCATCAGACCCCTGTGCTGTAAGCGAACTTCGGCACAGGGGTCTGAAGAACTCGTTCTTCTGACCCCATCTTGGCGGCCCCCGGCTACAAATGCGCCCCGCGCTTCTTCAGCCGCTCCTTCTGCCAATCCTTCTCCGGCTCGTTCAGCACCAGCCGAAGATCCATCACCTCTTCCTCGGTGTTGTACTTGATCTCGAAACCGAGATGCTCCGCCAGCTGCAGCATCGGCCGGTTATCCGGCAGCACGTTGCCGATCATCTCCACGGTGCCGCGGGCCCGGCAGTAATCGATCATCTTCTGCATCAGCGCCACGCCCAACCCTTCGCCCTTCATCTTGTCATCCACCATCACCGCAAACTCGCAGCGCAGGTTGTCGGCGTCGGTCCAGGTACGCACGGTGCCCAGGGTTTCCTCGCCTTCGCCATCTTCCCGGGGCGCATTGGCGATGAACACCATCTCCCGGTCGTAGTCGATCTGCACCATCTGGGCCACGTCTTCCCGGGAGAAGTGCTTGCGGTACTGGAAGAACCGGTAGCGGATCGATTCCGGCGACTGGTGCTCATGAAACTCCCGGTGCGCCGGCTCATCCTCCGCCAGCACCGGCCGGATGATGACCCGGCGGCCGGATTTGGGCAGCACAATCCACTCCTCCAGCTCCCGGGGATAGGGCTGGATAATCGGTCTGGTCGGTGTGTCATCGAGATTGATGGCGATGTTGACCGCCACCGCCCCGCTCTCATTGAACAGCAGCGGCGAGATCTCCAGCCCCTTGATCTCGGGAATATCGATCACGATCTGGGACAGGGTCACCAGGGTTTCGGACACCGCCCGGATGTCCTCCTCCGGCTTGAGGCTGTGCTCCTTCAGGAGCTTGTACATGTAGGTGCGCCGCAGCAGCTCACGGGCCAGCACCATGTTCAGCG
This sequence comes from Marinobacter szutsaonensis, assembly GCF_039523335.1. Lineage (NCBI taxonomy): Bacteria > Pseudomonadati > Pseudomonadota > Gammaproteobacteria > Pseudomonadales > Marinobacteraceae > Marinobacter > Marinobacter szutsaonensis. The sequence goes on along the minus strand of NZ_BAAAFC010000002.1, from coordinate 599,126 downwards.
GCGGCAGCGCAATCTGGCGGTCGGTCATCACATTGATCTGGGCGCCCGAGGCCCCGCACACCACCAGCGGCCCGAACTCGGAATCCCGGGTAATGCCCACGCTGAATTCCACCCCGCCCACATGCTGGTAGGAGCGCTGGACCGCAAAACCCAGGAATCCACTGTTCGGGAAATGCTCCTGGTATTCCTCCATCAGGAAGCGGCAGGAATCCATGATCGCCGCCTCGCTGTTAAGCTTCTTCACCGTGCCCTTGTAGCGGCGCTGGGTCGGGCTCAGGTCCAGGAACGGGTGGCAGGCCTGCTCATGCACAATGGTAATGTCCACCGGCCGGCGCTCCACCGCGAAGGCTTCCAGCACCTCCTCGATGTCGTCGCAGTAAATGGTGTCGATGGTATTGATGCCGTAATCTCGGATGACGTCCCGGGCTTCCCGGTTGGAGAGATGCTTCCGCCCTGAACGCAGGGCATTGGCCACGAGGCGGCGGGGCCGGGTCCGGTCGGCGAAATGGTCGGTGAAAGACTCCGGGGTCTCGGTCAGCAGACGCTGCACGCGCTGGTGCCGGACATGCTGCATGAACGCCATCACCGCCTTCTCCGGATTGAAGAAGGACGGTATCCCAGCCCGGTAGAATTCCTCCCGCGACTCCATCACCGTGCTCTGGCCGAGCCAACAGGTGAACACGTTCAGGCGTGTGCCCTTCGAGGCCTGCACCACGGCATCGGCGATCTGCAGGCTGTCCTCGGTCAGACTGGGCGCGTACATCACCAGCACATTGGCCACTTCCGGATCCTTGGCCAGGATCTTGATGGCCTGGGCGTAAAGCTCGGGAGAGGCATCGTAGTTCAGGTCGATGGGGTTCTTGCGGGTCCAGTACGGGGGCAACAGTTCGGCCAGGGCTTCAATACTCTGCTCCGACAGCTCCGCCAGCTCGCCGCCCAGGTCCGCCAGCCGGTCCACCGCCAGCACCCCCGGGCCGACCCCGTTGGCCATGATCGCCAGGGACTCCCGGCGCAACGGGCGCATGCGGGTCAGGGTTTCCAGGGCGTCGAACATCTGCCCCAGGCCATCCACCCGCAGCACACCGGCCCGCTGCAGCATGGCATCGTAGATAGGATCACTGCGTTTGAGGCCGGCAGGCAATTCATGATGGAACCATTCGGATTCGGGCACCCGGCCGGACTTCACTGCGATCACCGGTTTGGTACGGGACGCCACCCGCACCGCCGACATGAAGCGCCGGGGGTTGGGGACGTTCTCGATGTGCAGCAGGATGGCGCGGGTCTGGGTGTCCTGGGCCAGGTAATCGATCAGGTCGTCGTGATCGATGTCCATACCATCGCCCAGGGTCAGGAAATAGGAAAACCCCACGCCCCGGGCAAAGGCCCAGTCCAGTACCGAACTGGCAATAGTGCCGCTCTGGCCCACAAAGGCCACCCGCCCGGGAATGGCGCCCATGTGGGCGTACGTGGCGTTCAGGCTCCGGGCCGGTACCATCAGGCCGATGGTGTTCGGCCCCAGCACACGGATGCCGGTCTCCTTGGCGGCTTCACGCACAGAGTACATCAGCGGCTGCCCGGTCTTACTGTGGGTCCGGGACATACCACCGGTCATCACGATGGCGGTTCGAACCCCAGCCTCGCCCAGGCGTTTGATGGCTTTCGCGACGGTATCGGGCGGGGTACAGATAATGGCAAGGTCCGGCGAGAAGTCCATCTTCGCCACCTTGGGCACGCAAGGCACGCCGTGGACGTTGTCGTAGCCACTCTGGTTGATCACCAGCAGCTTTTCCGTGGGATAGCCGCCACCGAGAAGGTTCCGCAGGACCATACCACCCAGGTTGTCGGCGCGCTCGGAGGCACCGATCACGACAATGGAGCTGGGGTTGAAAAGACTTTCCAGGTAACGGGTGCTCAAGGCGGTCTCCTCAGACCAGCCCCCGCCGGGCCGGTTCAGGTGATAACGTCAATAAAACAGGTTACTTATCTGTGTACACCTTATCTTAGGCCTTCCGGTATTGATGTAAAACGGCTATCACTCCTATAAGACCAAAGAAATACGACGGACTGCGGTTTTCCCTGATAACATTGATGAAAATACAAGCATATCCGGGACACTGAGAGACGTATGACCACGGCATTCTTTTCCCACGACGACTGCATGAAACACAACATGGGGCCGGACCATCCGGAATGCCCTGAGCGAATCTCCACGATCCTGGCGTACCTTGCAGACACCCACCTGGAGCAGGATCTGGACTGGGTCCGTCCCGAAGAGATTACCCGTGATCAACTGCTGGCCGTGCACCCGGAAAAGTACCTGCAGCAGCTGGAACTGATGGAGCCGACCCGGGGCCGCGTCTTTACCGACCCGGACACCGCGATGATGCCCGATACCCTGCGGGCCGCCCGCCTGGCCGCCGGTGCCAATGTCCAGGCGGTGGACATGGTGATGAGCAGCCAGGTAACCAACGCCTTTGTCTGCGCCCGCCCACCCGGCCACCATGCCGAGCGGGCCAAATCCATGGGGTTCTGCTTCTACAACAACATCGCACTGGCCGCGATGCGGGCACTGAACTTCCACCACCTGGACCGGGTGGCAATCGTGGATTTCGATGTGCACCAGGGCAACGGCACTGCGGACATCGTCGGTGGTGACGAGCGCATTCTCATGTGTTCCAGTTTCCAGCATCCGTTCTATCCCCACTCCCACGTGCATCGACAGGCACCGAACATCGTCAACGCCCCGATCGAGGCAGGCTGTTCATCAGCGGAGTACCGGAAAACGGTAGAGGCCGCGTGGCTGAAGAAACTGCAGGACTTCAAACCGCAGGTCATCCTGATCTCCGCCGGTTTCGACGCCCACAAGCTGGACCCGATGGCCGAACTGAACCTGGAGACCGAGGACTTCCGCTGGCTCACCGAAATGATCACCAGCGTCGCCAACGACTATTCCAACGACCGCATCATCTCCACCCTGGAGGGCGGCTACCACCTCAAGGCCCTGGCCGAGAGTGTGGCCGCACACCTGGAAGTGTTGGACTCCATCTACTGATCGAACGGTTCTCCGGGAGGGTGAGCAACAACCCTGTTCACCTTCTGATATAATTCGGCAAATTTTCAGGCCTCCCGGAAAACATCCATGACAGAACAGCTGACCATCACCCGCCCGGACGACTGGCATCTGCACGTCCGCGACGGGGATATCCTCAAGGACGTGGTCCCGGCCACTGCCGCCTGTTTCGGCCGTGCCATCATCATGCCCAACCTGGTGCCGCCCGTGGTCACCGCAGCCGACGCAACCGCCTACCGCGAACGCATCCTGGCAGCCGCCAACGGTACCGGTTTCGAACCACTGATGACCCTGTACCTGACCGAAGCCACCACGCCCGAGATGATCCGGGAGGCCAAGGCCGCCGGCGTCATCGCCGCCAAACTCTATCCGGCCGGGGCAACCACCAATTCCGCTTCCGGAGTGAAGGACATCCGCAATATCTACCCCGTGCTTGAAGCCATGGCGGATTGCGGCATGCTCTTACTGGTGCACGGCGAGGTCACCGATGCCGACATCGATATCTTCGACCGGGAAAAAGTATTCCTGGAGCGGGTGCTGGCACCGACACTCGAGGCATTCCCGGGCCTGAAGGTGGTTCTCGAACACATCACCACCGCCGATTCCGCAAATTTTGTCCGTGACTACAAGGGCGGCAACCTCGGCGCGACACTGACGCCGCAGCACCTGATGTACAACCGCAACCACATGCTGGTTGGCGGCATCCGCCCTCACCTGTACTGCCTGCCGATCCTGAAGCGAAACCTGCACCAGCAGGCCCTGCGGGACGCGGTGGCCAGCGGCGACAAGCGCTTCTTCCTCGGCACCGACTCCGCTCCCCACGCCAGGGACAAGAAAGAAGCCGCCTGCGGCTGTGCCGGCTGCTACTCCGCCTTCGGTGCCATTGGCCTGTACGCGGAAATCTTCGAGGAACTGGGCATTCTGGACAAGTTCGAGGCCTTCGCCAGCCATAACGGCGCCGACTTCTACGGCCTGCCCCGCAACCAGGACTCCATCACCCTGGTGCGCAAGCCCTGGACCATGCCCGAGCAACTGCCCCTGGCAGATGGCTCCATTGTGCCCCTGAAAGCCGGTGAAACCGTTAACTGGCAACTGGCGTAAGTTGTTACGCCGAGTACACACACTGTCGACAACCGGAGTTCGAGTGACAGAAGAAAACAAAGAACCGCATCCCATGTCCAAACGCTTCCGGGGCTTTCTGCCCGTGGTGGTTGATGTAGAGACCGCCGGCTTCAACCCCGAGCGGGATGCCCTGCTGGAAGTGGCAGCCGTTCTGCTGACCATGGACGACGACGGCTGGCTGCGCCGGGGTGAGACCCACGTGCAGCAGATCGACCCGTTCGAAGGCGCCAACCTGGAACAGTCTGCCCTGGACTTTACCGGCATCGACCCCTGGAATCCGGAGCGGGAAGCGGTGCCCGAGCGTGAGGGCCTGAGCGAGATCTTCAGCCCGATCCGCAAGGCGGTGAAGACCCATGACTGCAAGCGGGCGGTACTGGTGGGCCACAACGCCACCTTCGACCACAACTTCGTGTTCGCCGCCGCCATGCGCGCCGACATCAAGCGCAACCCGTTCCACCCGTTCTCCACGTTCGATACCGCGACCCTGGCGGGTCTGGCCTATGGCCATACTGTGCTGGCCCAGGCCTGCAAACTGGCTGGCATCCCGTTCAGCAACAAGGAAGCCCATTCCGCCGCCTACGATGCGGAAAAAACCGCCGACCTTTTCTGTGGCATCGTCAATCGCTGGAAGGAACTGGGTGGTTTCCCGCCGCCTCCGGTGGAGATCCCCGAGCAATAATCAACGCCCATTAAAAAACCCGCCGAAGCGGGTTTTTTAATGCCTGCGTGACCACCGTTACCAGTAGATACCCCGCATGATCGCCGCAAAGGCCACCTGCTCGGAGGATACTTTCGGCTTCTCGCCGGATTTGCTGCCGGCGGCGGCCGGTGAGTCCGGGAACATCCGGTAACCGGTGTTCATGATGATCTCGCCCATCTTCGGCGCCAGGGCATGCAGCACCTGGGCGAAGATACCCAGGCGGGTGGCAATGCGCTTGGGTCGGTAGACGATTGCCTCGGCCACCATGTCTGCCGCCTCGTCCGGGGTCAGGGTCGGCACCTGATCATAGATCTTGGTAGGGGCAATCATCGGCGTTTTCACCAGCGGCATGTTGATGGTGGTGAAGGTCACGTTGCGATCCGACCACTCCGCCGCCGCACAGCGACTGAACGCATCCAGGGCCGATTTGGACGCCACATAGGCCGAGAACCGCGGTGCGTTGGTGAGCACCCCGATGGAAGAAATATTCACCACATGGCCACGACGACGCTCCAGCATGCTCGGGGCAAAGCCCATGATCAGCCGGACGGAGCCGAAGTAATTCAGCTGCATGGTACGCTCGAAATCGTGGAAACGGTCGAAGGACAGATCCAGGGACCGGCGGATGGAGCGGCCGGCGTTGTTCACCAGTACATCCACGTGGCCGTGGTTATCCAGCACGGTCTTGATGAACTCGTCACAGGCGTCCATGTCCGAGAAATCGCACTGGTAGGCATGCACGCTGGCACCGCGGGATTCCAGCTCCGCCGCCACTTCCTTCAGCCGCTCCGGCTTGCGGGCACCGATGACCAGGATGGCACCGGCATCCGCCAGCTTCTGGGCAGTCGCCAGACCGATCCCGGAGGTTGCACCGGTGACCACACAGACCCGGCCCTCGACCGTACCCTTGAGGGTGCGATCCTTGAACAGGTCCGGATCCAGATTCCGCTCCCAGTAATCCCAGATCACCGGAGCGTAGTCCGGCAGGCGCGGCACCTCGATACCGGTGCCCTTCAGCACCCGTTCGGTCTCGCGGGCGTCAAAGCGGGTGGGATAATTGATGAATGACATCACCGACGGCGGAATGCCCATGTCATCCAGCAACGCGCTGGTAATGCGCTTCACCGGCGGCAGGTTCTTGACGCTCTGGCGGATAAACGGCGGGATGAAGCCGAACATCCGGGAATCGATACGCATGCCCATCTTCGGAGCGTGGCCGGCCTCGCTGAAAATATTGAGAATCTCGCCAACCTTGTAGGGATCGGAATCCACCAGGTGGAAACAGTTACCGTCTTCACCCTCGAGGTGGGCGATGTGATCCAGCGCATCGGCCACGAAATCCACCGGCACAATGTTCAGGCGACCGCCCTCGATGCCGATGGTCGGCACCCACTGGGGCAGCGCGTGGCGGATCTTCTGGATCATCTTGAAGAAGTAATAGGGGCCATCCACCTTGTCCATTTCACCGGTTTTGGAGTGGCCGATGACCATGCCCGGACGGTAAATGCGGAACGGAACCTTGCACTCTTCCCGCACCACCTTTTCGGACTCGTGCTTGGTGAGCAGATAGGGATGATCGAGTTTTTCCGCTTCCTCGAACATGTCCTCGCGGAAGGTGCCCTTGAACAGACCCGCCGCTGCAATGGAGGAAACGTGGTGGAAGTGCTTCGCACCCATGGCCTCGGCGGCCTGGACCGCGGCACGGGTACCTTCGATATTGGTCGCCTGCTGGCTCTCCTCATCCGCCCCCATGTCGTAGACGGCGGCAAGGTGGAAGAAATGATCGATATTGCCCTTGAGGGCAGCCATCGCATCGGCGTCGATACCCAGATTCGGGCGGGTCAGGTCACCGATTACCGCCTTGACCTGAGTTTCATCCGCACCCCAGCGCTCCCGGAGTTTCTGGAGCTTGTCCTGGCTTTGTTCGCGCACCAGTACGTGAACGGTGCCGCCCCGCGCCAGAAGCTTCTCAACGAGAAAACGACCAATAAATCCGGTACCACCAGTAAGGAAGTAGTTCATTAAATTCCACCCTGCCTGTTGCTCTGTTTTTGTCTATCCATGCCGGGCATCATTCGACTAAAGTCGTAGTCACCCGAAAACGCCGGCATTGTACTTAATTGCAACGTTCATGTATCGAACTTTTTTAGAGCATTTACTCTTTAAGCTATTGTTTTCTATAGAGCCATTACTCTAATTACCGGACAGACCCTGCGCTGGGCCTGGCGACTTTTCCGACACATTGCCTCTGAGACTAGCACAGGGCGCCCGAATTGCCGGCCTTGAAAATCCCGTCACAGAAAGCCATGAAACACTTGGCCGGCAATGCCATAATCAGGAACTTATTGCGCTTTCCGGCGTCATTTCATGTCACAGTCAACAAGGTTCCCTGAAAACCACATCTATGCAAAAAGACAACCCGAACACTGAACGCTACATCGCCATCGCCCGGGCATGCCTGAAGGCCATCAACGATACCGCCGCCAACTCCGGCTCCCGGGAAGAAAAAATCCAGGCGGTGTACGAGGCCATTGATCAGGCCTTCCAGGCTGAATTCTCCGAGTACCGCCAGTCCGTCGCCATCATGGCCACCGTGCTTGAGCGGATTGCATCGGGTCAGCTGGACAGTGAGAAAGCGGCCGATCTGGCACGTAAAACCCTGGACCAGCAGCCAGAGGCGACCCGCAACGCCCTGATGCACTGAATCAACCTTATTCACAGACCGCAGAGGCCCTATGACCCACGGAAAGTCGATCCGCCAATTTGCTCAAGTGCTCTCCTGTCTGGCATTGCTGCTTCTGAGCAGCCTGGCACTGGCCACCGGGGACATCCGCAAGAGCCCGAACGACGATAACCAGTACCGGTATCTGGAACTGGACAACGGCCTCAGGGCGATCCTGGTTTCCGACCCGGAAGCGGACAAGGCGGCCGCATCGCTGAACGTCGCCGTGGGTAGCGGAGATGACCCGAAGGGGCGCGAAGGCCTCTCCCACTTCCTGGAGCATATGCTGTTCCTGGGCACCGAGAAATACCCGGAGCCCGGCGAATACCAGCAGTTCATCAAGAGCCATGGCGGCAGTCACAATGCCTTCACGGCCTTCCAGGACACCAACTATTTCTTCGACGTGCAGGCAAAGCACCTGGAGCCCGCGCTCGACCGTTTCGCCCAGCAGTTCTCTGCTCCGCTTTTTACTCCGGAGCTGGTGGACCGGGAGCGTAATGCGGTGCACTCGGAATTCAGTGCCAAGCAGAAAGAAGACGGCCGGCGGTTCTATTCCGTGAAGAAGGCGGTGAGTAACCCGAACCACGCGTTCAGCCAATTCGCCGTAGGCAACCTGAGCACACTGGAGAATACCGAAGACAACCCCCTACGACCGGACCTGATTGAGTTCTGGGAAAACCATTACTCCGCCAACCTGATGACGCTTTCGGTCTATGGTCCGCAGACACTGGATCAGCTTGAAACCATGGTGCGGGAGCGATTCAGCGCCATCGAAAACCGCAACCTTGAGCAGAAAAAGCACCCGGAACCGATGTTCCGGGCCGAGGACCTGCCGGCCAAGGTCACTGCGGACGCCATCAAGGATGTCCGCCGCCTGACCCTGAGCTTCCCGATTCCCTCCCAGCAGGAAAACTACCGGACCAAACCGGCGAGCTATATCGCCAACCTGCTGGGTCATGAGGGCCCCGGCAGCCTGTTCGATGTGCTCAAGCGCGCGGGACTGGCCGACAGCCTCTCTGCCGGGCTGGGCATGGACACCGGCGACAACGCGACGCTGGAAATCAGCATGGCGCTGACCCCCGAGGGCCTGGAGCGTCAGGACGAGATCCTTCCTCTGGTATTCAACTACATCGAGCGGATCCGCGATTCCGGCATCGGCGAGAACCGGTTCCAGGAAATGCAGCAGCTAGCCACCATCGACTTCCGCTTCCGGGAACAGGGCGAGCCACTGCATGAGGCCATGCGCCTGGCTGGCCAGCTCCAGCACTATCCCGCCGAAGACATCCTCAGTGCCCCCTGGCTGATCGAGAGCTATGCACCTGAGCAGTACCGCGACATTCTGGACCGGCTGACTCCCGACAACCTGATGGTTTTCGTACTGGCTCCGGAGCCGGAACTTGGCAAACCCAACACCACCCGGTGGTACGACGCCGCCTGGCAAATGACCGAGCTGTCGTCCTCCGATATCACCACCGGCGCGCCGGAACAGCTGGTAGCCCAACTTGCACTGCCTCAGCCCAATCCCTTTGTTCCGGAGAACCTTGGACTGGTTCCCGGCGATACCATGGCCTACCCGGTCCAGCTGGGCAGCCAGGACGGAATCGAAACCTGGTTTGCCCGGGATACCCGGTTCGGCACGCCCAAAGCCAACGTTTTCGTCAGCCTGCGCACGCCTGCCGCCCGGGCCAGTGCGCGTAGTGCCGTGCTCACCCAGGTACTGGTGGATGCGGTCAACAGCAATCTGAACGCTTCCTCCTATGCCGCCAGCCTTGCGGGCCTGGATTACAGCGTCTACTCCCACCTGCGTGGCATCACCATTCGTGTGGGCGGCTACAACGACAAACTCCATAACCTGCTGAACCGGATTCTGCTCCAGGTGGGTGATCCGCTGCTGACCGAACAGCGATTCCGGATTGCCCGGCAGAACCTGATCGACAACCTCCAGAACCAGGCCAAGGACCGCCCGGTCGAACAGACCTCCGAGTTTGTCCAGACCGCCCTGATCGAAGGCGCCTGGAGCAGCGATGAAAAACTGGCCGCTGCCCGGCAGATTACCCTGGACGAGCTGCGCTCCTTTGCCCGCAACCTGCTGACCGAGGTTGATCCGGTCATGCTCGCCCACGGTAATGTCACCGAAGCCTACGCCCTGAACCTGGCAAGGCAGGTGGAAGCCATCGTGCTGGACAAAAGCCGGCTTGCCGAAGTCCCCCGCAGCCAGGTGCGCCAGCTGCCCGAAGAAGAAACCGAAGTGTCCCTGGCAGTGGACCACCCGGACACGGGTTACACCCTCTACATGCAGGGGGATAACACAAGCTTCGAGGAGCGCGCCCGCTATCGACTGCTGGGCCAGATCATCAGTAGCCCGTTCTACGAGGAAATCCGCACCAACCGCCAGCTCGGATACATCGTGTACGCCACCCCGTTCGAAATGCTGGAAACCCCGGCCCTGGGCTTCGTGGTGCAGTCGCCCTCCGCATCACAAAGCGAGATTGATCGGGCGGTGCGGGAGTTTTCGGAAGGCTTTGAGAGTGTACTGTCCGGCTTGACCGAAGAACGCCTGAGCCAGGAGAAACAGGCCGTGATCAGCAAGTTGCTGGAACAGGATCGGCAGTTGGGGGATATCTCTGGCCGCTACTGGCGGGAAATCGACCGAGGCATGGAAACCTTCAACTCGAGAGAGCAGCTTGCCGAGGCGGTGAGGAACGTCACCAGGCAGGACCTTCTGGATACCTTCCGCAAATCCGTGCTGGAAAGAGACCAGGCACTGCGGGTAGTCACCGGTGGCAATGGTCTGGAGGCCGATCGGGCCCTGGGCACACTCACCGAATTACCGCCGGTGCCGGCGAGCTGACCGACTCAGCGACTACCGAGAAAACGGGCCCAGTCCTCGGGCTCGTCCACATCCCAGCGGGGCTCCAGCAGGAAATAGCTGAGCCCCGCTTTTTTGAGCCGCTCGCACGTCTGATTCAGCACTTGTGGGGTGCCCCACTCGATATCATCCAGCATGCCCTCCACAACCCGGGAGGCACCAATCAGCACATATCCGCCATCGTCGGAGGGACCGAGTACCACGTCATGATCCGCCAGGGACGCCACTGCATGCCGGGCATAATCAGGATCCACCGACGGGCAATCACTGCCAACAATCAGGGCCCGGTCATACTCTTGTAAGGATTGGCCCAGCGCCGCCTCCATTCGTTCACCGAGACTGCTGCCCTGCTGCACCATCTGAATCAGGCCCGCGCCTTCCACCTCTTCGAGAATGGGCAAGGCCTCGCCGGTTGGTTCGTCCACCTCCCGATCCCACCAGAACTCCACCGGGTAACCGGTGGCGCACAGGTTATCGAGCACCTTCAGGGTCAGACGGATGTGGGCCTCGAGGGCGCCGACCGGGCCCAATTCCGGCATCAGCCGGGTCTTGACCTTGCCCGCTTCGGGCCACTTGGCAAACTGGAGAAAGACAGCGGAGGGAGGATTACTCTGAGGCATTTCGGATATCCGATCGATAGGCCTGCGCCAGGGATTCCGGCGATTCGCCACGCCAGTAACGCCAACGCAACCGCCACATCAGCAGAATAGTACGCCAGGGGCCATTCTGTTCCCAGCGCCGGCTGTCGGTGACCACCGGATCGGCGATGCACCAGGGGCGGGACACCAGGCGCAACCTGCGGGAAAACTCCACATCTTCCATCAGAGGGATCTCGCGGAACCCGCCCAGGGCCTCGAACACAGCCCGACGCACAAACATGGCCTGATCGCCGGTGCAGATTCCAGTGAGGCGGGACCGACGGTTCATGAACCAGGCGATAACCCGAAAGATCGGGCGGCGGGCACTCAGGGCCACATCGAAGCGGCCCCAGCCACACCGGCTCCTGGAGAATTTCTCAAGCTCGACAAGGGCCGATCCTGGCAACCGGGTGTCAGCGTGGAGGAACAGCAACACATTGCCCGCAGCCACGGCAGCACCGGCATTCATCTGCACCGCCCGGCCCATGCCGGATACCGCCACCCGGTCACACCACGGGCGGGCAAGCTCAGCGGTCCGATCCGGACTGCCGGCGTCCACCACGATCACCTCATGGCCAGCCTTGCGCAACGGCCCAAGCGCCTGCAGGGTTTCGACGATGGCTCCGGCCTCTTGCCACACCGGAACGATCACACTTAACGAGAACGGCTCGGACAAAATAACACTCCCGGAAGACCACTCAGCACGCCAACACCTTGAGCCACAAGCTTTCGCCCGCTATCATACCGGCCTTCTCGCAGATTTGCCCCCGTAGCTCATCTGGATAGAGCGTCCCCCTCCTAAGGGGAAGGTAGCAGGTTCGAGTCCTGCCGGGGGTACCACTTTCCATAGATTCAGAAGGCGCGCCTTTCCTGGATCGCCCAAACTCTCAAAGCCCTTACTCAATCCCCTACACCGGCCCGTTATCAATTGCCGACAGGGCTTCGTTCACCTGAAAGACCTTGCCATTCACCTGGGGAATCCCGAACCCCTTCAGCCGCTCGGTATGCTTTTTCAGGTAGGCACGGGCACTGGCTTCATCCTCGAATAGATAGATGCCACCGGCTTCCTGGGCTTCCGGATTTTCGGTCCATACTTTCCAGATAAACCCCGGCTCTTGCGCTATGGACTCGGCCAGGTCTTTCATGGCATTGGCCATTTCTTCGCCAAACGGTCCGCTAAAGGGAAAATCAACCTGTAAAAGGGTTTTCATAGCAAACTCCTGTTTTCATTCAGTATAGGACGACAAATTGTCGCAGCCCTGCTCTGGCTCAAGTTGTCGGCTAGAATCATGTTATATACTTATGCCACATCAACAGGGAGGATTTTCAATGGCCAAACAAATTATCACGGCGGCTGCGCTGTTATCGATGCTTTCCGTGCCCGTCCTCGCCGAAACCCCGGCGCATTCGTCTGAAGAATTGGTCACCGAGGCCCGCGCGAAGGTACAAGCCTTTGGCGGCTCGTTGAAACAGGCCCTCCAGGCAGCCATCAAGGAGGGCGGACTCACCAACGGTATCGGAGTCTGCAATACCGTGGCGCCTGAAATCGCCGCCAACAACAGCAGCGAGGAATGGACCATCAGCCGCACCAGCCTCAAGGTCCGCAATCCGGACAACGCTCCCACCGAGTGGCAGAAGCTGCAACTGCTGGCGATGGACAAGCAACCGGTAAAGAACGGCAAGCCGGTGGAAGTGTGGCAGGTCTCGGAGGCATCCGGACAGCCGACGTTCCAGTACATGAGCGCCATTCCGACCCAGGAACTGTGCCTGGGCTGTCATGGCAAAAACATTAATCCGAACGTCAAAGCCAAACTGGCCGAGCTGTATCCCGATGACCAGGCCACCGGCTTCTCCGAGGGAGACCTGCGAGGCGCTTTCGTGGTGACCTATCAGCCATCCACGAAATAACGCAGAGGCGCGGGCTGCCGGTTCGCAGTCCGCTCTTATTGCCCGAGACAGCGACCAAGAAAGCGGTCCAGATCCCTGACCTCTTCCAGGCAGAGGCTGTGCTCCATGGGATAACGATGGTATTCGGGCTCGAAACCCAGCTCTTGCAATGTTCCCGTAGCAGCTTGCCCCAGTGATTCCGGGACGATCGGATCGTAACTGCCGTGACCGACAAACACCGGGATGTCGCGGTTGATCTCCGCCAGCTGGATACTGTCGGCCGTCGCAAAATAGGTGGAGAGCACGAACAGCCCACCCAGCTTTTTCGGGTAGCTCAGCGCCAGCTCATAGGCTACCGCGCCACCCTGGGAGAAGCCGCCAATCAGTATGTTTTCACTGGCAATGCCCCTCTCCAGTTCCTGCTCGATCAGCTGGGCAACCGCATCTGCAGAGGCCTTTAGCTGGGGCGTGTCCACTTTCCGGTCGATATCCATGGCGAGAATGTCGTACCAGGCAGGCATCACCATGCCGCCATTTATCGTCACCGGCAGCTCCGGCGCGTGGGGGAAAATGAACCGGACAGCCTGCTCCCTGGCAAACGCGAGTTCCGGTACCACCGGCTCGAAATCGTGGCCACTGGCGCCCAGACCGTGAAGCCAGATGACAACCACGCGGGGATCTTCGCCGGTTTCGATTTGCAGGGTCTGCAATGCTTTCATGTTCTCTCCATCGGGTGAATACTTTGATACCACTCACGGTAACCGAGAGCTCAGTCTACACGGAAAGTATCCAGCATGGGCGGCCCGGCCAACTCTCCATTGGGCCTTTGGCTAACCATCCTTGCGGACAGAAAAATCGGTTATAATATGTCACTTATTGCAACAGTTTTTCCCGGCGCGGCTATCGATGGATATCACTGAACATAAACGCCATATTATCATCACAGCCGTCGTCGCTGTTGTACTCACGGGCATTCTGGTCGCCACCATTGTGGCCACGCCCCTGATCAACCAGATCCACTCCCGGGCCGAACTCTCCGCTGCCAACTTCGCCGATGCCGAGGCCGCCAGCATCCGGGCCGCCTTTGACCATCACCGCAATCTCGCCACGCAAACCGCCAGCCGCTCGGAACTGGCCAGAAGGCTGGGCCAATATCACACCGGCGAAATCACACGCACGGAACTGGTGAATTTCACCCGGCCACGCCTTGAGGACGCAGCCGAGGGCCTGATCAATCTCGAAGCGATCCTTCGCTACGATGCAGACGGCTCGGAATTGCTGCGCATCGGTCCAATGGCGGACGAATTACCTGCCCGGCTCCCCTTCCGGGAGAAACTCGACATTCTGACTTACCCGCTGGCCAGCGGAGCGACAAGCCCTCCGATGCTCCATGTCGCCAGTCCGATTACCTCGGCAGGCCAGGTGGTAGGTTTTGACCTGCTGTTGTTCAGCCTGGAATCGCTCCGGAGCCTTTTCCTGGGTCCGGACAACTCACAGATCTGCCTGCTCGACAGCGACCGTACCAAACGAATCACCATTGACCAGACCACAGGTCAGTTTGTCATGACCGCGGCAGACCCGTGCCAGGCGAATCAACTGAACGTGCAAATCAGCGAGGACGGGGCGTCCTTCCGAGCCACACTGGAAGATGGCACCCGGGTGATGTCTTTCCTACGCCCCCTGCCCGGCTATGACTGGGAAGTGCATGTGTGGGCAGAAACCAATGAAATCTTCGGCACGGTTATCCGGGACATTGTTTTCAGTGTCCTGCTCACTCTGGCACTTTCTCTCCTGGCCGGCCTGCTGGTGTGGCGATCCCTCAGGCCGGTATTGCGGAGGATGGCCCAACAGGCCTCCGAGCTTGCCAGGTCCAACAGGGAACTCCAGCTGGCGCAGAGCCAGATTCGCCGGCAGGCCGACCACGATCTGTTGACGGGCCTGCCAAACCGGGCGGCATTACTCACATTGCTGGGGCAGGCCGTCAACCGCGCGGACAGGGAAAACAGCCGCTTTGCCCTGATGTTTATCGACCTGGACCATTTCAAGCCAGTCAACGACCGGTACGGCCACCAGGCCGGGGATGAGCTGCTGAGGGTCATCGGCAAACGGCTGAGTGGATGCATCCGGGAGGAGGATGTGGTCGGGCGCCATGGCGGTGACGAGTTCCTGGTCATTACCGCCCCCCTGGCCAACACCGATGATGCCGGCGTGATTGCCCAGAAGATTACCTCCGTGGCAGCGCAACCGTTCCGGATCGAAGACGACGCCGTGCAGGTGGGCGCTTCTGTGGGCGTGGCCATCTACCCGGACAACGGCACTACGGTCACAGAACTCCTGCAGGCCTCCGATGCCGCAATGTACCGGGCCAAGGCCTCCGGGCGCGGCGGTGTCAGCTTTGCCTGAGACACCTCAGCCGTTTTCGTATTCCCTCACCAGCTCTGTCAGAAAGTACATACCTGCCGAACTGAGGAAATAACGGCCCGCCCCGGCCTTGAACACCAGGTTTCGTTTGTCGAGGTAGTCCAGGGCCTCGGCGAGGCCCTTTTCAAAACGGGCGGCACGCAAGATTTCCCGGTACTCCTCATCCTCCTGCAGGGCACTCAGATCATCGTCCTTGAGGCCGGCATCCGGCCGGCCCAGGTAATCAAGGTCCCGGCCACTGCGGGCGAAATAGCGGCCAATGAGCAGCAAAACCACCTGGACCCGAAAGGCATGCTCATCGTGTTCTTCCGATTCATCGTCGCTGCTTTCTTTCAGGTAGAAGAAACTGCCGGATTCGTTAAATACCAGCTCACTGCCCAGATGCTCGTAGAGGGTACGGAAGTGCGAGAGATGGTTGTAAACAAGGTTGTAGAGCGGGTTGGCAACCAGCTCGGACCGGTTGGCGTCCCATACCTCGCGCACGATCACCCGGCCAGCCTGGAATTCCCGGTATACCGCCGCACTCTGCGACGGAAGAATAGCCTCGAAGCTGCTGGTGCTTTCGGTGGCCTGTGGCCTATCGGTTACATCAGTCATGGGTTGCCTCTGTTGATGGTTCCAGTCGCCGCTTCCGGTAAACAAACTGCTCTGACGGGCTATCTCCTTCCTCAACCGGAGCGAGCGTCCGGAAGCGGTTGGTTGTCACCACGTGAAATCCCTCGGGGGGAGTGTTCACCAGCCGGTTCAGAGCCGCCAGCAAATCCGGGAAGCGATAACCCTCTATGAAGCCGTCCAGGCGCCCGTGCAGTTCCCGGACCAGATCATTGGTGGGGCGCAACTCCAGGCTTTCCAGCCATTGATAGAGCTGGTTGATACGCTGCACATCCACCCTGGCGGCTCGACTGCTCCCTTCCAGCTCCTGCAACACCGGGACCTCGGCACTGCGTTTCAGATCAGCAAGGCGCAGGTCCAGCTCACTGAACAGCAACTGGTAATAACTGGGGGAGCCGCCAAACGCGTAGTGCTTGGGCCGGGACTGGGCCCGGAGCCCCAGGAGAAAGCCGGTTCCGCGGGCAAAATGGCCACCTTCCAGCCATTTGCGGCGCAGGCTCAGGGTTTCGGTTTCCCCTTTCAGTTCCCGCAACTTGCCGAAGAAATGCTCCATGGCGTTGTACTGGACCATGCCCCGACGGGTCTTTCGCAGGAAATGCTCCACTTCCTGCGCCACGGCCTGGATCGGCTTATACAGGGCATTCAGACTGATCGAGGAACGGAATAGCTGGTCTGCGAGACTGTGGTCCCCGTTCTGTTCCAGCAGTCTGACCATGGCCTCCAGGGTTTCGAACAGGTTGGTGCCATCTGGCAGGCGGGTGTCCGGATTCAGGAAGACCAGCGTGGGCTTGATGTGGCGGTCATACAAGGTGACGATCTGCTCGAACAGATTCTGCCGGAACTCCAGGAATCTCTCCGGCACCCGACTGGCATCGCCGGACATATCCGCCAGCTGGGCACTGATGGTCTGCATCCGCAACACATTCTGGCGAAGCAGACCGATGAGCTGACTGACCCGCTCGTTCAGGTCGTCCCGCAGCTCGGTGAAGTCGGGATCGGTCTGGCTGAAACTGCTGGTTTCGAGCCGGTCCCGGACATCCCGGAGCGTCACCAGATGTCCCCGCAACCGGGCATCCGTGAGCTCCTGGTACAGGGACGCATTGCAGGCCCGCATCAGATTGATCAACGCGTCCTGGAGCACCAGCCGACGCTCGCCCTCGGCCTTGATGATGTCGATCACCAATCCGGTCCGGAACAGGTTATCAGTGCTCAGGGCCAGCCGTACCCGCTCCCGATCAGCCCTCGCGAGGGTTTTCGAATAATCCATCACCTCGGAGATCAGGTCCGCCTCGCGCACATAACGGGCCTCCAGACGGTCCATGCGTTCAATCAACCGAAACAGGATCCGCGGATGCTCGAACAGTAACCGCGTGGTATCCAGGGTACTGAAGCGCTTACTCATCCGTCGGCTCCAGCAAACTGCTCTGGGACTGATCCACCCAGTGGCTTACGGACTCGCCACCGGTAAAACCTTCGGCCCCGCCCCAGAACACCAGCGTCCGTTGCGGACTGTAGGGCCGGGCGGTGCGCATCTGGCCCACCTCCAGGTGCCGGCCAATCAGATAGATCATCTCGGCACTGGCGCTGTGAGTCGCTGCGGAGAACAGATTGAAACCCTGCTTGCCAAGCCGGTCCAGTAACGCTGGCATCTGGCTGATATCGACACTGGCCAGCTCGTCCAGCACCAAAGGAAAGGAAAGCTGGACACCCGGGTACAGGACGCGCCGGAGCAGCCGGTACACCAGCTCCAGGTTAATCAGCGCCGTGGTGGAGGTCGACTGGCCTTTACTGTCGAGGCTGGTGGCGTTTTCCTTTCGGGTTCGGTAGGAGATACCGGTAATGACCCTGTCCATGGTCAGGCGCTTGCTGCCACCCTGCTCGCCAAAGAAATCCGCCACAAAGACCCGCAGCCGGTCGTAGAAGGCATCGGACTGCAGCTGGTTGCCGTAGGGGTCGATGTTGTTGGCTTCTTCCACCAGGTTGCGGAATTTCGGGTCGGTGTGGATATCCACCCGGATTTCCACCAGATCGTTGATGCGAACGCCCTCAAGTTCACGGTTCAGCTGGGCTTCGAACCGGGCAATGTGCTCGTGGTTGGTTTTCAGGGCCTGGCGATAGCTGGCAACGGTTTCATTGTGAATACTGATCTGCCCCTCCAGCACGGTCCACTGCTCGGCCAGCGCGGCAAACAGATCGGACAGACTCTTGAACACGCCGCGAATCACCGACGAGGACGGGCTGTCCTTCTGCAGCTCGCCATCGGCGTCCTCATAGATGCCCTGATAGACAAACTGCCGGAGGTGATCGAGGATATTCCGCCGCAGCTCCTCCAGCTCGTCCAGCTGGTTCTGCAGGTCATCAAAGGCGGCGACGGAAACCTGATCCATAGCCAGCGGCTGGTCGGCGGTTGCCGCTTTCAGGTGCTGGAAACGATGCTCCACTGTACCCACGCTGCGGTTCAGTTGCGCCAGCTCCTTCTCCCGTTCCTCAATGCGCTCCTTTTCACTCCGGGCCTTCGCCACTTTATTCTGGAGCGCCTCCAGTTTTTCCTGCTCCAGGCGGCCCTGCTCTTCCAGTTTCGCCAACGCCTCTTCAGCCGCTTCCTTCTCCTGGGAGGCATCCCTGAGCGTGGTGGCTGCAGCGGGGTAACGGGCCAGAGTATCCAGATCCTTTTCGATCGCCTTGATTTCCTTTTCCGTGCGGGCAATCAGCTGCGGGCGATCCTGCTCGTGGTTGGCGGTGTCCGCCAGCTCCGCCCGCTCCTTTTCAAGGCCACGCTTCTCGCCCTCAAGCAGCCTTCGGTCACCGGCGAAATCCTGTTGCCGCACCGGCTGCGCCGGATACTCCACATCAAACCAGTCAAAGCGGGATTCCCTCTGCTCGAACAGCACCGAGAAGGCTTCAATCGCTTTTCGCGTGGCTTCATCAAGATCCCGGCCGGGGCTGGCCATCACCAACCTGGCATCAACCGCTCTCAACGGCGCCACCACGGACTCATCCAGCTGATTCTGCAGTTGCCACTGCTGCTTGCTTTCCTTCTCGGTCAGGCTCGCTAGCCTGACCTCCAGCTTTTCGATCTCTTCGGCAAGTTTGGCCAGGCGAATCTCGGCCTGGGCGGCACTTTTCAGTGCATTCAGATGGCTTCGCTTCCGCTCCAGCTCTTCCCGAAGGATTTCGCCAATCTCCTGCACGGTCATATCACCATACTGGGACAGCAGCAGCTCGCCATCCGAGCGGTCCTGCTCCGCGCGCTTCAGGTTTCTGTCGGCAGCCCGGATTTCTCCCTTCAGACCACTGGTATCCTGATCCAGCTTTTTAAGGTTCTGCATGACATGCTTGAGGGTTTCATTCTGCTCGTTGTAAGCCCGGACCGCGCCGGTTCGCTGCTCACCAATGTCCCGCAGGGCGTCGGCAAGTCCCTCCCGGAACGCGGCAAAATCCTGCTGGCTGCGTAACAGGTTCTGGTAGTGCTCGTAATCCCGACTGAGCTTCTCGAAGCGGGGACGCTCCTTCTCGATGCGATTCAGTTGCGCCTGCTGCTGTTTGAGTTGTTCGTGCCTGTCGAGGAACTGGTCGATATTGAAGTCGAACGCGTCGTCGGCGAATTTCTTGTCGGCCTCGATGATACTGGCCACGGCATTGGCCATGGCCCGGTCATCGGCCTTCATCTCGAACAACAACAGAATCAGTGTGCGCAGTGACTGCACCCGGCGCTCATCCGATTCCCCGAGGGGCAGGACCGAATAGCGCACGGCATCGCCGGTCATCAGTTCGCTGTTGTAGAGCATGGATTTGAGCTTGCCCGGATCGCTGGTAAAAACCGTGTCCCGGGACAGCTTTTTCAGCGCCTCGGACAGGCGGCTGAACGACAACTCGGGCACTGCCTGGCCAATGCCATCGGGATCCTCCCCATTCCAGAACAAGGGGCGCAGCTGTTCATAGGGCACGGGCACGAACGCGCGCCCATAACTCAGCTGGCTGCTGTTCTCCCGATACAGAATCTGGCAGTGCACGCCTGCTGGATTCTCCGCCTCCATAATCAGGAAGCTGAACTGACTCGGGAAATAGTGCTGGTAGCTCTCCTCGTTCGTGTAGAAACTCCCGGCACTGGCGTTGCGGAACGCAAACTTGTTGCGGCTGTTCTTGAAATTGTTCTCCGGTAACAGGAACAGTCGCAGGGAATTGAGCAGGCTGGACTTGCCCAGGTTACCCGGCCCGAGAATCAGGGCGTGGTTATCCACGGGAATTTCGACATAGCAGAAGCCCGCCGAATCCACCAGCACCAGGCGGCGAATGCCGAACCGGAATGTGTTACTACTCTCCTGCTGGTCAGTCATCCAGAATCATCTCCTGCTCCATGAATTTGCCCGTCTCCCGAAACGCTGTGGCCAACGATGAAAAACCCAGATTCTCTGCCAACCGGATGGCGCGGGTAAATCGCTCGGTGTTCCCGGGGACCTTACGAAATTTCGGCAACCAACTCTCCAGACTCCGCGGCTGCACAAAGCCCGCCTTCTCACCAAGGTAATCCGCCATGGTCGCAAACATCTGCAGGCCGCCAGCATCGTAATCAAAAGCGCAATAAACCCGCTGATACTGGTTCAACCAGGCCATGCAGGCCCTTCGAGTAATCCGGTTCCCACCACCAAGGACCACATCGCAGTTTTCCAGGCCAAGGCTGGCATTTTCACAGGCAGAGGCAAAGGCCAGCATTCTCCGATACTCGAAAAAATTCTCCTCGTTTTCTATGACCATCGCCGAGGATTTCAACGGGAAGCCACAGTCTGCCCCGGACTCGGATACCACCACCGTATCCGGACGATCCGATGCCAGTCCCTTCCGATACACCAGGAGGAAGCTGTGGCCAGTTCCGTGCCGGTGGGAATCACCCTGCTCCGCCGCATGGGCACGGCTGACCGGAGCCGCCGAAGACTGTTCAAGCTCCGCAAAGACCGACGGGACCAGAATGTGAACCACCCAGCCGTTACCGGACACCTTTTCCGGCCTGAAAATATCCCGGTGCTTCCGGCGTATATCCTCCGGTAGTTTGCGAAGAAAGGCTTCGTAGTTGATCGGCTGCCCCCGCCGGATCTTCTCCAGATAATGCTTCAACCTGAACACCTATGGTTTTTCGTGAGAACCCTGGTCCGACATCTTGAAAACTCGAGCGCCGGCCCGAATACCGTTACCATAACCCGATTACCAATCCCCGACACCATCCGAGAAAAGGTATGTCCCTGAAATACAGAATCATTCCCGTCACGCCATTCCAGCAAAACTGCTCACTGATCTGGTGCGAGGAGACCCGCAAAGCGGCGGTGGTGGATCCCGGTGGCGACCTGGACAGGATTCGCGCCGCAGTCCGGGAGGAGGGCGTGACGGTGGAAAAGATCCTGTTGACCCACGCCCATATCGATCATGCCGGCGGCACCGCCGAACTGGCGAAGGCATTGGACTTGCCGATCGAAGGCCCCCATAAGGAAGACAATTTCTGGATCCAGGGCCTGCCCCAGCAGGCTCAGATGTTCGGATTCCCGGCGCCGGAAGTCTTCACGCCGGATCGCTGGCTGGAAGATGGTGATGAAGTGAGCGTTGGCAACCAGACCCTGGAAGTACTGCACTGCCCGGGCCACACACCGGGGCACGTGGTGTTCTTCCACCGGGAATCCGGACTGGCACTGGTGGGCGACGTGCTGTTCCAGGGTTCCATCGGCCGCACCGACTTCCCCAAGGGCGATCACAACACCCTGATCCGGTCCATCCGGGAAAAGCTGTTCCCGCTTGGAGACCAGGTCTCATTCATCCCCGGCCACGGACCCATGTCCACCTTCGGCCAGGAGCGCGCCAGCAACCCGTTCGTCTCCGATCACCGGGGCTGAAACCAGCCCCGCGATCTGTCTAAAAGACGCCGGATCAGACCTGGAACGGCTCGGGATCGCCCTTGCCTACCCGGGTCACCTCCGGCACCTCCCCGGTGAAATTCACCACCGTGGTGGCTTCCATGCCACAGAAACCGCCGTCAATAATCAGATCCAGCTCATGTCCCAGCACATCCCGGATCTCCTCCGGATCGGTCATGGGCTCGGTTTCACCGGGCAAAATCAGAGTACTGCTCATGATCGGCTCGCCCAGCTCCCCGAGCAGCTCCTGCACAATGGCATTATCCGGCACCCGGACCCCGATCGAGCGACGTTTGGGATGCATCAACCGGCGCGGTACTTCACTGGTGGCATCCAGGATGAAGGTGTACGGCCCCGGCGTGAAATTCTTCAACAGCCGATACTGGGTGTTGTCCACCTTGGCGTAAACGCCGATGTCCGAAAGATCCCGGCACACCAGGGTAAAGTTGTGCTTGTCATCCAGCTTACGAATCCGCTTGATCCGATCCGCCGCCTGCTTGTCACCCAGATGGCAGCCAATGGCGTAAGCCGAATCCGTGGGGTAAACAATCACCCCACCCCGCCGAAGGATCTCCACCGCCTGGTTGATCAGACGCTTCTGGGGCGTTTCCGGATGAATCTGGAAAAACTGACTCATGAACCTTCTCCCTGACCGGTTTTCATCGCCATGGCCGGATCGCCCTTCGACCCGCCCATACAGTTCGGTGAATCCGGTGTGGCGTGGCCACTGGCCTCCCACTCCTCCGGCGTATATAGATGCAGCGCCAACGCATGCACCGGCCCCGCCAACTCGTCCGCCAGCACCTTATAGATAGTCTGGTGCCGCTTCACCTTCATCTGCCCCTCAAATGCCGGCGACACCAGGGTCACCTTGAAATGGGTCTCCGAATTCGGCGGCACACTGTGCATGTGGCTCTCGTTTTCCACCTGAAGGATGTTTGCATCGAATGCATCCTTCAGTTTGGACTCAATGGCATTCTGTACTTTCATCAAAAGCGCTCCAGCTGCTTTTCGTCGGGGAATTGAGGACAGTCTACTACACGAATCGAGAGCCTTGACACCAACGCCCCAAACAGCCACATTCCCTCGCCAATCAGCAAACACCAAAAGCCATGCACCTCTACATAGCCGAAAAACCCAGCCTCGCCCGCGCCATCGCCGCCGCCCTCCCCGGCCCACACCAGAAAGGCCAGGGCTGGATCCGCTGTGGCCAGGGCGAAGACGCGGCCACGGTGAGCTGGTGTATCGGCCACTTGCTGGAACCTGCAGAACCCGCGCGCTACAACCCGGTGTGGAAAAAATGGCGGGCCGAAGACCTGCCCCTGTTCCCGGAACGCTGGGAAGTAACCCCCAAGGACAGCGTCCGCCAGCAACTGAAAGTCCTCGAATCCCTCATTCGCCAGGCCGATTCCATCGTCCATGCCGGCGACCCGGACCGCGAGGGCCAGCTCCTGGTGGACGAAGTGCTGCGCTACGTGGGCACCCAGGCGCCCATACAGCGGCTGCTGATCAACGACCTCACGCCCTCGGCGGTCGCCAAAGCCATCCGCAGCACCCGGGACAACCGCGAATTCCGTCGCCTGTCCCACTCCGCCCTGGCACGGCAACGAGCCGACTGGCTCTATGGCATCAACCTCACCCGCTTCTACACCCTCAGCTACCAGCAACAGGGCGAACAGGGCGTCTATTCCGTGGGGCGGGTACAGACCCCGGTATTGGGCCTGGTGGTGGAGCGGGACAACACCATCGAAAACTTCGAGCCGAAGCCCTACTTCCGCATCGAAGGGCAGTTCCGGGCCCACGAAGAAGGTGTTGACCCGAAACCCTTCAACGCCCGCTGGCTGCCGGACGAGCAATTCCAGGATTACCTGGACGAAGAAAACCGCCTGATGGACCGGGAGGTGGCCGAGCAAATCGCCGCCAGCGTCCAGGACCGACCGGGCACCATCGTCGAATCCCGCTTCCGGGACCGGCCCGAAGCGCCGCCGTTGCCGCTCTCCCTTTCTGCCCTGCAGATCGAGGCCGGCCGCCTGTTCCGCATGGGCGCGAAAGACGTTCTGGACACTGCCCAGAACCTGTACGAACGGCACCAGCTGATCACCTACCCCCGGTCCGATTGCCGCTACCTGCCGGAGGAACATTTCGGCCAGCGCCAGCAGGTGGTGCAGGCCATTTCCCGGGTGGCACCGGCGCTTGCCAGCCACTGCGAGCAAGCCGACTTTGACCGCAAGAGCGCGGCCTGGAACGACAAACAGGTGGATGCGCACCACGCGATCATCCCCACCAACCGGCCCTCTCCCAATGGCAAGCTGACCCAGGCCGAAGAGAATATCTACGGCCTGATCAGCCGCTTCTACCTGATGCAGTTTGCCCCGGACGCCATCCACCGGGAAGGCCGGCTGACCGTCCGGGTCGCGGACCACCGGTTCCGGGCCACGGAAACCGCCATCCTGGAGCCGGGCTGGAAGAACCTGGAACTGAAACTGCGGGAACAGCGCCAGGAACCCCAGAAAGCACCGCTGCCCCGGCTGGAGAAGAATGAACCGGTGCACTGTGACGCGGCAACGGTCACCGAGCGCAAGACCCAGCCACCACAGTATTTCACCGACGCCACCCTGCTCTCGGCGATGACCAACATCGCCAGGTTTGTCAGCGATGCGGAGTTGCGCAAGACCCTGCGGGAAACCGATGGTCTGGGTACCGAGGCCACCCGCGCGGCCATCATCGAAACCCTGTTCAAGCGCGACTACCTGTTCCGGGAAGGGCGACACATCCGGGCCACCGCCAAGGGCAAGACCCTGATCGAGGCACTCCCGGAATCCGTCAGCAAGCCGGATCGCACGGCAGTCTGGGAAGCGACGCTGGAAGGCATTCGCCGGGGCGAGGATGACCCGCGCAAATTCCTCGATACCCTCAAGCAGGAAATCCGGGAGCTCATGAATCGGCCCCAGGGCAAGGCCCGCCCGGAGCCAGAATCCGAAAGAGCCGGTCAGGCAATACACTGCCCCAAATGCCGGGCTCCGATGGTGGAGCGGGAAGGCAAGTTCGGCCGTTTCCACGCCTGCACCCGCTACCCGGACTGCAAGGGCACCCGACCGATCGAGGACAACGCCCCGGCCGATGGCACCGGCCAGAAGCCCATCCCCTGCCCCCACTGCTTTTCGCCCCTGGTGCGGCGCAAAGGCAAGAAAGGCTGGTTCTGGGGCTGCAGCAATTTCCCGGGCTGCCGGCAAACAGTCGACGATGACAACGGCAAACCCGCATTGGGTTTACGCAATAATACATAACGATACTGAACCGACCCTTGCTTTTTGCCATAATCGGTTGATATCGAAGGGAGAACATCACCATGCGCATTGCTCTGCTTGAAGACGAACACGAACAGGCGCAGAACGTGCAGAACATCCTGGCCGAACGTGGGCACCACTGCGACAGCTTTCCGACCGGCCAGAGCTTTCTGAGTGCCGTATTGCACCGCAGTTACGACCTGCTGATCCTGGACTGGCAGATCCCCGACATGACGGGCATCGATGTGCTGGAGAGTGTTCGGGCGCAGCTGAACTGGCCTATCCCGGTCATCTTTCTGACCCAGCGTGACAGCGAATCCGACATCGTTCGGGCGCTGGATGCCGGAGCCGACGATTACCTGGCCAAACCTCCCCGTGCTGCGGAGCTGTCCGCCCGGATCAACGCGCTGGCCCGCCGCACCAACCCGGACAACGAGAAAGAAGTCCTGGTGTACGGGCCGTTCGAGATCAACACCCAGCAGCGCTCCATCTCCCTGCACGGTGAGGAGCTGACCCTCACGGACAAGGACTTTGACCTGACCCTGTTCCTGTTCCAGAACCAGGGCCGCCTGCTGACCCGGGAAATGCTGCTTGAGCGCGTCTGGGGCCTGGCCCGTGACATCAACACCCGCACGGTGGATACTCACATGAGCCGTCTGCGCCGCCGCCTGGGCCTGAACCCGGAGAACGGCTTCCGGATCAAGACGATCTACCAGCGGGGCTACCGGCTTGAGTCCATGAAAGCCCTGGACAACGACGAACTGGACAGACCCCTGGCAGCCAATGAGTGACACCCTGCTCCGCCGCACCCTGACACTGCTTGCCTTGACAGCTTCGCTGGCAACGGCAGCGACATACAGCGCGGCGGAAACGACCCGGGTGTCCTACACCACGGCAAGCGTGCAGCTTCTGCCCAGTCAGTCCGAACGCTCGGTACCGCTGAACGGGGGAACCTCCCTCCGGGCCGGCGACGAAATTGTATCCGGCGCGGGCACTGCCACGATCCAGCTGAACGAAGACGTCGAACTGCGCCTGTTCCCGCGCACACGCCTGCAGATTGTCGAACTGGCAACCGACAGCTCACCCCGGGTACGGCTGATCGAAGGTAAGGTTCATGCCCGGGCACACTCCGGCGACTGGAATCCCCTTCCCGTGTACATCGAGACGGCAACCGCCGTAGCCTTGACGCAGCACTCGACCTTCACCGTTCAGGCTTATGCCGAGTCAACTTTGGTCCGGGTTACCGAGGGCATGGTGGATTTCGGAGCTCCGGGTAAAGCCCAGCGGATTCCGGCCGGGTACCGGGCCAGCGTCGGCACCGATGGACACACCGGGGTTACCATCCGGCAGCTGCCGGATGCTCCCGACATCACCCCCTTGCCAGAGGTGGTATCAACGCTTCCACTCGAAGTGACCTGGCAAGGCGAGGATGCGTCCGGCTACCGGCTCGACATCTTCGAGACCGCCAGCGGCGAATGGATCGGCAGTCGTGAAGTTAGCGGCAACCGGTTTGATGTCGGCCTGCTGGACAACGGCGGCTACCAGATCCAAATCGCAGCTCTGGACGCCAGCGGCCTGGCAGGCATGCCCGCCACCGTTCCGATGGAAGTCCGACTGCAGGCACAAACCGCCACCCTGTCCTACCCCGCCCCGGGTGCCAGCGCCAACGACGACATGCCCGAATTCCGCTGGCAGCTCAATGGCGAGAACGAAATCGCCAGAGTGGAGGTCGCCAGTGACAGGAACTTCCGGAACGTTATTGCCACCAGCGAGTGGGCGCCCGAGACCCAGGCCCTGCCCTCACGGCCCCTTGAACCGGGCCTGTATTACTGGCGCGTAGTGACCGAAGCCGGCGGAAAGTCGGTGGCGGCGACCGAAGCCCGGGCTCTCACCGTCTATCCCAACCGCATCGCCAATCCTGGCAATTCGGGCGATGTTTCCGGTGAACAGGTTACGTCGCTTCCCGACCGCGGCAATCGCGGCTAGAACAATACGATCGAAACCTTGGAACTCGTCCCTGAAAACGGTATTTTGTCCGGCTGAGAGTTCTTTCTGGAACAATACCTTGAACGACCACCACCGACAGCAGGGCGCATGAGCCGGGACTTGCCAATCATCCGAACGACTCCGTGGAACCTGGGTCTGATTCTGCTCGCGATACTGCTGCTGATTCAACTGTCAGTCCTGCCCAAAATTCTTGACCAGGGGCTACTGGAAACCGCGCTCTCCAGCAGCCAGCTGGCCTTCCCGGAACAAAGCAAGGCCCTGTTTATCCGGGAGGCTCCCACTTGGGCCGGCGCGTTGCTGAGCCTGATGGTGCTGGTGCTGGTTTCGGTACTGCTACCCCGGATTCGCCCGAGCCGCACCTTGTTTACCTGTATTGCCATCGCAGGGTCCGCCACCGCGATATGCATGGTGGTACTGTTCGGTGCCGGAGTCTGGATCCCCGTGGCGAACGCCATACTGATTCCCCTGATCGCCTTCCCGGTCTCCAGTGGCCTTCGCCTGGCCACCGCAAACCGATTTCTCAACCAGCAGCTGGACAGACTGGTCACCAGCCCGAGGGTCAACCTCCAGGCACCTTCCCGGAACCATCCGGCCCAGTTGCTGAACTACTTCCGTGTACTGTTCCAGCCCGAGGGCTGGTTACTGACCGACGGGCAGGGCATTCTCTCCGCCCGCAATCTCACCATGGCGGATATCCCCGACTCCCTGACCACCGGGCAGTGGCTGCATCAGCCCCGGGTAAGCTGGATCCGGCTTGACCGTGGCGACACCCGATACACACTGGGCTTTACCATGCCCAACGACCTGGGCCGGGAGGCGATTCAGCGCTACCTCAGGCGCCTGCGGCTGGAAGAAGCGCCTCCCGTTGCCGATCATTCCGAGATCCGGGAAAACATTTCTGCGCGCATAGAACGGCTGCGCACGGCAACCGAGCGCATGAACCGGATGCAACAGTTCATCCGCCGCAGCTTCGAGCACATGCCCGATGGCATCATCGTGACGGACGAGCTCGGCGCTATCCGCTTCGCCAACGGCCACATCGAGGAATGGTTCGGTGACCCCATGCCGAGCCTGGATGGCATGCCCCTGGCCCGCCTCCTGGAAGGCCACGACCCCCGGGAAATTCCGCCCTGGCATGAAACCATCTCGGAAACCCTGACCATGCAGCAGAGCCGGACGGTGGACCTGCGCATCCAAGACAAGGACTTCCTGATCCACTTTGCACCGTTTGCTCTGCCGGACACGGACCAACACGGCATCATCGCCAACATCTCGGACATCTCCGAATTGCGGGAGCAACAACGGCAACACCGGGAGGCTATCGACTTCATCTCCCACGATGTGCGCTCGCCACTGGTGTCCCAGCTCGCCCTGATCGAGCAGCTGAAGCGGGATCCTTCCAACATCGAACCGGCACAACTGGAACAGCTGGGCAAGCTGGCCCGGCGCAGCTACAACCTGGCCGAGGAGTTCGTGCAGCTGGCCCGTGCCGAACAGCTGACCGAGACCCGGTTCTACGAGTGTGAATTCCTGGCCATTGCCGAGAACGCACGGGACAGCGTCAGCGAACAGGCTGCCGAGAAACACATCGAGTTCTCCCTGCAAGGCACCGAGGATCTCTGGCTGCGAGGTAATGCGGAGTTGCTGGAACGGGCCGTGATCAACCTGATGACCAACGCCGTACAGTACAGCCCACCCGGCTCGACCATTAACGTGCAGGTATTCCGTGCCGGGCACCAGGCCTGCCTGACGGTAACCGATGAAGGCACCGGTATTGATCAGCAGGAACTGCCCTACCTGTTTGACCGCTTCATGCGCCAGAAAAGCAGCGAGCTGGCCGGCATTCACGGCGCGGGGCTGGGACTGTCATTCGTGAAGACAGTGGTGGAAAAACATCGGGGAGAGATTTCGGTCGCTTCGACTCCCGGAGAGGGCACCTCGTTCACCCTGAAGCTACCGATGGCCGACCCGCTGGCCTGAGACTGCACACTTCAGGCACGGGCGATGCGGATGGATCAGGACTGGATGGTTTTACTGACAACCGCAGAAGGAGCACTCATCAGGCCACTGGTGTCCTGAACCTGGATGGAGAAATACCAGGTACCCTGGCCCAGGCCACCGACGGTGTAAGACATGGTGGCATCCTCGGCGGCATCACCAATCACCACCCGCTCGGTGAGATTATTGGCATCCTGGCCGTAACGAATAACATAGCTGTCCAGCTCACCCATGGAGATGCCGTCACCGTTTACACGGGTGGAAGGCGCAGTCCAGCTCAGCAGCGCCTTGCTGCCCTCAACGGTCTTGCCGCTGCCGTCTCCGATTGCACCCTGGGACGACGTTTCAGAAGAGGAAGACCCCCCACCACAGCCTGTGAGCAACGCGCCCAAAAAAGCTGCGGCCATTACTGACCCTGACGTTTTAATGACGCTTTTCATATATATCTAACACCACTTTTTCGACGATTTGACAGAATTTTACAAAACGCCGGCATTATGGTGATTAAGAATGTCGCTCGGCCAGTTACGAAATTGTCAATTTTTAGACAGGTTCAGGTAAGTAAAAATCGCAAGGTTGCGGGGTGGCAGGAAGTTACGTGGGAAAGTTTGAGAAATTTGGAAAGGCTGAGCGGGCAATTTCTTGCCAAATCGTAAGGTTCAGACGAGTTCTACCGGCAATTGATCTGTTCGGGGATCTGACGCCATTAGCCTCCCTCAGGCGTCAACTCCTGGTAAGGAAGTTTTTACTTTCGCTCTTTGAATCAATCACCACCTCTTCCGTCCGGTCCTTGAGCGCCACTCCGGAGAGTTGTCTCCGAAAGGCCTCCCGAATCAGATAGAGGAGTCGTTGGCTGGCGTTGGAATAACTGAGTCCCGCGGGACGGATATTTGAAATACAATTGCGGTCGGCGTCATGGCGGCCGGGGCGCGGCCCCCAGGTCAGATAGGCACCGAGGCTGTCCGGTGAGCTCAGTCCGGGCCGCTCTCCAATGAGCACGAGCACCGCTCGCGCCCGCAGAATCGAGCCGATATCGTCACCAATAGCGACACGCCCTTGTTCAACAATGGTCAACGGCGCCAAGCACCACTCGCCCTTGTCCGCTTCCAGGTCGGCCGTCAGCTGGGCCACCATGGGGGCCGCATTGGTCTGAACCGCCCAGGATGACAAGCCGTCGACAATCACGATGGCCAGGTCGGGCCCTTCTCCCTCAGCGGGAACCCGATCTGAGAGAAGCTCCCCGGACGGCCGGGACAATATCCGCCCCAGGTCAGGCCTTTGCAGATATGTCGCGCGGTCCGGAGCCTGGCTCTTCAGGGTCAGAACCTCCTCATGCCGACTCGTAACCCCGGCGGCCACCAGGTCGGCCTGAAGTTTTGACACGTCCAGCGGGCAATGGACCGCATCAATCGCCTGGGCATGGGCCAGTTGGAATTGCAAAAGCTCTTGCGTGGGTAGGCTGATACCGGCCCGGCCCAAACCGATACGGGCATCAGTAAACTGCCTCAGCTTTCGCCAGGGGTTCTGGTGTACCAGTGGACGTTTCTCACTCATGATCCGCCCTCCCCGCTATGGCTCTCAGTGCCGGGCCGAAGGCATCGGGCAGCGCGGCGCTGGGCTCAAAACGCTCCGCATCTTGAAAGATACCCATCCGGGTCAGCCACTGTTCGAACTCCGGCGCCGGCCGGAGGCCCAGTACCCGGCGTGCATAGAGAGCATCATGGAAGGACGTGGTCTGGTAGTTCAGCATGATGTCATCCGAGCCCGGAATCCCCATGATGAAGGTGCAGCCTGCCACGCCCAGCAGCGTCAGCAGGTTATCCATATCGTTCTGATCCGCCTCGGCATGGTTGGTGTAGCAGATGTCGCAGCCCATGGGCAGGCCGAGCAACTTGCCGCAGAAGTGATCCTCAAGCCCGGCACGGATGATTTCCTTGCCGTCGAACAGGTATTCCGGCCCGATGAACCCGACTACTGTGTTCACCAGCAGCGGATTGAACTTTCGGGCAACTGCGTAGGCGCGAACCTCACAGGTCTGCTGGTCCAGGCCATGATGGGCATTGGCCGAAAGCGAGCTACCCTGTCCGGTCTCAAAGTACATGACGTTCTTACCGACCGTGCCACGATTAAGGGACAATGCCGCATCATGGGCCTCTCTGAGGGTGGCAAGATCAAAGCCGAAGCTTCGGTTCGTGGCCTCCGTCCCGCCAATGGACTGGAACACCAGATCCACCGGCGCCCCCTGCTCGATGGCCTCCAGGGTGTTGGTGACGTGGGTCAGCACACAGGATTGTGTGGGGATCTGGTATTTCTGGATGACTTCGTCCACCAGTTGCATCAACTTGATCGACTGGCTGACGTTGTCGGTGGCGGGATTGATGCCGATGACCGCGTCGCCGTTGCCATATAGCAGACCATCCAGAATGCTGGCGGCGATACCGGCCACATCGTCCGTCGGGTGATTGGGTTGCAGGCGCGTTGAGAGATGCCCGGGCAGGCCGATGGTATTCCGGAAGCCGGTGGCGATTTCGCATTTACGGGCAACCAGTATCAGATCCTGATTGCGCATCAGCTTGGACACCGCCGCCACCATTTCCGGCGTCAGGCCCGGGCGCAGAGCCTTCAGCACCTCCGGCGTTGCATGGTCGCTCAACAACCAGTTCCTGAAGTCCCCCACCGTCAGGTGTGAAACCGCTGCAAAGGCGCCGGCATCGTGCTCGTCCAGAATCAGCCGAGTGATTTCGTCGGACTCGTAAGGCACCAGTGCTTCATTCAAGAACCGCTTGAGCGGGATGTCGGCCAGACACATCTGGGCCACCACGCGCTCTTCCGCACTGGAGGCGGCCACACCGGCGAGCCGATCGCCGGATCGGGCGGGCGTTGCCTTGGCCAGAACGTCACCCAGGTTCCTGAACGACCAGGTCCGAGTGCCCAGCTGATAGCGGTATGGATGCGACATAGACTTCCGTGCCTCCCTCTTATTCTCCCTAATGTACGGATGCGGGCGCGCTATGTCTTGTCAAAGTGGCAGCCACACCCCGGGCGGAGTGTGGCCGGGCCAGTTCTTACTACTGGGCTGGCAAGGCCACTGTTTTATCGGCGGTCACGGCCGGGTCCGACAAAGCACCTGTCAAACCCGCATCCAGGAACGGCGTACCGGCGGCATCACAGGTATCGTAGTACTCGACCGTGCTGTCGTTCAGGATCACTTCCATCGCCGGGCCCGGCTGCAGGGTGGTGGCACCGTAGCGGACGTCGATCTCGCCATCACCGGCAATCTTCATATGACCGGAGCTCGGGCAGGTCTCATAAATGTTCGCAGTGATTTTGGTGGGGGTGGTGATGCTGAGATAGCCGTCGATCGCCGAACCGACAAGCTGGCTGTTCATCGTCAGGGTCAGAGTTTCACCCCGGATTGTCATGTTGATCTGGGAGTTGCGCAGCGCCACATACTGGTCGCCATAGAGATACTCCAGCGAAGGCGTGGAAATCGTTGCATTCAGATCTGACTGACTGGTGCCGGAGACCGAGATACTCTGGCGACCGACAATGCCCACGGGCATCTCATCCACGCCCAGTTTGCCCGAGACGTCGTAGGACTCAGTCAGCGTGATGCCGTTGCCGTTATCGGTATAAGTGGCTTCCGCCGCCATGGTTCCGTCCAGCAGGAGGTACTCCTGATAATACTGAACGACACAATTATCAAACTGGTATTCGGAATAGTCGCGAGTGGCGGTGAACTCCTCGGTAATCTTCAAATTACCGTTTGCCTCCGAACAGTACTGGTCCGCAGTAACGGCCATCGCGGTCATGCCCGTGGTGCCAAGTGCAAGCTCAACGTCGGACATGAAACTCTCGATAGCGGCAACGTCGTCGTACATGACCGTCGCATTGTCCAGATCGCTCAATGTGCGGACAGACGCAGCTCGATCGCCGTAACCGGACGGATCGAGCTGCAACGCCGAGGTTTCGGAATCACCGCTACCGCCTCCCCCGCCGCCGCATCCAGCCAGCACACCTGTTGCGGCAAAGGCCACGCCGGTCAAAACCCTGGAATTGAACTTCATCACTAGCTCCTTTTTCATTTTTTTGGTTGTTCCTTTCGGGCGCAAATAAGAGGCGCCCTTGTTAGTGACGCGCAAAACGCACGGCACATTTCCCCGCTTCGGGATACTGCAGCGACGGTTTTTGAGGAGGGATGTTTTCAGGAGAGCAGACATCCGTTGTCGCTTTGAGAAAGTTACATCTGTTATGAATGGAATAATGATCAACTCTGGTGCAAAGTTGAAGGCCAACTTTGTAAAAATTGGCAACATCAGTTAATTGATTTACTTGCCTGTTCCGCTCCCAACCAAAAGGAAACCTCAAGGAAGATGAGCTCCAACTACCGAATTGCCCTGTTGATCGACTGCGACAACGTCAGCCACCAGGCCATCGAAGGCGTACTCCAGGAACTGGCCAAGTACGGTGCCGTGAACATCCGGCACGCCCACGGCAACTGGAACGGCCCGCAGCTGGGGGGCTGGATCGAGAAACTCCACCCCAATGCCATCCGCCCCATCCAACAGTTCGCCTATACCACCGGCAAGAACGCCACCGACGCCTCGATGATCATCGACGCGATGGACCTGCTCTACAGCGGGAATGTGGATGCCTTCGCCCTGATGACCAGTGACAGCGACTTCACGCCTCTGGTCATGCGCATCCTGGAAGCGGGCTTGCCCGTATTCGGTTTTGGCGAGCGTAAAACACCCCTGCCTTTCGTGAATGCCTGCTCGCAGTTCATCTACACCGAAAACCTCCGGGAGGAGGCTGACGAAGCGGAAGGTGAAAGTGGTGCTGAGCCGGCGCGGTCCCAGAAAAAGTGGGGACGCAACCAATTGCGCGGTGACTCCGTGTTAGTCAGAACCCTGCGCACCGCCGTTGAGCAAACCGCCGATGACGATGGCTGGGCGCACCTTGGCAAGGTGGGCCAATACATCTCCAACAACAGCTCATTTTCCCCGGTGAACTACGGTTACAAGAAACTGAGCGACCTGATCAAGGCCAGTGAGCTGTTCGAGATCCGGGTCGGAGAGAAGAATGTGGTTTACATAAAGAGCCCCGGTTAGGCCGGTGCCAACAATAAGGAAGGAAGAATGCGACGTAACATCCTGATTACCGGAGCCAGTAGTGGCTTGGGCATGGGCATGGCCCGGGCGTGGGCCGCCAAAGGTTGCAACCTGGCCCTGTGTGCCCGGCGCGTGGAGAACCTGGAAGCGCTCCAGCACGAGCTGACCACAAGCTACCCGAATATTAGCGTGGTCATCCAGGCTCTGGACGTGTGCGATTACGATCGGGTACCGGAGGTATTTCAGAGCTTCAAAGACGAGCTGGGCAGCCTCGACCGCATCGTGGTCAACGCCGGCATGGCCAGTAGTCACGGCATTGGTCAGGGCCACTTCGCCTCCAACCGCCAGGCCGCCGAGACCAACTTCGTCGCCGCGATTGCCCAGTGCGAGGCGGCCATGGAGATCTTCCGGGCCCAGAACTCGGGCCACCTGGTGCTGATGTCCTCCGTCAGTGGCGTGCGCGGCTTCCGGGGCGCCATGAACGTCTACGCCGCCACCAAAGCCGCCGTAGCCTCCCTGGCCGAAGGCCTGCAGCTGGACACCGAAGGCACGCCGATTCGGGTGACCAACATCATGCCCGGCTACATCCTCACCGACATCAACCGCAACACCAAAAACGCCCCCTTCCGGGTGGATCTGGAGACGGGTGTGGCCGCGCTGGTCAGCGCCATCGAAAAGGAAAAACGCCGCGCCTACGTGCCCTGGTGGCCGTGGACGCCGCTGAGCTACGTGATCAAGGCGTTGCCGTTCAAGGTGTTTGCGCGCGCGATGTAGCTCCTCATTTCTTAACTCACCGCTGAAAGCACCGCCTCACACACCTCATCGTGAGTGAGGCCAGCCCCCTTCACCGTTACATCTGCATAACGGGAATACAGCGCAAAACGCTCGTCAAACAACTCGGCCAGCGACTGATCCGGTCGGCGCGAAATGCCCCGCAGGCTGTAGTCGCCAATACGTTCGATCACCACGTCCAGCGGGATATTTAGGAAAACCACGGTTCCGTTGCTTTTCAGTTGGCGCATGGCGACATCACTGTATACCGCACTACCGCCGGTACCGATCACGTGGTTCTCGACGGTCAGGTTCAGCAATACCTGCTCCTCGATCTTACGTAACGCCTGGTAGCCGTCCTCGTCCACGATCTCCTGCAGTGTGCGTCCCGCTTCCTGCTGGATGAGCAGGTCGGTATCCAAGAAGCCCAGCCCCAGTCGCTTCGCGACCAGCACTCCGACGGTGCTTTTGCCGCTGCCGGGCATACCGATGAAGACCAGGTTTCGAGCCATCGACTGATTACCCCTCATTTCGCTCAGCCGCACGGCAGGCGGCTGCGGTGAACAAAACATCGGTGGATGAGTTCAGGGCGGTTTCCGTGGAATCCTGAACCACGCTGATCACAAAGCCGATGGCCACCACCTGCATGGCCACTTCGGTTGAAATACCGAACAGGCTGGTGGCGAGCGGAATCAACAGCAACGACCCGCCCGCAACGCCTGACACCCCGCAAGCTGCAACAGCTGACACCACGCACAGCAACATGGCTGTAGCGAAATCCACGGGGATGCCGAGGGTATTCGCCGCGGCAAGGGTGATCACAGAAATGGTGATGGCCGCGCCAGCCATGTTGATGGTCGCACCCAGCGGAATAGAAATGGAGTAGGTATCCGGGTCCAGCTCCAATTGCTCGCACAGCTCCATGTTAACCGGGATATTGGCGGCAGAACTGCGGGTAAAGAAGGCTGTGACGGCGCTGCCCCGAAGGCAGGCAAAAACCAGCGGGAAAGGATTCTGGCGGGTTTTCAGGAAAACAATCAGCGGGTTGGTCACCAGCGCCACGAACAGCATACAACCCACGATTACGCCCAGAAGCTGACCATACTCCAGCAAGGCGCCAATGCCGGTCTCGGCCAATGTGTTGGCGACCAGCCCCAGAATACCGAGAGGGGCAAAGCGAATCACAATATGGACAATATCGGAAATCGCGTCTGACAGGTCTTTCAACACCTTGCTGGTGGCATCACTGGCCTGGCGAAGCATGAAGCCGAGCCCCACAGCCCAGGCCAGAATGGCAATAAAGTTGCCCTCCATTAACGCAGTTACCGGGTTGGCCACCATGCTGAGTAACAGGCCTCTCAGGATTTCGGTGATGCTCCCGGATGGCTCACCACTGACTTCCGGCAGATCCAGCGTCAGCTCCGTCGGGAATAGAAAGCTGGCAACAACCGCGACCAGTGCAGCGATGAGCGTACCAACAACGTATAGCACCAGTACGCCGCGGATATGCGTTGGCTGACCTTTTTCATGGGCCGCGATAGCGGCTGCCACCAGCACAAACACAAGGATGGGCGCGACGGCCTTGAGTGCTGAAATAAACAACTGACCGAGTAGCGAAAATGATTTGGCGGTTTCAGGTGAAAGGATTGCCAGTACTACCCCGGCAATGATGCCGATCATGATTTGGGGGATCAGGCCCAACTGCAGAAAGGGACGAAAGAACGTGGTTTGCCCGCTGGACATCATAGGCTCCGGTTGAAAGGATTGAACGGGCGGCGGAATTTACCACAAATGCCGGATTAACGAGACACGGGGAATCCGAAACCAGAGCCTGAAACGTTCCGCCCGAGTAGAATGTTGGCGCTGAGTTCTAAGGTCTGGATGTTAAACGCCACGCCGACGGCGGGCTCTTTTCACCCGCCGGGCCCGGCTGAGCTCATCCTTCAGATAGGCACCAACGGCCTTCAGGATCCCCAGATCCGGATCGGCCTCCTCGCCATCTGCCAGCCGGAAGATCTGCTGGTAGTACCAGGCCTGACCACCCAGCACATTAATCACCTTGAGCGGCATCAGCGGACTGGCGGGCGAGAGCAAGCCGGTCTGGGCGAGCTTGATATGATCCTCGTGGCAGACGGTCTTGTCGATGCGCCCCTCAATCAGATCTTTGGGCGTATCCGGATCTGTGCAGAGCGGGCGGCCCAGGCCAATCACATCGGTCTCCCCGTTGGCGACCACCTCTTCCATAAACGTCCGCGTGCGGAAACCACCGGTGACCATCAGTGGGCAATCGCAGACTTCACGAATCTTCTGAGCATAATCCAGGAAATAGGCCTCACGCTTGCGGGTGCTTTCCCGCAGGGCTGGCCCCTCGCTCGCGGTTTCCGCATCACCGCTGTAGCCGAGCAACCGGGGCTGCTCGTAGGTGCCGCCGGACACCTCCAGCAGATCAATCCCCTCCTCGTTGAGCCAGCGCACCACGTTCACGCACTCATCGAGGGTGAAGCCGCCCTTGCGGAAGTCATCGGAGTTGAGTTTGACCGCGACCGGAAAGTCCGCCCCCACCGCCGCGCGAGTCGCCCGAACCACCTCGAGCAGGAAACGGGCCCGGTTCTCCAGTGACCCACCCCAGCGATCCGTCCGATGGTTGGTCACTGGCGAAAGAAACGACGACAACAGATAGCCGTGAGCCCCATGCACCTGAACGCCCGTGAAACCCGCCTCCTTGGCAATCCGGGCAACGTTGGCAAAACGCTGGATAAAATCGAGGATCTCCGGCTCCGTCAACGCCCGCGGGCGGCCATAGTTGCCCATCAGGGACAGCTGAACCGCCGAAGGCCCCTCCGGCTGGGAGGTGACATAGCGCGGCGACTGGCGACCGGCATGGGAGATCTGCATCCACAAATGGTTGCCATTGCGGGTACCGGCTTTGGCCCAGGCCCGTAATTGCGTCATCCCCTCCGGCTCGCCCTCCGCCGGCGCAGGATCGATGGCCACGTTGCCTGGCCGCTCCAACACACGGTGATCGATCATGACGTTGCCGGTGATCAGCAGCCCTGCTCCGCCATCGGACCAGCGGCGGTAGAATGTTTCGTGGCGCGAAGTGGCGTGCAAATGATCATCCGACAGCCCTTCGGTCATCGCAGTCTTAGCGATCCGGTTGGGCAGAAGGGCGCCACAGGGGAGTTTCAGAGGTTGAGCAAAGGGCGATTGGGGCATGGCATCACCCTGATGGTTGTTGATTCGTCGACGTCCGAAATCATCGTCCGAGCGAGGGAGGCATACAATGGCCGACGAGGCCAGCACTGTCCGGAAAGACGTTCATGACTCCGGGGATGCCTCGCCGATGTCAATGACCAGGATGATCACCCGTCTAGAGAGCCGCTTGGCAGGAAAAGCCATGTGGGATAAAAGATTCAATCGGGTTGCAGTGAAACCTGTTCACGAGGCTATCGGAACAATCTTTCGGGAGGCGGGTTGCCTGTTAAGCAACAAGGCCTGGGCAATACCCGCCAGAACAATCAACGCACAGCC
The DNA here is from genome assembly GCF_039523335.1 of Marinobacter szutsaonensis. Classification (NCBI taxonomy): domain Bacteria; kingdom Pseudomonadati; phylum Pseudomonadota; class Gammaproteobacteria; order Pseudomonadales; family Marinobacteraceae; genus Marinobacter; species Marinobacter szutsaonensis. The sequence goes on along the minus strand of NZ_BAAAFC010000002.1, from coordinate 560,480 downwards.
GGCGAGCTGAAGACTGTTCAGGGTCTGATCAAACAAAACCCAGGCAAGTGCAACAACGGTAATCGGCTCCAGATAAGCCAGAGTACCAAAGGTAGCCGCCGGCAATGATCGGAGGGCGATGACGGCCAGCATGATGGCCAGGAATCCGGGAACCACACCGGCAGCGATTAACCATCCCCACTGCACAGAGGCCACTGCCTCACCCTCGAGCAGCATGAGTGGCAACATGCACAGGGCTCCGGCCAGCATCTGATAGCCGCTTCGGGTTACCACGTGTACCCGATCGTCGATCATACGATTGGTCAGCATGAAGGCCGCGTAGCACAGCATGGCGCATAGCGCATACGCAAGGCCGATCGCCTCCTCGGCTCGCCCACTCAGATTGAAGTTGAACTCCATCATCATGGCGAAACCAAGTAACGCCAAGGCAATCAACCCGACACTGGCTGTGGTGAGGCGTTCACCCAGGAAGAAATGTGCAATCACAGAAGCCGTTACTGGCGCCAGGTACATCACCATCACGGCGTTGGCCATGCTGGTGTAGCCCATTGCCAGTATGTAGAACATCACGAAACCGGCGAGGAATGCGCCGGTCACCAGGACCTTCGCGCCGGGCCAAACCAGGATTTTGCTGTGTTGCCGGGTTGCCAGCAGGTACACCGCCACCAGGAGAGCGCCGATGAAGAGGCGATAGAAGGTTACGGTCTCGGCACCCACGCCTGCGTAAAATGAAATGGCGCCGATGGTGCCCATGAAGATGGCTGAAAGCGCTGCGGACAGCAGGAAGACACCAGATCCCGACACTGAGTTCATCTAATCCCTCAACCAAGCACTCAGGGTAATAATCTTGCCGCTGTGGATTGTTCCCTGGCCCAAAACGAAAAAAAGGCCAGCAAAAGCTGACCTTTTTTATTTGGTAGCGGGGGCTGGATTCGAACCAACGACCTTCGGGTTATGAGCCCGACGAGCTACCAGACTGCTCCACCCCGCATCAAAACTGGTTGTCTTTCGGGGCTGGCCCCGATCAACGTGGCGCGTATATTAAGGACCGGGAGCCAGCCTGTCAATTGTTAATTTTCGAACAAATCCGTGGGGAAGATGAGTTCCTCGGCGGGCGCTTCATTCGGGGCTTTGTAGAAGCCAACGGTATCGATCACTTCCTGTACAGGCCGGAAGGAGCGGCGGTGTTCCGCGGTTGCACCGAGTCGTCTCAGAGCCTCGAGATGCACCGGTGTAGGGTAGCCTTTGTGCTTGCCCAGTTCGTAGCCGGGGTAGCGTTCTTCGAGCTCCTCCATTTCCCGGTCACGGGTAACCTTGGCAAGAATCGACGCGGCACTGATTTCGGCGACGCGGTTGTCGCCCTTGATCACGGGTTCTGACGGCCAGTGCCATTTGGGGCAGCGGTTGCCGTCCACCAGCACGTATTCGGGCGGGATGGCCAGCCCGGCGACGGCCCGTTCCATGGCGAGCATGGTGGCCTGGTAGATGTTGAGCCGGTCGATCTCGGTTGCCTCGCAGCGGCCCAGACTCCAGGCGGCGGCTTTGTCGATGATTTCCTCGTACAGGGCGAGGCGTTTTTTCTCGGTGAGTTTTTTCGAATCGGCCAGGCCGGCAATGGGTTTGTCGGGGTCCAGGATGACAGCGGCAGTGACCACTGCGCCAATCAGGGGGCCACGGCCGACCTCATCGACGCCGGCCAATAAACGACCCTGGTAGCGGCATTCGAAAGGAGGTAATTCTACCTTCGCCATTAGGCTCTCTCCTCCAGCAACCCGGAGACGGCCTCTGCCGCCTTTTCATCCGCATTCTGGCGCAGGGACAGATGCAGCTCGGTAAAGGCTTTCTGCAGCCGCTCCCGTTCTTCCAGGTTCTCCATTCGCTCCAGCACGGCCGCGCCCAGGGATTCCGCCGTGGCGTCGTTCTGGAGCAGTTCCGGCACCAGAGCTTCTTTTGCCAGCAAATTCGGCAGTGCAACGTGGGGCACTTTCACCAGGCGGGAAAGCAGCGCATAGCTCATGTTGCTCAGGCGGTAGCCGACCACCATGGGCTTCTTGAGCAACATGGCTTCGAGGGTGGCAGTGCCGGAGGCGAGCAGGACCACATCGGAGGCGGCCATCACTTCCCGGGATTGGCCGCGCACGATGGTAACCGGCAGTTTTACCTCCAGGGATTCCACCAGGGCCTGAACCTGTTTCTCCCGATCCCGGTTCACGCAGGGAATCACCAGCTGGATATCCGGGCGGCGTTCCTGCAGCCAGCGGGCGGCTTCCAGGAACAGATTACCCAGGCGTTCCACCTCCCCTGCCCGGCTGCCCGGCAGAACCGCCAGTAACGGGGCATTTTGGTCCAGCCCGAGCTGCTCGCGGGCTTTGCCGGTATTCGGCTCCAGCGGAATCCTGTCGGCCAGTGGATGGCCCACGAAGGCCACGGGCACATTGTGCTCTTCGTAGAAATGGGCCTCGAACGGGAACAGGGTGAGCATGAGATCGACGGATTTGGCGATCTTGAAAATGCGTTTCTGGCGCCAGGCCCAGACCGACGGGCTGACGTAATGCACCGACGGAATGCCCGCCTCGCGGCAGCGCCGCTCGATGGCCAGGGTGAAATCCGGGGAATCGATGCCGATGACCACATCCGGGCGGTTGGTGAAGAAGTAGTCCATCAGGCGGGCGCGGATGCTGAACAGCTCCCGGATCCGGCCCAGCACTTCCACCAGGCCCATCACGGATAACCGTTCCATGGGGACGAGGGAATGGAAACCCTCGGCGATCATTTCTTCACCGCCAATACCCACAAACCGGGCTTTGGGATAGCGGCGCTTGAGAGAGCGGATCAGGCCGGCACCGAGGATGTCCCCCGATGCCTCGCCCGCGATCATGGCGATGGTGAGCTTGCGCTCGCTGATAACGGTTGGCTTGGTGGGTTCCGTCACCGGAAGGCTCCGGCTGATCAGCGAATGATGCCGCGGTGTGCTCCGCGCAGGGATTCAATGAGCGGGCGAGCTTCCGGCACATCGCCGTAGTTCTTCTCGAGTTCCTCAAGTGCCTGCTCGGTAGTCAGGCCCTGGCGATAGATGGCCTTGTAGGCACGACGGAGCGTGAGTAACGCATCTTTGCTGAATCCGCGGCGCTTGAGGCCTTCCACGTTCAGGCCGTGAGGTTCGGCAGACTGGCCGCTGGCCATCACGTAAGCGGGAATATCCTTGAGCACGATGCTGCCACCGGCGGCCATGCTGTGGGGACCGATGTTGCAGAACTGGTGCACCATGGTGCCGCCACCAAGAATGGCGAAATCACCCACCGACACGTGGCCGGCCAGGGTCGCACAGTTGGCCAGGATGGTGTTGTCACCCACGATGCAGTCGTGAGCGACATGCACGTAAGCCATCAACAGGTTGCCGTTGCCGATGCGGGTCTCGCCGCGGTCCTGGACGGTGCCCCGGTGTATAGTGCAGTTCTCTCGGATAACGTTGTTGTCCCCGATCACCAGGGTGGTGGGCTCGCCGGCGTATTTCTTGTCCTGGCACTCTTCACCAACACTGGAGAACTGGAAAATCCGGTTATTGCGGCCGATTACGGTCGGCCCCTTGATCACCACGTGGGAAAGGATTTCGGTGCCTTCACCGATTTCCACGCCAGGGCCGATGTAACTCCACGGGCCAACGGTCACGTTGTCCGCCAGCTTGGCTGATGGGTCTACAATCGCTTGAGGATGGACACCCGACCAGTCATTTGTCGCCATCAAACTTCTCTCTCAGCGGTCAAGATTTCTGCCGTGCAGACGACTTCCCCGTCGACCAGCGCTCGGCATTCGAATTTGTAGATGCCGCGCTTCCCGGAGAGAAATTCCGCTTCCATATCGAGACGGTCTCCAGGCAGCACAGGGCGCTTGAACCGGGCCTTGCTGGACCCGGCGAGGTATTGTACCACGCCGTCAGCGGGTTTCCGGCCCACCGTCACAAAACCGAGAATGCCTGACAATTGTGCCATAGCTTCGATGATGAGTACGCCGGGCATGATCGGGTTGTCGGGGAAATGGCCCTGAAAGAAAGGCTCATTGAAGGAAATGTTCTTGTACCCCTTGATTGAGACGCCCTTCTCAATCTCGGTTACCCGGTCCACCAGCAAGAACGGGTACCGATGTGGCAGGTATTCAAGAATTTCGTTGATTTTCATCATGTTGGTCGGCCTCAGCCCTCTAATTTCTTTTCCAGTTCTTTGACCCGCCGTGCAAGCACATCGAGCTGGCGGAAGCGCACGGCGTTCTTGCGCCATTGGCGGTTGGTATCCGCGCTGGTGCCGGAGGAATAGACCCCCGGTTCGCGGATGTCGCCGGTGACCAGAGTCATGCCGGTGAGATGGACCTGATCGGCGATTTCCAGATGGCCCGCCACGCCGGAGGCACCACCGAATACACAATGACGGCCGATCCGGGTGCTGCCGGCAATGCCGACCATGGCCGCCATGGCGCTGTGGTCACCTATATGGACGTTATGGGCAATCTGGATGAGATTATCGAGTTTCACGCCATCGCCGATGACTGTGTCATCCAGGGCACCGCGGTCGATGGTGGTGTTGGCGCCCACTTCCACGTCGTCTCCGAGAACGACACGGCCGAGCTGGGCAATGCGGTGCCAGACGCCTTTTTCATTGGCAAACCCGAAGCCATCGGACCCGATCACCGCACCACTGAGGATATGGCAGCGCTGCCCGACCACCACGTCGTGGGCCAGGGTTGCCCGGGGTCTGATCACGGTGTCACGTCCGATCCGGCAGCGGGCACCGATAACGCTTCCGGCACCAATGACGACGTTCTCGGCAATCTCGGCCTCCGCTTCGATCACAGCGTTGGGGCCAATGCTGGCGCTTTCGGCAATCCGGGCAGAAGCATCCACAACGGCACTGGCATGCACCCCGGGTGCCGGTACCGGCGCCGGATCAAACCAGTGGCTGAGGCGAGCATAGCCCAGATAGGGGTTGTCCAGCAGCAGGACATTGGTCGGAGAATCCTGGGCGGCCGCCGGTGAGAGGATCACCGCGGAGGCTCGGGTGTCCGCCAGGTATTTGCCATAGGCCGGGTTGGCGAGAAAACTGATCTGACCGGGGCCCGCGGCCGAGAGGGTCGCCAGCCCGGTGATCTGCACCTCGGGGTCTCCCTTCAGCTCTGCCCCCAATGCCTTGGCGATATCACCAAGCCGGTAGGACTTTTCTGTCATGACATACTCCAGAGCATCATCCGGGGCCGAGGTGCCCCCAATCGGTTAACGGTTCAGCTTGTCCAGCAGCTGGGACGTGAGGTTCATTTCCGGCTTCACGTAGACCACCGCTTCGCTCGGCAGGATCAGGTCCAGATCGTTCTCTTCCAGCAGTTCCTTGACCGCTGCGTCCACTTCCGGACGGGCGCTCTCGAGAAACTGCTGTTTGCGCTGGGCCACGGTGTTATCCAGGCGCTGCTTGAGCATGTTGAATTCCTGCACCTTCTGCTGGAACTGGCCGGTCAGCTCGTTGCGCTCGGTCTCGTTCATCATGGCGCCGTCTTTTTGCAGGCGCTCCTGTAGCTTGCGCGCCGCTTCCTGGGCTTCCCTGACCCGGGCTTCCTCACCGGCGAAGTCCTTCTGCAGGGTTTCACTGAAGGCCTTGGCTTCGTCAGAGGAAAACAGCGCCTGGCGAAGGTCGACCACGCCAATGCGGGTCTCGGCAAAGGCAGGCAGGCTGACGGCCATCAGGGCTGCTGCAAGCAGGGTAATCATACGGGACATGGTGTTTCTCCTGTGTTTCATCCTTTACTGTTGTTATACGTGGCCATCAGAAGGTCTGGCCGAGGGAGAACTGGAACACCTGGGTGTCGTCCCCCTCCTTGTCATTCAGCGGCTGGGCAAGACTGAAGGCCAGCGGGCCGACCGCCGTAATCCACTGGAAGCCGACACCGGCTGCCAGGCGCACTTCACTCAGCTCCGGATCAAAGCCACGCTCGGTATCGAAAACCTGACCGGCATCCAGGAACACCGACGTTCGCATGGAACGGCTGTCGCCCGCGAACGGGGTCGGCGTGATCAGCTCAAGGCCACCCTCGGTGAGCAGGTTGCCACCGAACGGATCCGGTTCGGACAGGTCGAACTCGCTGTTGGTTGCCCGCAGGCCCAGGGAGTTGGATTCATAGCCCCGGACCGAGCCGTAGCCGCCGGAGTAGAAATGCTCGTAAAACGGCATCTGGGTGCGGTCGCCGTACCCGTCACCATACCCGATCTCGGAACGAGCGCGGAATACCCAGCGGTTGTCGTCATCGATCGGGAAGTAGAAGTCGGTCTTGTGGGTGGCCTTGTAGAAGGTCAGGTCACTGCCCGGTACCGCCACATCGATGGAGAGCGAGTGGCTGTAACCATCGGTGGGCAGTACACCCCGGTTCAGCGTGCTCCGGCGCCAGCTGCCGAACAGGAAGAAGTTATCGAAGGAATCCCCTTCCTCGACGATGAAGTCCCGGACTTCCTGGGAGGTGAACAGCCCTTCCTTGATGTTGGAACGGGTGTAACCCAGGCCGAAGTTCAGGCGGGTAATCTGGTCGGTCGGATAGCCGAAGGTCACCCGGCCACCGTACTCGTCCAGCAGGTAGGAGGAGATGTCCTCTTCCTCGTAGTCGGTCTCCCGGGCGAACACGCTGAAGCCACGGCTCACACCATCCACGGTGTAATACGGATCCAGGTAGGAGATGTTGGCACTCTTGACCGAGTCACTGACGTTAACGCCGAAGGAGACCCGTTTGCCTGAACCGAAGAAGTTGTTCTCGGACACGTTGGCGCCGAGAATGACACCGGAATCCTGGGAGAAACCGATAGACGCGGACAGGCTGCCGGTGGGCTGCTCTTCCACGGAGTAGTTCACGTCCACCAGGTCATCGGTACCCGGTACCGGAACTGTATCGACGTTGACCGTGCTGAAGAAGCCGAGGCGCTCAAGCTTGGTCTTGGAGAACTCGATCCGGTCTGAGGAGGCAACGCCCCCTTCCATCTGGGTCATTTCCTGGCGCAGCACGTCGTCCCTGGTGGACACGTTGCCGTCGAAATTGATGCGGCGTACGTAAGCGCGCTTGCCAGGCTCCACATAGAAGGTCACGGCGGCGGTATTGTCCTCGGACGGCTCCGGCACGGCGTTCACATTGGCGAAGGCGTAGCCTTCCCGGCCCAGCCGGAAGGACAGCGCCTCGGAAATGGCCGTCATGCGGGCCCGGGAGAAGACATCGCCTTCTTTTACCGGGATCAGCTTGCGCAGTTCCTCTTCGCCGACAATCAGATCGCCCCTCAGGTTGATCTCGGAGATGGTGTACTGGGGGCCTTCGTTGATGGCGATGGCGATAAAGACTTTCTGCTTGTCCGGGGAGATGGATACCTGGCTGGATTCGACGGTGAAGTCGAGATAGCCACGGTCCAGATAGAAGGAGCGCAGGCTTTCCAGATCGCCACTGAGGCGTTCACGGGCGTACTTGTCCGAGTTGGTAATGGAGTTCCACCAACTGGTGGTTTCCAGCTCGAACAGGCCCAGCAGCTCTTCTTCGCTGAAATCGTTGTTGCCCACAATATTGATGTGGTGGATGGCCGCAACCGTGCCTTCGTTGATGTCGAGGCTGATGGCGACCCGGTTCCGGGGCAGTTCTTCGGCGGTCGCTTTCACCCGGGCGTTGTAGCGGCCCTGGGCAATGTAGGAGCGCAGAATCTCGAGTTCCAGGCGTTCGAGGGTGGCGCGGCGGAATACCTGACCTTCCTGCAGGCCGGCACCGGCCAGGGCGTCCATCAGCATGTCGGTTTCGATGTTCTTGTTGCCCTCGATCTCGATGGAGCTGATGGAGGGGCGCTCACGCACGGTGATAATCAGGACTCCGGCATCACGGCTGGCCTCGATGTCGGTGAACAGGCCGGTACCGAACAGGGACTTGATGGCACTGGCGAGTTCCGCCTCATCCACCTGCTCGCCAATATTCACCGGAAAGGCGGCAAAAACGGTACCCGCAGAGACCCGCTGTAGGCCTTCGACTTCGATATCCGCGACCGTAAATTCATCCGCCAGCGCTGGCTTCATGCCCATAGAGGCCACAGCGAGGCCAACGGCTACACCTAGAAGAGAACGTCTCATTCAAATATTTCGCCTGGTTAATGCGCGTAAGGAGCCCGCAATTCTCACAACCGCATCAGGTCGTTGTAAAGAGCAAACACCATTAAAGTGAGGATCAATGCCATACCAATCCGTAATCCGATGGCCTGGGCATGCTCCGACACGGGCTTCCGACGGATTGCCTCGATGGTGTAATACACGATATGGCCACCATCCAGAACCGGAATCGGCAAGAGGTTCAGCACACCGAGGCTGACACTCAGATAGGCCAGGAACCGGACAAAATCCTCGAATCCGGAGCTCACGCTGGCCTCGGCGACCCGGGCAATGGTGATGGGTCCACTGAGATTGGTGGGCGACAGCAGTCCGGTCACCATTTTCTTGATGGCGACCAGGGTCAGCCGGGTATCGGACCAGGTTTCGCCAATGGCCTGGGGAATCGCTGCCAGGGGACCGTAGCTGATGTCCCGGAGCACCTCGTCCGGCCAGGATACCGGCTGCACACCCACACCGACAAAACCGATCACTTCCCCGGTCTCCAGCGTGCGCTCGCCCGGGGTAACCTCGAAGGTCCTCTCGGTACCGTCGCGCAGCACGGTGACGTTCAGAGTTTGTTCGGGCGCGTTGCGCACGAGCTCCACGAGCGCTTGCCAGTCGGATACCGACTCACCATTGACGCTCAGCACCTTGTCTCCGGCCTGAAGGCCCGCGATATCACCGCGGCCGCCTTCGGCAATCTCACCCAGGACCGCGGGAATTTCCGGTCGCCAGGGCGTTATCCCGAATTCACCGAGAGGGTCCGGGGTGTCGTCGCTGAGCCTCCAGCCCCCCAGCTCACCACTCACGGTACCCCGGGCACCGTCGTCCGACACCTCGAGGCTTACGGTACCCTGCTCACCGGTTCGTTCAAGCAGGCGCATATTGATATCGCGCCAGGACGTTACCCGGTGGCCGTCCACCGCGTGGATTTCCATGCCTTCCTGCAGACCTGCCCGTTCGGCAATACTGCCCTGGGCCACGTCTCCGACAATGGGCGCAACGGCGGTGACACCCACCACGCTGATCACCCAGTAGGCGAAGATGGCGAAGAGGAAGTTGGCAATGGGGCCGGCGGAGGCAATGGCGATTCGCTGCGCCGGGGACTTGGCCATGAACTCCTGGTCCTTCAGCTCCTCGGGAACCGGGCCCTCACGCTGGTCCAGCATCTTGACGTAACCGCCCAGGGGAATGGCGGCGACGGCAAACTCGGTGCCGTGGCGGTCATACCAGGAAAACATGGGCTTGCCGAAGCCCACGGAAAAGCGCAGAACCTTCACCCCACAGCGCCTGGCAACCCAGAAGTGGCCGTATTCATGCAGGGTGACAAGGATGCCCAGGGTCAGCGCCAGGGCCAGAATGGTCTCAATGATCTGCATAGCGTTCCCGGTTAGTGACTCAAGCCAGGCAGCAAAACCGCCGACGATTTCAGACAGTCAGCAGGCCGATCTGTTCCCTGGCGTGCCGACGGGCTTCGGCGTCCTTGGCGAAGATCGTCTCAAAGCTGTCTGCCGGCACCACCTCGGTGGCCGCCAATGTCCGCTCTATAATAACGGGGATATCGGCAAAACACAGTGTTCCTTCCAGAAATGCCGCCACGGCGATCTCGTTGGCGGCATTCAGCGCGGCCGGAGCCGTGCCACCAGCCACAAAGGCTTCCGCGGCCAGGCGCAGACAGGGGAAGCGCACCAGATCCGGCCGCTCGAAGTGGAAGCGGCCAATGGCAAACAGGTCGAGGGGCGCGACACCAGCGCCAATCCGCTCGGGCCAAGCCAGACCGTTGGCGATGGGTGTGCGCATGTCCGGGCTGCCGAGCTGGGCCAGCACCGAGCCGTCCGCGTACTCCACCATGGAGTGGATGATGCTCTCCGGGTGCACGTGCACCTCGATCTTTGCTGGCGTGGTGTTGAACAGCCAGCAGGCCTCGATCAACTCCAGGCCCTTGTTCATCAGGGTTGCCGAATCCACGGAGATTTTCTGGCCCATGGACCAGTTGGGGTGGGCACAGGCCTCGGCCGGGGAGACACAGCGCAGCTGCTCCACGGTATGGGTGCGGAACGGGCCGCCGGAGGCGGTCAACAGGATCCGGGTGATACCGGCACCGCGGGGGTCACGGACCTTGTCCGCCGGCATACACTGGAAAATAGCGTTGTGTTCGGAATCGATGGGCAACAGTTCCGCGCCGGATTCGGCCACGGCGTCCATGAACAGCTGGCCGGACATCACCAGGGCTTCCTTGTTGGCCAGTAACACACGCTTGCCGGCACGAACTGCCGCAAGTGTGGGCGGCAGGCCGGCAGCACCGACAATGGCGGCCATCACGGTGTCCGCTTCGGGGGCGGCGGCCACTTCACACAGGCCCTCTTCGCCCGCCAGGACACGGATATCCGGCAGGTCGGCAAGCAATTCTCTCAGCGTTTCCGCCGCCTCGGTGCTGGCCATGACCGCCACCGCCGGTCGGAATTCCCGGCACAGAACCGCCAGTTCTTCCGCCCGGGTGCTGGCTGTCAGCGCATATACAGAGAACCGCTCCGGGTGGCGCCGGATGACATCCAGAGTGCTCAGTCCGATGGAACCGGTGGCTCCGAGAAGGGTGACGGTACGCTGTGCCATGGTTACCAGTGCCCGGTGGTCAGCCAGCCAAGCTGGGTGATGATCAGTGCGAAGACGGGAATGGCGGCGGTCAGACTATCGATCCGATCCATGATACCACCGTGCCCGGGCAGCAGCTGACTGCTGTCCTTGATGCCACGGAAGCGCTTGAGCATGCTTTCAAGCAGGTCGCCGAGCACGGACACCAAGCCGGTGAACAGGCTGGCTGCGACCAGTAACAGGGTTTCCGTGAGGCTGGCTGAGGCCAGGCTGCTGACAATCACGGCGAAGACACCGACCGCGGTCAGACCGCCCCAGACACCCGCCCAGGATTTGCCCGGACTGACGCGGGGTGCCAGCTTGGCCTTGCCGAAGGCACGACCGGCAAAGTAGGCACCGATATCCGCCACCCAGACCACACAGAACACGTACAGGATAACCCAGAGATTATTGGCCACGTCCCCGAACTGGAAACCGCCGGTGCGCAGGTGATTCAGGCCCACCCAGGCGGGTACCAGCACGAACAGCCCCATCACCGCACGCATGGGAAGACTCCCCCAGCGGTCGGAACCCTGTGGGTAGCTGCGAACCAGCAGGAAACAGATGAACCACCAGGCCAGGGCCAGCCACAGCACGACCACGGCCGGCACGTTCAGCAGGCCGTATAGAATAGCGGCCGTTACTGCGGCGTAGGCCACGCGGCCGCCCTGCCCTTCAATACCGGACATATTGGCCCATTCCCAGGCGCCGATGGTAATCACGGCGCCGGTGAACAGTGCGAATCCCAGGGGAGGAAGAAAGAAGATACCGCCAATGGCGATGGGAGCCAGGATCAGGGCTGTAATAATTCGGGTCTTGAGCACGGTCGGAATCGCTTATGCATCATTATTGTTGTGCGGCCTTGGCCGCGATCTGGTCGTCGGTCTGACCAAATCGGCGCTGCCGTCCGGCATAGGCCTCCAGTGCCTTACCCATCTCTTCGTGCTTGAAGTCGGGCCAGAATACCGGGGAGAAATAGAACTCGGTGTAGGCAAGGTGCCAGAGCAGGAAATTGCTGATCCGTTGCTCACCGGCGGTGCGGATCATCAGATCAGGCATCGGCAGGTCACCGATGCTCAGGTGCTGCTGGATCATGTCATCGGTGATGTCTGACGGCGCCAGCTCACCGGCACGAACCTTCTCGGCCACCTTCCGGGTCGCCTGGGTGATGTCCCAGTGCCCGCCGTAGTTGGCAGCAATGACCAGGGTCATCTGCGTGTTATTGCGGGTCAGCTCCTCCGCCTTGTCCATGTGCTCCCGGAGCACCGGGCTGAAGGCAGAGCGATCGCCGATGATGCGCAGCCGGATGTTGTTCCGGTGCAGCTTGCGGACTTCCCGCTCCAGGGCGATCAGGAACAACCGCATCAGGGCGGAGACCTCGTCTTTTGGCCGGCGCCAGTTCTCGCTGGAGAACGCGAACAGCGTGAGTACCTCGACGCCCTCCCGGGCGCAGGTCTCAACCACGGCCTTGACTGCATTCACGCCAGCCTTGTGGCCCGCCACTCCCGTCAGCCGATGGGCTTTTGCCCACCGGTTGTTACCGTCCATGATAATGGCCACATGCCGGGGCCGGCTGTCCGCCGACACCGGAATTTCCGCGGTTACATTTCCCGTCATGAAATCCCCTGCGCGGCCCGGAACACCTCTCCGGACCGTCTGTGCTACTTTTGAGAACCGCGACGGATCAGACCGCCATCAGGTCCTCTTCTTTGCTCTTGAGCATCTTCTCGATTTCGGCGATGTACTTGTCCGTCAGCTTCTGGATCTCGTCCTCGGCACGGCGCTCATCGTCCTCGGTGATTTCCTTTTCCTTCAGCAGTTCCTTGATCATGCTGTTGGCATCGCGACGGGCATTACGGATGGAGACCCGCCCGTGCTCGGCATCAGCCTTGGCCTGCTTGACCATCTCCCGACGGGTTTCCTCGGTGAGCATGGGCATGGGCACGCGGATCACGTCACCGCTGGTGGCCGGGTTGAGGCCCAGATCGGAAGTCATGATGGCCTTCTCGATGGTCGGCACCAGGTTCTTCTCCCAGGGGGAGACAGTCAGGGTGCGGTTGTCTTCCACATTGACGCTGGCCACCTGCTTGAGCGGCGTTTCCTGGCCATAGTAGTTAACCATCACGCTGTCCAGGATTGCCGGGTGGGCGCGGCCAGTCCGGATCTTGTTGAACGCCGAGTGCAGAGCCTCGAGGCTCTTCTTCATTTTCTTCTCGGCTTCTGCTTTGATGTCGTTAATCACTTCAGCATCCTCAATTCGTCAGGTCATTCCGTGAGCCGACCCTTATCTGGCGGGCCGGCTTACCGTGTTATTCGATCAGTGTACCTTCTTTTTCGCCGGTCACGATGCGTGTCAGCACACCCGGGCGATTCATGTTGAACACCCGCAGCGGGATACCGTGATCCCGCGCCAGGACGATAGCCGTCAGGTCCATCACGCCCAGCTTCTTGTCCAACACCTCATCATAGGTGAGGTGATCGTACTTTTCCGCGGTCGGATCCAGGTTGGGGTCCGCCGAGTACACACCATCCACTTTGGTTGCCTTCAGGACCGCATCGGCCTCGATCTCGATTCCGCGCAGACAGGCGGCCGAATCGGTGGTAAAGAACGGGTTGCCGGTACCGGCACTGAAGATCACCACATCGCCTTCTTTCAGATCACGCACCGCACGGCGGCGATCATAATGCTCCACGATACCACTCATGGGGATGGCCGACATGACGCGGGTGCGGATGTTGGAACGCTCCAGGGCGTCCCGCATGGCCAGACCGTTCATCACGGTGGCCAGCATGCCCATGTGGTCTCCGGTGACCCGGTCCAGGCCGGCCGCGTTCAGGGCTGCGCCACGGAACAGGTTACCACCGCCAATCACCAGGCCAACCTGGACACCGATGCCGATGAGGGCGCCGATTTCCAGGGCCATACGATCAAGAACTTTGGGATCAATACCGAAATCGTGGTCGCCCATCAGGGCTTCGCCACTGAGCTTGAGCAGAACACGCTTGTATCTGGGCTGGTTTTTCGAAGATGTCGGCATGGTGATCCCCTTTTCGTCTGATGGCTATCCGCATAAACGGTTTTCAGGCTTGTATCTGACATACTCCTCGAAAAAGGGGTATCTCAGATACAAGCCCGCCACGAGAGCCGGGTTTCCCCAACTAACGTGGCAGACTCAGGTTGGTGCCGGAGACCAGCCCCGGCACCGTCAGGAAGGATCAGGCCTTGCCAGTACCGGCTGCAGCAGCAACCTCGGCAGCAAAGTCGACTTCTTCCTTCTCGATGCCCTCACCCACTTCCAGGCGAACAAAGCCAACCAGCTCGGCGCCGGCAGACTTGATCAGCTCGCCCACAGTCTGGTCCGGGTTCTTGACGAACGGCTGCTCAACCAGGCTGTTCTCGGCCAGGAACTTCTTGATACGGCCGCCCATCATCTTCTCGACGATTTCAGCAGGCTTGCCTTCCATATCCGGCTGGGCCTTGATGATATCCTTTTCTTTTTCCAGCTCTTCTTCCGGCATGTCTTCCGGCTTGCCGACACGCGGGTTAACAGCGGCAGCGTGCATGGCGATGTCACGGGCAACTTCCGGATCACCGGCAGTCAGAGCGACAACGGAAGCGATCTTGTTGTTGCTGTGAACGTAGCCACCAACAACCGGGCCTTCTACCTTCACGATGCGACGAACGGTGATGTTCTCGCCGATCTTCTGAACCAGCGCCTCGCGCTTGGCTTCCAGATCGCCTTCCATCAGCTTGGCAACGTCGGTCTCGCCTTTTTCGAAGGCAACTTCCAGAACGTCGTTGGCGAACGCCATGAAGTTGTCATCACGAGCAACGAAGTCGGTCTCGGAGTTCACTTCCAGGATGTAGGCAACGGTGTTGTCGTCGGAGATCTTGATCAGGGAGACGCCTTCGGCAGCCGTACGGCCGGCTTTCTTGGCGGCCTTCAGACCGGAAGACTTGCGCAGCTCTTCGATCGCGGCGTCTACACTGCCATCAGCCTCAACCAGTGCCTTCTTGCACTCCATCATGCCAAGACCGGTGCGCTCGCGCAGCTCTTTGACCATTGCAGCGGTAATTGCAGCCATGTTCAATCCTCTTAAATAGTCCGAATTCGGTGGGGAGGTATGCCCGGATAAACAGGCGGGCATACCTTACATCTCAAACGTGAAACTTACGCGTCACTCGGCGGCCGGAGCGGCGCCTTCCGCGTCTTCGCTGACTTCTACGAACTCGTCAGCGCCTGCGCCGGCAGACTGGGCTGCTTCGAGGCAGGTGTCGGCAACAGCCTTCACGTAGATTTGGATGGCGCGGATGGCGTCATCGTTACCCGGGATCACG
This sequence comes from Marinobacter szutsaonensis, assembly GCF_039523335.1. Lineage (NCBI taxonomy): Bacteria > Pseudomonadati > Pseudomonadota > Gammaproteobacteria > Pseudomonadales > Marinobacteraceae > Marinobacter > Marinobacter szutsaonensis. Next base: position 545,372 of record NZ_BAAAFC010000002.1, on the reverse strand, counting down.
TAATCAACGCCGTCCGGATCGCTGTTGGTATCAACCACACCGATAACAGGGATGCCCAGCTTGTTGGCTTCCTTGATGGCGATACGCTCGTGGTCCACGTCGATCACGAACATGGCGTCCGGCAGGCCGCCCATGTCCTTGATACCGCCGATGGAGCGCTCCAGGCGGTCCATTTCACGGGTGCGGTCCAGGGCTTCTTTCTTGGTCAGCTTGTCGAAAGTACCGTCCTGGCTCTGGGTTTCCAGGTCACGGTAGCGACGGATGGACTGACGGATGGTCTTGTAGTTGGTCAGCATACCACCCAACCAGCGGTGGTTTACGTACGGCTGACCGGCACGCTGAGCTTCTTCCTTGATGATCTTGGCGGCGGAACGCTTGGTACCGACGAACAGGATCTTGTTCTTGTTCTCTGCCAGCTGCTGAACGACCTTCAGCGCTTCTTCCATGGCAGGAACAGTCTGCTCGAGGTTGATGATATGAATCTTGTTGCGGGCACCGAAGATGTACTTGGACATTTTCGGGTTCCAGTAACGGGTCTGGTGACCGAAGTGAGCACCTGCCTTGAGCAGGTCACGCATATTTACCTGAGCCATGATATTTACCTTTTAGCTTCGGGTTAGGCCTCCACGCGTCCGATTGACCCAACCAGCTCCTGTATAAACAGAAGAAGGCACCCTGGGACAACGTGCCGACACGTGTGTGAATTTGCCGGATTCGTTTCCGGCGGGCGCGTTTATACCATAAATCGGCCCTACAACGCCATTAATTTTGCCAAGAAGCTTCCTTGTACGCAGCTTCCCGCGCCCTTAAAATGCTGGTTTGATTCAAATCAACAGGAAGCCCGATGCAGGTATCGATAAAGACCCCGGAAGAAATCGAGAAAATGCGCGTAGCCGGCCGTCTGGCGGCGGAAGTTCTGGAAATGATCGACGAGCATATCAAGCCCGGCGTTTCCACCGAGGAACTCGATCGCATTTGCCACGACTATATCGTGAACGTTCAGAAGGCCATTCCCGCGCCTCTCAATTATAAGGGGTTTCCGAAGTCCATCTGCACGTCGGTCAACCATGTGATCTGTCACGGCATTCCGTCCGAAAAGAAAATTCTGAAGGACGGCGACATCCTCAACATCGATGTCACCGTGATCAAGGACGAATACCATGGCGACACCAGCAAGATGTGGATCGTGGGCAAGCCCAAGCCCGGCACCGAGCGCCTGATCCGGATTACCCAGGAGTGCCTATATAAAGGTATTGAACTGGTGAAGCCCGGAACCCGTCTCGGCGATATCGGCAACGTGATCCAGAAGCACGCCGAAAAGCACCACTATTCGGTGGTCCGGGATTACTGCGGCCACGGCATCGGCAAGGTGTTCCATGAAGAGCCCCAGGTGATGCATTACGGCAAGCCGGGCACCGGCCTGGAGCTGCAAGAAGGCATGACTTTCACCATTGAGCCGATGATCAACCAGGGCAAGTACCTGACCAAGCTGCTGCCGGATGGCTGGACCGTGGTTACCAAGGACCACAAGCTGTCCGCCCAGTGGGAACACACCATCCTTGTGACCGCCGATGGCCACGAGATTCTGACCAAACGATCGGAAGAGTCCTTCTAAGTGGACCGAAACGACCTGGAACACCGCATCAGCACTGACCCCTCCCCGGTTTCCGCGGCAAGGGAACTGTTAAAGGAAAGGTATACCGCTGATGCCAAGGCGTTTCGACAGGGCGCGGATGTCCGGGCCCTCGTCCATTCCAGGGCGGATACGATCGATACGGTTCTCAGACTGATCTGGAACCGTTACCCCTTTGCCAGCTCTGAGGACATCTCGCTCATTGCCGTTGGCGGCTACGGGCGCGGTGAGCTGCATCCCCATTCCGACATCGACCTGCTGATCCTGACCCGCGACGGCATCCGGGAAGAATGGCAGGACGACCTCGGCGCCTTCGTCACCCTGCTCTGGGACCTGAAACTCGACATCGGCCACAGTGTTCGCAGCATCGAAGAGAGCATGGCCGCGGCCCGGGAGGATGTCACCATCCTCACCAACCTGCTGGAAACCCGGACCATCGCCGGTCCGGACAGCCTGAGACAGTACCTGAGTGAACAGGCCTACTCGGACGACGTCAGCACCGATCGTGATTACTTCATTGCCAAGCGCGCGGAGCAGCAGGAACGCCACAAGAAGTTTGGCGATACAGAATACAACCTGGAGCCCAACCTCAAGGGCTCACCCGGCGCCCTGCGCGACATCCAGACCATCGGCTGGATCACCAAGCGCCATTTCGGCCTGCAGAACATTGCCGACCTGACCCGCTTCAGCATCCTGACCGAAGAGGAACACCAGATCCTCTACCAGGGCGAAACCCTGCTCTGGCAGCTGCGCTATGGCCTGCAACTACTCGCGGACCGGAACGAGAACCGCCTGTTATTCGACCACCAGCGTGCCCTGGCGGAGATGCTCGGTTACCGGGACGAAGGCAAGCGCCTGGGCGTCGAGCTGATGATGCAGTCCTACTACCGCACCGTGCTGGCCCTGGCCGAGCTCACCGACGTGATCCTCCAGTACTATGACGAGGCCATCCTCGGCGCCGGTGACGAGGACGACATCCAGCCACTGAACAAGCGCTTCCAGATCCGCAACCGCTATATAGAAGCGGTGAACAACCAGGTGTTCGCCTACGCACCCTACGCCATCATGGAAATCTTCGTGCTGATGGCCCAGTACCCGGAGATCAAGGGCATCCGCGCGACCACCATCCGCTCCCTGCGGGCACACCGGCACCTGATCGACGACGCCTTCCGTACGGACCTGGCGGTGACCACCCTGTTCATGGAGCTGCTGCGCACCCCCCATGACCTTGACCAGACGCTGGGTGCCATGAAGAAGTACAACGTGCTGGGGCGCTACCTCCCGGAATTCGGCCAGATCATCGGCCAGATGCAGCACGACCTGTTCCACATCTACACAGTGGATGCCCACACCATGCGGGTCATCCGCAACATGGTGCGCCTGAACCGGGCCGAGACCCGGTCGGAATACCCATTGGCCTCACGGCTGATTCATCATCTGCCGAAGCTCGAGACGCTTTACATCGCCGGCCTCTACCATGACATCGCCAAGGGCCGCGGTGGTGACCATTCCGAACTGGGTGCGGTAGATGCGGCGGCGTTCTGCGAGCGGCATCACCTGAGCGAGCGGGACACCCAGCTGGTGTCCTGGCTGGTGGAGAACCACCTGTTGATGTCCATGACGGCCCAGCGCAAGGACATCTCCGACCCGCAGATCATCCATGCCTTCGCCAAGGCCGTGCCCAGCCAGGCGCACCTGGATTACCTGTACATCATGACGGTGTGCGACATCAGCGCCACCAACCCGAAACTGTGGAACACCTGGCGGGCTTCCCTGCTGAGGCAGCTGTACATCGAAGCCAAACGGGCCCTGCGCCGAGGCACGGAAACCCCGGTAGACCGGCAGGAATGGGTGCGGGCCACCCAATCCGAGGCCCGGGAGATCCTGCACGCCCAGAACATGACCGACGAGCAGATCGACGGTGTATGGGACACGGTGGACGAAGACTACTTCCTCCAGGATTCCACGGTGGATATTGCCTGGCAGACCGCGGCCATCATCCGCCACGGCGACAACCCCGATCCGCTGATCCTGATCCGCGACACCCGGGGCGGGCCCACCGAAGGCTACTCCCAGATCATCATCTATATGAAAGACCGGGTTGCGCTGTTTGCGGCCACAACGGCGGTGCTGGAGCAACTGAACCTCAACATCGTCGACGCCCGCATCAGTTCCGGCGAGGGGCCGTTCTCGATCAGCTCCTACGTGGTTTTGGACGAACAGGGTAAGCCCCTGGGCGTGGACCCGGCCCGCAAGGAGCGGGTGCGCAAGCGCCTGATCGAGGAACTGGACGATCCCGAGGACTATCCGGACATCATCCATCGCCGCACGCCCCGGCAGCTAAAGCACTTCGCCTTCCCCACCGAGGTGACCTTCTCCAATGACACGATCAACCAGCGCACGGTGATGGAAGTGATCACCCCGGACCGCCCGGGCCTGCTGGCCCGTATTGGTCAGGTCTTGCTGGAGCATCGTGTCCGCCTGAGTAACGCCAAGATCGCGACCCTGGGCGAACGGGTTGAGGACGTGTTCTTTGTTACTGACGAGCACGGCGACCCGCTAAGCGATCCCACGAAATGCCAGGCCCTTCAGGACGCCCTCTGTAAAATGCTGGACGATATTCAATGAACCAGAATCTTGACCGATTACATCCCTATCCTTTTGAAAAGCTGGCCAAGCTGAAGGCCGGCATCAGCGTGCCCGAGCACCTGGCGCCCATTTCCCTGGGCATTGGCGAGCCCAAGCACCCTTCCCCGGAGTTCGTGAAGCAGGTGATCGCCGACAACCTGGATAAGCTGGCGAACTACCCCACCACCAAGGGCACCGACGAACTGAGACAGACCATCGCCGACTGGGCCACCCGGCGTTTCAAGCTTTCTGCAGGCTCGCTGGACCCGACGGCCAACGTGGTGCCGGTGAACGGCACCCGTGAAGCGATCTTCGCCCTCGTCCAGGCGGTGATCGACAGCCGCAAGCCCGCCAAGGTGGTGAGCCCGAACCCGTTCTACCAGATCTATGAAGGCGCGGCCTTCCTCGCCGGCGCCGATCCGGTGTACCTGGCCTGTGATGCCAGCAACGGCTTCATCCCGGATTTTGACGCGGTACCTGAGAGCGTCTGGGAAGACTGCCAGCTGCTGTTCCTGTGCTCCCCCGGCAACCCCAGCGGCGCCGTGATTCCCCGGGAGACCCTGGCCAAGGTGATCGACCTTGCCGACCGGCACGACTTCCTCATCGCCTCTGACGAGTGTTACTCGGAACTCTACCCGGACGAGAGCAACCCGCCCGAAGGCCTGCTGCAAACCTGCGCAGCGCTGGGCCGGGACGACTTCAAACGCTGCATCGTGTTCCACAGCCTGTCCAAGCGCAGCAACCTGCCGGGCCTGCGCTCCGGCTTCGTGGCCGGTGATGCGGATGTGCTCAAGGGCTACCTGAAATACCGCACCTACCACGGCTGCGCCATGCCCATCCATAACCAGCTGGCCAGCATCGCCGCCTGGAATGACGAAGACCATGTGCGGGAGAACCGCGCCGCTTACCGGGCCAAGTTCGAGGCCGTGGTGCCCATCCTGCGGGAAGTGATGAACGTCGACTTCCCCGACGCCGGCTTCTACCTCTGGCCGGAAACCCCGATGGACGACGAGACCTTCGCCCGCGAACTCTCCGCCCAGCAAAACGTCCACGTCCTCCCCGGCCGCTACCTCTCCCGTACCGTCGACGGCCACAACCCCGGCGAAAATCGGGTGCGTATGGCGCTGGTGGCGCCGTTGGAGGAGTGTGTTGAGGCGGCGAAGCGGATTGTGGAGTTTGTTAAGGCGAATCGCTGAACCTCAGGGGTCTGAAGAAAGCCTTCTTCTGACCCCATTTTCAAGACGCACCCCGGGGTCTGAAGAAAGCCTTCTTCTGACCCCATTTTCAGCGTTAAGTTGGGGTCAGATGAACAAAGTTCATCAGACCCCTGAGGTTACGGGGTCTGAAGAACGCTTTCTTCTGACCCCATTTTCAAGTCTTAGGCACTAAAGATGAAACTCTACGGCATCAAAAACTGCGACACCGTCAAAAAAGCCCGCAAATGGCTCGACGACCAGGGCATCTCCTACGAATTCCACGACTTCAAAAAAGACGGCCTGAGCAGCGACAAACTCAGCGAATGGGAACAGGCCATCGGCTGGGAAACCCTTCTCAACCGCCGCGGCACCACCTGGCGCAAACTTCCGGACGACGTTCGTGATAACATTAGCGCCCAATCCGCCCACGACATCATGCTCGAAAACCCGTCCATCATTAAGCGACCGGTGGTGGAGCATGACGGCGAGGTTTTTGTTGGCTTCAAGGCCGACGAGTGGGCTGAAAAGGGGATTGGCTAATTTTGGTGAAGGTGGGGTCGTGGAGTTGGGGTCTGATGAAGACCTTCATCTGACCCCGTTTTCAGACCCACCACAAAGTTGAGATCTATAAAGGGGTCAGAAGAAAGCGTTCTTCAGACCCCATGTTCAAATTTAAAAACAGGAGCAACCACCAGATGAGTTTTGCATTCGGTATCGGCATCGGCACCCAGAACAACCAGGGCGAGTGGCTGGAGGTTTACTACCAGCAGCCGATCATGACCCCCGACAAGGCGCTGATCGATGTGGTTGAAAGCGCGCTCGATTACCAGGGCGGCAACCAGGCCATCGCGGCCACCGCTGAACAGTTGCACCAGTTCGCCAACGCCCTGCGCCAGCTGGGCCAGACCGACCAGGCCACCCTGGCCGAGAAAGCGGCCCAGAGCAAGCGCCCGGTGGTGGTCACCGTTCTGGCCAGCGATGACACCGCCTCCAGCACCCCCGAGGTGTACCTCAAGCTGCACCTGATCTCCCACCGCCTGGCCAAGCCCCACGGTGTGAAGCTGGATGGTATTTTCGGCCTGCTGCCGAACCTGGCGTGGACCAACGAAGGCGCCATCGATCTGAACGAACTGGCCGACCGCCAGCTCCAGGCCCGCATTGAAGGCCGCACCCTGGAAGTGAAGTCTGTCGACAAGTTCCCGCAGATGACTGACTACGTGGTACCGAAGGGCGTCCGTGTTGCCGACACCGCCCGGGTCCGCCTCGGCGCCTATGTGGGCGAAGGCACCACCGTGATGCACGAAGGCTTCATCAACTTCAACGCCGGCACCGAAGGCACCTCCATGATCGAGGGCCGGATCTCCGCAGGCGTGATGATCGGCAAGGGCTCCGACCTCGGCGGCGGCTGCTCCACCATGGGCACCCTCTCCGGCGGCGGCAACATCATCATCTCAGTGGGAGAGAACTGCCTGCTCGGCGCCAACGCCGGCATCGGCATCCCCCTGGGGGATCGCTGCACCGTGGAAGCCGGCCTGTACATCACCTCCGGCACCAAAGTCGCCCTGCTGGACGACAACAATGAGCTGGTGGAAGTGGTCAAAGCCCGCGACCTGGCCAGCAAACCGGACCTCCTGTTCCGCCGCAACAGCCAGACCGGCGCGGTCGAGTGCAAGACCAACAAGACCGCCATCGAGCTGAACGAAGAGCTGCACGCGAATAACTGATAGCGCGAAGAGTGCCGCCAAGAAGGGGTCAGAAGAAGGATTTCTTCAGACCCCGGAGTTGGACCGCACCCCAGGGGTCTGATGAACTTCGTTCATCTGACCCCAAGTTAGTTTGAAAACGGGGTCAGAAGAACGAGTTCTTCAGACCCCTGGAGTTAGAGTTAGAATTTGAAATTGGGGTCAGATGAAAGCTTTCATCTGACCCCGACTTTGAACCTGCCCCCAAATACACCAGACAAGGTCAAGCAATGAGCACATCGCCCACCCTGGAACTCGCCATGGATCTGATTCGCCGGCAATCGGTCACTCCGGATGACGCCGGCTGCCAGGAGCTGATGATGTCCCGGCTGGCGCCGCTGGGATTCGATGGTGAGAACCTGCGTTTCGGCGATACCGACAATCTCTGGGCTCGAAAAGGCTCCGACGGCCCGGTGCTGGCCTTCGCCGGTCACACCGATGTGGTCCCGACCGGCCCGGAGAAGAACTGGGCGCATCCGCCGTTCGATCCGGTGATCAAGGAAGGCTATCTCTACGGCCGCGGCGCGGCGGACATGAAAGGCAGCCTGGCGGCGTTCATCACTGCCTGCGAGCGGTTCGTGAAGGCACATCCCGATCACCGAGGCTCCATCGCCCTGCTGATCACCAGCGATGAGGAAGGTCCCGCTCAGCACGGCACCGTCAAGGTGGTTGAGACCCTGGAAGCCCGCAACGAGAAGATCGACTGGTGCCTGATCGGCGAACCATCCAGCACCCACGAAGTCGGTGATGTGATCAAAAACGGCCGCCGTGGCTCACTCCATGGCTACCTGACCGTACATGGCATCCAGGGCCATGTTGCCTATCCGCACCTGGCGGAGAACCCGGTACACACAGTTGCCCCGGCGCTGGACGCTCTGGCCAACGAGTTCTGGGACAACGGCAACGATTTCTTCCCGCCCACCACCTTCCAGATCACCAAGATCGAGGCGGGAACCGGCAGCAACATCATCCCCGGCGAATGCCTGGTGCACTTCAATTTCCGCTACTGCACCGAGAACACGGCGGAAAGCCTGGAAGAACGCGTAGTTGCCATCCTGGACCGCCACAAGCTGAAGTATGACCTGCAATGGCACCTCAGCGGCCGCCCCTTCCTGACCGACAAGGGCGCACTGGTATCCGCCAGCCAGGACGCCATCCGCACCGTCACCGGCCGCGAGACCGAGCTCTCCACTTCCGGCGGCACATCCGACGGTCGCTTCATCGCGCCCACGGGTGCCCAGGTGGTGGAACTCGGGCCCATCAACGCCACCATTCACAAGGTGGATGAGTGTGTGAGGGCGGAGGATCTGGATACCCTGTCGGAGATTTATGAGCAGATTTTGGTGGAGTTGCTGGCGTGAAGGAGGGGTCAGAAGAAGGCTTTCTTCAGACCCCGGAGTTAAACCGCTCCCGAGGGGTCTGATGAACTTGTTCATCTGACCCCATTTTCAGGCCTGCCCCCACCCCCCAGGGGTCTGATGAAAGCCTTCATCTGACCCCAAGTTAGCGTCAAACTCTGAGGTTGATCTGAAAATGGGGTCAGATGGAAAGCCGGAGGCTTTTCATCAGACCCCTGAGGCTGGGCCGGAGTTAGCGCCATGTCGGGGTCTGAAGAAAGCCTTCTTCTGACCCCATTTTCAATAATGCGGAGGCGGCGTCTCCTCATCCTCCGGCTTGATATTCGAAGGCGACACGTCCTTCAGCTGCTTGTGCAGCAACCGTTTTGCATCCCACAGCTCCCGGATGTCCATTTCCTGCTTGGCCACCTGCTCACTCAGGGTGTTGATCACTTCATCCTGAAAGGCGATCCGCATTTCGAGTTCGTCGAGTCGGGCTTCGAGGTCTTTCTGTGTCATCGGTTTGGTCAGCGCTCGGGATTATCTGGTAATATGCCGCTTTTCTCCGCCAGCCTCCCCTTATTTTCGGGATCTGGCGGTTTTCACCGGCCGGATGCGTGAGTTTACCTGATATCCGGTTCTTTATCGTTAGCGTTACAAAAATGGAGAAGTTACCTTCAATGCGTAATCCAGCCAAAGCGATCCTTGTCGCTGTTCTGATCGCGATTCCCGCACCATTGATCCTGGCTTTTATTCTGACTGCCACCCCCGAGCCACTGCGTCTGATTGCTGCCGGCGAAGTGATTGAAGCTCTCGGAAGCAACCGGGGCATTGCTGCCTACATCATTACCCTGGTCCTGTTTGGCATCGCTGGCTTCCTGGCCGTGGCACTCTCTGCCAAGCAACAGACCGCTCAGAGCAACGCCCGCCGCGCGCCTTCCCGTCCCCAGCGTAATGATGACGAGGACGAAGGCGATTTCGATGACACCACCCCCGAAGGCGATGAAGAAGGCACCGTGAAGTGGTTCAACGTCAAGAAAGGGTTCGGCTTTATCGTCCGTGACAGCGGTGACGAAGTGTTCGTGCACTTCCGTGCCATCCGTGGCCGCGGCCGCCGGGTCCTGCGCCAGGGCCAGCTGGTTCGTTTCAACGTGGTTGAAGCCGACAAGGGCCTTCAGGCGGACAACGTGTCCATCCTGAGCGACTGAGTACCAGGCTCCGGCCAACGAAAAAGGCAGCCTTCGCGGCTGCCTTTTTTAATTCCAGACCACCTTCTGTTCCCCGCGACTGTCCAGGCGCCACCACTTTTCATCCTCAACCGGCTCACCTTCCTGCCAGTCACCAGGGCTGCAGCGGATCTCGGTGTCCATTGCCCGCCAGGCACTTCGTGCACAATCCAGGTCAGTACCCCAGGGCAACTCTTCCCCCTCGAGCACCAGCGAGGTGAAGCGCTTGCCAAAAGCTCCCGGGTACAGCGTAATGCGCACTGATGCTCCCTCGTAGAAAGCCGTGCCTTTGATAACCGAGGACACATCGGTGTCGTCCAGGGCGAGGTTGTCAACGTTGGCCTCAAGCCACTGTGACACCTGATTCGGTGCCAGGTCACGAATGTAGATTTCCAGATCCTGCACTCGCGGAATCTCCATGCTGTTGATCACAATGCAGCACATAGTGAACCGGGCCGGGGCCCGCTGCAACCCACTGTTCCAGCTCACGTCGCAAATCCTCGACAGAAAGTCGTCGCAGGGTGCCGGCCGCCTTACGTTCCCGCCAGGCAACTTCCGCGGCAGCCTGCTGGAGTTCAATGTCACGAAGAGACTGCTCAAGCTCCTCAACCGGCTCCTGTCGCGCCATGGCAACCAGTCCCTGCCGCCTCAGGGTATCGGCCTGCCCGGCCAGCGCGGCCGCTTCCACCGGCCCTCTTTTCGCAAACAGGCTTAACCGTGCCGCCGCGCGACCGACCCACTCGAGCATGCCACCGGGCGTGCTCACGCATCGGCTTCGGCTGGACGCGACGTACTGAATAACCGCAAGCGGTAACTGAATATTCCATTGCTTTTCGATAGCGGACTGGTGGGCAGTCAGGATGGCTTTCCGCTGAGCCTGGCTGGCTGAGGGCATATCGAAGGCATCGAGGCGGCGCCCCAGCCGGTGTTGCAGGGCCTTAACCGCAGACGCATCATCCGGGCCTTCGGGGCCCAGTAGCAACACCGGGCCGGACCAGCTGGAAAGCAGTTCCGACGCCACCGCTCCCGGCGCAGCCATCAACGTCAGGAGATCCGCCGGCGACACGTTGTCGAGCACCAGCAATGGCCAGCCTCGGGAACAGCCCGTCTCATCGTCATCCGCTTCGCTCACCGGTATGACGGGAAGATCACTGGCCATCAGTTCGGCTTCCGGCGCAGATCGATCTCGACGTAGTCCCGCTCGAGCACCGGTAGCAGGTACTGCAACCAGCTCGACTTGCCCGCCCCCCGGAGCCCACGAACCCAGACGAGAGCCCGGCAACAGGCCGCCACGGTCACCGCGACATCGTCGGCTAACTCAATCCACTGTGGATCGGTGATGGCAATCGGTGCGCGGGTATCGGTGGCAACATTGTCCGGCGGCGTCGGCTCCGCCAACTCGGGCCATCTCGGGACCTGTTCCAGAAGGGCCACGTAGGCTTTGCCCTCGAGCCGCTCTGCCCGTCTTGCCAGGGTATCCAGAAGGTGGGGCCAGTCCAGCCAGGGCACCTTGAAGGCCTCCCGCGCGCTTGCCAGCCAGTAGATCAGCTGCGAAGACAACAGCCCCTCCCCGCCCACTTCGGTGACGATCGGCTGCTCACACTGGATAGTGCGAATCAGTTCGTCCAGATCGACGCCGCAGCCACGCAGATACCGTGTGATTGACGGATCGGTGTCCAGTAACGCAAGCAGGAAATCTTCGACGGTGATGGCCGCGCCGCCTCGCCCGCTGACGTTGTCCCGGGCCCGCAGCAACGCGGTCTGACATTGGGGATCAAGGCATCCTTGCCAGTCTTCCATTCAACTTCTCCATGTTGTGTTGGCATCATCCTGATGCTGTTCCGTAGTCTGTTCGAGGGCAGTTTTACCAGGTACCGGTGTTCTCCATGCTGGCCCAGGGCTCTTTCGGAGGCAGCGCCTCGCCTTTCTGGAGCAGCTCGATGGAGATGTTGTCGGGAGTCCGGATAAACGCCATGTAGCCATCCCGGGGCGGGCGGTTGATGGTCACACCGTTGGCCTGAAGCTTCTCGCACAGGGCATAGATATCATCCACCCGATAGGCCAGGTGACCGAAATTGCGGCCGCCGGTGTACTCTTCCGGATCCCAGTTGTAGGTCAGCTCGATCATCGGCGCACGGTCTTCCCGGGCCCGCGCCTCGTCTTCCGGTGCCGCCAGAAACACCAGGGTGAACCGGCCTTTCTCGCTGCTCTTCCGGTTGATCTCGACCATGCCCAGCAGGTCGCAGAAGAAATGCAGCGTCTCGTCCAGGTCACTCACCCGGATCATGGTGTGGAGGTATTGCATATGCGCTCCTTGTCGAATAATGGTCGTCTTACTGCTTGAACACAGTTTACGGTATCCTTGGCCAATGGACGACATCAGCATCGGCGATATCCCCTACGCCCTCCGCAGCCCCGCCGTCAGGCATCTGGCGTGGCTTTGCCATACGCCCCAGCTGCTGAGCTCACCACTCTCTTTTGAGCCCGCCCGCTATCTGCCACCCAATCATCTGGAAAAGCTCCGGGCATGGGATCATGATCTGCAGGCTGCGCCGGCCTTGCTTCGGGAACCGCCCCAGCGCCGGCTGGGCTTCTATTTCGAGCGTCTGTACCAGGTGCTGTTGGAGGATCTGCTTGGCTGGGAAATCCTCCTGAAAAACCAGCAGATCCAGTCCAACGGTCGCACCATTGGCGAGCTGGACTTTGTGGTGCACAACCGAACCGATGACCGGATCGAGCATCACGAAATCGCGGTGAAATACTACCTCGGCGTGCCAGGGACCGATCACCCGACGCTCTGGTACGGCCCCAATGCCCGCGACCGGCTGGACCTCAAAACTGACAACCTGATCCATCAGCAGAGCCGCCGGACCCACCAGCCGGAAACCCGGGCCCTGTTGGAGCAACTCGACATCAGCGGCCCCCTCACCGCACGGATCTTCATGCCGGGCTATCTGTTCTATCCCGATGGCAACTCGATCTCGGCACCCGACTACGTGCCGGACAATCACCTTCGGGGCAGCTGGCTTTACCTCTCAACGGCCCGAGCAAGAGACACGTCCTGCTGGGTCCCGCTTCACAAGCCCCACTGGATCGGCCCCTGGCTCCAGGATGAGCCGCCCGCTCCGGAGACCACTCTTGAAGCGCTCGAACGCATTGAGCATCACGCCGTCCCCGCACTCTTTGCGGTGCTGGAGAGCGACGCGGACAGCGGGATCTGGCGGGAAACAGACCGGATCTTCGTGGTGCCTGAAAACTGGCCCTAGTCTTCGCTCTCAGGAATCGATCAGGCCCCTGGCCCACGTTGGCAGCTCGTCTTTATAGATCTGCCATGCCCCGTTCTCCCAGGCCGCGACACGCACAAACGGTTGATCCAGGCTGGAGTTGTCCACCAGGTGCAGCTCATCCGCCAGCCCGATGCACTGGCGAAGATTGGCCAGGGTTCGGGGGATCCGACGCTCTATCTTGGTCTCGGGCACGTTATGGCCGCCGGTTTGTACCCGGGAGGCAACACGCGCCTTGTTGAGGTTGACCTGGTCCAGATGGAAATAAAACAGACGGATGCGGAAGCCCGCAGCCTTGGCAGCGCCGACGAAATCCACTTTGGACGGGTGAGAAAACACCGTTTCAAAACAGAAGCTCTGGCGCTCTTCCAACAGCCGGAGCCGCTCCTTTTCGGCAATCAGCGCCGCTTCGTAACTGTGCTTTTCGGGGTAGTCCGGCCACAGGGTACGGGCGATCTTGTCAGCGTTGACGAACGGTATGTTGCGACGGGCCAGAAACCGCTCGTAGAAAGTCGATTTGCCGGCGCCGTTGCCACCCACCAGCAACCAGAGCTCAGGCTGCGTCGTCACGGTCACTCAGCGCTTCAAAACGTCCATTGCGGAACTGGCCAACTTCCCGGGTCCCGTCCGGATGGATGGCTTCCAGGTAACCCGGCTTTTCCGGAGAAGACTGGTAGACCGTGCGCCCACGGGCAATAGACCGACCAAGCTCGCCGCTCTCCCGCGCCTGATCCACCTCGGCCCACAGTTCATCACTGCGCACCGGTTCCGCTATCACCGGCTCAACCGACACCTTCCGGATACCCTGCAAAATGGCAATCAGATCCTCCGCACTCACCTCCCCGGCAACTGCGCGACCAATCTCGGCCCAGTACTCAATCTGCTTCGGCGTAGAACGCCGATGAACCTGCCCCTCAGCAGCGGCATGGCGAACCAGACTGTCATCAAGACGAACGGCGGTGGTCATAGTGGACTCCCGTGCTGTGCATATATTGACCAGACTACCACGCACGTTGCATTTTGCAACACCCGTTGCACTTTGATGACTCCACCCCCGGGGTCTGAAGAAAACCTTCTTCTGACCCCATCTTGAAATCCTTCTTCTGACCCCATTTTCAAACCAGCCACACTCCCCAAAACAAAGCCTTCAACCCCCGGGGTCTGAAGAAAGCCTTCTTCTGACCCCTTTTCAAACAGTCCCCACACGTATCAAATCGGCCAAGCCCCCTCCGGCCGCATCCCCCGATACTCCTCCAACGAAACCTTTCCCAGCTGCGGCGTCAGCTTGCAAACCCGGCTTCCCCAGGGATAGCTGCGTAACCGATTCAACAGCTCCACCCCTCCCCCAAGCTTCCAGGCCTCAATATCGAGATCCCTCCAATAGCGCGGATCTCGCCCGCTCTTTTCATCGTGCTCCCGCGTCACTGGATCCAGATGACGGAATGGTTCCAGGCGAGGCACATCCGGCAGGGGCTGGGTTATGTCCATATAGCGTTGGAGCATGTCCCAGAGGGCGAGAACCTCGCTTTTTTCGGCTTCAATGCTGCTTATCGAAGTTTTATTGAAGATTCTTTGCGTGTATCGATGAACCAGCATCAGCCGGTAGAAAATGCCGCCCTGCTGAACGATTCGTTCCACATAAGCGTCAAATTCCACGAACGGTGCCTCAAAGAACCGTCCACGTCCAAGTGCAAAGCGTACCTTGCCATTAGTTCTGTTGAACTCACTACAACCATCCTCCAAAGTTTCATCAAGTTTCTTGTTAAGAACTTTCTCGAACGGTCTAATCAAGGCAGCAATGCCTTTGCTCATAATCCAATTCGTCGTGGGACGTACTATCCATAATGAAAATATCAACCAGCCAGGAACCAGGATTGCCAAGAGGATCAGATACAGCGAAGCAGGGAATGCATAAAACTCTGTCAGCCTGACAACACTCCAAACTGCCAACGCCAGCCCACCGACAACAAGGGTCATTATCCAAGCGAATGGGATTGCCAGAACCAGAAACTTAAATCCCAGCTTTCCATTTAAAAATCGAATTCGCTGGTGATCCCACCACCAATCATCATCTTTAAAGTCAGGATCATCGATTTCATGGTTTTGAAGCGCTTCGGCATCCTGAATGACTCCACAATAAGGATCAGCATTTCCATAACACCCAACAGGTTGTAACTCATCACCTACACGCTCACGTTTCCGAGGACTCTCAGGCAACGGGGAAATCGAATCTGCCCGAAAGGCCGTCGCGGCGAATAAAGGGCTTTCAGATTGACTCATACACTGACCTCAGTGAAATACCAATATGGGGACTTTGGCTGGGCATAGGGATCTAACATGGTTCGCCTCTTGGAGGGCGGATTCAGGTGTTTATTAACATCAAAAGGTTCGAAATTCTCATAGATGGGGGTAGGAAATACTAAAGGCCCCAGATCAGTATCCAGAGTGGCCTGAAAACCAACCCTGATCCGCGTGGTAACAGATTCCTGATAGAGAAACCCTTGATATTCACTATCCTGAACCTGCCGTTTAACAAGGAAACGGACGGCCGACTTATGAGGCAAGGACTGCCTGGCCACGACTTTTTTCAAAGGTGTCGCCTTTAACATGTGCGTACTTGAAACAGGCATAGCTGATCCGGCCGCCGGAACACTGATTGTCGAAGACCGGTACGCCACCTCTTGCACGACAAGCTGAAATGGTTTGGCAGGAACACTCTCACCACTACCACCGAACAGCCTCATGCGGCTAACTAACGGAAACTCCAACGTTACGATGTAATCCTCATCCGTTGGTGGATAACTCGCGTTTAGAAGGGAGGGATCGCGCTGAGCATCCCCATATCTCTCGACAGAGACATTTATGGGTGATAACAAAGAAAGCAGCTGACCGTAGTAGGCTCTATCTTCATTCCGAATCTTCGAACCATCTGGATAGCGCCCAAGAGGTCCTTGTTTTAATAACTGTTCGAATGAATCATCGGAAACCTGGCTTGCATACAAAGTTCCACCCAGTACAGCGGCCATTCCAAACAAAGCCCAACCCCAACCAGGAATTGCGAGCAAATTCGTCAGGAGCGGAGAAGCCAAGAACACAAAGCCTCCAGTCATGGCGATTCCGTGACCGGCCGCAGCATCGAAGTCCTTTTGAGAAAGGCTTATTCGCATATCCCAATAACTCAGGCCGACTCCGATACCTCCTGCGATAAAACTTGCAAGGCCCACAGTCCGAACCAAAGTAGAAACTCTGAGTTTTTCTAAACGTCGCCCAATAAAAAACCAGTCCTTCATGTCGAACAGAGGGCGTGTCGCAAACCTATAGCTTGGAGTTTTATGGCCGGACATTTGTCCCAAAGTGGCTTTCAATTTCAAAAATGCAGCCGTGAGATCGACAAAAGCACCTGTGGCCTTGCCTGTAGCCAGTAAAAGGTTTCCCTCCTCGCTACGCAGCACACTCACAGCGTTTCTCGTCTCCAAAAACAAATTAAACGCCGCCAAAGCCACCAACCCACGAGAAACGACGGGACCATCAACCACTCGACCCACTCGCTTTGCAAAATCCACTTTCACCAAACTCAGCTTTTTCGCTTCTTCATGGCCCTCAGCAACGTAGAAAACCATAGTACCGGCAGCCACTTTGTTGATCGCTTCCTCAAATTCACTCGATGCACGTGCGGGGCTGGTGGAAGCGATCACCTGCCCGGACTCATCAAACAGGTCTGCGTATAGATAATCGTTCTTACGAGTCAGCACCCCCTCTGTGCGATCAAACTCCGTCAGCCCGCGATTCAGCCCGTTACCCTGCACTCCAAGGATTGTGCCCTCGCTGACAGCACGGGCCCTGTCCATAACCCGGATACCGGCAAGATCCGGATCTGCAAGCACCATGTTGGATGCCGCCGCCTGCATTACGCGCTGTAGTTCAATCTGCTCAACGGCACCCTGTTCGATCAGGCGCCTGGACACCGTCAGAACAGCGGCACTCCATTCGCTTAGTGAGCCAGAAATAAGCCCACCGACTTTGCCGGCATTGGAAATATCTTTCAGTGTGCTGTCTCCCGAATCCCTCTCGCTAATCTGCTTTTCGAGATACACAAGGGATTGCAGATTTAGCCGATCCAGCAAGGCCTCATCGATTTCGGACTGACTCTGCGCTAATTCTGCAAGCGTCGGGTACGGCGACGTTTTTCCGGACTCGGACTCATCCCCCGCATCAGCTCTCTCCGGAGGTGCCCAAGCCTCAAGGAATTGTTCATCAGTTACCCACTCTTTCAGGGTGGCGTATATACCCTCGTCACAGGACTTGCCTTGGGCTTTTACAATCCCTGGGACCTGTTGAAGTACATTCATGAGATCGGTCGCAAGCAAATACGCTTCGCAGATGGCGTGGTCACGGCATTGCCGGTAGTCCTCCAGGGCGGCAGCTAACGATGGCTCGGTCAGCAATTTACGGGCCCGTGCAACATGCTCATCTATCACGCGAATGGCATGTTCTTTTTCCTCGGTATCTAGCACCTCATCCAGTCTTTCTAGGTCGATGGCATCTGTATAACGGGACAAATTGGAGGGACTGCCATCCGGCTTCGGATCGAAGATAGCCTGGCGAATCAGCATCGCGGAATGAACGATCGGATTGCTCTGGATCGAAATATCCACGGCATCCAGGTAATGCAGCCCAAGGTGTAGCTGCGCTAGAGAGTGGCGAAGTTGGAAAAGAGGGTCTGGAAGAGCTATGCCAACGAGGCCTTTTTGTTCGCGAAGTTCAGCAATGAGATCCTCTCCGGGGTCACACCTCAATTCGAGATCAATCGCGGCGCCGGCTGCCTCCTCGCCTTGCTTTATCCGATCCGCGAGTTTCACGCACAGCTCACCCTCACCAGGCCCCTCAAACCCCTCCGTAAAATCACTGGGATTCTCCAACATCAACTCAATGCCAAGATCCCGTGCCCGAAGGCCATCCACCTGCTGAATGGGCGATGCGGGGTAGCCGCTTGCAAAGTTGATGTCATCAACAAGGGCCGCAGGCCAGGCATGATCGATTCTGGTTGTCCTGATCCTCAGCGCTTTCGCGTCCTGCTCCAGCCGACGAACGTAGTGCCAATCCCACTGCACTTCGCTGTAGGCGACACGAATGTCCTGGATTACGGTCTGCCCCTGCAACATGGCCGGGACCAGGATATCGTGCTGCCATTCACCCACTGAAGGCCGGGCGCGGAAGCTCTCGGAGGGCGCTTCCTCCCATTCGGAGCGCGCCGACTGCACATCAACGTCGCTCATCATGCCTTCGGCATTGATCTCGAGTTCCCGCCACAGGGTGTTGCCCCGAAAGACATAGAGGTAGCCGGGTCTCAGGAGAGCCACGCTTCGTCCGGTATGGAAGGTCAGGCCGCCGGATTTCACCGGCAGGTTGCTCTGGATTTCGGCCAGGGGTTTGATTCTCAGGAGCGTGTTTTCCTGATACTCCTCCTGCTCAATGTTGGAACGGGCACGCTCCACCAGCGGAAGGGTCAGATGGCCTCCGGCCTGGGTGGGGACCTTCAGAACCAGGTTGCCTGGTTCGTTGTCATCATACTGAGCACGCCGGCGCAGGGACTGGTCCAGGCTCTCATCGGTGAAATTCGCAAGATCGGTCATTCCTTTGACCCCTTATCCGAAATGGTTTCAACGGTTACTTCTTCCGGTGTCGATTGGCCACCGATAATGTCCACGATCAACATCCCTTCCGGCGTTGTATATCCGTCATGGACGACGTTATCCGGGCCGGCCGTCTGGCGCTGATCCACGGTCGCCAGTTCTGCGGAACTGACCGATTCCTCAGGAATACCCTCAAGCAGCTGAGGCAGCTCCGGGAGGCTCGCATACTGGCCGGAACCCCTTCCTGGCGCGCCTCCGGAATTGATCTTTATTCCCGGCCCACTGAGAGTGACGCCACTGGCGTCCAGCTTAATGAAGCTACCGCCGCCGGCAATGGTGAGTTCTGCTCCTGCATCGATGACGACCTTGGCGCCAGACTTGTGGTGAACTTCGGTACCGGCCTCGGAGGCCATGACCTGGCCGGTTTTCTGGTGGAACGTGCCGGTTATGGTCTGGCTGCAGTCGGCCCCTATAGACACCCTTTTTTCCCCATTGGTCGTGCAGTGCTCCGTGCCCTTCACATGGCTGTAGATCTGCCCCTCCACGGTTCGGTGACTGTCGTTCCGGATTACCTCGGTGCGGTTGTGCTCGGTGACCAGGTCGAGGTCTTTCTGGGCGTGGAGGTAGATCTGTTCTTCTCCGGCCTCGTCTTCGAAGCGCAGCTCGTTGCTGCCCTCGCCCTTGTGAGTCTTGGTTTTCAGGGTGGTGCGGGTTTTGTGCGCCGGTAGTTCGTACGGTGGCTGATTGGTGGCGTGGTAGGTGCGGCCGGTGATGATGGGCTGATCCGGATCGCCGTCCAGAAAGCTGACGATGACTTCGTGGCCGATGCGGGGTAGCGCCATGAAGCCGTATTGGCCGCCGGCCCAGCCTTGACTGACTCGGAGCCAGGCACTGCTGTGTTCGTCGTTCTTCCCGCTCTCTACCTCGCTTGGCCGCAGGCGCCGATCCCACGGAAACCGGACCTTCACCCGGCCGTGTTCGTCGCAGTGGATTTCCTCGCCCTCCGGACCGGTGACGATAGCGATCTGGGGGCCGTCCATCAGGGGTTTGTGCAGAGTTCTTGGTCGCCAGGTTCTATCCGCCGGAACCACATTGAAGAAGTTATGGTAGGAGGTCGGCTCCTGGCCGCTCTCCTCTTCCAGGGCCTGGGGTTGCTTGCCGGTGTGGGTGACGGCCATGAGCAGCCACTCCCGGTTCAAGGCCTCGTTGTCGTGGTCAGTGAGCGGGACTCTGGCACCGGGGGTGAAATCCGGCCGGTTGCTCTCGCCGTGGCCGGTGGACGCATCGTTTCTCAGGGCATCCAGGCGGGCCCGGGTGAAGGGCTGACCACTGGCATCGGCCTTGTAGCGGCCGGGGTAGTCGTAGTGCTGGTAGTCTTCCCGGTGGTTCAGGTCGGCCGCGCCCTGCTCGTGCATCAGGGCGTAGGCGGGATTTTTGAAGGTGTAGTCCTTGAGGGCCACCGAGGCGGCCCGGATCCGTTCCTGGTACCGGAAGCGGAAGATGCACGGCTTCCGGGTGCTGCCCCCGGCCCGCCCGTTGTAAGGTGCCGGCGCCAGTTTCGGGGCATCACCGTGGTGATCGGAAAACACCAGGGCCGGCTGCTCTTCTCCATCCACGCTACCGTGCTGGTAGCGGTAGTGCCAGCCTTCCTCGGCAGCGAGTCTCTCGATAAAGGCCAGGTCGCTTTCCCGGTGCTGGACGCAATATTCCCGCTCTTCCGGGGCTCGTTTCAGATCGAAGATGGTCTCCACGATGCCCCGTTCTTCCAGCAGGGTGCGAACGATGGTCTCACTGCCCTGGCCCTGGAAGATGCGGCTGTTGTGCATCAGGCCGAGGCGCCAGAGCGGAGGCTGGAACAGCACCTCGTATCGGGTGCGGCGATGGCCGGTATCGCCCCGGGCGAATTCGTTGACCACGCCGGTGAATCGGCGCAGGGTTTGGCCGTCCTGCCAGACCACCAGGTCGACGGGTTGTTCCAGCATGGCTTCGGCAGAGACGTCGGGGTCGGTACTGGCCAGTTCCAGTCGGCCCTGGAACAGCTCGGAAAGGCTCTCGGTCAGCGCGAAGGCGACCACGGCGAAATGATCAGAGGGGAAGTCACCGACACGGGCGGTGAACTGCAGTCCGCTTGCCTGGGGCATGTCTTCAGTCCTTGAAGATGGGTATGTCCGTTATATCGGCGGGTTATGGTGCCATCGGATCCTTGATGGGGTGCCCGCGAAGTTGGGAAAGGTACCAGCGGTTCGGGAGAAAATCCAGAACTGGGGGATGGAAATGAAGATGGGGTCAGATGAACCAGTTCATCAGACCCCTGGGGGTGAGCTGACCCCCGGCTTTAGCCGCTAGCTTGGGGTCTGAAGAAAGCCTTCTTCTGACCCCGATTTTAACCGCGAGCTTTGGGGTGAGGTGAACTTGGGGTCAGATGAAAGTTTTCATCAGACCCCAGAGCTAAGCCCCCTGTGGATCATTGACCCACCGCCTATTCTCCGGCACTCTAATCTGGTTTCGTAATGCAACCTAAATAGGCAGGTGTCCCAAGTGAGCGAATACAAGAATCGAGCAATCGTGTTGAAGAATCGGCCCGCGGGGGAAATTCAGGACGGTGATCTGGTCATGGAGGAGCGGCCAGTTCGGGCACCGGGGGATGGTGAAGTGGTTGCCAAGGTGCTTTGGCTGTCGCTGGATCCCTACATGCGGCCCCGGATGAATGATGCCAAGGGGTATATGGACCCGATCGGGATTGACGAGGTGATTGTGGGCGAGAGTGTCGCGCAGGTGGTCGAGTCCCGGTCCGACAAGCTGAAGGTGGGTGATCTGGTCACTTGCTATTCCGGTTGGCAGGAGTATGTGACCTTCCCTGCTGATGCGCCGATGGTTTACAAGATTCAGCAGAAGGAAGGCGTTCCACTGCAGACTTACCTGGGTGTAGCCGGTATGCCGGGGCGCACGGGGTATTGCGGCCTGATGTATGTGGGCAAGCCCCAGCCGGGAGAGACTGTGGTGGTTTCTGCGGCTTCCGGGCCGGTGGGTACGGTGGTTGGCCAGACGGCCAAAATTGAAGGTTGCCGAGTGGTTGGTGTGGCCGGTGGTCCCGAGAAATGCCGTTTTGTGGTCGAGGAGCTGGGGTTTGATGCCTGTGTCGATTACAAGGCCGGCAACCTGGAGGCGGATCTGAAGGCGGCTTGCCCGGACGGGATCGATATCTATTTCGAGAACGTGGGTGGTGCGGTGACCCGCGCGGTGGCGCCGTTGCTCAACCCCGGAGCGCGGGTGCCGATCTGTGGGTATGTGTCCGCTTACAATGCGAAAGACATGACCGAAGTGGAGACGCCGTTCCATGTGCTTAAAGCCCTGGATCCGGTGCCGGAGCATCGGTTTTTCCTGGTGACTGAGTGGCAGGATAGGCATCAGGAGATTACCGATATTCTGGCGTCCCGGGTGGCCAGTGGGGAGTTGAAGTATCGTGAGACTGTGGCCGAGGGGCTGGAGAATGCGGTGGACGCTTTCAAGGGGATGTTGAAGGGGCGGAATTTCGGGAAGCAGTTGGTTCGGGTTTCGGGGTGAAGGTGGGGTCTGAAGAACGCTTTCTTCTGACCCCGGTTTTAACCGAGAGTTTTGGGGAGACGTGAACTTGGGGTCAGATGAAGGCTTTCATCAGACCCCTGAGCATGCCGTGAGTTTGGAGGTGGAGCTAACTTGGGGTCAGATGAACGAGTTCATCAGACCCCTGAGTATGATCAGCCTCCGGTTTGGTTGGAGAGCCAGACGCTCTGGTAGGGCTTCAGGGTGATGCTGCCGGAGAGGTCATCGATTGCCATGCCGGAGATCAGGTCTACCCAGTGGTCGGTGCCGATAAGGTTGATGTCGCTGAGCGCTACCTGCTGCACTTCGTTGCTGATGTTGTGAATGCAGAATACGGACTGGTCGCGGCGCATGCTTTGGCGCCAGAAGCCGAAGAGTTGCAGGCCCAGGTGGAGGGTGAACTGGGTGGCGTTGGGGTGGAAGGCTGACTGGCTGCGGCGGATGCCGATCAGGCGTTTCAGTTCGTGGTAGACCTTGCTGTGGTGGCACAGCGGGTTCTCCAGTTCTTCCTCCAGTTTGTCCAGCTGCCATTGACCCCGGTTAATGGATCTCAGCCGGCCGGTGTTCTCCACCCTGGCGTAATCGTTTTCCGTGCCCAGTAGGCTGTGAATGTAGAAAGCCGGAATTCCCTCCAGTGCCAGCATGATGGTGTGCGCACACAGGAATCTCTGCAGCTGGCAGTGATCCGCCCCACCCTCCGCCGTGCCTTTCAGGGCATCCCACAGGGCAATGTTTATCTCGTACGGCTGATCACGGCCATCGGCGGTGCGTCGGTAGGAGACCTTGCCACCGAACGACTCCATGGTATTGATCAGGCGCTGTTTCTCGTCGTCCTCCAGCAGCCCGTCCGTCGGCCGCATGCCGATGCCGTCGTGAGAGGCGATGAAGTTCAGGTAGGTGGTCCCCATCTGCGCCGGCGGCATGCTCATCAGCCAGGTCTTGAGATGCCGGCAGTTTCCCGTCACCAGGGTGTTGATGAGCAAGGGCGGCAGGGAGAAGTTGTAGATCACATGGGCTTCGTTGGCGTTCCCGAAATAGGTCAGGTTCTCCCGGTTGGGCACGTTGGTTTCCGTGATCACCACCGCGTCCGGCGTATGGTGCTCGATGAGAAGCCGCAGAATCTTGATGAGCTCGTGGGTCTGCTGAAGGTGAATGCAGGGCGTGCCGGGCTCTTTCCAGAGAAACGCCACGGCATCGAGCCTGAACATGACCACGCCGTGCTCCAGATACTGTTTGATGATACCGGCAAACTCGATCAGCACTTTGGGGTTGGCAAAGTTCAGGTCCACCTGATCTTCACTGAAGGTACACCAGACGTACCGTTCCCCCTCCTCAGTCTGCACCGGGGTCAACAGTGGTGAAGTTCTGGGCCGGACCACGGCACTCAGATCATCCTTCGGGTTTCCTTCAAAGAAATAATCCTTGCCCGGATCTACACGCTTGCGGAAGTTCTCGAACCAGCGGCTGCGCGCGGACATGTGGTTGATCACCAGGTCCGCCATCAGCTTGAAGTCGCCGGCGATGTTCTCGACATCACTCCAGGAGCCATGGGACTCGTTCACCGCCAGGTAGTCCATGACGGAGAAGCCGTCGTCGGAGCTGTACGGGAAGAACGGCAGGATGTGGACCGCCGAAACCGTCTCGGCCAGACAATCTTCGAGAAACCGGTGCAGAGTCTGCAGCGGCTTCTCACCCTCACGCTGGACGGTATCGGCATAGGTGATCAGCACAATATCCGACTCGTCCCAGTTGTTCTGGTGTGCCGGTGGCGGCTCCCGGTTCGGGGCCAGCTCCATGGTGCCCAGCAGCTGTTCCGCCAGGAAATCGCAGTCCAGTTCCGGGTACACCACCTCCAGCATGCCGACCAGTTTGGCCTTGAGAGGCTGGCTCATGGCCGGTACTCCTCGTTGTCCAGCTCCACCGCTTCCAGCAGTTGTTCCTTGATATCCGGAATGGCACTGGTGACGCGGTTCCAGCTCGGGATGAACGGCGTGTCCATGGGGTTATCGAGGAAGTATGAGCCGGCACGCATGACGTTCTGAGCGAACAGCTCCACCGCCTTTTCTTCCTTGTGCCGATCGAAGGTCAGGCCGTTCATGACCGCATCGTTCTGGTAGGTTTCCACGAAATCCAGGGCAATCCGGAAATAAGTCGCCTTGATGGTACGGAACTTCTCATTGGAGAAGATCTCGCCGTTGGTCGCCAGCTTGCGGAACAGGGCCTTGGCGATGTCCACGCTCATCTTGGACAGCCCGCGACTGGCATCTTCCGGGGACAGTTCCTGGTGTTTGTGATCGTAGGTATCGGCGATGTCCACCTGGCACAGGCGGTTGGTAGCGTAGTTGCGCTTCATCTCGGACAGCACGCCAATCTCCAGGCCCCAGTCACTGGGAATGCGCAGGTCATTGATGACGTCGGTGCGGAATGAGAACTCGCCGGCCAGTGGGTAGCGGTAGCTGTCCAGGTAATCCAGAAAATCGCTGGGGCCACAAACTTTCTTGAGGGCCCGGATCAACGGCGTCACCAGCAACCGGCTGACCCGACCATTCATTTTGGAGTCCGCCACCCGGGCGTAATAGCCCTTGCAGAACATATAGTTGAAGGCGGGATTAGCGACCGGGTAGATCAGGCGGGCCACCAGGTCCCGGGAATAGGTCAGGATGTCACAGTCGTGGAGCGCCACGGATTTACTGACGCCGGAGGCCAGCACATAGCCAAAGCAGTACCAGACGTTCCGGCCCTTGCCCATCTCGGTGGGCGCCAGGTTCTGCTCCCGCAGTTTGAGGTCGAGGGCGCGCAGGCGCGGACCATCGTTCCAGAGCACTTTGAACTCCTGCGGCAGTTCTGAGAAATACTCAAGCGCATGCCGGTATTGCTGCTCATCGGCGCGGTCCAGCCCGATCACGATCTGGTCAAGGTAAGGCACCCTGGTCAACTCGCTGACAATGTTCTTTAACGCCGGCCCTTCCAGCTCTGAATATAACGAAGGCAGCACAAGGGACATGGGCCGGGCCTTGCGGAAGTTCATCAGCTCCGCCTCCATCTCCTCAACGGGCCGGCGGACAAGGTTATGCAACGTGGTAACTATGCCGTTCTGGTAAAAGTCGCCCATGGCGGCTCTCCTCTTTAATACCCGTACTCAAGCAGCAGATTGAGTACACAGTCATTCCAGCCTTCAGGGCCGGATCTGAGGGAGCGTATGGGCCGGCGGTCAGACGGCAGCTGGACACTCTCGCTGTTGACGCCCCGGATCACCACCGGTACATCGGACGCCTCCAGCATGCCCTGATCATTCGGGCTGTCACCCAGTGCGATGGCCAGGACCGGTTCGCGGCCATAACGCTCCTGGTATTTACCCAGCAAGAAACGGGCCCCATCGGCCTTGTCGAAGATCCCCATGGCGTGCCAGAAGCGGCCACCCTGCACCAGGCGCAGGTTGTCAGACGCAAGAGAGGCCTCGAATTGGCTCAGCTCCTCCTCGGTACCTTCCCAGATCAGCGGCTCGGTGCCGTGCCGTTGCATCGCCCGCGACGCCGCGGTGACATCCAGGCCCGTGACATCCGCCAACTCCTCCGCTGACATGTCCTCAAAGCCCCGAAAGCGTGCACCGGCGGCCCGTAACCGATCCAATGCCGACAACACCACAGCCCGGGATGCGCCAAAATTCACCACCTGTTCGGAGGAATTGCCGAAAATGCCGGCCGGAATGACGACCGCTGCACCGTTTTCGACAATGTAGGGATCGCCATTGCCCAGCTCGTTCCGGAGTACTGCGATCTCCGCCGCGGTCTTGCTGGAGTTGAGGATCAGGGGGATTCCGGCCGCTTTTACCCTGGTCAGGGCAGGCCGGGCGGCCTCCCAGGAGTAGTCCTCGTGGTCCAGCAATGTGCCATCAAGATCGGTAAACAGAATCAGGTGGGGCCTGGGCATGGTATTTCCTCGCTTGGGTTGCTAACTCGAGGCCGGAGGCTCCCTGAACTGCGGGGCCTCCAGCGAATGGTCTGCATCGACCGGGATCAGGACATCGGCCCGGTCCGGCATTTCCCTGAGGCAATGCTCGGTGACACGCTGGTAGTGCATGATGAATCGGGCCACTTCCTCGTCGGACATGATGCGCAACGAGGGAGCACCCTCATCACCACCGCCCTCTTTTGGTGCATCGGCGTGGCGCGCGGCGAGCTTGTGTTCCTGCAGGGTGCGCCACTCCAGCACGCACTCCATGGATGGCGCCTTGAGCATCACAAGGTAATCAAGCCGGTCGAACAACGCCCGGTAGCTGTCTTTCAGGCACTCATTGACATAGCTGCGCCAGGTGGCGTGTGAATCCTCCTCGGCTTCCAGCGTGTTGACCGGCCGGGCCAGCGCTTCTTCAGGTTCCGGAGCAGCCCCCAGGCACCAGCCCTCGACCAGGATAACGTCTGCCGGGCCTTCGAATACCGGCCACTGGTCCCGGGGCGCACGGTCATCCCGGGCCTTGTCGAAGGCGGGAATTGCGGTTTTGTCCCCGGGCCGGGCTGCCAGGAGCTGATCGATCACCTTCTGACCAAGCGACACATCGTGGGTACCGGGCACACCCCGGGTGATGAACAGCGGATGCACCAGCCCGGCAAGTCTCTGCCGCTCCGCTCTGGTAAGGTAGATATCATCAATGGAGAAACTGGCGGTGGCTGTGCCATGGTGCCGGCTCAGGATTTCCTTGAGGAACAGGGTGAGGGTTGATTTCCCGGTGCCCTGGGCCCCATGAATACCAATAAGTACCGGCCGCCCGAGCCGTTGCCGGAGTTCGAGAATCCGGTGCGCCAGCGGCAGGATGGTCTGTTCGACCGTGTGTCCGTATGAGGAAGGTAAACCTTCCTGGCTGATCAGGGTCTCAATGGTCGGGTTGAGTTCGTTTTCAGACACGGTGGTTTCCTGAGTCGGTTTGAATTAAAAGCAGCAGAATCTGTACCAACTGAGAGTATACGCATTGTATGAATGACACAGGTTTCCGGATCGAGCATCGCTACCTGGAGCTTCCGGACAGTTTTTACACCCGGGTACAGCCAAAGCCACTGACCAACGCCAGAATGGTCACCTTTAACCATGAGCTGGCGCGCCAGATGGGCTTTCATGTGAGCTCCGCGGAGGAATGGACCGGCGTCGGGGCCGGCACGGAACTGCTAGAAGGCATGGACCCGGTGGCCATGAAGTACACCGGCCACCAGTTCGGTATGTACAACCCGGAACTGGGGGACGGTCGTGGCCTGCTGATGTGGGAAACCGTCGGCCCCGATGGCCGGCGCTGGGACTGGCACCTAAAGGGCGCCGGCACCACGCCCTACTCCCGCTTCGGCGACGGCCGGGCGGTGTTGCGCTCCACCATCCGGGAATACCTGTGCAGCGAAGCCATGCATTTCCTCGGCATTCCCACCACGCGCGCCCTGTTCATGGTGAGCGCCCGGGATCCGATCCGCCGCGAAACCATCGAGACGGCGGCCGCACTGATGCGGGTGGCCGAGAGCCACATCCGATTCGGCCACTTCGAGTTCGCCGCCCATCATGAAGGACCGGAAGCGGTGAAGACGCTGATCGAGCACGTCATCGCCCTGCACTTCCCGCACCTGATCGATTTACCGGATGACGAACGCCACACCCGCTGGTTCGAGGAAGTGGTGGAGCGAACCGCCCGCCTGATCGCCGACTGGCAGGCGGTGGGTTTCTGCCATGGCGTAATGAACAGCGACAACATGTCCATCATCGGCGATACCTTCGACTATGGCCCCTACGCCTTCCTCGACGACTTCGACGCCGGCTACATCTGCAACCACACGGACCAGGAAGGCCGCTACGCCTACAACCGTCAGCCCCAGGTCGGCTTTGTGAACTGCCAGTACCTGGCCAATGCGCTGTTGCCGGTGATGGATGAAGACAATGTCCGCCGTGGCCTGCGGCGGTACGAGGTGATCTACAACGAACGCTTCCTGCAGAACATGCGCGACAAGCTCGGCCTGGCCGAATCGGATGACTCCGACCTCAGCCTGATCATGGACACCTTCAGCATGCTCCACGAACACCACGTGGACTACACCCGCTTCTTCCGGGGCCTCTCCAACCTCTACGACAAGGGCCATGACCCGGTACGGGACCTGTTCGTGGACCGCAGCGTGGCGGATGAATGGCTCGAACGCTACGAACAACGCCTGCAAAAAGAAACCCGCGCCCACGACGAACGGGAATACGCCATGCGCCAGGTGAACCCGAAATACATCCTGAGAAACTACCTGGCCCAGCAGGTGATTCAGGAGGCGCAGAATGGGGATTACCAGCCGATGGAGGAGCTGTTGCAGGTACTGAGGCGGCCGTTTGATGAGCAGCCGGAGTTTGAGAAGTATGCAGCGCTACCGCCGGATTGGGGGAAGCATTTGAATATCAGTTGTTCCAGCTGAGCGGTGGGTGGTGCACAGGGGTCTGAAGAACTTGTTCTTCTGACCCCAACCTAGACCAAACCCCAAAAACTAAAAAAGGGGTCAGATGAAAGCTTTCATCAGACCCCGGGGTTTGCGCCCAGCTCGGCGCTCGGCCCAGGCACAGGGGTCTGAAGAACTTGTTCTTCTGACCCCAACTTAAGCCACACTCCAAAGCTAAAAAGGGGTCAGATGAAGGCTTTCATCAGACCCCGGAGTTTGCGCCCAGCCCGGCGCTCGGCCCAGGCACTGGGGTCTGAAGAACTCCGTTCTTCTGACCCCAACTTCAGCCCTTAAACCGCCTTGGCAGCAATGATCTTGTCATGCCACTCAACCGGCCCGGTCTGGTGCACGGAGCTGCCCCGTGAATCCACCGCCACGGTTACTGGCATGTCTTCCACTTCGAACTCGTAGATGGCTTCCATACCCAGCTCTTCAAAGGCCACCACCTTGGCTTCCTTGATCGCCTTGGACACCAGGTAAGCCGCACCACCCACCGCCATCAGATACACCGCGCCGTGCTTCTTGATCGCGTCAATCGCGACCTGGCCACGCTCGGCTTTACCGATCATGCCGGTCAGGCCGGTTTTCTCCAGCATGGTGTCGGTAAACTTGTCCATGCGGGTGGCGGTAGTCGGGCCGGCAGGACCAACCACTTCTTCGCGTACCGGATCCACCGGGCCCACGTAATAGATGAAGCGGCCCTTCAGATCCACCGGCAGCTCTTCACCGGCTTCGATCATGTCCACCATCTTCTTGTGGGCCGCGTCACGGCCGGTCAGCATCTTGCCGGACAGCAGGACGGTTTCACCCGGCTGCCACTCTTTCACGTCTTCCGGAGTGACGGTATCCAGGTTCACCCGGCGAACATTCTCGCCCACTTCCCAGGTGATCTCCGGCCAGTCATCCAGGCTCGGCGGGGTCTGCAGGGACGGACCAGTGCCATCCAGGGTGAAGTGCGCGTGGCGAGTGGCCGCGCAGTTGGGGATGATCGCCACCGGCTTGTTGGCGGCGTGGGTCGGGTAATCCTTGACCTTCACATCCAGAACGGTGGTCAGACCGCCCAGGCCCTGGGCACCGATGCCCAGCTCGTTGACCTTCTCGAACAGTTCCAGGCGCAGCTCTTCGGAACGGTTGGAAGCACCACGGGCCTGCAGGTCGTGGATGTCAATCGG
Organism: Marinobacter szutsaonensis; assembly: GCF_039523335.1. Taxonomy (NCBI): domain Bacteria; kingdom Pseudomonadati; phylum Pseudomonadota; class Gammaproteobacteria; order Pseudomonadales; family Marinobacteraceae; genus Marinobacter; species Marinobacter szutsaonensis. Next base: position 515,493 of record NZ_BAAAFC010000002.1, on the reverse strand, counting down.
ATCCAGCAAAGCTTCCTTGGCCAGTTCCATCGCCTTCTCGGCGGTACCACCGATACCAATACCCAGCATGCCCGGCGGACACCAGCCGGCACCCATCTGCGGCACCATCTTCAGAACCCAGTCCACCACGGAATCGGACGGGTTCAGCATGGCGAACTTGGACTTCGCTTCGGAACCGCCGCCCTTGGCAGCCACGTGAACCTCAACCGTGTTACCCGGGACCATCTTGTAGTGAATGATGGCCGGAGTGTTGTCCTTGGTGTTCTGGCGCTTGCCATCCGGATCCGCCAGCACCGAAGCGCGCAGCACATTGTCCGGATGGGTGTAGGCGCGACGGACGCCTTCGTTGATCACATCGTCCAGAGGCTGGTCGCACTCGAACTTCACATCCATACCGATGTTCACGAAAACCGTAACGATACCGGTATCCTGACAGATCGGACGGTGGCCCTGGGCACACATCCGCGAGTTGATCAGGATCTGGGCCATGGCATCCTTCGCCGCCTGGGACTCTTCCTTCTGGTAGGCCTCATACACGCCCTGGATGAAGTCCTTGGGATGGTAGTAGGAAATGAATTGCAGCGCGTCCGCTACACTCTCAATCAGGTCGTCCTGGCGGATTACGGTGGTCATAGGCGCCTCATCAGCTTGTTTCGTTATTTCGTGTCATCGAAAAATCGGGAGGCGAGAGTTTACCAGAAAATCGTTCGAACGAGTGATGCGACGGAAGGCGAAGGCGCTATAAAAGGAAGTAACAAAAACTATCGATCAGGGGTGCAATCCCCGGAAAATAACAACACGTTCGCAGGAGATACCGTGACCGATCTCATCCTCACTGAAAAAACAGACCGAATTCTGACCGTTCGCCTCAACCGTCCGGACCGCAAGAACGCCCTCACCCACGATATGTACACCGCCATGGGCGACGCCCTGGAACAGGCAGAATCCGACAGCGACATCCGCTGCACCCTGTTCACAGGCACCGAGGAGTGCTTCACTGCCGGCAACGACCTGAGCGAATTTGCCCAGGGCCTCCCCGGTGAATTCCGGGAAACGCCAGTCGGCCGCTTCCTCTTATTACTGGCAACCGCCACCAAACCGGTGGTGGCCGCAGTCAATGGCCCGGCCGTAGGCATTGGCACCACCATGCTCTTGCACTGCGACCTCGTGGTAGCCGGCACCAACACCCGCTTCCAGATGCCCTTCGCCAACCTGGGCCTATGCCCGGAAGGCGGCTCCAGCCTGCTGTTACCCGCCTGGCTCGGGCGAGTACGGGCGGCAGAGCTGCTGATGCTCGGCAACGCGTTTACCGCAGAAGACGCCCTTGAGATGGGCATCATCAACCGCGTCTGCGATCCCACCGAAACCGAAGACTCTGCCCGAGAACTATGCCGCCAGCTGGCCGCCCAGGCACCAGCTGCTATCCGCGCCACAAAACAGCTGCTGAACCGGCCCGTGATGGAGAGCCTGAAAGACACCATGCTGACCGAAGGCGCGTTGTTCAGCGAACGCCTAAAATCCCCCGAAGCCGCCGAGGCATTCCGCGCCTTCATGGAAAAACGACAGCCCGATTTCTCCTCCTTCGACTGACTCGCAAAAGCCATTGAGGAGGCTCGACAAAGCGTTCATTGCCAACTATTTTTCACAAAGGCCGAACTCCATCCGTGCGAGGATGACCCGAAAGGCCAGAATCACACTTTTGGCTGATCAACACTTGCCAGACTGTCGCTATAGTCAGAGTTACGAAATTGGCTCAAAGCGCTGACCAAAATTTCAGAAGAACATAACGACACAACAACAGGAAAAGGTTCCACCCATGTTCAAGAAAACACTAATAAGTCTTGCCGTGGCGTCTTCCGTTGGACTTACAGGCTGCTGGAGCAGCGGTGACGAGGGGGCGAATGCTAATCCGGACTACCAGATTACTGATACCACAATCGATAACACCCTTGTCAGGCCCATTTTTGACCCCGTACTGACATCTCCTACCTTCGACATTCCGGCAAACTTTGACCTTGTTCTTTTGCTGGGTGCGGGCCAGAGCACTAACTACGACTTTACCGGCTTTTCCACGGGCACTGACCCCGCTTCTGCATCTGTCAGTGATTTGGCTGGCTACTCCACTTCCGGTCAGATCAATATTCGCATGAATGGCTCAGTCAACCCAGAGACCGTCATTGCAAACCAGACAGTTCATTTGGTGCCGCTCAACATGAAACCGGTGTCTGCAGCGACTCCAGACATTGAGCTGACCGCAAATCCCTCTTACATCGACACAGAAAACCCTTTTGACCTCGAAAAGCTTGGCGCTCAAAGAATCCGCGCCGAAGTCGTTTCACTCGACGGCGGATCGGACAACGTTATTCGAATCACTCCGCTTGAGCCGTTGGCAGACCAGACCAAATATCTGGTGCTAGTGACAGACGGGGTAAAAGGTGCCGATGGTCGCCCCACCGAACAGTCTGTTCCTTATAGCCAGATCGCCGGAGATGGGCCTCTGGGTAACCCGGCCTTCCAGTCCATTCGCGACGTTTTGAATGCAGCAATCAACTTGTCTGATGCCTGGTTAGGGGCAAACGGCATCGATCAGGATGTAACACTTGCTTACACCATGACGACGTCAAATACCAAAACGGTATTCAACGCCATTACCGCTCCCGGAACCTACCTTGGAACGCTTGGTCAGCAAGTCGTTCTTTATTCTGCTCTCCAGGTTGTGAAAGACAACCTGCCGGAAGATGCGACAGCATCAACAGTGTTTGCAGCCCTGGCAGACGCACTGAGCGCCAGTCCGAGCAACACCGAACTCGCTCAAAAAGTCGGAGCAGCGGTCGCTCCATACAGTCAGGACGAAACGTTAGGTCCCCAGGTAGTCGGATCCATCGTTTCCGACCTGCCCTTCCCCAAGCCTAGAACAACCGCTGTATATGACTCCACCATCAAATCTGCTGCTACTTTGCCGGCCATCTCAAACTCCGGTAACGATGCGCTGATTGGAGCGGCACAACTGGTCAATGTCTCAGAGGGAGCAATTGAGCTTCCCTATTACCAAAAGTTGCCCGGTACAGATGGAACACCACTTATTACTGGAATGTGGCGCGGTGACACTCAGGTCGAAGCCGGCTTAAACGCTACAATCGATGTCTTCAAAGAGACTTACTCGTCTCTCTCGAACTTTAGCTTCCCCCGGGATAGCGATGGAACCTTCAACTTGACTCAGTACATGCCATTCCCGGAAGAGAATGCGAAAGTCGCGGTACCGGTTACCATCTATTATCCCAACGTAGCGGCAGTCTCTGCAGCAACGGGAAACACACTGGACTGTAGCTCCGCAACCGGGTCAGGCATCACAGACGTGGTGATTTTCCAGCATGGCATTACTGTTGATCGGAGCGTTGCAACGATCCCAGCCATTAACCTGACCGCGCAGTCTATAAGTCAAGGCAAGTGCATTGCGACAATTGCCATAGATCAACCGCTCCATGGACTCAGTGGATCCACGGTCGGCACCATTCCAGGACTGACCCCCGCTGATCAGTATATCGACCCGGCTGATTTCCCGGATGCAGATTATGTTGGGGAGCGCCACTTCTATTACAGCACCCCAGAGGGCGCCTTCAGTCCGCAACAAGAGAGTGCAATCACCGACGTGCGCTCCGGCAGCCTGTTTATAAACCTGACCAGCATGCAAACAACCAGAGACAACCTGAGACAGGGTGTTATGGATTTGCTGAATCTGTCAGCAACCATTGCGAACGGTTCGCTCGACATCGATGGCAGTAATACAAATTACGGCCAGAACCAGCTTCACACCAAGAACGTTCACTTTGTGGGCCACTCCCTTGGTGGTATCACTGGTTCAGTGTTTGCGTCGATGCTGGAAAATCCGACCCTCCGAGGAACGAACTCAGCCACGGGGACTCTCTTTTACCCAGAGTTAGCCTCCATTTCTCTGATGAACACTGGTGGTCAGCTTACCAAACTGGTTGAGAACTCCCCATCCCTTGCACCGCCAGTGCTCGGCGGTTTGGCTGCTGCTGGAGTATCTCAGGGGACCTCGACACTTGAGGCATTCCTGTATGTACTTCAGTCCACTATCGACAATGTTGACCCGGTCAACTACGGCAAGAACCTGGGCGCATTCGCAACCGCCAATGGCACAGGCATTTTAGTGTCAGAAGTAGTCGGCGACTTAACGGTGCCCAATGAGGCTAACGTTGCACCTCTGGATCAGGCCCTCTCCGCTCCGTTGGCGGGCACTGAGCCTCTGATGGCGCTGATCGACATTGGTGCAGGCGGCGGAGTACTTAATGATGGGACAGGTACTAATCTGATCTCGGCCAGCAACCCTGTTCCTGTGGGTAGCCCAGCAAATGCTGCATCGTTCTACTTCGGGCAAAATCCTTGCGTGAACGCGAACCATGGCACATTTGTAGCACCAGCAGCACCAGCTAACGAGGTGTGTCCGGAGGGTTCAAATACCTCAGCCGCGTTTGCCGATATGATTGGCGAGGTTATTGGCAATGTTACTCAACAAGCTATCCCGGTTACGAATCCCGCAGTTTTGGGTGATAGCATGACTGTTGAGTTTGCTTTGGATCAGAACTAATACTGCAGAGATGTAAAAAAACCCCGGCTCGGCCGGGGTTTTTTCGTTAGAACCAACCCAAGGAAATAAAGAATAAGACCTTCCTAATTTGAAACCATTGTGGCGCGAATAAACCTAGCAAAACCGCACGGGACAGCCCAACTGCTTGTGCATCTCCCCATCCCCTCGATCCACCTCAATCACCATCCCCCTGGCCTTCAACTGCGGATGCTCCGCCGCTTCTGAAATCGTCAGCACCGGCTCTACACAGGCGTCCTGCCCGGCAAAAACCTCCTGCCACTCCGCCAGCGTCTTTCCTTTCACTTTCTCCTGAATGGCCTCCTTCAGCTGCTTCTGATCATCCGGCTTCTGGCTCAATGCCAGGCTTTTCATCTCGGACAGCCCGAGGGTGTCACACAGCCGTGCCGAGAACTGCGGCTCCAGGCTACCCACCGACAGCCAGCGGCCATCTTTGGTCTGGTAGTAATCATAGAAAGAACCTCCATTGAGCATGCCGCCCTCGGGCTTCTGCTCCACGCCACCAGCCAGGCAGGCCGCGCCGGACATGGCGTTGAGGGCGAAAGCAGCGTCGGTCATGCTGATGTCCACGAACTGGCCCTTGCCGGTCTGCTGGCGTTCAATAACGGCGGCGAGGATGCCCATGACGGCGTGATGGGAGCCGCCGGCGACGTCGGCAATCTGGATACCCATGGGAGGCGGGCCGCTGTCTGCGCGGCCGCAGTGGCTGGAGACGCCAGCGATGGAGAGGTAGTTGATGTCGTGGCCTGCGCGGTCTTTGTAGGGGCCGGTCTGGCCGTAGCCGGTAATGGCACAGTAGATCAGCCCGGGGTTGATCTCACGCAGGGTCTCGTAGCCGATGCCCAGGCGGTCCATCACACCGGGGCGGAACTGCTCGACCACGATGTCGTAGTCCTTGACCAGCTCTTTCACCTTGTCGGCAGCACCCTCCTTCTTCAGGTTGAGTTGCAAGGTGTCCTTGCCACGAGTGAGGTAGGAAAACGCGGTGCTGAACTTGCCGTCGAAGGGAGGCATCACCTTGATGAGGTCTACCCGGTCCGGTGCCTCGATTCGAAGTACTTCTGCCCCCATATCGGCCAGTAGCATGGTGGCGTAGGGGCCGGGCAGCAGCGTGCTGAAATCCAGAACCTTCAGTGACTTCAAAGGGCCTGCCATGGTTTTCTCCTTGTTGTGACGTTTGTTTTTTCCCATGCTGCCGTGTTTTGCTCCCGGGGCCAACTGCCGGTTCCCCCATTCCTGTTGACCAATTCTTCCACACGTCAGGCAGTTAGGCCGGTTGCAATGTTCCCCCGGGGTTTTATGATGGGTTTCGTTTTCATGGAATGGCGAACGCGATGCCCAACCTGACGGTTTCAAGACATTTTGTGCAGGCAGCTTTGGTCGGTGCCGAGGCGCAGGGGCTGGACACCCGGGAGATGCTGAAGGAAGCCGGGATTTCTCCGGATCTGCTGCGCATCGAGATGGCACGGGTCAGCAGTGACCAGTTCAGCCGGCTGATGCAGGTGCTCTGGAACCGCACCGGGGATGAGTTCATGGGACTAGGGCCACGACGGGCCAGGACAGGCACCTTTGCGACCATGTGCGCGCTGGTCATCGATTGCCCCAATCTCGAGGCCGTTTACCGCCAGGCATTCCAGTTCTCACGCCTGTTCGAGCCCATGGTGTCCATGGAACTGGAAGTCGAAGATGAGCAGGCCCGGCTGGTGCTGCGTATCGAAGGCGAGATCTACGATCCCAGTTACTTCCTGCGCGAGAGCATTCTGGTGATCTGGCATCGTCTGGGCAGCTGGCTGATCGGTCAGCCGGTGGAGCTGAACAAGGCCGAATTCGACTACCCTCGCCCGCCCCACGGTGATGAGTACCGGCATATCTTCCACTGCCCGCTGGAATTCGAGTCAGGTCAGACCGCCCTCACCTTCGACAAGCGCTTTCTGTCGGCGCCGGTTATCCGGGACAAGCCGGAAATGCGCCAATTTCTCAAGACCTCGCCGGCAGACCTGCTCTCCCGGCCCGACGAAAGCAATACCTGGACCGGCAGGATCCGCGCACTGATTGGTAGGGATTTCTCCAAACCGCTGCCGGATTTCGAGTGGATTGCCTCGGAACTGCATACCAGCCCGCAAACTCTACGGCGGCGCCTGAAACAGGAAAATACTTCCTTCCAGGAGATCAAGGATCTGCTGCGGCGGGACATGGCCATCTACTACCTGGGCCGGCAGGAATTGCCAATCAATGACATCGCGGAGAAGGTGGGCTTTACCGAGCCCTCCACGTTCCACCGCGCCTTCAAGAAATGGACGGGCGTCACCCCCGGCGCCTATCGCGAGGGTGAACGGGGAAATCTCGAGTCGTAGAGCGATCAGGAGCCGGCAGGTGCCTGCAGATGACGGACCAACTGCCCCAGTGTCTGGGCGATTTCACCAGCCCGCTCCCGATTATAGCCAAGCTGCATCAAGCGTGAGCCGTCGCGGGGATCGTAGATCCAGCAGCTGGCTACCGCCGCCTCGCAGCCCCACTCGATCATGGGATTCACGCCGTAGACTTCCATGGTCTGGGTTTTGCGCACGAGGCGGCTCCCCTCTTCGCGGCGAATCTCCTGGAACCTGATGACGCTTTCGGTGGCACTCACCTCGTAGGCAACATCCGCAGGCTTGTCCAGCCGCACGACCGTCTGATCCGCACGCCAGCCGGCCATATCCAGCAGGCTGTTAAGGTGCATCAGAAGAGCGTCACGGTCATTGTTGGTGAGGTAGAGCTTCTTGAGTGACGATATGCGCTGATCACCCGCAGGTTCAATCACAGCCACCTTGGGTGCCTGCTTGCCGTTGGCCTGATCGGCTGAGCCGGACTTGCGAGTGCGTTCCACATCAGTAATCAGTTTCAGGGCCTTCTGGTAGTGGCTGCCCTCGGTTCCGGCCTGGGTGACATAGGCTTCCAGGGCCGCCTGGGCCTCATTCAGGTGACCCGCCTGCAACATCACCCGGCCGCGGTAAAAGAAGTATTCGGCCGGCTTCTGGGCTTCCAGCTGCTGGAGGCGATTCAGGTACTCCCCGGCTTCGCCCCAGCTACCGGCGTTAACGGCCTCCTCGGTGGCCAGCATCAAGCGGCGCATCTCGTGCTCCGGAGCCAGCGCCTGCACCTGCCCGGCGGCCGAGAGGGCGGCGACCAGTGCCACGGACCGGGCCAGTCGTTGAAACGTTCCTGATGCTACTGCCATCGCTCTTACTCCTGCTGGTTATCGGCGTTCATTGCCGCTTCCATCTCGGTATCTTCGGCATCCACTTCGGCCTGCTCCAGGATGCCACGGGGAAGTTCTCTCTTGACCCTCACGCCCAACTCCACAAACCGGTTCGCCTGTGAAATCAGGTTACCACGGCCCCGGGTCAACGTATTCATGGCCGAATCATAGCTACCCTGGGCTGTTTGCAACTGGCTGCCCAGGCGTTCCATGGCTTCGACAAAGACCCTCAACTTGTCGTAGACCGCACTGGCCCGGTCCGCAATCCGCCGGGCATTCTGGCTCTGGCGTTCATAGCGCCAGATGTTCTCGATGGTCCGCAGCGTGGCCAGGAGCGTGGTCGGAGTGACCACAATAATCTTTCGCTCAAAGGCTTCTGCGAAAAGGTTCTCGTCCTGCTGAAAAGCTGCCACGAACGCCGGCTCGATGGGCATGAACAACAGCACGAAATCTGGCGAATGCAGGCCATGGAGCTGGCTATAGTCTTTCTCGCTCAGGGTGCGGATGTGGTTCCTGACCGCCTCCACGTGCTGTTTCAGGGCATCTGCCCGCGCACTCTCGTCTTCCTCGTTGACCCACTGCTGGTAGGCCTGCAGGGATACCTTGGAATCCACGATCAGGTTCCGGTTATCCGGCAGGTGCACCACCACATCCGGGCGCAACAGCTGGTGGTCACCGTCCCGGTAACTGCCCTGGGTTTCATACTCCACGCCCTTGCGCAGACCGGACTTCTCAAGCACCCGCTCCAGGATCAGCTCGCCCCAGTTACCCTGGATCTTCTTGTCACCCTTCAGGGCCTTGGTCAGGTTGGCCGCTTCCTCGGTAATCTGCCGGTTCAGCTCCTGCAGTGATTTGATCTCACTGCGAAGTGCCTGGCGGTCCCGGGTCTCGGTGGTGTATACGTCCTCCACGCGTTTGCGGAAATCCTGCAACTGGTCCCGGAAGGGATTGAGCAGGCTGTCCAGGCTCGTGCGGGTTTGCTGGGTGAAACGCTCGTTCTTCTGATCGAAAATCCGGTTGGCGAGATTCTCGAACTCCTGCTTCAGCGCGTCCCGGTTACGTTCCAGTAGTTCCAGTTTCTCCGCTGCGGAACGGCGTTCCCGGTCCAGCGCGACCTCCTGCTCCCGAAGCCTCAGCCTCACACGGTGCAACTCGCCGGAAAGATCCTCGATCCGGTTCTGAAGATTTTTGCGCTCGCCTTCCAGCTGTTCGATCCACTGGCGCTTGCCGCCAACGTCCGACTCGAGTCCGGCGACCCTGGTCTCGGCGTCAAAGGCCCGGTTCTGCCAGGCATCAGCCTTGCGGGCCGAGCGAATCAGGAAAACGGCAAGAAGCACTATCAACAGTGCCAGCACGCCCACTAATCCAGCCATCAATTCCGGCGAGGCCACTACTATCCATCGGGTTATCGCTTCCGGCACTGCAAGACGCTCCTGGTTGGTTTGCCCGGATGATCACATCATGACGAACAGTTTAACGTAACAATGGAACCTTTTGCGTTGCCTCCCGTTCATAGGCATTAATGGGGGTCGGGCACCTCGACTGATTGGCAAATTTATTACCGGCGTGCATCTGGCTCTGGACGTGCCCCGTAATATCCACTAAAAGAATAAAGTGTTCGTCCTGTTTATTTTGATTACATTTTTTTCACGGCCGGGACGAATCCGCAGTCAGAGGATGGACAGGCAAGTTATGCTGAAAGAACTGTGGCGAAAACTGGGATCAGAACTCTGGCAGGAAAACCGGGCCGGGGATGACATGCAGTCGTGTGTTCTGGCAGGAAGAAAGAAAACCTATCCGAAAGGTTTCCGGATCCTGCCCCACATTACCCACACGGGTGAATTCCATCTCGAGCGCCTGACAAAAATCCTGAAAGAACGCTATGGCCAGAGTTTCTCGATCCCGGATAGCCGAAGCGAGAGTGACGGCGCCATCAGGGAAATGATCAGCTTTGCTTCCCGTATCCAGGATCAGGATATCCAGCGCGAGTTGTTGCTGTTTTACCTGAATTGCTCTCCGGTGATTCAGGAGTATCTGCGTTCCCAGACCGATCTTGGCGAAGGCCCCTTCCTGTCCGGATAATCCGCACTGCCCGTTAACCAACTGTAAAGTCACTACACACGTTGGTTGCGCTATACTCCCCGGCCTTAATTGAACACATTCAAGGCACAGACCATCAGCACGCCCTATTGTCCGGGCGTTCTTGTCTGCCGGCTCAGGGGTACTTCATGGGTTACAAACGTTCGCGGGCTGGTTTTCCGTTCCTTTCTGTTATCGCGGCCGCCGGGCTGAGCCTGGTACTGGCCGGCTGCTCGTCGGACCGCTACTTCATGGTTCCGAAAAAAGACCTGACAGAACTGAACTCCTCGGTACAGTCCCAACGGGCAACGCTGGTCACCATGGAAGGCAATGCGTCGGTTCGCCATGAGCAACTCCTGCAGCGGGAAGAACTGTCTACCCAGACCATCCTGGAAGCGATTGAAAACAAGGTTGAAAAGCCGGTCTGCCCGCCAGTCCAGCCGCAGCGGGCATGCCCCACTCTCGAGGACACCGGCCGTGCCGACCGCCTGAAAGGCAAGGTTATCGTCGGCGAGGTGGAAAAATTCTACCTGGCCGGACCCGGTCTGGTTTATACCGCCCGAATCGACAGCGGCGCCGAAACCTCTTCCCTGGATGCCCGCAATATCACCCGTTTCGAACGGGATGGCAGCAACTGGGTGCGCTTTGATGTCCCGGTCCCGGGCACGGATGAGCTGGTGACCATGGAGAAAGAGATTTCCCGCCGCGTTCGCATCATCCAGGCCAGTGCCGAGGATTCTGAACGCCGTGTGGTGGTGGAGCTCCAGTTTGCCATCGGCGACCACAAACAGGTTGCCGAGTTCACCCTTGCCGATCGCAGCAACCTCACCTACGAAGTACTTATCGGCCGCAACGTGCTCCGGGATGTCATGTTGATTGATGTCGGCAAGGAGTTTGCCACCGAACTGCCCAAGAACCTGAAACGGAACGGAGACGACGCTTGACCACCCGTTCACGCATTCCGTTTTACGTCGCCGTCCTGCTACTGATCGGGGCTGGCATAGCCCTGGCCATCTGGCGCCATGTCGAGCTGGGCATTCCCTGGTTAACCGGGGAACAACGCCCGGTCTGGATGGTCGAGGCCCGGGTGGATTTTGACGGAACCGAGGAGCCAGTGCTGGCCAGCCTCAACATCCCGGAACAACCGCCGGGCTTCAGTATCATCTCCGAACAGGCCGCCTCTCCGGGTTATGGGTTCTCCATTGTGGAAAACTCCGGTGGCCGCAGGGCGGAATGGAGCAAACGCGAAGTCTCCGGGCCGCAAACCCTGTATTTCAAGGCCCAGTTCATTCCCACGGATGATTCCCAGCCCAGGCGGCTGGTACGGGAACCGCGACCCCGTGAAATGTTCTGGGAAGAACCCCAGGCAACCGCCGTACGGGAAGTGCTGACCCAGGCCCGCGAGCGCTCCAGCACGCCCGAAAGCATGACCCGTGAGCTGATCCGGCTGATGCAGCCGGACACCCGGACCCAGAACACCACGCTGCTGGTGGCCGAGGAGAATTACCTCCAGCTGGTGGTGGATATGCTCAATCACGCCGGCATACCCGCCCGCACCGCCGATGGCCTGCGGCTCGAGGATGCCCGCCGCCGCCAGCAGCTGATGCCCTTCCTGCAGATTTACAATGGTGATCAATGGCTGACCTTCGATCCCCAGACAGCGGAACAGGGAGTCCCCGAGAACCTGCTTCTCTGGCGCCAGGGCTCCGAATCCCTGCTGGATGTGGTCGGCGGTGACAATTCCGAAGTGAGCTTTTCGATGCTCCGGCAGACAGTCCCTGCCCTGCAGCTGGCCACCATGCAGGCCGAATCCAACGGGCTGGGTTTCCTGAGCTTCTACGAACTGCCCGTCGAGGAACAGAGCATGTTCCGGATGCTGCTGCTCCTGCCCCTGGGCGCGCTGATCGTGGCGTTCATGCGGATGGTGATCGGTATTCGGACTTCCGGTACCTTCATGCCCGTGCTGATCGCCGTGGCCTTCGTGCAGACCACCCTGCTTCCCGGGCTCATAGCCTTCCTGTCCGTGGTGGCCATCGGGCTTCTGATGCGGGGCTATCTTTCCAGTCTCAACCTGTTGCTGGTATCCCGGATCTCCGCCCTGATCATCCTGGTCATCTTTATTACCGCCGGGCTGTCCATCATTGGCTACCAGATGGGCTTCAACACCGGCATGACGGTGACCTTCTTCCCCATGGTGATCATCGCCTGGACCATCGAGCGGATGTCCATCCTCTGGGAGGAAGAAGGCGTCCGCGAGGTGATGATCCAGGGCTCGGGCAGCCTGTTCGTGGCGATCTGCGCCTACCTGGTCATGAGCGCCCCACTCGCCGGCCATCTGACCTTCAACTTCCCGGAACTTCACCTGGTGATTCTCGGGTTCATACTGCTGATGGGTCAGTACACCGGCTACAAGCTCAGCGAACTTCGTCGATTTTCACCCATGAAGGTGTACGACTGACATGGAGTGGATTTCTCCCCGGAGACTGAAACGGCTGGGCATGCTCAACATGAACCGGCGCAATGTGGATTACATTGCCCGGTACAACGAGCGCTCGTCCTACCCACTGGTGGACAACAAGCTGAAGACCAAGCTGGTGGTTGCCGAATACGGCGTCAAGACGCCCCGGCTGTTGCAGATCGTCCGTGAGCAGCACGAGATCTCCCACTTCCGGGAAATGGCCGAGGACCTGGAAGGTTTCGCGATCAAACCGGCGAAGGGCTCGGGCGGCAAGGGCATTACCGTGATAACCGGCCGGGATGGCGATGAGTACATCAAGGCCTCCGGAGCGCGGGTGGATGCCCCCTACCTGGAGCGCCATCTGACCAACATCCTGGCGGGCCTCTACTCATTGGCGGGCACGCCAGACGTCGCCATTGTCGAGAACCTGGTCCAGTCCGACCCGGACCTGGCCCGTTACTCCCACCAGGGTGTCCCCGATATCCGGATCGTTGTGTTTCAGGGCTACCCGGTCATGGCAATGTTACGGCTCGCAACAACCGCCTCGGACGGCAAGGCGAACCTGCATCAGGGTGCCGTCGGTGTGGGTCTTGATATCGGAACCGGGCGCAGCCTCAATGCGGTTCAGTTCAACCGGCCAATCACCCTGCACCCGGATACGGGACTGGCTCTGGAGAACATCGAGATCGCTGCCTGGGATGAGATGCTGGAGATGGCGTCTCGCTGTTATGAAGCCACAGGGCTGGGCTACATGGGGGTGGATCTGGTGGTGGATGCCAACGAAGGCCCCCTGTTGCTTGAGCTCAACGCTCGACCGGGCCTGGCGATACAGATGGCCAACGGTTGCGGCCTTCTGCCAAGACTCCGCGCTATCGAGAACCTCAAGCGCCCTCACTTCTCGCCTGGCGAACGCGCACAGTTTGCCATGGACACCTTCGCCAGTCGCTGAACTCAAAAAAACAGACACAAAAAAACCGGGGCCTCGACCCCGGTTTTTACTATCCGCTGATGATCAGAGTTCGCCCCTGGCTATCAGCAGTTTGCGCTCATGGCTGAGCCCCTTGAGCAGGCCCCAGGTCATGACCAACAGAATGGCCGTGAACGGCAGGCCGGCACTGATGGCTGCTGCCTGGATTGCGCCCAGGGCATCGGCACCGCCGCCGAAAATCAGCGCTGCTGCAATTGCACCCTCCATAACGGCCCAGAATACACGCTGAGCAGTAGGAGCGTCGGTCTTGCCACCGGCGGTGATGCTGTCAATAACCAGCGAACCGGAATCCGAGGACGTCACGAAGAACACCAGCACGAGGATGATTGCCACGAAGGAAATGATCCCGGTCAGTGGCAGGTTGGCAAACATCTGGAACAGAGCCAGGGAGACGTCGGTCAGACCTTCCTCGGCGAGGGTACCAACACCATTCTGGATCTGCTCGAGTGCGGAGCCACCGAAGCTGCTCATCCAGACGACGGTGATGACAGTCGGAATCAGGAGAACCGCAGTGATGAATTCACGAACCGTGCGGCCCTTGGACACCCGGGCGATAAACATGCCTACGAACGGTGACCAGGAAATCCACCAGGCCCAATAGAAGACAGTCCAGCCCTGGAACCAGGCCTCATCTTCACGGCCGAACGGGTTACTGAGCGGCACCATGTTCACAACATAGCTGGAGGACGTGACCCATATGGTCTCCAGGATGGACATGGTCGGGCCAGCGAAAATGACGAAGAACAGCAGGAGTGCCGCCAGGCTCATGTTGATATTACTGAGAACCTTCACACCACCTTCCAGGCCGCGGAGCACGGAAATCAGCGCAACTGCGGTGACCCCCACGATAATAGCCATCTGAACGTTGATGCCATTGCCGGTACCGAACAGGTAATCGAGACCGGACGCGGCCTGCTGCGCGCCAAAACCCAGAGATGTTGCGAGGCCAAAAATGGTCGCAACCACGGCCAGGACATCAATGATGTGGCCAGGCCAGCCCCAGACCTTGTCTTTGAGCAGCGGGAAGAACGCCGAACGAATGGTCAGCGGCATGTTCTTGTTGAATGCGAAGAACGCCAGTGACAGCGCCACCACGGCATAGATCGCCCAGGGATGCAGACCCCAGTGGTACATGGTCGCGCCCATGGCGAGGTTCGCGGCCTCCGGAGAGTTCGCTTCTACATTGAAGGGCGTCTCGTACCAGCCGGTGTAATAGGCGGTCGGTTCCGCAACGGCCCAGAACATCAGGCCAATACCCATACCGGCGGCGAACAGCATGGCAAACCAGGACGGCCTGGAGAACTCAGGTTTGGCGTCCTGGCCACCGATCCGGATTTTACCCACCGGCAGGAAGATCAGCGCAATACAAACCACCACAAAGATGTTGGCACTGATCAGGAAAAGCCAGTCGAAACTGGCAATGATGTCCCACTTTGCTCCGTCGAGCAGCTCTTTCGCCGGCGTCGGAAACATCAAGGTTCCGATGACGAAAGCCACCACAATAAGAGCAGAAACCGGGAACACCCAGTTATGGAGATCGAGACCAAGGACGTTAATATTGTCCTGGCCCGCGACGTAATCCGTCTGATATTCGTCTTTCACTACCTCGCCCACGTTTGGCGCCTCCTGGGTCAGAAATTCAATGTCAGAATCGGAGTTCAATTATTACAAGCGCGCAAGTCTAATGTTTTGAGGTCAAAACATCAAAGCCCGCTTATCGTGGTTTTTTCGTACTTACCCTTATCAGAATAGTTCATTTCCCGAATTTTCAAGTGTCTGAAGAGGCAATCGCCTGTCTCGGACCCCGGGTATCTATATAATCAGTGCATCAGGCACTTCCCGAGAACCGATCCGAGGTATTCATGGAGAAAACCACGACCTTTCCACTGCGCTACAGCGCCTACGTTCTGAGCATCGCAGGACTCGTTGTCTCACTGCCGGTTACGCTGTGGCTAGGGTACGGCTATATCGTTCCCGCGATCTTCGCTGTACTGACCGCGGTTGGAACCTACGACCTGGTCCAGACCAGACATACGGTCAGCCGGAACTATCCGATCATGGCCAACTTCCGCTATCTCTTTGAATCCATTGGCCCGGAAATCCGCCAGTATTTTATCCAGTCGGACACCGAAGAGCGCCCCTTCTCCCGGGAGCAACGCACGATCGTCTACCAGCGTGCCAAAAATGTGCTCGACAAGCGCCCCTTCGGCTCCCAACTCCGCATGTACGAGGAAGGGTTCGAATGGATGAACCACTCATTGACTCCGACGCGCATCACCGATTCTGACTTCCGCATCGTGATCGGCAAAAATCGCGCAAAGCCCTACAGCGCAAGTGTTTTCAACATTTCGGCCATGAGTTTTGGTTCGCTCTCGGCGAACGCGATCCTGAGCCTGAACACCGGCGCAAAAATGGGCGGCTTTTATCACGACACCGGCGAAGGATCGATTTCCCGATACCATCTTCAACCTGGCGGTGACCTGGTCTGGGAGATCGGCTCGGGCTATTTCGGCTGCCGTAACAAGGACGGCAGTTTCAATGCCGACATGTTCAGACAGAATGCAGCCCTCGATCAGGTAAAAATGATAGAGCTCAAACTATCTCAGGGTGCAAAACCCGGCCACGGCGGCATTCTGCCCGGCGCCAAGGTTACGTTGGAAATTGCCGAAGCCCGGGGTGTGTCCCTGGGTGAAGACTGCGTCTCGCCGGCCAGCCATTCGGAGTTCTCCAACCCCATCGCAATGCTTCAGTTCATTGATCGCCTGCGTGAGCTCTCGGGGGGCAAGCCGGTGGGCTTCAAGCTGGCCATCGGCCATCCCTGGGAGTGGTTCGGAATCGTCAAGGCCATCTTGGAAACCGGGATCAAACCGGATTTTATCGTCGTTGATGGCGGCGAAGGCGGCACCGGGGCGGCACCACTGGAATTCATCAATCGGCTGGGCATGCCGATGACCGAAGCCCTGCTGATCGTCCATAACACCCTTGTAGCCACCAATCTCCGGGAATACATCGCCATTGGCGCCGCCGGCAAGATCACCTCCGCCTTCAACATCGCCCGCACGCTCGCCCTGGGGGCGGACTGGTGCAATGCCGCCCGGGGCTATATGTTTGCCCTCGGCTGTATTCAGGCGCTCAATTGCCACACCGGCCGCTGTCCGAGCGGAATAGCCACCCAGGACCCGCGAAGGAGCAACAAGCTGGACGTTCGTCACAAGAGCCAGCGGGTGTACAACTTCCACAAGAACACCCTGGACGCCCTCCAGAACCTGCTGGAAGCCGCCGGACTGCGCCATCCGTCAGAGCTGGGTCCAGAGCATGTAATTCGCCGGACCTCCAAGACCGAAGTGCACTCCTACCTGGACCTCTACCATTTTCTGGAACCTGGCGCCCTGCTGACCGGCGAGAAAACCGGCCTGACGGTCTTCGACAAATATTGGCCGGAGGCCCGTGCCAATACGTTCGAACCACCCCACTTCATCATGAAACTCCGGGAAACAAAATTGAGGTGAATTTTCAGGGCGATTTTCCGAAAGCCTGTTTATTTTTCTGATGGGCTGGTGTAGACTTCGCTCCCGCTAAGCCACTGAGATAAACCTCTTTTCTCATGGCTGGCAGTTAACGGGGCGTAGCGCAGCTTGGTAGCGCATCTGCATGGGGTGCAGAGGGTCGCAGGTTCAAATCCTGCCGTCCCGACCAGAATTCCCCGACAAAGCCCGGGCCGGAAGGCCCGGGCTTTGTTGTTTCTGGCCAGCGGAAAACCGCCACAGACACCGCCTCTTCAAGTCACGACAGCGACCTTGCCTCGCTGCGACCACGGGTACTCCTTGACCGGCAAATGAATCAGGGCCGACAATCTGCCCGGCAGAGCCCGCCGCCGTAGCGATACCCAGCGCCATCGACCGATGCTTGTCGGATGCGGCACGGCTCACCACCGCCAGAATGACCCCGAAACCGGTGCCGGCTATGCCGAAGCCCACCAGCATCTCCAATAACTGGTGCTGGCCCGGAGTAATGGCGTAGGCCGAAAGCACCAGTCCGATCACATAAAAGGCGCCGCCGCCCAGGATTGCCTTCCGGTCCCCATAGCGTTCCGCGAAAGCGCCAAAGATTGGCTGCCCTATTCCCCAGAACAGGTTCTGGATAGCAATCGCCAGAGAGAACGATTCCCTGGGCCACGCAAACTCAAGGGCAATGGGTAGCTGAAACAGTCCGAAGGATGCGCGAACGGCAAAGCTGACCAGGATAATGATGCAGCCCGCAATCAACACGGGATTGATCAGCTGATCGTAAGTCGAGGAAGACGCTTTGTTCACAACGGGCATCTCAGGCCGGCGTGGTGGATCCGACCAATCCGGTCAGCTCAATCTTGCCACGGGATAATCTGACCATCTCCTGCCGCTCCAGCTCTTTGAGCAGTCGGCTAACCACCTCCCGCGCGGTGCCGAGCTCAACCGCCAACTCCTGAT
Organism: Marinobacter szutsaonensis; assembly: GCF_039523335.1. Taxonomy (NCBI): domain Bacteria; kingdom Pseudomonadati; phylum Pseudomonadota; class Gammaproteobacteria; order Pseudomonadales; family Marinobacteraceae; genus Marinobacter; species Marinobacter szutsaonensis. The sequence goes on along the minus strand of NZ_BAAAFC010000002.1, from coordinate 497,637 downwards.
GAGTGATCATAATCACATCCCTGTCGGCACGAGCCAGTAACCATTCTTCGAGACGCTCGTCCATGCGGTGGAAGGCAACCTCCTCGACCAACAGCATTAGATCATCCAGGCGACGCCCATAGGATTCCATGATCCCCAGACGGAACTCCGGCGACTGATCCATCAGCCCGTCAAAAACGCCCCGCGGAATCATCGCCGCCTCACCCTCTTCCTCGACGACCGCTTCCGCCCGGTAGCCCCGACCGGTCATCAGACAGCCAATGGATAGTGTGCAGATGTCATCCTTACCCATGCGATACAACACAATGCTGTGCTGAGGCATGGAATGACGTCCTGATTCCTTACGTTGGCTGATCGTGTGTGACTTTATCACTGAACTATCCGGAAGTATGACCTAAAGTTAAGTCATAAGCTCATATCAGCAAAGGAGACTGAATGATGACTGTAAACATGGGTTCCGCTGACCGCATCATCCGCGCCGTGGTTGGCGTGGTTCTGATTGCTCTGGTATTCGTTGGCCCCCAGACACCCTGGGGATGGATTGGCATTGTGCCGCTGGCGACTGCGCTGATGGGTAATTGCCCGGCCTACAGCATCCTGGGCATCAAGACCTGCAAGAAAAAGTAATAGCCACAAAAAAGCCGGGGCGGTCCTGAGGGCCGCCCCGGCTTGCTGTTCTCACACCCGGTTTATTTAACCGGCGTATTGAGCACCTCAAGAACTTCTTCGAGCTCAACAATCATCTGACGGATGAGCTGCTTGTACTGGGAGGTGTCTTCCTTTATCTCGTGACTGCTCAGCTTCTGCTTGGCGCCACCGATGGTGTAGCCCTGATCATAGAGCAGGCTGCGAATCTGGCGGATGGTAATGACATCCGCCCGCTGGTAGTAACGACGGTTGCCCCGGCGCTTGACCGGCGACAGCTGTGGAAACTCCTGTTCCCAGTACCGCAACACATGGGCTTTGACGTCACAAAGATCGGCTACCTCACCAATGGTGAAGTAACGCTTCCCGGGGATTGCCGGGAGTTCGTTGTTATGACTGGGTTCCAGCATACGCTTCCACTTTCTGTTTTAGTTTTTGTCCGGGTCGAAACGTAACAACACGCCGTGCACTGATCGGGATCTCTTCACCAGTTTTCGGATTCCGTCCCGGCCGCTGTTTCTTGTCCCGCAGGTCGAAGTTGCCGAAACCGGACAACTTCACCTGTTCGTTATGGCTGAGTGCGCCTCTGATTTCATCGAAGAAAGCTTCCACCATTTCCTTGGCTTCCCGCTTGTTCAGACCCAATTCCTCGTACAAGCGCTCCGCCATTTCCGCTTTCGTCAAAGCCGCCATCTCTTAACTCCTCAGTGTTGCCCCCAACTCTTCTTTCAAGGCATCAATGACACCATTGAAGAGCGAATGCACTTCGTCTTCATTCAAGGTGCGTTCGGGATGCTGCCAGAACAGGCTCAGGGCCAGGCTCCGGTTCCCCTCACCCAGGCTCTCGCCTTCATAGACATCGAACGCACGCAGCGCTGTCAGACGCTCACCGGCATGCTTCCTGGCTACACGCTCCACATCGGCGAACGCTACATCGCTCCCGATAATGATAGCCAAATCCCTGCGAACTTCCGGGAATTTTGAAATTTCTTTGAAATTAGGCACATATCCGGTGACGATCGAATTCAAGAATAGCTCAAACATCAGGATCGTGCCATTAAGTTCCAGATTTTTCTGAACTTGTGGATGCAACGTGCCCAACCAGCCTACATGTTCACCATCGCGCATCAGTTCGGCAGTCTGGCCCGGATGCTGCGCCGGGTGCTGGCTGGCCACGAACTGGACCTCGATGCCGAGCAGCCTGAACAAGCCTTCCAATTCCCCTTTTACATCAAAGAAATCGGCGGTTCTGCGACCGTTTGCCCAGTTTTCCGGATACTGACCACCGACAACCACACCGGCCAGCATGGGCTGCTGATCGATGCGCTCGCCGTCCTGCTCAAAGCGCAGGCCGGTCTCGAAGAGCCGGATACGCGGCTGCTGACGGTTCTGGTTATAGGCAACCGTCTTGAGCAAACCACTCCAGAGAGTGGTACGCATGACCGACAGGTCCGCCGAGATCGGGTTCGCCAGGGCAATACCGTCGCGCTCCGGATCAACCAGCTTCTGCACCTTGGGATCCACGAAGCTGTAGGTAACCGCTTCCTGGTAGCCCTGGGCCACAAAATAGTTGCGGATGGCGGACACCGGGCGCTTTGCCTCTTCCCGGGCAACCAGGCCGAGGGAGCCGGTGGGTTCGGTCACCGGCAGGTTGTTGTAGCCAAAGATCCTGCCGACTTCCTCGATCAGGTCTTCCTCGATGGTGATGTCCGGACGGAAACTGGGCACACTGACGCGCCAGCCATCCTTGAGCAGCTTGTCGATATGGAGCCCGAGCCGCGTGAGTATCTCTTCAACGGTGGTGCGATCGATCGCCATGCCGAGAACATCGGCCAGCCGCTGTTCCCGAAGGTCAATGGTGCGGTCAGCCGGCAGATGCTCGTCGCTGGCCACTTCCACGATTTCACCGGGTTCGCCACCAACGATATTCATGAGCAGCTCGGTGGCACGCTCCATGGCATCACGGGCCAGCTTGTAGTCGACGCCCCTCTCGAAACGATGGGAGGCATCGGTATGCAGGCCGTAATGGCGAGCCTTGCCTGCCAGGGTGATGGGGTCAAAGTAGGCGGACTCCAGCACCAGATCCCGGGTCTTTTCGCTGACACCGGAATGCTCACCACCCATCACACCGGCGATGGCGATGGGCTTTTCGTGGTCGGCAATTACCAGGGTGTCTTCGGTGAGCTCCACTTCCTGGCCGTCGAGCAGAACCAGTTTCTCGGCCGGTTTGGCCATACGCACGATAATGCCACCGCTGATCTCGTCACGGTCGAATGCGTGCATGGGCTGGCCAAGTTCCAACATCACGTAATTGGTGACATCTACCGCCGCATCGATGGAACGGATACCGGAGCGACGCAGCTTCTCCTGCATCCACAGCGGTGTTTCCGCTTTCAGATTCACGTTGCGCAGAACACGGCCGAGGTAACGGGGACAACCTGCCGGGGCTTCGACACGGATATCAGGGACCTCAGAGTGCACTGCCTCCACCGGCTCGATGGCGGGCTCGGTGACCACCAAACTGTTGAGCACACCCACTTCCCGGGCGATGCCCTTGATGGAGAGGCAATCGCTGCGATTCGGCGTCAGGTCCACGTCGATGGTGATGTCATTGAGTTTGAGGTAATCGGCCATGTCCTGGCCAACCGGTGCATCCTCCGGCAACTCCATAAGGCCGTCGTGATTATCAGACAGGGCCAGTTCGGACTCGGAACACAGCATCCCCTCGGAGGGCTGGCCACGCAGCTTGGCCTTCTTGATCTTGAAGTTGCCCGGCAGTACCGCGCCAACCACAGCAAAGGGAACCTTCAGGCCGGGGCGTACATTGGGCGCACCACAGACCACCTGGACGGCCTGTTCACCATCGCTCACCTGACAGACCCGGAGCTTGTCCGCGTCCGGGTGCGGTTCGACGGATTGGACTTCGCCAACCACCACACCGCTGAATTCTCCGGCGACCGGCTCAAAGCCGTCCACTTCCAGTCCGGCCATGGTGATCTGGTCCATCAATTCCTGGGAGCCAATGTTCGGATTAACCCACTCGCGCAGCCACTGTTCACTGAATTTCATGGTTCTTGCCTTGTCCTGATGCGGTTTTGCCTGTTGGTTTGATTGCCGTTCATGCCTGCAGACCAGCCGGAGGATTACCGGAACTGGCGCAGGAAGCGCAGATCGTTCTCGAAGAACATGCGCAGGTCATTCACGCCGTAGCGCAGCATGGCCAGGCGTTCAACGCCCAGACCAAAGGCAAAGCCACGGTACTCTTCGGCATCAATACCGCAATATTCGAATACTTTCGGGTGCACCATGCCGCAGCCCATTACTTCCAGCCACTTGATGCTGCCATCTGCCTCACGGCCCCACTCGATGTCCACTTCCGCGGAGGGTTCAGTGAACGGGAAGTAGGATGGCCGGAAGCGAACTTCCAGATCGCGCTCGAAGAACACCCGCAGGAACTCCTCGACGGTGCTCTTGAGGTCGGCGAAGCTGACATTTCTCTCCACCAACAGACCTTCCACCTGGTGGAACATCGGGGTATGGGTCATGTCGGAATCGCAGCGGTAAACACGACCCGGGCAGATCATGCGGAACGGCGGCTTGCCGGCTTCCATGGTGCGGATCTGGACCGGCGAGGTGTGGGTGCGCAGCAGCGTGCCGGGATTGAAATAGAAGGTGTCGTGCATGGCACGAGCCGGGTGGTGGCCGGGAATGTTGAGGGCTTCGAAGTTGTGATAGTCGTCTTCGATTTCCGGGCCCTGCTCCACGCTGTAACCTGCGCGGGAGAATATCTCTTCGATACGCTGCAGGGTGCGGGTCACCGGATGCAGGCCACCGAGATCCTGGCCGCGACCCGGCAAGGTAACGTCAATGGATTCACTGGCGAGCTTCGCTTCAATGGCAGCCTTCTCGAGATCCGTGCGGCGGGCATTGATCGCCTGCTCTACCTGCCCCTTGGCTTCGTTGATCTTCTGGCCGGCAGCAGGGCGCTCCTCGGGAGACAGCTTGCCCAGCGTCTTGGCTTGCTGGGTAATCACACCCTTCTTGCCGAGGTATTCCACACGAATTTGATCAAGTGCCTGCAGGCTGTCCGCACTCTCAACGGCGCTCAGCCCGTCCTGAACCAGTTGCTCCAGGTTTTCCATTGACCCTGCTCCAAACCAGAAATGGGGTAGGTTAAAACAAAAATAGGGGAAGAGCGTGCCCTTCCCCTATTCAGAAGGCGCCTTCATGATGCCATGAGACGCCGGATCGATCAGCAATCGATGAGAGATCTTAAGCGATCACAGGGACGCTTTGGCTTTCTCAACAACAGCGGCAAACGCCTGCTGCTCGTTCATGGCCAGGTCGGCCAGAACCTTACGATCGATTTCAACATTCGCCTTCTTGAGGCCAGCGATCAGACGGCTGTAGGACAGACCGTTTGCGCGGGCACCGGCGTTGATACGGGAGATCCACAGAGCGCGGAATGCACGCTTGCGGTTGCGACGGTCACGGTAGGCATACTGCTGGGCCTTGATAACCGCCTGCTTGGCAACCCGGAAAACACGGCTACGGGCACCGTAGTAACCCTTGGCCTGCTTCATGATCTTCTTGTGACGACGACGTGCTACCACGCCACGCTTTACACGAGCCATACTTTAATCCTTCTACCTTTACTTTCTCAGGAATGATTCGCGCGGCTGGATCAGCACGCGGTCATGCGCTTGATAGCTGCAACATCTGACTTGGCGATGAGCTTGGTGCCGCGCAGCTGACGCTTACGCTTCGGGCTCTTCTTGGTCAGGATGTGGCTGGTGAAGGACTGCTTGTGCTTGAAGCCGGTCGCGGTTTTCTTGAACCGCTTGGTAGCTCCGCTTTTGGTTTTCATCTTAGGCATTTTTTAAAACTCCGCATTCTATTTTGGATAAACAAATGTGCCCCTGAACGACAAATCCCCCGCCGATGCGGGGGACCCGTCATTGGATCAGGTTCACTTCTTCTTGCGGGGTGCCACGACCATGGTCATCTGGCGGCCTTCCATTTTCGGCCGCTGTTCTACCTGGGCCAGCTCCTCAATATCTGCTTCGATGCGGTTCATGAGCTTCATACCAATTTCCTGGTGTGCCATCTCACGGCCACGGAAGCGGATAGTGATTTTGCCGCGGTCCCCGTTTTCAAGGAAACGTACCAGGTTGCGTAGTTTGACCTGATAATCCCCTTCTTCAGTTCCTGGACGGAACTTGACTTCTTTGACCTGCGTCTGCTTCTGCTTTTTCTTGGCAGCCGCCTTGGCCTTCTTCTCTTCGAAGATCTTCTTGCCGTAGTCCATTATCTTACAGACGATCGGATCGGAATCCGTAACCTGAACCAGGTCAAGAGACGCTTCTTCTGCCTGCTTGAGTGCATCCTCAATGGGAACAATACCAACCTGATTGCCTTCGGCATCAATCAGGCGGACTTCAGTTGCGTCAATATTTTCATTGATAGGCGCTTTTGGAGTACGCCCACCCCGATTCGCTCGCTGTTTAATAATCAGATCTCCGTTTTGGTTCTACCTTTGCGTTCGACGTCTTTGGCCAGTAGCGCTTCGAATTCGTCGACCGACATGGTCCCCAGATCTTCGCCCTTGCGGGTTCTCACCGCAACCGCGTTGTTCTCGATTTCTTTATCGCCGACAACAACGAGATAGGGAACCTTATTAAGAGTATGCTCGCGGATTTTAAAGCCGATCTTCTCGTTTCTCAAGTCAGCATTAACCCTAAAGCCCAAAGAATCCCACTTTTTGGCCAGATTCTGACAATAATCACGCTGGTTATCGGTAATATTCAGCACCGCCACCTGGGTTGGCGCCAGCCAGACCGGGAACGCACCTTCGTATTCCTCGATCAGGATACCGATGAAGCGCTCGAAGGAACCGAGCACCGCACGGTGCAGCATGACCGGGGTCCTGCGCTCGGAGTTGTCGGCCACGTACTGGGCTCCCAGGCGACCCGGCATGGAGAAGTCCACCTGGATGGTACCGCACTGCCAGACCCGGCCGATACAGTCCTTCAGGGAGAATTCGATCTTCGGTCCGTAGAAGGCGCCCTCACCCGGCAGCAGTTCCCAATCCACGCCCTCGCGGTTCAGGGCTTCCTCCAGTGCCGCCTCGGACTTGTCCCAGACTTCGTCGGAACCGACCCGCTTTTCCGGACGGGTGGAGAGCTTGTACAGGATCTCGGTGAACCCGAAGTCCTCGTAGACTTCGTGCAGCAACTTGATGAACGCGGATACTTCTTCCTGGATGGCGTCCTCTTCGCAGAAGATGTGCGCATCATCCTGGGTGAAGCCACGCACCCGCATCAAGCCGTGCAGTGCGCCGGACGCCTCGTTGCGGTGGCAGGAGCCGAACTCCGCCAGACGCAGGGGCAGATCCTTGTAGCTCTTCAGGCCCTGGTTGAACACCTGCACGTGGCAGGGGCAGTTCATAGGCTTGATGGCGTAGTCGTGCTTCTCGGACTCGGTGGTGAACATGTCGTCCTTGAACTTGTCCCAGTGCCCGGATTTCTCCCAAAGGGTACGGGACACCACCTGCGGAGTCTTGATCTCCTGGTAGCCGTGCCTGTGCAGCTTGGCACGCATATACTGCTCGATCTCCTGGTACAGGGACCAGCCATCCGGGTGCCAGAACACCATGCCCGGAGCTTCTTCCTGCATGTGGAACAGGTTCAGCTTCTTGCCGATCTTGCGATGATCCCGCTTTTCGGCCTCTTCCAGCCGGTTCAGGTAGGCCTTGAGGTCTTTCTTGTTGCCCCAGGCAGTACCGTAGACCCGCTGCAGCTGCTCGTTGCTGGTGTCGCCACGCCAGTAGGCGCCGGCCACCTTGGTAAGCTTGAAGGCCTTGAGCTTGCCGGTGCTGGGCACGTGGGGACCGCGGCACAGGTCGATAAAGTCGCCCTGACGGTAAAATGACAGATCTTCATCACCGGGGATGTCCTGGATGATGCGAACCTTGTATTCCTCGCCCATGTCCTCGAACAGTTTGATGGCGTCTTCCCGGGACATCACGGAACGGGAGACGGGAATGTCCTGCTTCGCCAGCTCTTCCATCCGCTTCTCGATCCGCGCCAGATCCTCGTTGGTGAACGGGCGGTCGTACTTGAAGTCGTAGTAGAAGCCATTGTCGATCACCGGGCCAATGGTCACCTGGGCGCCGGGGAACAGTTCCTGGACGGCCATCGCCATCAGGTGGGCTGTGGAATGACGAATGACGTCGACGCCGTCCTCATCACGATCGGTAACGATGGCCAGTTCGGCATCACGGTCGATCAGGTGACTGGTGTCCACCAGCTTGCCATCAACTTTTCCGGCCAGGGCAGCCTTGGCCAGGCCGGCGCCAATGTCGGCGGCGACGTCGTGTACGGTTACGGGTTCAGCAAAACTGCGATGACTGCCATCCGGCAGGGTAATGACGGGCATGGAATACTCCTGTTGTTGCCTCAGCGGTGATCTATACCAAAGATCACATGGTGCCGGGACACCGCGACACAAACCGCGGCCCGGATCTGCGGCGAGTCTACCAGAAAAAAACCCGGCGGGTTAACGCCGGGCTTCTACGGACTTAACAAAATTCCGGTGGAACCGTCAGGCCGGCTGGCTTGCGGCCTCCTCCCTGGCTTTTCTCCGGAGCTGGCCAAAGGCCAGCGCCGCCAGCAGCATAAGTGCCGGGATAAACATCAGCTCCTTGGGCGGCCGGTCCTTCTCAACCTGAACCTTGTCGATGGTCCAGCCGAAGCTGATCCCTGCCTGCTCCGCGATACTTCCGAAGTTCACGAAGTCCACGACCATCTGCTCGCCCTGGGCAGAGACCTCGAGCCCGGCCTGGGCCAGTCGCTGCTGTGGCGTCTCTGCCTCGGGCAGCGGCAACCGCAGGTACTTGGACACCTCGTCGCCATCAATGGACATACCGGAAGCCTGGATCACAATGGGCTTATCAGCCGGAACATCCTCAACATACTGGAAGATCTCTGATCCAGGCCGATCTTCCGTGGGCGGATAAATCCTGTCCCACCAGAATCCCGGCCGGAACAGCGTGAAGGTGATCAACAGCAGACAGACTGTCTCCCACCACCGTGTTTTGGTGAACCAGTACCCCTGGGTCGCCGCGGAGAACACCAGCATGGCGGTCACCGCACTGAAGATGGTGATGAGCAGGTCCACCCAGCCGGTCAGTCCGATCAACAACAGTTGGGTGTTGAAAATGAACATGAACGGCAGGATCGCGGTACGGATGTCATAGGTGAAGCCCTGCACACCCGTGCGTATCGGATCGGCACCGGAGATCGCTGCGGCCGCGTAGGCGGCGAGACCTACCGGCGGCGTATCATCCGCCAGGATACCGAAATAGAACACGAACAGGTGCACCGCAATCAGGGGCACCAGCAGGCCATTCTCGGCGCCAAGGGTCACGATAACCGGCGCCATCAGAGTTGAGACCACGATGTAGTTGGCCGTGGTCGGCAGACCCATACCGAGAATGAGACTGATGATCGCCGTGAAGATCAGCATCAACAACAGGTTCCCGCCCGAGATGAACTCCACGAACTCGGTCATCACCAGCCCGATGCCGGTCAGCGTTACGGTCCCGACCACGATGCCGGCGGTCGCCGTTGCCACACCGATACCCACCATGTTCCGGGCACCCGTCACGAGGGAATGGGCCAGATCAACACTGCCCTGCTTCAATCCCGCAATGTAGTCTCCACGCTTGTGGAAGAAGGCTTTCAGCGGCCGCTGGGTGATTACGATGAAGATCATGAAAACGGTCGCCCAGAAAGCGGACAACTGGGGGGAGAAACGTTCTACCGTCAGACACCAGACCAGCACAACCACTGGCAGCAGGAAGTACAGACCGGTCTTGACCGTCGGGCCGACCGGAGGCAGTTCATCCAGGGATTTCTCCGGATCGTCTTCCTCAAGATCCGGAAACTTGCTCGCATAGCCGACCAGCCCTATGTAGGCAAGCAACAGCAGAGGCGTCAGCACCCACATGGCGGCTTCGCCCAGGACGGTCTTCATCCAGCCGATGCCGTAATAGACCACCAGGGTCAGCACGCAGAGGCCCAGCAGAATCACAACCCAGTTCAGCATGCGCTGGGCCAGGGTCGGACGGTCCAGCCGTTCAATGCCTCTCATGTTCAGCTTGCAGGCCTCGAGATGCACGATGTAGATCAGAGCCACATAGGAAATCATCGCCGGCAGAATCGCGTGCTTGATGACCTCCAGGTAGGAAATGCCCACATACTCCACCATCAGGAAGGCTGCGGCCCCCATGATCGGAGGCGTCAGCTGGCCGTTGGTGGAGGCTGCCACCTCAACCGCACCCGCCTTGGTGGCAGGAAAGCCCACCCGCTTCATCAACGGAATGGTGAAAGTACCGGTGGTGACCACGTTGGCAATGGAAGAGCCGGAAATAACACCACTCAGGCCACTGGAAACCACGGCTGCCTTCGCAGGACCTCCACGCATGTGACCCAGGAGCGCATAGGCGACCTTGATGAAGTAGTTACCGGCACCGGCCCGTTCAAGCAATGCCCCGAACAAGACAAACAGGAACACGAAGCTGGTTGAGACCCCCAGGGCCACACCGAACACACCCTCGGTACCTAGCCACTGGTGCGATGCCAGCTTGCTCAGGCTGGCACCCTTGTGGGAAATCACATCCGGCATGTAGGGGCCGGCCAGGGAATAGATAATGAACACGCCAGCCACAATGGTCAGCGGCAGGCCCAGCGCACGACGAGTGGCTTCGAGCAACAGCACGAGACCGCCCAGGGCCACCACCATATCCTGTGTGTTGGGCGCTCCCGGACGGGTGGCCAGCTGGTCATAGAAAACGTAAAGGTAGGAGGCCGCGAAAGCTGCCGCCAGCGCCAGTATCCAGTCAAAGACCGGCACATGATTCTGGTGCTTGCCCCGCATCATCGGGAAAGCGGCAAACGCCAGGAACGAGGCAAACGCCAGGTGAATCGAGCGTGCTTCCGTGGAATTGAACACGCCGATCTCGAAAATATAGGGAAGCGGTGACGCTATCCAAAGCTGGAAAAGAGACCAGAGCAGAGGAACGATAAAGAGAATGACAGCGGCGGGCCCGGTGGCAGCCCTTCCGCCCGATTCGGTCTGGAGGAATTCCTCAACTTTCTGCTTATCGATGGCATCCCCGGCTCTCGGGTCGCTATTTGTCATAGCCGGATCCTGTCAGAGGGAAATCGGGAAGATCAGTAAAGGCCGCGGGCGGGGCTGCCCGCGGCCGGTTTTCAGGAAAGCGCCGGATCAGTCGATCAGGCCGGCTTCCTTGTAGTACTTGGCAGCACCCGGATGCAGCGGCGCACTCAGGGCATCCTGCACCATTTCTTCTTTCTGCAGATTGGCGAAGGCCGGGTGCAGACGCTTGAAGCTGTCAAAGTTCTCGAAGACCGCCTTCACAACCTCATAAACAACTTCATCCGGCACGTCAGTGGAGGAGACGAAGGTCGCCGCCACACCGAAGGTGGTGACATCTTCATCGGTACCACGGTACATGCCACCCGGAATAACCGCCTTACGGTAGTACGGGTTTTCCTCAATCAGGGTTTTGGTCGCATCGTTGTCCACGTTGACGATCACGCTGTCGCAGGAAGTGGTCGCTTCCTTGATGGAACCAGACGGGTGACCAACGGTGTAGAAGAAGGCATCGATGTTGCCATCACACAGGGCCTGGGACTGCTCGGCGGCCTTCAGCTCGGCGGCCAGGGAGAACTTGTCCATGGTCCAGCCCATTTCATCCATCAGCACCTCGGCAGTGGCACGCTGGCCGGATCCGGGGTTACCCACGGAAACCCGCTTGCCTTCGAGGTCTTCGAAGTTCTTGATGCCGGAAGCCTTGCTGGCAACCACGGTGAACGGCTCAGGGTGCAGGGAGAAAACCGCGCGCAGTTCCTTGTTGGCGCCGTCGTCTTCAAACTGGCTGGTGCCGTTATAGGCGTGGTACTGCCAGTCGGACTGGGCCACAGCCAGATCCAGCTCACCCTGACGGATCGCGTTCAGGTTGTAGACAGAACCACCGGTACTCTCAACCGAACAACGGATACCGTGCTCTTTCCGGTCCATGTTGACCAGACGGCAGATTGCGCCGCCGGCGGGATAATAAACACCAGTCACACCGCCGGTACCGATGGTCACGAAACGCTGCTCCTGCGCAGATACCGAAGTGGATGCAGCACCAAGGCTGACCGCAGCGGCTACAGCAAGAGCGGAAGCTTTGAGTTTCAGTGTCATGTGAGTCGTTCCTTTTCTGCTCGTTGTAATTAAAGAATGCCCGTCTCTCATACGGACATATTTCGCGTCCGTCTTAGAACATAGACCACTTTATGGCATAAATAAAGTCAGAGTTAGCTCTCTAAACAATTGACCCAACAACAAAAAAGCCCGCAGCGCGGGCTTTTCTGATCGGGGGTGACAAGCTTATTTCGCTGTCCTCGCCTTTTCAAGCATGCGCTCCGGGCGAAGCAGGAAGCGGGCCAGTGCCGGCAGCAGCCAGATGGCGCCGATCATGTTCCAGAGGAACATGAAGAACAGCAGGAAGCCCATATCGGCCTGGAACTTGATGGGCGAGAAGATCCAGGTCACGACACCGATACCAAGGGTCACACCGGTGAAGACCACAGCCTTGCCGGTGGAGCGCAGGGTTTCGTAGTACGCGTCCTGCAGGGTCTTTCCTTCCAGCAGGTACTTTTCAAGCTTGCTGTAGATGTAGATGCCATAGTCCACACCGATACCCACACCAAGCGCGATGACCGGCAGGGTCGCCACCTTGATACCGATACCCGAGACCGCCATGATCGCCTCACACAGGATCGAGGTCAGGCCCAGCGGGATCACGATACACAGTACCGCGCGGATGGAACGGAAGGTCAGGAAGCACAGCAGACTCACCACGCCGTAGACGAAGATCAGCATCATGTCCTTGGCTTTGGAAATAACCTCGTTGGTGGCCGCTTCGACACCGGCGTTACCGGCAGCCAACAGGAACGTATGCTCCTCGTTGCTGTTTGCCTGGGCGAACTCTTCAACTACTTCGACTGCAGTTTGCAGGGTTTCAGCCTTGTGATCCTCCAGGAACACCAGCAACGGTGTCAGGCTGCAATCGGTGTTGATCAACCCGGAAGGCGCGTTACGGATGGAGGCATTGATGATGGTCTGGTTGCGGGAAATGGCATACCAGTTCCAGTTACCTTCGTTCAGCGCCTTGGTAACGATCTTGGAGACGTCCGCCAGCGATCCCGTGGACTGGACGCCCGGCGTGTTCGCCAACTCCCACTGCAGTGAGTCCATGGCCCGCAGTACGCTGTACTGGGTGCACTGCTCCACTGGCGTCTTCACCATCACCACCATGACATCGGCACTGGTGGAGTAGTTGTCGATGATGTAGGCGTTATCCTGGTTGTAGCGGGAGTCCTTGCGCAGCTCCGGTGCGCCCTGGTCCAGGTCACCTACCTTCAGGTCCTGCTTGTAGTAGAGACCAAGACCGAGACCGATCACCGCAATCAGCAAGGAGATGGGCGCGACACTCGGATGGGAGAAGTTGGACAGGAGTCGCCATTTGCGATCCTGCTTCTCACCGTGGTTCTGAACATGGCGCACACCACCCTTGGAGATACCGATGTAGGACATGATCAGTACATGCAGCACCAGGTTGGTGATGATCACGAAGGCAACACCGATACCGGCGGCAACCGCCAGATCCCGGATGACATCGATCTCGATGAAGAACAGGGTCAGGAAGCCGAAAGCATCGGAAATCAACGCCAGCATGCCCGGAATGTACAGCGCCCGGAATGCGAGACGGGCGGCGGTGATGGGATCAAAGCCCTTGGCCGCTTCCACTGCCATGGCGTTGACGATCTGCACGCCATGACTGATACCGATAGCAAACACCAGGAAGGGTACCAGAACCGAGTACGGATCCAGGCCGTAGCCCAGCAGGCGCAAAGTGCCCAGCTGCCAGAACACGGCAATAATGGAGGTGAACACCGGCACCAGGGTTCCGGAAACACTGCGGGAATACCAGAACAGCAGCAGCGTGGTCAGGACAATGGTGATACCCGCAAACCAGGCGATGGAGCCGATACCCTCGATCAGGTCCCCCACCTTCTTGGCAAAGCCGACAATGTGGATCTCAATATTCGGATTCTGGGCTTCGTACTTCTCCCGGATCTTTTCTTCCAACTGACGGGAGAAGGTGCCGTAATCCAGCGGCTCACCGGTCTCCGGATCGTTCTCGTACAGCGGAGCGTAGACAATCGTCGACTTGAAGTTATCGGAGATCAGTCGGCCGACTTCATTGGAACGCAGTACGTTCTGTCGCAACTGCTCCAGACTTTCCGGAGAGCCGTCGTAGTCATCCGGTATTACCGTACCGCCCTGGAAGCCCTGCTCGGTTACTTCCACCCAGCGCACGTTGGAGGTCCACAGCGACTTCAGGCCTGAGCGGTCAACACCGTTGAGATAGAACACCTCGTCGGTAATCTGCTTCAGGGTCTCCATGTACTCTGGAGAGAAGATATCGCCGTCTTTGGATTCCACGGCGATCCGCACAAAGTTACCCAGGTTTTCCAGGTCGTCCCTGTGCTCGAGCATGTTGACGATGTACGGATGCTCCAGCGGAATCATCCGCTCGAAACTGGCATCCGGCTGGATCTTGGCCGCGTTGTAGCCGAGGAACAGGGTCAGGATGGTCAGCAGTACCAGGATGATCGCCCGATTGTTGAAAATCAGACGTTCCAGGAACGGTTCCGCCTTTGGCGTGGTCAGGTAATGTTCGCCCTTGTCATGCTTCGGGTTGGACATTCAAAAGCCCCTCTATTATCGGTTCTGTTGTTGCCACATCAGGGCGTTATTGAAGGTTTTTGCCTTGGGGATCGGCGTGCTTGACGCCACCCTCGCCTACCAGGAGCAGATTGGTGTCCGAAACCGGCACCACACCCATTACCCCTTGACGGTCATCACGCAGGTATTCGCGGAAGGTATCCCCTCCGTTACCACTGGTGAGCACAGCCCCACCATTACCGACCAGGATGATCCGGTCACCCTCGGCGGCGCCGTCATTGAGGGTTGCCGTGGAACCGGTGTTGACCACTGACCAGGACTTTCCGAGATCCGCGGAATACATCAGGGTGCCACGAAGGCCGAAAGCCAGGGCTTCGTTGACGCGGCCCGTGCCAATCACGCCGAACAGTGAGCCCGGGTAAGGGCTCTCACGGCGTTCCCAGGTTTCGCCGCCATCAATGGAGACGTGGATCTGGCCCGCCTCACCCACGATAAACAGAGCTCCGCCAGCGATGCTGGAGATGGCATTCAGATGAAAACCCTGGGGGTTGTCCAGCTTCGGTGACCAGTCCTGCCAGCTTTCACCACCGTCGGTGGTGCGATAGATCATACCGTAGGCACCGACCACAAAGCCGTGACTGTCATTCTCGAACCAGACATCCAGGAACGGGTTTACCGGACCGATATCCAGGTCCGCCTGCATGTTTTCCAGGCGGAAGAACAGGTCATCCAGCGCCCACTCGAGATCTTCTTTCTCTTCTTCAGGCGCCTGCTCGATGCGTTCTTCCATGTCGGCGATGGCATCTTCCTGGCTGGCGATAGCCAGCTCCGCTGCCCGGATACCATCCAACTGGAGCTCCCAGTTCACGCCAGAATCACTCGAATGCAGCACCGCACCGCTGTGGCCCACGGCCCAGCCGTGGCTTTCAGTACCAAAATCCACGCCAGTGAGGGTAACGGACACCGGCACCTCAGCCTGGGTCCAACTTTGCCCTTCGTCATCGGAGTAGATGATGTGCCCGCGCTCGCCCGCCGCGACAATTCGGTCGCCGGCAACGGCAACGTCGTTCAGCAGGCTTTGTGGAGCGAGTTCCGTGGGACGGGCCGGTGTTTCAAGCAAATCCCCCACTGCCATTACAGCCGGAGATGCACAGGCCATGGAAAGCCCAAGGCAGGTTGCACCCAGGGTTTTACGCATCAAGCTTGTAGCCATTCGGTTTGCCTATCGGTTGTTTTTACTGTGTGTCTCTGTCCGGTAAAGCCGGTTCTAACTGTAAACATACCGGCAGCCTCTCGACTGCCGGTATGTTGATTGCCAATCCCTTTGGGCGGGGTTGCGATCCTCGCGCCTCAGCGAACACTCCTGCGGCGCAGCGAGGCCGGTGAGAAGTAGCGCCTGTTGGGAATCTTGTCAGTGAATACCCGGGTATTGGGCTCTTCGGTATCGAGTCCGAGAACGTGATAACGGCGGGCCTGAAGATCATGATAGACGTCCAGTACCGTCCATACACCGGGTAATTCATAATAATTCTTCGGCAGGCCCATGGTGACGCGCCACAACTCGCCGCGACCGTCATACTGGTCAAGCAGCACGGTGTTCCAGCTGTCCTCATCGACATAGAAACGGCGCTTGCCATAGATATGGCGCTCACCCTGCTTCAGGGTCGCCTCGACCACGTGCACCCGGTGCAGCTCCCAGCGGGTCAGCTCGGGATTGATATGGGAGATACCGAGGATATCGTCATAGGACAGACCCTTCTCCCCGATAAGGTAGTTGTTGTAGGGAATGTAGATCTCGCGCTTGCCCAGGTAGGTCCAGTTATAGCGGTCCAGGGCACCGTTGAAGATGTCAGTGTCATCCGCGGTACGGAGGTTATCGGAAGCCGCGATCGGGGAATCATAGCCCAGGTTCGGAGCGCGACGGACCCGGCGCTGGCCGGCGTTATAACCCCAACCGTTACGGGGGTTGATGATCTGGTTCATGGTTTCATGAATCAGGATCGCACCACCGGCCAGACGGGGCGGAGACTGGGTGAATGACAGATAATAGAAGATGACGTTGTCGAGGGTACTCTCGTCACCTTCCGGATTGTAATAGTTGAAGAAAGCTTCCTGCTGGGATGTCACCAGCGAGTAATCGCCATCCTGCTGGACCGCCACCTCACTGGAGCGGCGGGTTACATAAACGCCACGCCAGCGGGTCAGATGGTTCCAGATGACCTGCCAGGCCTTCTCTTCATCATTGCCGTGCAGAATCGGGAAGGGGTAGCCACCGTAGGCTCCCTCGATACCGGCGCCCTCACCCACGATGTCGGCACTAGTAGCGTTATCCCGGGTGTTCTCGGCAACCCAGTCCGGCACGGCATGGCTGCGTCGGCTCTGGTACACGGGAATCTGGAAGGTCGTGGGATAGGTATCGAACATGGCCCTGACGCCGTCGGTCAGGTATTCATTGTACTGATCCATGTTCTGGGCCGTGATCGTAAACAGCACCTCGTCATCCGGGAACGGGTTGATATGGTGCTGACCACTCTCCCGGTAACCGGCCGGGGGTTCGGTCAGCCCACCGTCCCACGCGGGGATGGTTCCGGCAGCGTTGCCGGCTTTCGGAGAGCCAAATGGAGTCAGTTCGTTGCCAAGACGGGCGGCCTCACTCTGGGAGACGGCAGCGTAGGCAGGTACAGCCGAGACAGACAGGGCCAAGAGGCCGCTCAACAGCGTGTTTTTGTTATACATCATGGTCTAACCTTAAATCCGTCTGGAAGCCTCTTGAGGGGCTTTTTTGTTGTGGTCTCATGGAGCTTGAGACTTTCAATTAGACTAACGGATCGGGCAACATTGTCTATCGACCGAAAGTGCGATTTTGTATCCGGCTGTGACAGCGGCGCTGTTGTCACAGCCGGACATCGGCGGCTCAGCCGGCCAGGCTCTTGTGCACTACCTCGTAAACATCCCGGGACAGACCGTCCTTGTCACGGATGCGTTCCAGCGCGGCTTTCATCTGTTCGCGATACTCCGGAGCAAACTTCCGCCAACGGGTCAGGGGCGTGACCAGACGTGCAGCAATCTGGGGGTTGCTGTCATCCAGGCGGCACACCTGCTCGGCCAGGAAGTCATAGCCCGAGCCATCCGGGTTGTGGAAGGCCGCCAGGTTCTGCCCGGCAAAGGCACCCACCACGGAACGCACCTTGTTGGGGTTCTTCCAATCGAATGCCGGGTGGTCCAGCAAGGCATGAATCTGGGGCAACTGGCCGGCACGATCGCTGGCAGCCTGGACCGAGAACCACTGTTCGATTACCTGCGGGTCCTCCCGGAATTGCTGGTAGAACTTTTCCAGCGCCAGGTTGCGGTCTTCCTCGTAGTCAGAGTTCACCAGGGCCCGAAGTGCACCCATCCGGTCCGTCATGTTATCGGCGGAACGGAACTGGCGAACGGCCAGTTCACGCCCTTCCTCGTCATTGATCATCAGGAGCCATGCCAGGGCCGTATTGCGCAGGCTGCGACGGGCAATCGCCTCGGGGGTAAGCTCGTAGTCACCGGACTCGAGATTACGCCGATAACAGGCAACCAGCTCATCCCGCAGGGAGATGGCCAGGTGCTTGAGCACCCGTTCCCGGGCACGGTGGATGGCAGGAACATCGGCATTGTCCGCCAGCTCGATCAGGTAGGCCTCGGACGGCAGCTGAAGCATCTTGGCCACAAGCGCCTGGTCCAGGGAGGAGTCGCAAATCAGGTGGCGATAGGAAGTAACCAGTCGCGGCTCGACGGCAGCATCCCTGGGCGCACCCACCAGGGACTGGATCACATCCACCGCCAGCCTCTGGCCGGCATCCCAACGGTTGAAGCCGTCCGGGTCGTGGCTCATCAGGAACAGCAACTGCTCACGGGACCACGGGTAATTCACCCGCACCGGCGCGGAGAAATGACGCAGGAGTGAGGGCACGGGGCATTCACCGATGCCGTGGAACTCGAAGGTATGACTCGCTTCATTCAGCTCCAGCACCCGTTCAGCCGGTGCGTTTTCCTCGCCCGCCTCAAGCATGATTGGCAGGGCCTCACCCCGGCTGCCCAACAGGCCCAGGGCGAACGGAATGTGTTGCGGCTTTTTGCTGTTCTGGCCCGGGGTATCCGGGATGTGCTGCTCGATGGTCAGGCGATACACACCTTGCTCTGCATCAAACTCATCAGAGACATTGAGCACTGGCGTACCGGCCTGCTCATACCAGAGACGGAACTGGCTCAGATCACGCCCTGAGGCATCTTCCATGGCGCGGACAAAATCATCGGTGGTCACCGCCTGACCGTCGTGACGCTCGAAGTAAAGGTCGGAGCCCTTACGGAACATCTCCGGCCCCAGCAGGTTATGGATCATGCGCACGACTTCGGCACCCTTTTCGTAGATGGTCAGGGTGTAGAAGTTGGAGATTTCCATGTAGGAAGCCGGCCGCACCGGGTGGGCCATGGGGCCGGCATCTTCGGCAAATTGGGCTGTGCGCAACAGAGTCACGTCCTCAATGCGCTTGACCGTCGGCGATCCCATGTCAGCGGAGAACTGGGAATCCCGGAACACGGTGAAGCCTTCCTTCAGGCTCAGCTGGAACCAGTCACGACAGGTGACCCGGTTGCCGGACCAGTTGTGGAAGTACTCGTGGGCAACGATTGCCTCGATGCGCTGGAACGCCGCGTCCGTGGCGGTATCCTGGCTGGCCAGAACACAGGATGAGTTGAAGATGTTCAGGCCCTTGTTCTCCATGGCGCCCATGTTGAAATCGTCGACGGCCACGATCATGAAGATATCCAGGTCGTACTCCCGTCCATAGACTTCCTCATCCCAGCGCATGGATCGTTTCAGGGAGTCCATGGCATGGTCGCATTTCTCCGCATTCCGCGGCTCCACGTACATGCGCAGGTCGATGTCGCGATCGGAACAGGTCCGGAAGGTATCCCGTTTTTCCACCAGATCGCCGGCCACCAGGGCAAACAGGTAACAGGGCTTCGGGAACGGGTCTTCCCAGGT
This sequence comes from Marinobacter szutsaonensis, assembly GCF_039523335.1. Taxonomy (NCBI): domain Bacteria; kingdom Pseudomonadati; phylum Pseudomonadota; class Gammaproteobacteria; order Pseudomonadales; family Marinobacteraceae; genus Marinobacter; species Marinobacter szutsaonensis. The sequence continues at coordinate 478,151 of NZ_BAAAFC010000002.1, read as the reverse complement.
GACAAAATGACGGCCACCCTCGAGCTCGCCCCGGTCAACGTCGTTGCCGTTGGACAGCAGCACCGGATAGGAAGCTTTGTCCGCCTCGATACGGGTGCGGAAACGGGCCATGACATCCGGGCGGTCCGGGAAGAAGGTAATGCAGCGGAAGCCCTCAGCCTCACACTGGGTGCAGAACATTCCGGAGGATTTGTACAGACCTTCGAGGCGGGTGTTGTTCTGGGGCTCGATCCAGGTTACCACCGAGAGCTCGAACTGCTCGGGCACCGAGGCAATGACCAGCTGATCGCCCCGGTCCTCGTAATCGGCCGCCGACAACTCGGCGCCATCGAGGGCGACGGATTCCAGCCTGAGGCTGTCTCCATCCAGCTCCAGCGGAGCGTTGGCTGCCCTGGAATCGGGATTCCGGCGCACCGACAGCGTGCTGTGGACACGGGCGCCTTCCTCGAAAAGCTCAAACCTCAGATCCACATGGTCAACCAGATACGCCGGTACTTGGTATTCGCTCAGGTAGATGGTTTGGGGCTGGTTGCTACGCATTACATTCTCCACGGAGTTCTGTTCAGCTGGCGTCCGCCCGGAAGCGGACCTCATACCCGGTAAACTTGCGGATATTGATCACACCGGTGTCGAGGATCAGGTACTGGCCCTTGATGCCTTCCAGTACTCCCTCCACTTCCGGCGTTTTGTCCAGATTATGGGTTTTGATCTTTGACGGCCAGACTTCGACCGGATAGCTGAGGCCAAGCCCGGACTCATTCACCTCCCGGATGGCGTCGTCGCCGTGCAACTCTCGCAGTTCCGCGATATCGGTGGCGATGGCCGCCAGCATTTTCTGGCGTTCCGCGACCAGATCCAGCTCCGGCACATCGCCCTTGAGCATGGCGCGCCAGTTGGTGCGATCGGTGACATGGCTCTTGCACGCCACTTCCACCAGCCCGGCAATATAACGGGTTCTGACCCTGACCATGGGGATGGCCTCGACCGCCCCCTGATCAATCCAGCGGGTCGGCACCTGGGAAGCGCGGGTAATGCCGACCTTGAGCCCGGAAGAATTGGCCAGGTACACCACGTGCTCGACCATGCAGTGGGTCTCCCCCCACTCCGGCTCGCGGCAGGTACCGAGGTGGTAGTGGCACTTTTCCGGGCTCATGATGCAACTGTCGCAGGCCGCCAGCTTGCGGAAACACGGATAGCAGTAGCCCTGGTTGAAACTCTTCTTGGTCTTGCGGTCGCAATGGATGCAGCGGATAACGCCGTCAAAATCGATGCGGATGGAGTGACCAATCAGATGGTTTAACGGCACCCGGGCGTCACCCACGGCAATGGTGTAGGAAACCGGCTGCCCGGCCTCCACCGGCATCTTGCGCAACCGGCCGGTTACATCGATGGCTTCGCTCAAGACTTGACCTCTACGAACTGGTCCGGATCGACATTCCGGTTCTGGCTGTTGGTGTGCCGGACGGAAGGATCACAGGCCGTTCCCGCCTTGCTGCCACGGTCCAGGAAACCCACCCGCTCTTCTTCAGGCACGTTGTGCTTGTTCTCGTAGTAAATCACCGCTTCCAGGCTGATAGCGCGCTGTTCGGCTGTCATCTTGCGACCATCCGGCCACTTGCCCAGCTCAATGGACTGGCGAAGGTTCCGGTATACCGCCGGATCCAGACGTTCGATCAGCTCTTCGTAAGTCATTCCGCTCTCCTGAAAAAACCTTCACAAAAAATCGGCACAATCGTTTGACAGATGCAAACGATAATAATTATCATTACCTCACCAAATGACAACGGTCGTATCATTTGGTCTCTCTCATCAGGAGCTAAAAGCTCTCTTTACGCCCCGCCCTTTGGCGGGGCTTTTTTTATCCGCTCACCCTTTCCTTACGGGCAAAACCAGTGCACAGAGCAGTCCTGCGACAAAACCACCCAAGTGTGCCTCATTGGCCATCCTGCCCAGACCCAGCATTTCCGGCAATGGGGTAAAACCGAGAACCATCCAGATCACCGCAAAGGTCACCAGCGCTGGCGGAAACTGGAACCGGGGCGCCCGCTGCTGGCTCAGCCAGCAATAACCGAGAACTCCGTACACCACACCAGACAAGCCACCAAACAGAGGCCCGGAAACCAGGTACTGCAAACCATTGGATAGCAGGCTGGTCACCAGGAACAAGGTGATCAGCCGGCCCTTGCCGTCAAACCACTCGACCTGGCTGCCAAGGAACCAGAGCATCACCGAGTTGAAAATGATGTGGGTCCAGCTGAAATGCAGGAAATCCGGCGTGATCAAACGCCAGACCTGGCCACTGGCCAGGGTGGCCGAAAGCGCATCGATGCGACCACCGAAAGTGGTCCAGTCAAAATTCCGGGGGTCCACCACCATCAGGGCGGCGGAGAGCTCATTGGAGCCCATCCCCGTGAGCCAGACCATCACCACGGCAAACACGATCAGCCCCAGAACCATGGGGGCGTGGCGAGGCGCCGGTTGCCAGCGCCCGCCGACAAAGGCCGGCGAGCGGTTCTGGCTGGCCACCGCCTCCCTCAGACCGGGCTCGGCCAGATAGCGCTCCAGGGCCGCCAGGACCGGCTCGACGTGCTCTTCATGTTCCAGCCAGAGCACCTGCTGACCGCCTTCCTCAGTTATACGATGCTCCACGCCCTGATCCCTCAGCCAGCGGCTGAAGTCGGCAAGGTTCACCGAGGTATCCAACTGCTTTACCCGATACAATTCTCACCTCACGATCAGGGGTATTGGTTCACCGGAAGACAAACGGCTAGCGCGCAACACTGTCTTCGCTGGTGGGGTACTCCGGAGCCTCTGGCCGCTCCACATCTACCCAGACAAACTTGTCCCGGGAAAGTGCCCGCTCGCCGTCAAACCGGTAGGCCACCAGCTTGCCGTACTTCACTGCACTGAAATCGATGCAGGCCACATTGGGCTTCAGCGGCGCGGGCCGGCCCTCCATCCAGTAATGGCCGACGAAGACCGGCGGCGCGTCCAGGGGGTAACTGATGAGCTGCTTGCGCTCGTCTTCGGTGAGCACGTGCTTCGCCACTTCCGGCGGCAAGGGATCGGGCTGGAACACCACATCGGCATAGGTATGGGGTTGGTCCGCCCAGAACTTGGTCCGGAAGAATTCCCGGACATAGCCGTCCTTGCCGGTTATCGACATACCCTCCGGCAGACGCAGGTCCGTACCCCGCAGGAGCGTATCCATGACCTGTCCGGCGAAGGACTCGATGGCCGCCGAGGCGTGGAGGAAATCCTCGTCAATGCAGGCACCACCCTGCACCCGTTTGAACTTCTCGATCAGGTCACCATCCCAGCACGCATGCACCACCCGGAAGTCCTCTTCCTCGATGAAGAGGGGGATGGTGTAGAACCACTCAAGAAACTCGTTCCATTCGTGGGGATGGGCATCGAACTGCTCAAGGGTTTCCTTGATCAGCCGATCGTGACGCGGGTTGTGCTCCCGCAACCAGGTCTTGCCACTGCCCGGGCGGGCACGGGTGCAGTAACCCAGGGCATTGTACTCGTGGTTGCCCATGACAATCCGCGCCGAGCCGTGCTCCACCATGTCCCGCACCAGGTGCAGTGCTTCCCGGATACGTGGGCCCCGGTCAATGATGTCACCTATGAACACGGCCTGGCGCCGGGGATGTTCGTAAACACCGTTGACCTTGCGGTACCCCATCCGGTCCAGGAGCTTTTCCAGGGTGTGGGCGCAACCGTGGATGTCGCCGATGATATCGAAACCGCGATTTGCGGAGGGATTCTTACCAGCCATGATCAACTCGCTGCGATTTCACTTGCCCAGCCAAGTTTGTCACGGCAGGTGGCATAGAAGTTATGGTCCGTCGGGTGGATCAGACGGATCTTGAACGGCTTCTTGGTGATACGGATGATATCCCCGGGCGCACAGGAGATGTTCATCTGGCCATCAAAGCTCACCTGCGGGTAGGTCTCGTTGGTATCCCCGATCACCAGTTTGATCTCGCTCTTGCCGTCCACCACGATCGGGCGGCTACTCAGGGTGTGGGGGAACATCGGCACCAGCACGATGGCGTCAAGCTTGGGGTGCATGATAGGGCCGCCGGCAGACAGGGAATAGGCGGTGGAACCGGTGGGGGTGGAGACAATCAGGCCGTCGGAGCGCTGGCTGTAGACGAAGTGACCGTCGATAAACAGGTCAAAGCCGATCATCCGGGTGGATTTACCCGGATGCAGCACCACGTCGTTCAGGGCACTGCCAAAACCGAGCGGCTGGCCGTTACGCTCAACATTACCATCGAGCAGGAAGCGGGTTTCCTCGATGTACTCCCCTTCCAGTACCTTGCCGAGGCGCTCTTCAAGATCTGAAGGAGAAATGTCGGTGAGGAAGCCGAGGCGCCCACGGTTCACCCCGAGCAGGGGAATCTTCGACTTCGCCAGCTCCCGGGCGGCGCCCAGCAGACTGCCATCACCGCCGACGACAATCACCAGGTCGCAGATTTCACCCAGCAGTTTCTTGCTGGCCACCTGCAGGCCATGGCCGGGAATCATTCCCGCGGTGTCTTCTTCCAGAATGACCTGGTAGTTCTGGGCAAGCAGGTACTGCTTGAGCTGCCTCAGCGTCTCTACCACCTTGACGCTGCCCATCCGTCCGATTACGCCGATATTCCTGAACTGATCCATGAAAATTCCTGTGATCCCGGGATGCAGCAGGGAACAGCACCTCCGCTACCCTGCAACGATGGCGTACAGTGTAACGAAAGTCGGCTGGATTCTGAAAAAAGATGCGAGGATCAGGCCTGGTGCTGCTCGCAGCGGTCATCCACACCCGGACGGAATTCCGCCGGCTGGCTGACCCGCATGATGGGTTCGGCGCACTCGTTGCCATCCCCGTCCTGGTGGCAGCACACCGGGTTCTCGTAGTGTTCCAGCCACTCCCGGTAGGCCGGCTCGTTCATACCACAACGTTCGGCGGCATAGGCCACGGGGTTGGTGAAGTAGGTCTCAATGTCGTCGAACGGCAGGGTCACGTGGCCCACGCCGGCATGGTAGGCCACGAGAAAGACCGATTGCTTGCGCAGATGGTCAAGAATGGAGTTCTCTGGCGGCTCCCGGTGCCGCAACTCGTGGTTCTCTTCTTCCAGGGAGATTATTTTCTCGTCACGCATTTCCAGCTCACGCTGCTTGCGCTCAAGCTGCTCCCGGAGCAGAACCAGTTCGGCACCGACGTTGGCGTCGTCCCGCTTCTTATCCTCGTCGGCGCTCCCGATCTGCTCCTGCATGGAGAGGTATTGTTCGTTACGCTCGGACAGGCGCTGCTTGAGCTGCTCGCTGGTCAGCCGCTGGCGCTCGTATTTCTGCTCAAGATCCGCCATCTCGCTGCGCAGGGACTGCATTTCATTGCGGTGCTCGCGCTGGAGGTCCGCAAGGGAATCCCGATGCACACTCTGCAGGGTCTTGATGCGTAAACGCTGTTCACGGATCAGCTGCGCCAGTCGGGCACGGTCTGCTGTCCCCGCGCCATCATCGTCCGTCTCCTTTTCCTTCGCCGGCTCCTCCTTGGCATTGAGGACGGGAATATCCTCCTCGACGGGCTCGATCTTCTGGAATCTCAGGGTGTTGCTTTCCACCGCCTTGCGGATAGCCTGGAAGTGGTTGTTCCCCGGCGTCATATCCGGGTCCCAGAGTTCCTTGGCAAACTTCGGATCCGGACACTGGCTGCGACACACCAGGCGGATCGGGCCCGCGCCCATATCCGGCCCCTTGGCGCCATCTCTGGCCAACGCCTCGATAGGAACGTTCCAGCTGGTGTCGGCGCGACCCTCGTCATCAAACCAGATCCGGAAGAACACCAGCGAGCGCACCAGAAGGTCGCCCCCCAGCTCGATCAGGACGGCCTTGACGTCCGTTTCCGCCAGGTCAGATAAACCGACATAACCGTCGAGGAAAGCGCCGAACTCGGAAGCGCGCATCTGACGGGCAATACGCCCCTCCTCCATAAAAAACACGGCTGAGTAGCCATCGGTTGCCTGATCGGCAGAAACCATCATTCCATCTCCAGGATTCAGAAATTGGACACTTACACGCTTCGCTTCCCCGGAGCGTTCCATCGGAAAATTCGTCCAGCGGCATGCACCAATACCAGAAAGCCTACGGATAACCGTAGGCTTTCCAATAGTCTAGCCAGACAAATGTCGATGGACAGATAAAAACTGCAACGTTTTGTGATCAGATTTCCGCGGCCAGCCGGCTGCCCTGATCGATGGCCCGCTTGGCATCGAGCTCGGCCGCCACATCGGCACCGCCAATCAGATGAACCGGGAGCCCGGCGGCTTCGACACCAGCCTGGAGTTCCCGCAGCGGTTCCTGCCCGGCACAGATAATGATCGTATCCACCGGCAGCACCTTGTCCTCACCTTTCTCGGCACCTTTCGGTGTCACGGTGATGTGCAGACCCTCGTCATCGATCTTGCGATAGGAAACCCCCGGAACCATCTGCACATGGCGGTTCTTAAGGGACGTCCGGTGAATCCAGCCCGTGGTCTTGCCCAGGTTCTTGCCGACCTTGGACGCCTTGCGCTGAAGCAGGTAAACCTCGCGGGCGGGCTCCGGCACTTCCGGCGTCACACCCTGGATACCACCACGGTGCTCGACACTCAGATCGACGCCCCATTCCTTCATGAACTCGCCGGTGTCCAGGGACGCAGAAGCCCCCTGGTGCACGATGAACTCGGACACGTCGAAACCGATGCCGCCGGCACCAATGACCGCCACTTTCCGGCCAACCGGCTTGCGTTCCAGCAGCGCATCCAGGTAACCGATCACCTTCGGATGGTCGATACCCTCGATCTCCGGAGTCCGCGGCTCGACACCGGTAGCCAGGACCACCTCATCGAAGCCCCCGGCTTTCAGTTCATCGGCGCTGACACGGGTGTTCAGACGGACATCCACCCCGTGTTTGTCCAGCATCACCCGGAAGTAACGGAGAGTCTCATGGAACTCCTCCTTGCCCGGGATTTTCTTGGCAACATTGAACTGGCCACCGACTTCGCTGCCGGCGTCAAACAGGGTGACCTTGTGACCACGCTCGGCGGCCACGGTCGCAAAGGCCAGACCGGCAGGGCCGGCGCCAACCACGGCGATGGACTTCGGACTGGCCGTCTTCACCCAGGTCAGCTCGGTTTCGTGGCAGGCGCGGGGGTTGACCAGGCAGGAGGTCAGTTTGCCGCTGAAGGTATGGTCGAGGCACGCCTGGTTGCAGCCGATGCAGGTGTTGATCTCGTCAGCACGGTCCTCCGCTGCCTTCAGCACCAGGTCCGCGTCCGCGAGGAACGGCCGGGCCATGGAGACCATGTCGGCATCCCCCTCGGCCAGGACCTTCTCGGCCACATCCGGCATGTTGATCCGGTTAGTGGTCACCAGCGGAATGCTCACCTCCCCCTTCAAACGGGCCGTCACCTTGGTGAAGGCGCCACGGGGAACCGAGGTGGCAATCGTGGGCACCCGTGCCTCGTGCCAGCCGATGCCGGTGTTGATGATGGTGGCGCCCGCCTTCTCGATCTCTTTGGCCAGGTGGACCACTTCTTCCCAGGTGCTGCCATCCTCGATCAGATCCAGCATGGACAGGCGGTAGATGATGATGAAGTTCTCGCCGACCCGTTCCCGGACCCGACGCACGATCTCGATGGGCAGGCGAATCCGGTTCTCGTAGCTGCCACCCCAGCGATCCGTGCGCTGGTTGGTGTGGGTAACGATAAACTGGTTGATGAAGTAACCCTCGGAGCCCATGATCTCAACGCCGTCGTACCCGGCTCTCTGGGCCAGTGCCGCGCAGTTCACATAGTCGTTGATCTGCTTCTCGATGCCTTCCTCGTCCAGCTCCTTGGGCTTGAACGGGTTGATCGGTGCCTGGATCGGGGACGGCGCCACCAGTGCCGGCGAATAGGCATAGCGGCCGGCATGGAGGATCTGCATACAGATCTTGCCATCGGCCTCGTGCACCGCCTGGGTGATCACCTTGTGACGATCAGACTCTTCCTCGGTACTCATCTTGGCCGCGTGCTGGAACACCGCGCCCTCTTCGTTGGGACCGATTCCACCGGTGACAATCAGACCAACACCGCCCCGGGCGCGATCGGCATAGAATGCTGCCAGACGATCAAAACCGTTCTTGGCTTCCTCCAGACCAGTGTGCATGGAGCCCATCAGGGTGCGGTTCCGCAGACGGGTAAAACCCAGGTCCAGCGGTTCCAGAAGGTTCGGGTATTTCTGCGTGCCCGGTGTTGCGGTCATATTGATCTCCTCATATTGGCAGCCGGTGTTGCGACCGTCTTTCGTTATACGCCACAAAGTAGCGGTCCGGCTGACCGCCCTCAATATCCCCAAACAACTTTATGTTATCCTGAAGCGACACCCAATCAGGAATACCCCGTGAGAGCACCCTCAAAGCCCGGAAACCGCAACGCGCTCGGCGACATCAGCCTTCTGTACGTCTCGGTACTGCTGCGCGCAGCTGCGGAGGAAGGTGCAGACCACGAGGTGCTGGCCAGGCAATTCAATCTGGATGAAACCGCCCTGACCTCCCCGGAAGCGCGGATCAGCATCCCCCGTTTCATGCGGATGGGGGAGGCCGCCATCAGGCTGACCGGCAACCCCGCACTGGGACTGCGGATGGGGGCTCTATCCCGGCCGATCGACGCCGGCCTGGCCGGGCTGGCGGCGGAGACCGCGCCGACTATCGGGCAGGCACTGATGAAGCTGGTACGTTATTCGAGGCTCACCAGCCAGAACAGTCGCGGTCATCCCGGAACCGATCCCGACAAGCGGATAGTCAGCTTCTACTCGATCCGTCCCTACAACCAGTTCAATTACTTCGTCGTGGACTCGGTGCTGGCAGCCTGGACTCAGCTGGCACGCACCCTGACCGGCCGTTATGACGTGCTTGAGAAGGTTCGCATCGAATACCCGTCGATCGGCCTGGACGACCTGTTTGAAAGCTGGTTCCGTTGCCCAGTGGAATTCAGCGCCACAGAGAACAGCCTGACGCTCAACAAAAGCGCCTGGCACCAACCGAGCAACCAGGCGCACCCGGCGATGCACGAGCAGCTCTGCGTGATGTGTGAGCGCGAACTGGAAAGAATCAAACGGGGCTGGAGCACCTCGGACCGGGTGCGGCACTTGATGACGCCCCTGTTCCGCGGCGAGACGCCGGGGCTGGAAACGGTTGCGGCGCGACTCGGCACCTCGCCCTGGACATTGCAACGGCAACTGGCCGCCGAGGGTACCAACTTCCGGCTGCTACTGGATGAAACCCGCCAACAGCTGGCGCTGGATTATCTGAAGGAAACAAACAGCTCCCTGTCGGAAATTGCCTGGTTACTGGGATTTGCCAACCCTCCAGCGTTTCACAAAGCTTACCAACGCTGGTTCGGAGTCAGCCCCGGCGAGCATCGCCGACAAATGAAGCTGAACGGAAAAACAGGGGACTAGGGATTAAAGCTCAGTGGCGTCGTCAATGAACTCGCCATCATCCTCGAATTCATCCAGCCGGGTTTCCAGCAACTCTTCTTCGTAGTCAGACATGACTTTACCCTCGTGCGAACTTTAACCGCCAAGGTAAATGCTTCGTGTGACAGGAATATTTCAGAATCCGGAATGGATCAAGAGAAAGAACAAAGGGGGAAGAAAAATGGCGGAGCGGACGGGACTCGAACCCGCGACCCCCGGCGTGACAGGCCGGTATTCTAACCAACTGAACTACCGCTCCGCGTGGGCTATCACCAGATACCTCGTAAGGTGTGCAGCCTTGTCGGTGACTGCTCGGTGACAACGAGGGCGCATTATAAAGACGCCCCCGACCATGTCAACGTTTTTCCTGAAAAAAAGTCCGAAAAAGTTTTCTTACATGGCATCCACCAGGGCGTCCTTACCCTGGGAGGTCTTCCGGTATTCGATCGGGGTCATGCCGGACCAGCGTTTGAACGCCCGATAGAAAGTACTGGGTTCGGAGAAGCCGGTCAGGTACACGATCTCGTCGATGGATTCGTCCGTGGTGGCCAGCAGCTGCCGGGCAAGGCGATAACGGAAATCCGCCAGCACCTGGTTGAAACTGGTTTCGGCTTCGGTCAGCCGCGTCCGGAGGGTACGGGGTTTGATACCCAGGCGCTCGGCGACCGCATCGAGGGTCACTTCGCCACTGTCCAGCAGCTCGGCAACAATCCGTTCAACCTGACCCACGATGTCCTTCTTCTCCAGGCGCGCAACCTGCTCGCTGGCAAAGCGCTCATGGAGGTCCAGCAATTCCGGTTCGGCATGGGGCGAGGCGTGGGATAGCAACTTCGCCGGAAAGTACAGCCGGTTTTCCGCAGCGCCGAAGACCACATCACAACCCAGAACCTCCCGGGCGTGCTCCTGGCCTTCTTCCCGCTCATGCTCGAACTCGATGCGCGACGGGTAGAAGTTGTCATCGGTGACAGAACGGAAGAAGGTGATCAGGCCCTGGACAAAGCACTCGTTGAAGTGCTTCAGGCGGCGAACGGCGTCGGATGCAGCGTCGAGCACCATGCAGGCGTCATCGCCCTCAATAAAGAAATCGGTATTGGCCGCATCGCTCAGCAGACGCTGGTAGTTCTGGGCCCGGCGCAGGCCCTCACCGAAAGTAGGGCTGCTGAGGAAAAGGTACTCGAGCACCTGGCCCTTGTAGGCTGGCAGGAGCGGCCCGAGATTCAACCCGATATCCGGATCGCCGGACACGTCTTCCACGGCCTGCCAGAAGTACAGCTGGGCACTGTGGGGTGTGCGCAACTGGTCGGTGTAAACGTAACTCTCATCCACGCCCAGGCGACTGAAGATCGCATCGGTATCGATACCCTTTTTCTTCATTGCCTCGTAAATCAGGCGTAACATCACTCCCGCGTCACGAAGTTCCTGCATATGATCCCGCTTTTATTCTTTATGGGTACTACCTTGACCGGCTGGACAACCGGCCGGGCTCGCCAAGTCAATGCCTGTTCTGGCCGGGTTTGCCAGACTCTAAGACCATCGTCTTATATTAGAGCATATCAGGCCACAAGGAGACCTGCACCATGCCAAACCCATTGATTTACCGCCACACACCGCCACCACTGGTGCCAATGTTTGCAAAAGCACTACTTCCGAAAAAGTCCGGCGCCGGGGATGCTCCTGAAATTCCGGCACTTGAGGCACATCTTCTGGGGGCCTCCACAGTGACTCGCCAACTGCGGGACTACAAGAAAATCTGCGGGTTTGGTCAGCACACCCAGGCCCCGATCACCTGGCCGCACATCTTGGCGTTTCCGCTGCACCTCAAGCTGCTCACCGAGCCGGACTTTCCTCTGCCCCTGCTCGGCCTGGTGCATCTGCGCAATACCATTACACAACACCGCCCCATTGGCGACGGGGAATCACTGGACCTCACCGTATGCCTGGGCAACCAGCAACGCACCGATCGCGGCATCGAATTCGACCTGATCACCGAGGCCCGCTCTGCCGGCGCCCTGGCCTGGGAAGAGACCAGCACCAACCTGTTCCGTCAAGCCCGGCAGAACGGCAAGCCGGCGGGCAAAACGGAGCGACCGGAACTGGAGCGCTATCCCAACACCCTGAGCATCCAGGCGCCGGAGTCCATTGGCCGGCAATATGGCTCGGTTTCCGGGGACCGTAACCCGATTCACATGCACGCCCTGAGCGCAAAGGCATTCGGCTTTCCCAGGGCCATCGCCCATGGCATGTGGAGCAAAGCCCGGGCATTGGCATTGCTGGAGCAGCAGGAAGGTTGGAAGAGCGGCGCACTGAGGGTCAGCTGCCAATTCAAGAAGCCCCTGTTCCTGCCTGGAACGGCGCAACTGAACTGGCAAACAGGAGACAAGGGCTGGGATTACCAACTACTGAACAGCAAGGGCGATGCGCCCCACCTGAGCGGGCGCATTGACTGGCTCTAGCTTTCGCTTTTGCTTTCGCCGGCGCTATCGGACGCCTTGCAGGGCTCGCCCTCGGCACCGGCAACCGGCAAAGTGAAGAAGAACCGGGCGCCGCCATCCTCGGGGCGCTCGAAGCCGATTTCGCCACCTTGGGCCTGGATCAGCGAGCGACAGGTGGCCAGCCCGATTCCCATACCCTCATCCTTGGTTGTGTAGAACGGATGGAACAGCTTCTCTTCGGCCTCTTCCGGCAGGCCGACACCATGGTCCCGAACCTCGACCCGCACACAACTGTTTCCGGCCAGGCGCGCACTGACTTCCACCGGTACCGATGAATCGGCCGAGCGCGTCGCTTCGAGGGCGTTGCGGATCAAGTTGAGGGCTACCTGCTGGACCTGGATCGGGTCGGCCAGAACCTCAGGCAGTTCCTCGTCAACGGTAACTTCGATACCGCCTTCATTGTTGCGCATGTCCACTTCCGCAAACTGACGGGTATCCTCCAGCAGGGCAGGCACCGAAAGCACTTCTTTGCCGGTCGCAGGCTTCTTCATGAACCGACGGATCCGGCGGATGATCTCGCTGGCCCGGTGGGACTGGGCCTCGATCTTGTCGAGGGTCTCCTGCAGCAGGGACAGATCCGGGAATTCCTTGCCCATCATGCGTTTGGCGACCCGGGCATAATTGGTGATCGCAGTCAGCGGCTGATTCACCTCGTGAGCAAAACCGGCGGCCATCTCACCCATGGTGGTCAGGCGCGAGGTATGGGCCAGCTGATCACGCTGTTCCTGGACCAGTTCCCGGGCCTCCTGCAGCTCCCGCTCGCTCTCCAGTTCCGCCGTGATATCCCGGAACACCACCACAGCCCCGTGGAGTTCGTCGTTATCCAGCTTGGGCGTGGCGCGGTACTCGGCCGGAAAACCGGAACCATCGATGCGTAACATGCGAATATCCCGCTGGCCCTCCGCCTGGCCCTGGCGGCAGGTCATCTGAACGGGTAACCCGTCCGGGTTGTCCGAAGCGGTGGCAAAATGGGTGTCAAAAAAGTTGCGGCCGATCAGCTCGTCAACCGGAACGCCAGCGATCTCGCCCGCAGCCGGGTTGGCGAACTCGATGATGCCGTTCTCGTCGAGCCCGTAGATGCCCTCGCTGATGGAATTGAGAATTCGGGCCTGGTCACCCTGCAGCTCCCGGTTGCGGGCCTGCAATTCCCGCTCGAGCCGGATGACGCGGGCATGGGTCTTGACCCGGGCAATGACTTCCTGGGACTGGAAAGGTTTGGAGATGTAATCGGCCCCGCCGAGATTGAAACCCTTGACCTTGGCCTGCAAGTCATCGAGTGCGGACAGGAATACCACGGCACAATCAGCCGTCTGGGGATCGGCCTTGAGGCGCTGGCACACCTCGTAACCGTCCATTTCGGGCATCATGATATCCAGCAGGATCACTTCCGGCTGATGCCGGTGGGCAAGGTCCAGCGCTTTTTCGCCTTCATTGGCAATGAGCAGCCGGTAGCCTTTGTCTTTCAGGGTTTCGTAGAGGACTTTCAGGTTCTGCGGGTTGTCATCAACCAGCAGAACCGTCACCTCGGAGTTCTCGCAGACAGCTTCAGTCATACAAACGTGGCCGGTTAGAAACGTCCGGCTATGATGCCGGTGCCACCCTGGTTAGTCGATAAGGTCCTTTACGGACAAGACCATACGAACCAGATGGGCCAGGGAGTGGGTGCCCATTTTGTGCATGACCCGGGAACGGTGAATCTCCACGGTGCGCTGACTGATCTCCAGCTCGATCGCGATCACCTTGTTCGCCTGACCGGCGATCATCCGGTCCATGATCTCGTGCTCCCGGGGCGTCAGGCTCTTGATACGACGGATGATCTCCTGCTTTTCGTCCAGGGTCTTGCGCTGCTCGAGATCCTGCTCCAGGGCGGCCTCGATCTTTTCCAGCAGGGCTTCCTCGCGGTAGGGCTTCTGGATGAAGTCCACAGCGCCCTCTTTCATGGCGTCCACCGCCATGGGAACATCACCGTGACCGGTGACAAAAATGATCGGCAGGATCGAGTGTTTCTCGTTGAGCTTCTTCTGCAGCTCCATGCCATCCATTCCGGGCATCCGAATATCCAGCACGATACAGCCGGCCATCTTGTCGGAATAATCCTTGAGAAAGGCATTGGCACTTTCATAGGTTTTCACCGGCTTACCGTCGGATTTCAACAGTAGCTCCAGCGAATCCCGCACCGCCTCGTCATCCTCTACTACGTATACCGTCTGCTGGATATCAGTCATGGGTGTATTCTCTCCTGTCCGTTTTCTTGTCGTTTCCGGTCAGTGAATTGACGGATCCTTATGTTCTTCTTTCGCATGTTCCTGGCGCTCGTGTTCACGCATTTTCTCAAGCCGTTGCTGGATAATGCCAAAAACACTCTGCTTCGGGTACCGGCCCTTCTTGTCGGCCTTGCCCGCCGGGCGGCCCAGCAGCAAGGCGATGGCCTCCTCCACGTGGGATACGGCGTAGACCGCAAATTTGTCTTCCCGGACGGCCTGGACCACTTCGCTGTCGAGCATCAGGTTCTGGACGTTGGTGGCAGGCACGACCACGCCCTGCGTCCCCGTGAGCCCGCCTTTGAGCTGGCAGGTGGCAAAGAAACCTTCGACCTTCTCGTTCACGCCACCGATGGGCTGCACCTCGCCGAACTGGTTGACTGAGCCGGTAATGGCCAGGTCCTGGCGCACGGGCACACCGGAAAGCGATGACACCAGCGCACACAGTTCCGCCAGGGACGCGCTGTCTCCCTCCACCTCGCCGTAGTTCTGCTCAAAGGTGAGGCTGGCCGACAGGTGCATCGGGTCCTCCACGGCAAACAGGGAGGACAGCCAGGAGGTGAGAATCATCACGCCCTTGGAATGGAGGTTGCCACCGAGCTTCACATCACGCTCGATATCCATGACTCCGCCATCTCCATAGTAGCAGGTCGCTGTCACCCTGTTGGAAAGGCCAAACTCGAAGCCACCGGTGGACAGTACGGACAACGCGTTGACCTGGCCCACACAGGTGCCCGTGGTGGTGACCAGGGTGGAGCCATCGCGGATCGAATCGTAGAACTGATCGCGGATCCGGCTACTGCGGTACCGGGCGCTTTCCAGGGCCCGCTCCACGTGAACCTCGGTGATCAGTCGTGCCTTGGCCTGGCGGGCCCAGAAATCCGACTCGCGCAGGAGGTTGGCGATGTCGGCTGCATGCAGGGACAGGCGGTTCTGGTGCTCCGCCATGCGGGCGCTGTGTTCGATGATCCGGGCAACGGCCTTGTTGGAGCAGTGCAACAGCTGCTTCTCCACCACCAGGCTGGCGATGAACTTGGCGTACAGCAGCTGGCTGTCGTCGGTGCGGTACATCTCGTTCTCGAAGTCCGCCGTCACTCGGAACAGTTCGGCGAACTCGGAATCGTATTCCTGCAGCAGCAACCAGGTTTCCCGATCGCCAAAGAGCACAATCTTCACGTCCAGCGGCACGGCCTCGGGCTCGATGGAAATGGTCCCGGACAGGGTCATCTCGCGCTCGAGGGAGTTGATCTGCAGGGAACGTGAACGCAGTGCCCGCTTCAGACCGTCCCAGACAAACGGTTGCTCGAGGACCTTGATGGCGTCCATCAGCAGATAGCCCCCGTTGGCCCGGTGCAGGCTGCCCGGCCGGATCAGGGAGAAGTCGGTAAACACGGTGCCCTTGTAGGTAACATTCTCCACATAGCCGAACAGGTTGTGATAGGTCGGGTTGTCCTCGACCACCACCGGTACCTCGTTGGTTTTCTGGTGCACCAGCAGGTTGACCAGGTAACGACGCGGCATCTTCTTGTCCAGGGAGGCATAGGCGATGGCCGCCTGTTCGTCGTTGTCCTCCAGGAAGATGTCCAGGTTTTCCACCAGATCGGCACGCACCGCTTCCAGGTACCCGACCACATCCGGCAGATCCTTGTACTTCTCGATCAGCTCATCAATCTGGTGACCGGAAATACTCTCCAGGGTCTCCTGGTTCAGCGCCTGCTGCTTCTCGGCGTACTCCTGCTCCCAGTCGGCAATCTTGCGCAGGGCCTGGCGCAGTCTCTTCTCAAGCTTGTTGATCGAATCCTCGAACTTGTCCCGCTGCTCCTGGGTCAGCGCCTGGAAGGTCTCGGCCGTGTGGGGCTCCTCACCGTTCATCGCCACCAGACGATAGCCACCGGGTGTCGAGACCGTGAGGCGCACCTTCTTGCGCTTGGCCTGGGTGGCTACTTTCTCGAGTTCTTCTTCCTGCTTTTGCGCGTACTCATTCTTGAGCTGTTCGGAGCGTTCCAGAAAGCTGTCACTGTCAAAGGTCTGGGGAATGACCTTGACCAGACGGGACATCAGCTTTTCCATGTCCTGCTTGAGCTGGGTACCCTTGCCGCCCGGCAACTGCAACAGTTTCGGCACCCGCGGCTCTTCGAAATTGGCGACATAGCACCAGTCATGGCTCTGCTGCTCGGTATCCACATGATGCTCCAGGTAGCGAAGCATCATGGTGCGCTTACCCAAACCGTTACGCCCGACCGCATAAACGTTGTAGCCGCCATGGGGCATTGCCAGTGCGAACCGGACGGCTTCCTGGGCCCGGTTCTGGCCGACAATCTCCGCCAGGGGTTCCAGCTGCCGGGTTGTCTTGAATGGCAGGTCTTTCAGTACGCAGGCCTTGTACAGCTGATGCAGAGGCAATGACTTCAATGTGTGTTCCTGTAACAGTCAGAATGCGTTGGTGATTTATCGTCTTTCTTTGGCCGCCCATTGTAGATTCTGCAGGCCGCCATGTCGCGTTTCAGCCAAAGTTTTAGCGGCTGAGGCTCCGAGGGCTTTTGTTAACCACCGCACAAAACCACATCTGGTTATTTTTCAGCCGCCGATCCCGGCACTAAACTTCTCCACCCGGCCATGGTTCAGGCCGACACAAGACAAGAATCGCAATGGATGCCCAGTTATGACGAATGATTCCGCCGATCGCAGAATCAAGGACCGCTATCCGGCTTCGTGCCTGAAGGTACGTATGCAGGAGCGGGGCTTCTTTGGCCGAAGCAGGAATGTCATCGCGGTCAGCTGTCTTGATCTCAACCGCTACGGCATGGCGGTGCTTTGCCCTCGCCCGATGGCGCCGGGCGCGCGGCTGTTTCTCGACCTGCAGGGGAAATACATCAGCGAGTCCCGGGTCGGCGCGCGGGTGGTGGATTGCCAGCCGTTCCAGACCGGTTACCGGGTCAGCGTGCAGTTCAGTTATTGCCTCAACAAGAAAGGCTATTCCCGGGCCATGGACAACGCCCTGTCCCGCATCGAGGGCTTCTACAACCGTCTCGCCGGCTAGCCAGACAAGCGCCCTAGATCAGCCCCGCATCCAGACTGGCCGCCACATACATGCCCAGCTCCCGGCACTGCTCCTCGAATTCATCCCGGTATTCCCCGCGGCAGATCAGCGGATCCTGCACGAGTTTCCAGCGAAGGCCGGTCGTGATGCTCTCTATGGCGCGATTGGTACCGGTACCATCGTGGCCTGCACGAATGTAATAGGCAAAGGGAAGGCCCTGGGTCTTCTCGAGACAGGGGTAGTAACTGCGGTCAAAAAAGTCTTTCAGGGCGCCACTCATGTAGCCCAGGTTTTCGGTGGTACCCAGGATGATGGCGTCACAGGCGAGGATGTCATCGGGACCGGCCTCCAGCGGTGGTTTGACCACCACCTCGACCGCCTCGATGTCTTCGTGGCAAGCGCCGTTCTTGACAGCGTCCCGCAGACGGAGGGTATTCGGGGAAGGCGCGTGGGCAACAATGAGCAGTCGCTTCATGGCATCCTCCCCCGACAAACGGAACCTTAGAGCAATTCTCCGTTGGCTTCCGCCGGCGCTTCAGCGGCCGCTTCTTTCTTTTCCGGCTTGGGCATCAGCTTGTCCCGAACCTTGGCCTCGATCTCGTTGGCGATATCCATGTTCTCTTCCAGGAACTTGCAGGCGTTCGCCTTGCCCTGGCCAATCTTGTCGCCGTTGTAGGAGTACCAGGCACCTGACTTGTCCACGAAGCCTTCCTTGACACCCATATCCAGCACTTCGGCCATGTGGTAGATACCCTTGCCGTACATGATCTGGAACTCCGCCTGCTTGAACGGCGGCGATACCTTGTTCTTCACGACCTTGACGCGGGTCTCGTTACCGACCACCTCGTCGCCCTCTTTCACTGAACCAATGCGGCGGATGTCCAGACGCACGGAGGAATAGAATTTCAGTGCGTTACCACCGGTGGTGGTTTCCGGGGAACCGAACATGACGCCGATCTTCATGCGGATCTGGTTGATGAAGATCATCAGGCAGTTGGCGTGCTTGACGTTACCGGTCAGCTTACGCAGTGCCTGAGACATCAGTCGCGCCTGCAGACCAACGTGGCTGTCACCCATTTCACCTTCGATTTCCGCTTTCGGCGTCAGGGCGGCTACGGAGTCAACGATGATGACATCAACGGCGTTGGAGCGAACCAGCATGTCTGCGATTTCCAGGGCCTGTTCCCCGGTGTCCGGCTGGGACACCAGCAGGTCGTCGACGTTGACACCCAGCTTTTCGGCATAGACCGGATCCAGGGCATGCTCGGCATCCACAAACGCACAGGTTTTGCCGGCCTTCTGGGCTTCAGCAATCACCTGCAGGGTGAGCGTGGTTTTACCGGAACTCTCCGGACCGTAGATCTCGCAGATTCGACCGTAAGGAAGACCACCAATACCCAGAGCCACGTCCAGCCCCAGGGAGCCGGTGGACACCGCAGGAATGGCTTCACGGGGCTGATCCCCCATCTTCATGACGGCGCCCTTGCCGAACTGGCGTTCAATCTGGCTCAGTGCTGCGCTAAGTGCTTTCTTGCGGTTGTCTTCCATCGGTACAAAACCCCTTGTCGACTGGGCTGCCAGGTCTTTCCAAGGTATTGGCAGCGGAATCCGGAAGGGAAACCACTGTGCTCATCCAGTAGATTCCCTGTATATTTGAACAGTATTAAAACACAAGCGAACGGGGAGACCAACCCCTCATCCCGTGAACCTGATCAAGAAAATTGTCACGCCCCCTCAAGGAAGCCGGTAACTGCCTGCAATGCAAACAAAACCGACTGTCGGCGCACCTCATCCCGGTCACCGTCGAAGTGTTTGACCACGGCCTCGGCCTGGTCCAGACCGCTGCCCCAGGCAAACCAGACCGTCCCCACCGGCTTGTCGGGACTGCCACCACCGGGGCCTGCCACACCACTGATCGCCACGGCCACATCCACCCCGGCAACCTGAACCGCGCCGGCCACCATCTGGCGGACAACCGGCTCACTGACAGCGCCATACTGCTCCAGGGTATCCGCCGACACCCCGAGCAGGGTCTGTTTGGCGCTGTTGCTGTAGGTCACCAGACCGGCCATCACATAGGCGGAGGAACCCGCGCGATCGGTGAGTACCTTGGCCACCCAGCCGCCGGTACAGCTCTCTGCCGTGGCAATGGTACGCCCCTGCTCCTGCAGCAGTTTACCCAGGCGAACCCCGGCCCGCTCCAGCTCCTGATCAGTCGTCGCCATCATCCACTCCTTCCTGCAATGGGGATACAAACCCTTCATTTCATCGCCGCCGTTATTTTCTTACAATTCACGGCTTCATCCAAAAGCAAGGCAACCGGACCCATCCATGTCAGTAGCCCAGACCGATCTCTCCAAGCACACCCCGATGATGCAGCAGTACCTGAAAATCAAGGGCGAGCATCCCAATGAGCTGGTGTTCTACCGCATGGGGGATTTCTACGAGCTGTTCTACGAAGACGCCCGAAAGGCCGCAGAATTCCTGGACATAACCCTGACCGCCCGCGGCCAATCCGGTGGCAACCCGATTCCCATGGCCGGTGTGCCGTATCATTCCGCCGAGAGTTACATTGCCCGTCTGGTCCGGGCGGGTCAATCCATCGCCATTTGCGAACAGATTGGCGACCCGGCGACCAGCAAGGGACCGGTGGAGCGGCAGGTGGTGCGGATCGTCACACCCGGCACCCTGAGTGACGATGCCTTTCTCGAGGACCGGCGCGATAACCTGCTGGCAGCCATCTACAGCCACCGGGAACAGTTCGGATTTGCTTCCCTGGATATTTCCAGCGGGCGTTTTGCGGTCTCGGAACTGGACGGGCTGGAGGCACTCCAGGGCGAACTGCAGCGCCTGCGCCCGGCGGAAATCCTGATCAGCGAGGACTTTCCCTACGGCGAGATCCTCGAAGGGTTCACCGGCATCCGTCGCCAGGGCCCCTGGCTGTTCGAGGGCGACACCGCCCACCGGGTGATTACCCAGCAGCTACAGGTGCGCGACCTCACCGGTTTCGGCTGCGAAGACCTGCACCTGGCCATCTGCGCCGCCGGCTGCCTGTTGCAGTACGCGAAGGAAACCCAACGCACCGCCCTGCCCCATATCCGCAAGCTGACCCGGGAGCGCCGGGAAGAGGCGGTGATCCTCGATGCCACCAGCCGCCGCAACCTGGAAATCGACACCAACCTCATGGGCGGCCACCAGCATACCCTGGCCTGGGTCATGGACCGCACCGCCACCGCCATGGGCGGCCGCGAACTGCGCCGCTGGCTGAACCGCCCGCTGCGGGACGTGGACGTCGTCCGCCAGCGCCAACAGGCGGTTTCCGCACTGCTGGACGGATTCCATTACGAACCGGTGCATGACCTGCTCAAACAGGTGGGCGACATTGAACGGGTTCTGGCCCGGGTGGCACTGCGATCGGCACGCCCGAGGGACCTGGCCAGGCTCCGGGATGCTTTCCAGACCCTGCCGGACCTCCAGAACGCCCTGAAACCGGTGAATTCCCACCACGTGGTCAAGCTGGCCACCACCATCGGTGAGTATCCGGAGCTGGCCGACCTGCTGGAACGGGCCGTCATCGACAACCCGCCGGTGGTGATCCGCGATGGCGGCGTCATCCGGGAGGGCTTTGATGAGGAGCTGGATGAGCTTCGCAACATCAGCGAGAACGCAGGCCAGTACCTGCTGGATGTGGAGACCCGGGAGAAGGAACGCACCGGCATCAGCACCCTGAAGGTGGGTTACAACCGGGTGCATGGTTACTACATCGAGATCAGCCGGGCGCAATCGGACCAGGCCCCGGCAGATTACATCCGCCGGCAGACCCTGAAAAACGCCGAGCGTTTCATCACCCCTGAACTGAAGGAATTCGAGGATAAGGCCCTGAGTGCCAAGAGCCGGGCACTGGCCCGGGAAAAGGCGCTCTACGATGAGGTGCTCGAAAGCGTCGCCGAGCAACTAGCACCCCTGCAGGATGCCGCCCAGGCCCTGTCTGAGCTGGATGTGCTGAGCAATTTTGCCGAACGGGCAACCTCCCTGCGTTTTGCCGCGCCGGAATTCACCGACCAGCCGGGGTTCGACATCGAGGAAGGCCGGCACCCGGTGGTCGAACAGCTCCTTGACGAGCCGTTTGTGCCCAACGACCTGCTGATGGACACCAGGCGCCGCATGCTGGTCATTACCGGCCCGAACATGGGCGGTAAGTCCACCTACATGCGCCAGGCAGCCCTGATTGCCCTGCTCGCCTACACCGGCAGCTTCGTACCCGCCAACCGGGCGGTGCTCGGACCGGTGGATCGCATTTTCACCCGCATGGGCTCCTCCGATGACATTGCCGGTGGCCGCTCTACTTTCATGGTGGAGATGACCGAAACCGCCAACATCCTGCACAACGCCACCGAGCACAGCCTGGTGCTGATGGACGAAGTGGGCCGGGGCACCAGCACCTTTGACGGCCTCTCCCTGGCCTGGGCCACCGCAGAGCATCTGGCGAAGAACATCCGCTGCTATACCCTGTTCGCAACCCACTACTTCGAACTGACCCAGCTGGCCGATGATCTGGAGCACGCGGTCAACGTGCATCTGACGGCGACCGAGCACGACGACAGTATCGTGTTCCTGCACAACGTTCACGATGGCCCCGCCAGCCAGAGCTACGGCCTGCAGGTCGCCCAACTGGCGGGTGTGCCCCAGGATGTCATTCGCAATGCCAAGGCGCAGCTGACCCATCTCGAGGGCAGCGCAACACCCAGTGCCCCGGTGACTGACCAGGTACCGGAGCAGCCCGAGTCCGGCCATTCCGGGAGCCAGGCCGGCGCCAGGCAGACGGTGAGCGAACCGGTTCTCCAGGGGGATATGTTTGCCAGCCTCGAGCCCAGCGCCGTGGAAGAAGCACTCAAGAAGCTGGACCTCGATGACCTGACACCGCGAGAGGCCCTGAACCGGCTTTACGAGCTGCGGGATTTAATCAATAAATGACAGGAAAATTGCGCGGAAATGACCTATGTAATAAGGATATAGCAGGCGAAGGCTTGCCCCTTCAGGGACCGCTCCCTACAATATCGCGCACTAAATTATAAGGTAGGGGCTCGCACTATCCGGCTCCTGATGAGACTGAACACTCTACGACCAGGGATCTGACTATGGCTTTTATCGTTACTGATAACTGCATCAAGTGCAAATACACGGACTGCGTGGAAGTCTGCCCCGTGGACTGCTTCTATGAAGGCCCGAACTTTCTGGTGATCGATCCGGACGAGTGCATCGACTGCGCACTGTGTGAGCCCGAGTGCCCGGCCGAAGCGATCTTTTCCGAGGACGAGCTTCCGGCGGATCAGGTCCAGTTCGTGGAAATCAACGCCGAGCTGGCCGCCAAGTGGCCGAACATCACCGAGAAGAAAGATCCTCTGCCGGACGCTGAGGAATGGGACGGCAAGCCCGACAAACTGCAGTATCTGGAGCGCTGAGTTCCGGTTACGGATCGAAAAAAGGGAAGCCGAGGCTTCCCTTTTTTTTGGCCGCTCGCTCACGCCCTGCTCAGGTGGTTGCGAGCTTTGCGCCCATGGCCACGAAAAACCCGCCAGTGAGGGTATTGAGTGCCCGGCTCAGCCGCGCACTGGCGCGGAGATGACGAAAGGTGGCCACAATCCAGGCCAGCCCGCATTGCCACACCATGGCCAGGACGAAATGCAGGGCAGCCAAGACCAGCGACTGCTGGAAGGCGTTACCCGCCGGATCCACGAACTGGGGAAGCAACGCCATATAGAACAACGCGGTCTTGGGGTTCAGGACGTTCGAGAGCAACCCTTCCCGCAACGAGACGCGCATACTGGCACCCCGCGCCTCCCGGACCTGGACCGGAGCGGTTTCCACCCTGCCCCGGAAGGCCTGGCGTAGCGAACCGATGCCAAGCCACACCAGGTACAGGGCACCGAGCCACTTCAGCGCGTTGAAAGCCCACGCCGTCTCGACCAGAAGAATGGAGATACCCAGCGCGGAGAGTGTGGCGTGGATGAACAGCCCGCTACAGATACCCACGCTGGTGACACAACCGTCTTTCAGGCCACCCCGCCCGGTATTGCGCAACACCAGCAAGGTGTCCACGCCCGGCGTGATGGTCAGCAAGGTTATAGCAATCAGATAGGTCCAGATCAGGTCAGGAAACACGCTACCCCCAATTTACCGGGGCTTGTCGCTACTCCTCCCCGGCCAGCAGTTTCTTCGCCGCCGCAGAACGATAGAACGAGGAAAGTCTGCGCCGGACAAGGGCCTCAAGATAGCCCTCTTCCCGCAGGACGTCCATAACCGGAATCCCGTAGGCCTCAATTTCGGTGCGAATCACCTCGCGGGTCACCCCCACATCATTCAGCAGGTCTGTCACCGGCCGGTCGCCATATTTCGCAAACAGGTGCTCCACCACGGCCCGGGCACAGCCTTCAAAGTACCCGGTCTTGCGGAACTGCAACCAGAATTCATAGCCAAGGACCACGAACTCCTGCAACTCGACATCCCCCAGCCCTTCACGGAGTTCGGCGATGGTCTTGTCTTCTACCGCCACCCAGGCGGCCATCACGCTATCCCGCAGTTCGTCATCACTGAGCGCCCGATGCAAGAACGCCTCGCTGCGGGCGATCAGGCCGGGCAGGCTGTCCGCGAGCCAGGCCTTGATGCGCCGTTCAAAGGTCTCGTCCAGGCCAGGCACCGCCCGGTTGGCCACCTTCTTGCCAAACTTCATCATGGAGCCCACCCCGGGCACGGAGCGGGCAATCAGGTTGTCTTCGTACAGGTAGTTGACCAGCCCGTGATAGACCACATTGGACACCAGTTCCTGGTAGACAGGATGGGCCATGATCTCGCTGATGACCCGTTCCCGCTGCTGGCGCAGCTCAAGAGCCTCCTCCAGGAATCCGGTGGCCTGCTCCCGGGAGATGATTTCCCCCAGCGTGGTTTCGGCCTGGACCGGCGAGTTCATGACCTCCGTCGCCATCTCGGCCGCCAGCTCGGGGATGCCTGCATCCAGTTCCATGTCGACGACGACGCGCTCGATCACGCCCATCACCTGATCAATGCTGGCTACCCGGTTCAGGGTGATCCGTCCGGCATGGTCCAGCAGCTCGTCCAGCTCCCGCTCGAGGAATTTCTTCAGTTTGGCCCCCTTCAGGGCAGCCATCTCATGGCGGACATGCTCTTCGTACAGCCTTTCGGCCAGAGTGCCAGCGGACTTGGTCATGATAGGTTCAATCCTTGTGGGCGATGAAAACAGCAACCCCGAGGCTAACACGAAGCGAGCCTCCGGGGGTTTGCCCAAACTACGGAATCACGGATGCGGACAGGCCAAGCAGCTGAGGAAGCATCGACAGAACCGTGCCCGCAGTTACTGGAAATCGTTGAAGGTATGGGGGTCTGCCGCCAGGGCGAGACACAGGCTGCCCGGACCGACGTAGATACTGCTGGTGATCCCCATCTGGGACAGCAGCAACTCCACGCCGTTGCGCTCACAGGCATCCCGCAACCGGTTCAGGCCGGGCAGGTCTTCAATTTCGGTCCAGGTCAGCCCGCAGGAGAGGCTGACGTAAGGCGTCAGCAGACCAGCATCGACCCGCGCCGCCGCGTAGTTCATGACCTTCTCCACGGCCACGTCAAAGTTCCGGGTTTTCGCCACCGGTTGGCCCTCGGCGCCCTGCCCGAAAATCACCGGCGTGATGTTGAGTGCCTTGCCCAGGAAAGCAACAAGGGCAGAAATGCTTTTGTCGCCGCGGCGACGGGCGCGCTCGCGGATGTAGTGCAGATCCCTGGGGATGACGCAGGTGTAGATCTTGTCGGTGAAAGACTCCACCTCATGGCGCAGGGCGTTCTTGGGCAGTTTCTGACCGATCAATCTCAGGGTATGAGCGGCAAGCAGCCCCTGGCCGGCAAAAATCTGTTTGCTGTCGATCACCCGCATGGAGAACTTGCCGTCCCGGCCGGCGGCCGCCCGAGCCTTGTCGTAGTTGGCCAGCACGCTGTTCATTGCCTTGGTGGCGTTCTCGAAGATCAGGCTGCGGCTGCGGGTGACGGTTTCACAGATGGCGACGTCGAATTGAGTGACGATTTTCTCCATGAACAGGTCATGGATCTGTTCTTCGGTGAAGGCCTGGGTCTCGGCATGGTGGCCCTTCTGCAGCAGTCCGCTCTGGTAAAACTCCTGGGTGCGTACCGGGTCGTGTTCGTCGATGTAGGTCTGGCCGTCGATGACAGCGGTCACGGGGAGGATAAAGAGGTCGTGCTTGCGACTGAACTCATAGGGCAGATCACACGCGGAATCGACGATCAAACCTACTCGCATGGTGAGACTCTCCAGCTGCGGACGATTCCTCGACGGGGACGCCCTTTATTTTATCGTTATTTTGAGTCGCCAAGTTTTACATAAGCGGGGCGGAATTTCAGCACCCGCTCAATTCGGTGCATCCAGACCTTCCAGCTCACGCAGGTTCTCGGCCAGCAGCCGCCGGTTGTCCTGTTGCCAGGGGTGGAAGTCCTTGCGCAGGTAGGCCAGGAACTCCGGCAGGCACTGGCGGATGACTCCGGGCTTGCCCCAAAGGAAATTCAGCCCGCCCAGCCAGGTCCGGACACTCCAGAGCTTGCCGTCGGTGCGCAGCAGGCTGCAGGTATTCAGGAAAGTGTACTTGCAGAAATTCCAGGTCACGAACAGGAATACGGTCCGGCGCAGCCGCTCATTCCCCACGCAGGCCCGATAGACATCGAATGCAACGGACTTGTGCTCGGTTTCCTCGATGGCATGCCAGCGCCAGAGCTGCTTCATGGCAGGCGTGGCCCCTTCCATCCACTCCGGATTCTTCAGGATCGCGTTGGCCAGGACCGCCGTGTAGTGCTCGGCACCACAGGTGCCCGCCAGCTGCCGGCTCGGGGGCAACTTGCCGACCCACTCCATATGCGTCAGGAAGCGCCGGTCAATTGCGTCAATGTCATAGCCCCGGGCCTTCAGTGCCTCGTTGTAGCTCTTGTGCTCGCGGCTGTGCAGGGCCTCCTGGCCGATAAAGCCCCGGATCTCCTGCTTGAGCTTGGGATCGTCAATCCGGTCCCGATACAGGCGCACCGCATTGATGAACTGTTGCTCGCCATCGGGAAACTGGAGCGACAACGCATTGAAAAAGGCGGTGCGGAAGGCGTCGTTGCCATGCCAGAAGGATTTCAGGTCCTCGCTGACATCGAAATGGATGTGCCGGGGTGCGACAGACACCCCTTCCGGGGTCGAGCTGACTGACATGGTGGCCTCCTGTCGTCAGGTTATTGTTATCACCGCGTTGAGCTTCGTCTACTTTCTAACCGGTAGAGCCAGTTTAACCTCCCCCGGATTCTGCCGGAAAGACAACGACGGGATAAATGAGACAATTTGTCACGATATGACAAATTGTCAATGTTCAGCGCCATTATCGTGCGTGAATAGCTCATGGAGAGCCGGGATCAAGGCCAGACCCGATTCAGTAGACATCCTCCAGATAACGCCCCTGTACTCTCAAATCATCCACCTCCAGCCTCAAGGGTTGAAGAATCTCTTCGAAAACCTGTTTCACCCCTGCAGCCATGTCCCTGCCGCCACACACGAGAATCTGGGCACCGGTTTCGACCAACTTGCGCAAGGCTCTCTCATCCTGCCGGAGCCTGTCCTGCACGTAGGCCCTTTCATCGGATCTTGAGAACGCGGTACTCAGCCCTGTTAGTCGACGATCCTCCAGGTAGTGCCCCAGTTCCGGTTGATAGAGAAAGTCCGAATTCGCACTTCGCCCGCCCCAGTACAGGTACATGGGGTTGCGGGCGGTATTTTTCCGGATAAATCCGGTCAGCGGGCCGATCCCCGCACCGGCGCCAATGAGAATGACGGGCACTGTGCCAGTGGCCGGGCGAAACCCCGGATTCTGTCGAATGAAGGCCTCAACACTGTCACCCGGTTTCAGGCCATGCAGGTAACCGGAGCAAAGGCCACCGGGCTGTTTGCGAACGCAGATCTCAAACACACCGTCACTGGCCGACGAAGCCAATGAGTAAAACCGCGCATCCTGCCCTTGTGGTGGCAGGATGCCAAGCAGGTCGCCCGCCTCGAACGCTGGCAGGCTATGGCGGCGAGACCGGAAAAACCGGGACCGCCATCCCTGCCCCGTGTCTGCCAGCCGGAAACGCAGGATGCTGGTCGGCGCCTGCACAGCGAGCCCGTAATCCACACGTTGCGCAAGCTCCAGCCGGAAGGTGCGCGGTGGGACCGGGTCATGGCTCAGGGAAAGCGGAGTCCCGATGGCAAGGCCAAGCCGGTCACCCCACTCGCTGAACCGGGCAGCGGAGCAGCGGTCAATCAGCTCAACGGGCTGTATCCGGCTCAGCTCCTTGCCGGCGAGCGCTTCATCTACCTCCAGAGCAAACCGGCAGAAATTCGGGAACTGCCGGTCACCAAACCCCAGTACGGCATATTTCAGCGCACTTCCGGCCCTGAAGTCGCGAATCCGGGTCATAAACTGCCGGGCAGAGGCTGGCGCATCACCATCACCGTAGGTGGAGGTCAGTACGAACATCATGGCGGCCCTTGGATAAGAATGCGCCAGTGCGTTCATCTCCGCGCAATGCACCCGAAATCCCGCCTTGGTCAGCCCGGCCTGCAACGCCCGGGCAAAGCCCCAGGTAGCACCACCCTCTGACCCTACCAGAACAATTACATCGGCCTCGGCGGAAGGGGCATTGTCCTGGGTCTGTACCGACGACCGCCGTCGCTGCCACCAGATGATAGCTCCAGTCACCGACAGCACCGGCACGGCAAGCGCAGCCACTCCGAGTATCAGGCCCAACCACCACAGGCCCTCTCCGGTATGCAACCTCATGATCCATTGCTGGACCACGCTGCCAGTGGACCGGGGCTGGAACTGCAGCAGCTCGCCGGTAGCCTGATCAACGAATCCGGAGCCCCCAGTGGTGGTCAGGGAGTACACGTCCTGAGGCTCATCAGGATAGGGAAACACGAGCTCCCGGAGATCGTTAAGATCAACTTCTGACAGTGCCTGAAGCCGGTCCACCGGACGCGGTTGGCCGCCGGAAACCTCGGCCGGGAAGCCTGGCCCGGGGTCGGAGACCTCGGGTAGCAGGCCGAATCGCTGGGCCGACAGGAAGCTGCCGGTCAGTGCCGACAACAACAGCCCCAAAACCGCCAACCGGGCCAATTCGGCGTGAACCCGTTTACTGCCGGTGCCAGCCAATGGCCGGGTCAATGCTCTCCAGCCACCACTCCTGCGGGCCAGCAAAACCATGCCCGACAGGCAGACAAACAACATCAATGCGGCCGAGATGCCGGCCACCATCCGGCCTGGTGTATCCAGCAGGAACGAGCGGTGCAGGTCCCTGATCCAGATAAAGAACGCGGATGGCTGGTAAGCCCCCAGACGCTCGCCAGTCACCGGGTTGACCAGATCGGCCCCGGCCTGGCCATCCCGGCTGTAGTAAACGACTACCTGGCCGGAAAGGTCACGCACAATCTGTTCAGTACCCGGGTAGTTTGCCACTACCCGTCCTGCCAGCTGGGCAACGCTGACCTCACCGGCCGGCGGAACCTCTGCACCGGCTCGGTCCAACGCCGGCGCGAGGGCCAGGATTGAACCGGTAACAGCCAGTGTCGCCAGAAACACCACCGCAAACAGACCGGGCAGACCGTGCAATTTACGCAACATCAAACTTGCTCCTGGCTAACCATTAAAAATCGTAGCGGAACGAGCGAACGTAACCCCGCCCGGAGACCGGCTTGCCCGCGCCCTCGGTGGTCAGCGGTACCGCAACATCGGCCCGGTTGTCCCGCATATCCTCAACCGCAGTGTCGACACGAACTTCATGGCCGCTGTCAATCAATGCGTCATCAAGATCAAGCGTGATTTTCAGGGTCCGGCCGCTGGTGATGCTGGCTCCCGTCAGCCCGTCGTATTCCGCAGGGTCCAACCTGCTGCCACGGGCCCAGCCGCTCAGATGCTTGTAGTACTTGGACTTTTTGCCGGCGACCCAGAGAGTCCCCCGGTACGCCCCGGACGAATCCGTAAGGTAGAGGGCCATGTAGGCGCCATCTCCGCCGTAATCGAGTAACTCGGTTGTGAAGGTCACTTCACGAGCCTGAGCAAGAGCGGGCAAAGCGACTGAGACAGCCAGGCCCAGAGCAAGAAGAATCTTTTTCATACCGTACCTCTCCATACCGTACTTCCGGCATCACGTTGAATTGCAGAAACAGCGGATAAAACAGTGGCTGGGTTATTCCACGGTCACTGTCGGGCGCCCCTTGACGATGCCATTACCGGGAACCGGACGATCGGTTTGAGCCTTGTCCCGGGCCTGGCCGTCACCTCGGTCATCTCTGTTATCGTCATCGTCGTCTTCGTCGTCATCGTCTTCCCGCTCCAGATCCATCAGCTCGAAAGTAGCCGGTGCAAACGATGCCTCGGCACTAAAACCTTCCGGGGCCATACCCTTCACTTCATAACAACCGTCATCGACCTTGATGCGGTAAACCGTCCAGCCTTCCGCCTCCAGTTTCTGACGCAGCTGCTCCCGTGGCTGCCAGTCAGTCATCGGATCATCACAATCATCGTCCGCCAGCACCAGTGCACTGAGGCACAGTAGCGCGAGGCTGATAATCACAGGTTTGGTTTTCATGGGATGTCTCCTGTTGAATCCACAACATCTATTCTGGGGCGCAAAGCTGACACTGGCCTGAACGCCAGCTGAAGCGGATCAGATAAGAGGGCCGATCCTTGACTTTTAAGGCTGTTGTCAGGTTCAGGCTGTAGTATCTTTTTCACAAATCGCATCAAAGGTGAGCTATGCGAATATTGCTGGTGGAGGATACTGTGGGCCTGGGCGAGGCCGTGCGGGATCAGATCACCGAAGATGGCCATGCCGTGGACTGGGTGCAGTCACTGAGATTTGCTGAAACCAGCTTCCGAACCACCACCTACGACCTGATCCTTCTCGACCTGATGCTGCCGGATGGCCATGGTCTGGATTTTCTGAAAACCATCAGATCCAGCGGAAATAGCACCCCGGTGATTATTCTTACGGCCAGGGACCAGGTATCTGACCGCATTGAGGGGCTGAATGCCGGTGCCGACGACTATCTGATAAAACCCTTTGATCTGTCCGAACTGTCCGCCCGTGTGGCTGCCGTCGCCCGTCGTTACAGGGGCAACCCCAATCCGCTGATACAGGTGGGTAACCTGGAGGTGGACCTTCGCGATCATCGTATCCAGTGCAATGGTCAGCCGGTGGAACTGACGGCCCGCGAGTGGGCCCTGTTCGAGGGCTTCATCCAGCGTCCCGGAATGCTGCTCTCGAGGCAGCAACTGGAGGACCGGCTGTATGCCTTCGGGGCGGAAATCGAGAGCAACACCATTGAAGTTTATGTCAGCCGCTTGAGAAAAAAGCTGGGGCGCGACGCCATCGTAACGGTACGGGGCATGGGCTACCGCCTGGAAACCCATGAGTCGTAACAGCAGCCTGCAAAAACGCCTGGGTATTGGACTCACCCTGGGAGCCACTCTCCTGTGGCTGCTGGGCGTTGCCGCGTCCGGGTTGGTGGCGCAGCACGAAATGAACGAAGTATTCGACAGCGCTCTTGAGGAAACGGCCCAACGCATTCTTCCGCTGGCCGTTACCGACATCCTGAATCGGGAAAGCAATACCGGAAACCGGACTGCCCCTGCTCTGAAAGAGCATGACGAATACCTCACCTATGTGGTCAGGGACCGCCAGGGCAACCTCCTGCTCCAGTCCCACGACGCCGACCCCGGTATATTTGCAGCATTGCCCCGCGAAGGCTTCACCAACACATCCACGCACCGGATTTATGGGGCGTCGGCGGTCAGCGACACCCTCTACATCGAAGTCGCCGAACCTTTGGCCCACCGGCGCGAGGCCGCTCTGGAAGCTGGTATCGCTTTGCTGGTACCGCTGTTTTTCCTGATTCCGGTCAGTCTGTTCGGAATCTGGTGGGTTGTCCGGCTCTCCTTACGCCCGGTGATCGAATTCCAGCACTCGATTGAAGCCCGGGGAGCCAGCGACCTGTCACCCGTGAACAAAGACCGGCTGCCCGAAGAATTCGAACCGACAGCGGTTGCCGTCAACCGGCTGCTGGAGCGGCTGAACCGCGCGCTTGACGCAGAACGGAGTTTCACCGCCAACAGCGCTCACGAATTGCGCACCCCTCTGGCCACGGCTTTGGCCAAGGTACAACGACTCAAAACCCAGCTTGAGGATCAGCACCTGAAAAAGAATGTGGTTGAGGTTGAACAGGCATTGCGCGGCCTGTCCACATTGACCGGCAAGCTGCTTGAGCTCGCGAAGGCCGAAGGCGGAGGCGCCCTCTCACAACAACCGCATGACCTTGTGCCGATACTCGCCATGATCAGCCGCGACTTTGAAACTCTGGCGCCTGGCCGGATTCGCCTGACGGTGCCGGACCATGAGGTGAACTCCCTCCTCGACCCGGATGCTTTTGCCATTCTGGCCCGCAACCTGATCGAAAACGCGCTGAAACACGGCTCCGTGCAACAGCCCGTCGACGTCATCATGACCGACGATGGCAGAGTGAGAGTCTGCAACGGAGGCGACATCGTGCCACCTGGCCAACTGGCCGTGCTACGAAATCGGTTTTCCCGCCACGACACCAAGGCAGCCGGCTCCGGCCTGGGGCTCGCCATAGCCGATGCCATTGCTTCCGGTGCTGGTATGACCCTGCATTTGCGTTCGCCGGCAACCGGACGGGCGGATGGTTTTGAGGTAGAAATCAATGTGCCCCATGCCGGCAGGAATCCTGGCCCGTGTACCTGACCTTGACCGACCTCATTCTGCTGACCAGCATTATTCAGGCGCTGAGCCTGGCCGTATTCTTGTTGCTGCCACCCAATAGTCGACTGGTAAGCAACCAGCTTCTTGTGGCGACACTGGTTTTCTTCGCGGCCGGGCTTGGAGAGATTTTTCTCTACAGCAGCGGACTGGCGCTTTTACATCCCAACCTGGCGTACCTCGGCACCCTTGTCGGGCTATTGCAGGCGGGCACGCTCTTTTTATACGCCCGGGCTCTGATGTATCAGGATTTCCGTCTGCGTAAGGAGCATCTCGTCCACACCCTACTGTTCTGGGTCGTCGGTGCCATTTTCCTGGTCGAGTACTATTTGCAGCCAACCGGTGAAAAACTCCGCATTCTGAACGAGCGCGATCATCCGGGCGTGTTGACCTCGCCTCTGCTCGCTGTCGCCATTCACGCTGTTTTCCTCGGGTACCTGTACGCCACCATTCGCACCATCAACCGCTTCGGCCTCAGCCTCCGACAGGTCTTTTCAAGTATCGAAAACAAACAGCTCTCATGGTTGAGACTACTTCTGATTGGCTACGCAATAGCCTGGACGGTCAGTATGTTCTATTGCATGACAGCCCATGTCTTCAAGAGCGCGCCGGGAACCGAGTGGGTGGCCGGGGCCGGCGCTGTTACCGGGTTTCTGTTCATCAACTTCTTGATGGTTAATGCACTTCGACAGCCGGTTATTTTCACAGGGCTGGCAGCCGACCAGGCTAACCTGCTGGACGACACCACAGTTCCCGAGTTTGATCAGACCCTGAAACAGAAACTGGAACAGTTTATCGAAGAGGAGAAACCCTATCTTCATTCGAACCTCACACTGGAGCAGCTCGCTCACAAAGTCGGAGCCCACCCCAGAGAGGTCTCCCGAGCGATTAACCAGGGGTTCGGGTGCAATTTCTTCGAATTTGTCAGTGGCTACCGCGTACAGGAGGCGAAGCGCCGGCTTGCCGATCCTGCGGACACTTCCAGCATCCTGCAGGTGATGTACGATTCCGGCTTTAATTCCAAGTCCGTTTTCAATACGGCTTTCAAGAACAACACTGGCCTGACCCCCAGCAATTACCGCCGCATGCACGCTCGCAACGAAAACAACAGCACCCAACCCTGATCGCGAGAGCAGCCATGGCGTTCGACTTTTCGCACTCGCAAACGAGAACCTGTAATACGTTGTTTTATCTATCTTTTACGCCTGCCGCTCTCCCGGTCTGACTTCACGTTTGCGAACGATTCCCCGGGGCGTTTTCCCTAAGCTGGTTCTCAGGTTCCACCGAAATCGGAACCTGTCCTAGTCAACAATACGCGAGGAAACGTCCATGAAAACCAAACTACGAAAAGCCACCTTTACCGCAAGTGCTGCCGTCCTCCTGGGGCTCATGCTGGCAGGTAATGCCCAGGCCCATTGCGATGCGATGGATGGCCCTGTCATTACCGAAGCCCGGGCAGCGCTCGACGCCGGTGATGTTACCCCACTACTGAAATGGGTTCCCGCCGAGGACGAGGCCGAGATCAGGCGTGTATTCGCCGATGTCCGCGACATCCGGGGCCAAAGCGAGAAGGTACGCAAAATTGCAGACAAGCACCTCTTTGCAACACTCGTGAAGGTTCATCGTGCCTCCGAGGGTGCACCCTTTACCGGGATCAAGCCGGCAGGGAACATCGACCCCGGATTGAAGGCTGCAGATGCAGCACTCAGCAACGGCGAGATTGACCAGCTGATTGCAAACATTACCCGGAGAATAGAGACCGGGATTCGGGAACGCTACGACCAGGCCCACAGCTCGTTGGCCAGCGCCGATCAGAGTGTCAAGGAAGGGCGCCACTTCGTGACCGACTACGTTGACTACATCCATTACGTAGAAGCTGTTCACGGGGCGGCTGGAGCAGGTAAGCACGGGCACTGAAGCTGCCCGAGCAACAAAAAAAGGGAGGCGCTCAGGCCTCCCAAGGACACACAGGGGTTGATGCCGCCGCCGAACGCGGCGGCATCAGTTTCAGTGCTCGTTGACCGGCTCAGCGCCCGGTGCTTCCGGGTCTGGCGTGAAGCCGAGAATATGGGTGCGCTCAATCAGGAAATACAGCACTGCGCCGGTTGCCAGGCCCCAGCCTGCACCATAGACCGCCAGCACCACGCCCATGGTGCCCGCGATGCCGCGCTCCGTGTTGTTCTCGAGCTGCTCCAGGCCCACCATCAGGCAGATGTAACCGGTCAGCAGCAGAGTCAGCGACAGTGCAATCGGCAGTACCGGCTGGAAGAAACTCACCAGCGGCAGGATGAACAGGGCAATGAAACCGGTAATCCAGAAGGTGCCACCACCGCTGTAGATGGAGTCCATGGCATTGCGGCCATACTTGTAGCGCTCCGCCATGGTCGCCGTCACCGCGGTCCAGATCGGGCCGGCCAGGCCGGGATACGGTGCGAAGAACGCATGGCCGCCGTTGCGAATCGCGGTGACCAGGTGCACACGGTCGATGCTGTTGTCGATGTCCTCATCCTTGCGCAGGTGATCGACACGGTTCATCAGGGACTGGCCCACCACGATGTCACCGAAAGCAATAACGTAGGCAATCACAGCGGTCGGGATGGCGTACAGGAACACACTGGAATCCGGGAAACCGACCGCAAACGGCAGGTAGTTCCAGAGCTGGTCAAACGCCGGTTTGGTAATGCCCCACTCCACATTGGGCACCTCGTACTCGCCGGTGACGAAGCCCACCAGGATGGCCACGACCATGCCCGGCACCATACCGTAATTGGCAATCTTGCGGGCAATGGAGTTGGTCTCGACAAAGCCCTTGAAGGACACGGAGAACATCAGGTACAGGCACACCAGGCCACCAATAATCAGCGAGATCGGGGTGTTCGCCAGGCGGCCGCCAGCCTCGATTTCGCCCATCAGGGCGGCAATACCGGCACCGATGATGATGCCGCCTTTCATGGACCGGGGGATCAGCTCAACCAGCTTGCTGCCCAGCCGGGTAATTCCCAGCACCAGGAAGATGATGAACACCAGGAACTGCAGCGCAAACAACGCCTGAATGGCTTCGGGGCCCGGCTCATAATCGCCGAGGAACAACAGCACCACGGGAATACCCGGAGTAATCCAGCCCGGTACCAGCGGCACCCCCAGAAGCGCCGGAAGCATGAAACCGATACCACAGATGACAACGTAGGCCAGCGCCACGTCGTAGGGCACGCCCAGGTACTTCTCAAGAAGGGGAATCATCGCCAGACTGACCACGAACATGATCAGGGCCTGGACCATTTCCGCGAATTCCCAGCGGTAATGGACAAACGGAAGCCGGATCTTGAAGGGGCCAGCGGGCCAGAACGGCTGCTCTTCGCCGTCCTTGCGGTGGAACATTTGCATAAAAGGGTCTCCGGACCCACGCGCGTGGCGTGTGCCTGTTAGTGTTGTTCTTGAGGTGACATACCGGCTGCGCCGGGGTGGCGCAGCCGGTCAGCAGATCAGTCCAGCTCTTTGGCCTGATCCCGCAGCACGAACTTCTGGATCTTGCCCGTGGAGGTCTTGGGCAGCTCCGTGAAGACGACCGTTTTCGGTACCTTGAAGCGGGCCAGATGCTCGCGGCAGAAGGTGATAATGTCTTCTTCGCTGACCTCGCCGGCTTCCGGCTTCAGGGTAATGAACGCGCAGGGCGTCTCGCCCCACTTCTCGTCCGGGCGGGCAACCACCGCCGCTTCCAGCACGGCCGGATGGCGGTACAGGGTATCTTCCACCTCGATGGTGGAGATGTTCTCACCCCCGGAGATGATGATGTCTTTCAGCCGGTCCTTGATTTCCAGGTAACCGTCCTCGTGCCACACCGCCAGGTCACCGGTGTGGAACCAGCCACCACGGAAGGCCTCTTCGGTGGCACTCGGGTTCTTCAGGTAACCCTTCATCACGGTGTTGCCGCGCAGGAAGATCTCGCCGATGGTCTTGCCGTCTTTGGGCACCGGTTCCATGGTGTTGGGATCACCGACCATGGTGCCGGCCAGGGTATGGTAGCGAACGCCCTGGCGTGCCTTTTTCCGGGCACGGTCATGCAGCGGCAGCTCATCCCACTCGGACTTCCAGGCACACACAGTTACCGGGCCGTACACTTCGGTCAGGCCGTAAACGTGGGTCACCTTGATGCCCATTTCTTCTACCGCCCCGATCACCTGGGCGGGGGGTGCGGCACCGGCGGTCATGGATTTCACCTCGTGATCGATCCCGGCCTTGGCGGCTGCCGGCGCATTGAGCAGCGCGTTCAGAACGATCGGGGCGCCGCACATGTGGGTGACCTGGTGATCGCGGATCAGCTGCAGGATCTTCTCCGGGTCCACCCGGCGCAGGCAAACATGGGTGCCGGCCATGGCGGTAACGGTCCAGGGGAAACACCAACCGTTGCAGTGGAACATCGGCAGGGTCCACAGATAGACCGGATGCATGTCCATGGACCAGACGGCCTGGTTACCCAGGGCATTGAGGTAAGCCCCGCGGTGGTGATAGACCACGCCCTTGGGGTTGCCGGTGGTACCGGAGGTGTAGTTCAGGGAAACCGCGTCCCACTCGTTTTCAGGGAAGCTCCACTGGAACTGAGGGTCACCCTCCTGCAGGAACGCCTCGTAATCCAGATCGCTGACCTGCACGCCCTCACCGTATTCCGGGTCATCCACATCAATGACCAGCGGTTTGTGCTCCAGGTGACGGACAGCGTCCTTGATGACCTGACCGAACTCGCGGTCGGCAATCACCACCTTGGCTTCTCCATGCTCAAGCATGAAGGCGATGGCGTCGGCGTCCAGGCGCACGTTCAGGGTATTGAGCACGGCGCCAATCATGGGTACGCCGAAGTGGCATTCCACCATCGCGGGGATGTTCAGCAGCATCACGGCGACGGTATCGCCACGACCGATCCCGCGACCTTGCAGGGCCGAGGCCAGGCGACGGCAGCGCTCGTAGGTTTGTGCCCAGTTGTAACGGATCGCGCCGTGAATGATGGCCGGGTATTCCGGATAAACACTCGCGGTGCGCTCGATGAAATCAATCGGCGACTGGACGGCGTAGTTGGCATCGACGGGCGCCAGGCCCTGGTCAAAAATCGAGGTCATAACGGGTTCCTCTTGGAGCTCTGTTGTTCTTATGGCGTATTCAGGAAAATCGCTAATCTGGCTATAATTCACGCTGGTCAGAATGGTATTTGATGGGACAAATACTAGAAACTACACCAAGGTATTATAGTGCAATTACTATAACAGCGATGATATGACCGATTTTCCCCCTGATACGGTATTTAGTTTGCCGGACGCCGACCCGCAACCCGGTCTGGTCCTTGATCGGCACTCTGCCCTGCTGAAGGCCAGTCGCAGCGCTATCGACCTGGTGAGCAGTGCCGGCCTTGAAAGCGCGGTGGATCTGCTCCCGGTCAATACGCAGGCCCTGGTGCATTCCTCCCTGCAGCAGAACCGGGCCATCGAAAATGTCGAATCCCGGATACCCGGCCATATCCTGCTCTGGACATTGATACCGGACCAGACCAGCAACCTGGTCCTGCTCCGGGGCCGGGATGCCACCGAGGAAGTTCGCACCCGGGAGCAGGCCGTGCAGTCCAACCGCCTGTACCGGCTGATTACCGAGAACACCACCGATCTGATCTCCCGCCACGCCCCGGACGGTCGGTTCATCGATGCAACGCCGGCGTCCTGGCGATTGCTGGGGTACTGGCCCGAGGAACTTCGAGGCAAGCCACTGGAAGAGGTGTTCCGGGGCGATCACGTGGTCGAGCAGCTGGTGGAAGCCCATAACCGCCTGCGGGACGACGGCTACGCCACCATGACCCTGGAAATCCTGCACCGGGACGGCAGCAAGCGCTGGTTCGAGATCGCCAGCCGTGCCATCCGTGAGACCTACACCGGCGCAGTGGTGGAAGTCATCAGCGTGTCCCGGGACATCACCGCCAGGGTGGAATCCGAGGAGAACAACCGGCGGCTGGCGGACGAACTGGCCCATGCCGCACGCCTTGCAACCCTGGGCGAACTGGCCTCGAGCATCGCCCACGAGATGAACCAGCCACTGGCCACCATCGTGAACTTTGCCAGTGCCAGCCAGCGCTACCTGAAGAACGCCCGAAGCAACCCCGAATGCCTGGACCGGGTGGACGATGGCCTGCAGAAGATTGTTCACCACGCCAACCGGGCCTCGGAAGTGATCAAGCGACTCCGGGCGTTCCTGCGCAAGGGCCAGAAACGAACCGCCCCGATTTCCGTCAATGACGTGGTCGGCAACGTGGCCAGGCTGTGCCAGTGGGAGGCGGACAAGAACCGGGTCAGGATCCGGGAGCGGCTGTGCGAGGCTGCCCCGGTGATCACCGCCGACCCCGTGTTGCTCGAGCAGGTCCTGATCAACCTCATCCGTAACGGGATCGAAGCCACCGTCGAATCCCGGAAAACGGAGAGCACGGACCCGGGAAGCCCGGCCGAGATCACCCTGACCACCTGTATCAATGATTGCAACGAGACCCTGATTGAAGTCACCGACCAGGGCGACGGGCTGGGCGAGCAGGAAATTCGCCAGATGTTCCAGCCCTTCTATACCAGCAAGCCGCAGGGTCTGGGCCTTGGCCTGTCCATGAGCCGCTCCATTATCGAAGGCTTTGGCGGCTTCCTGGATGCCAGGCCGGCGAAGACCGGTGGCCTTACCCTCACGTGCCGCTTCCCCGCCAGCGGAAACAAGAACAAGACTGCAACAACGGAGATTTCCCGGAATGACTGAATCACCCAGTAACCCGCCCACCACCGTCTACGTGGTCGACGACGACGCCGGCATGCTCGAGTCGACCCAATGGCTGCTCGAGTCCGTGGGACTGAACGTCGAAGCCTACAGCGACGGCCGGAAATTTCTGGATGCGGTAGGGCATACCAACGCCGGCTGTGTGGTGCTGGATGTGCGGATGCCCGGGCTTGGCGGCCTCAACGTCCAGGAAGAACTGCAGAAACGGGGACTGGAGGTGCCGATCATTTTTGTCTCCGGCCATGCCGACGTGCCCATCGTGGTCCGGGCCTTCAAATCCGGTGCATTCGACTTCATCGAGAAGCCGTTCAACGAGCAGCTTCTGCTCGACAGTGTCCAGCAGGCTCTGCAGGAGCGGCAGAGCGGCCAGCGCTTCCACGGCAATGCCCGCACCGAGGCACTGATCGACACCCTCACCCGCCGGGAACGGGACGTTTTCCTGCCCCTGGCCCAGGGCTATACCAGCCGTGAGATTGCCGATCAGCTGGGAGTCAGCGTCAAGACCATCGACCTGTACCGGGCCCGGGTCATGAAACGCCTGGGCGCCGAACGGCTTCCGGACGTGACCGGCATCGCCATTGCAGCGGGGCTGGTTGATCCCCTGGATCTTCGCCGCGACAGTTAGCGTCCCATCTCCTCGTGGACCAGCGCACCGAGCCTGGCGACAGCCTTTTCGATGGTTCCGGTCCAGGGGTTTCCACCATTCAGGCGGAGGCAGTTATCGAACTTGTTGGTGGTGGAGAACATCAGCCCGGGCGCCACGTTGATGTTTTCCGCCCGTGCCCGCTGGTAGACCTCCGTGCCCGATACCCCCTCCGGTAGTTGTACCCAGAGCACAAACCCGCCCTGGGGCCGGCTCACCGCGGTACCTTCCGGGAATGACCGGGCCACCGCCGATCGCATGCGCTCGGTCGCTTCCCGGTAGTGCTGCCGCGCTGACCGCAGGTACCGGTCATAGCCGCCCTGCTCCAGAAAGTGGGCGACCGCCAGCTGGGGAATGGAGGAGGTCGCCAGGTTGACGAAATACTTGTGCTGGCGGGCGCTGGCCATGTGACGGCCGGGGATCATCCAGCCCAGGCGCAGGCCCGGGGAAATGGTCTTGGAAAAGGAACTGCAATAGATCACGTTGTCAGCCCGGTCGAAGGCCTTGGCCGGCCGGGGCCGCTCACCGGTGTGGTACAGGTCGCCGTAGATATCATCCTCGATCAGGGGCACGTCGGCCGCCGCCAGCATGGACACCAGCTGTTTCTTGCGCTCATCGGACATGCGCGCCCCCATGGGATTGCTGTGATTGGTCACCACCACACAGGCTTTCAGGGGCCACTGTTCCAGGGCCAGTTCGAGTCCCTCCAGGCTCAGACCTTCCGAGGGGTGGGTGGGAATTTCTATCACCCGCAAGCCCACCACTTCCAGAGCCTGGAGAATGCCGGGGAATGACGGCGACTCCACCGCCACGATATCGCCGGGCTGGGTCACCGCCCGCAGGGCCAGAATGATGGCTTCCTGCGCGCCGTTGGTTGCCAGGATCTCGTCCGGCGTCACCGGCACGCCGATGGCGGCCATGCGCTGGGCAATCTGGCGGCGGAACGATTCCTTGCCGGGGAAGGCGTAATCCAGGGTTTCCAGCCCCCTTCGTGCCGCCCACAGCGTGCTCTGCTGGATCTGCCGTACAGGGAGGTAATCAGGGTGGGGAATCGCGGTGGCCAGTGGCACCATGCGTCTCTGCTCATCGGCACACAGATCCAGCGTCATTTCCCGTGCGGTCACCGGGACCGGCCGGCTCCGGTGCTTTGGCATCCTGGGCTCCGGCACATCCTGGACCGGCAGGCGCACGAAATAGCCGCTACGCTCCCGGGCTTCCAGGTATCCCCGTGCCTCCAGGGTCTGGTGGGCCTGCAATACCGTCGAAATCGACACCGCGAACTGCCGGCTCAATACCCGTACACCGGGCAACCGGTCGCCTTCCCGGTACACTCCTTCCTGGATCAGCGCCTGCAGCTGATCCGCCACCTGGCTGTATAGAACGCCCATGCGGTCTCCCTCCTGCCTTGTATCTCCCTTGTTATTGCACCAGACCTGTCCGGCAATGGGGCAGTACAGATCGGCAGCAAATGAACCGGTACAGACTCGCGTGAGACTCATCTGTACCGATTCAAAAACAGATTAACTGAATCTGTTATGCCTGTCAGCGAAGCAGGACAATGATGACAAGCTCATTGAAGAAGGAGTTTCACCATGGGATCCGCCACTGTTCCTGCACGGCACTCAGCCGTTCCTGTCCTGCTCCCGGACATCCCTGCCTCTACCCGCAAGGATCTACTGGGACTCGCATCACCCACCCTGCCCCTGGGCACTATCCGGCCGGAGGTCACCCGGAAATGGCTGGAAGACCTCGGGTTCACCATCCACCGGGCAAGCCACGGGCACTGGATTCTGACACTCGGCCGCCCCACGCCTGAGGTGCACCTGTACAGCGAGGGCGAACTGGAACAGTTTGCCAGATACAAGGCCCATGATTACGCTGGACGCACACTCGAGGAGACAAACCGATGATGCACCCAATCTTCCAGGTCGACGCTTTCACCGACCGTGTGTTCGGCGGCAATCCGGCCGCCGTCATGCCTCTGGACCAATGGCTGCCGGATGACACCCTCCGGGCCCTGGCGATGGAGAACAACCTGTCCGAAACCGCCTTCCTGGTCCGGCTGCCGGAGACAGATGAGGCCGACTTCCACATCCGCTGGTTCACGCCCACGGTGGAGGTGCCCCTTTGCGGCCATGCAACGCTGGCCAGCGCCTGGGTCATCTTCAACAAGCTGGACTGGGCTGGAGAGAAGATCACCCTGCAGTCCAGGAGCGGTCATCTGGGTGTTCGCAGGGACAATGACTGGCTGGTGCTCGACTTTCCCAACCTGGCCTTCGAGGAGCGCCAGACACCCGCGATTATCCATGAAGCCCTTGAGGGCGCTCCGGAGACCGCCTTCTACGTGCCCAACGACACCAACTACATGGTGGTGCTGGAAAACGAAGCGGCGGTCCGGTCAGCCGAGCCGGATCTCCGCAAGCTCAAGACTCTAGGCAACCAGGGGCTGATCGTCACCGCCCGGGGCGAGGACTGCGACTTTGTCAGCCGCTATTTTGCCCCCGGCGCGGGCATCGACGAGGACCCGGTGACCGGCTCCATCCACAGTGTGCTGGTGCCCTACTGGGCAAACCAGCTGGGCAAATCGTCCCTTGAGGCAAGACAGCTGTCAGCCCGGGGCGGCCTCCTGCGCTGTGAGCTGAAAGGTGACCGGATCGATATCGCCGGCCAGACCGCGTTCTACATGGAAGGTTCCGTACACCTGCCCTGAGACTGGTATACTGCCCGCCGTTCACTCACACCGGCGGGCAGTAATGACAGCATCCTCGGCATCCCATTACGACGTTATCATCATCGGCGCCGGTGCCGCCGGCCTCATGTGCGCTGCCACCGCGGGCTACCGGGGGCGCCGGGTACTGGTGATCGACCACGCCAACAAGCCCGGCAAAAAGATCCTCATGTCAGGCGGCGGCCGCTGCAATTTCACCAACCTGAACAGCACGCCGGCCAATTTCCTGTCCGATAACCCGCACTACTGCATATCGGCGCTGAAGCGCTATACCCCCCAGGATTTCCTGGAGCTGGTGGATCGCCACGGTATCGAGCACGAGGAGAAAGCCCCGGGACAGCTGTTCTGCAAGGACAGTGCCAAGGACATCCTGAACATGCTACTGACCGAGTGCGAATGGGCCGGGGCGGAAATCCGGCTGAAGACCGCTGTCACTGCCGTCAGCGAAACAGATGCGGGCTATCGACTGAAAACCGGCAGTGGCGCACTGACCTGCAAATCCCTGGTGATTGCCACCGGCGGGCTCTCGATTCCGACCATGGGCGCCACCGGCTTCGGGTACGAGGTCGCCAGGCAATTCGGCCTGGAGGTGCTCCCCACCCGTGCCGGCCTGGTGCCTTTCACGCTCCAGCCGGAGCTGAAAACCCAGCTGGCACCTCTGGCCGGGATCAGTTGCCCGGTGGATGCCGAATGCAACCGCCAGCATTTCCGGGAACCCATGCTGGTCACCCATCGGGGCCTGAGTGGCCCGGCCATGCTGCAGATTTCCAGTTACTGGTTTCCGGGGGATGACATCAGCATTAACCTGCTGCCGACCCGACGAATCGAGGACGACCTGATGGGTCTGCGCAAGCAAAAACCCCGCACCACGGTCGCCCAGTATCTGGCGGAGTACCTGCCGAAACGCTTTGCCAGCGCCTTCAACGAACTCCACGGCTGGACCGGACCGCTGCAGGGGTACAAGAACGCCGATATCGAACAGGTGGCAAACACCCTGGGAGACTGGACCATCAAGCCCGCCGGCACCGAGGGTTACCGCACAGCGGAAGTCACCCTGGGTGGCATCGACACCCGCCAGCTCTCGTCAAAGACCATGGCGGTCCTGGACCGGCCGAACCTGTACTTCATCGGGGAAGTGGTGGATGTCACCGGACACCTGGGCGGCCACAATTTCCAGTGGGCCTGGGCGTCCGGCGTTGCCGCCGGGAATGTGGCCTGAGGCCGGATGATCAACTGACCCGGCGATACCCACCTTCCAGGCCATTTTTTGACAGCACCCACTGCCACAGCTGGATGTCCCGGGCCCGGAATGCCCCGGCACAGGACAGCAGGTAATACTCCCACATCCGGTAGAAGCGCTTGCCGAGCTGCTCCCGGAACTGTGGCCAGGCGACCTTGAAGTTGTCGTACCAGGCCATC
Organism: Marinobacter szutsaonensis; assembly: GCF_039523335.1. Lineage (NCBI taxonomy): Bacteria > Pseudomonadati > Pseudomonadota > Gammaproteobacteria > Pseudomonadales > Marinobacteraceae > Marinobacter > Marinobacter szutsaonensis. The sequence goes on along the minus strand of NZ_BAAAFC010000002.1, from coordinate 434,431 downwards.
AGGGTCCGGTCATAGTCGGCGCCGAAGTTGTGCAGGTCTTCCACCACGAACCGTTGATCAACGGCATCGCTGATCTGGCTCAGTGAGGGCAATTCACCATTGGGGAAGATGTACTTGTCAATCCAGGGATCGGCGCCTCCGGACCGGTTATTGCTGCCAATGGTATGCAGCAGAAACAGGCCATCGTCCTTCAGGCAGCGATGGGCCACATCCATGAACGTGCGGTAGTTCTTGCGCCCGACATGTTCGAACATGCCGACACTGACCACCCGGTCGAACTTCTCGTTCACTTCCCGGTAATCCTGCAGACGGAACTCCAGTGGCAGGTCCGGATACCGGTCACGGGCCCAGGCGGTCTGCTCCTTCGAGATGGTCACGCCGACGCATTCCACACCGTAGTGCTCGGCGGCGTAGCTCATGAAGCTGCCCCAGCCGCAGCCGATGTCCAGCACCCGCATTCCGGGCTCCAGCTTGAGTTTCTGGCAGATCAGGTCGAGCTTTGCTTCCTGGGCCTGCTCCAGGTTGCTGGCGTTTTCCCAGTAACCACAGGTGTAGGTCATTCGGGAGTCGAGCATGGCGCCATAGAACTCGTTGCCCAGATCGTAGTGCTGCTCCCCTACCTGCCAGGAACGCCGTGCATCCTGGCGGTTCAGCAATCTTGCCTTGAGGGCGTGAAACATGACGCGGGAAGGCCGTACCTTGTGATGCAGCCGGGCCCGGAGCAGGCGATGGAAAAACTCGTCGAGCCGGTCACAGTCCCAGTCGCCATCCATGTAACTTTCCCCAAGCCCCAGGTTGCCCCGGGCAAACACCCGGTCTGCGACACGGGGCGCCTTGAGCCGCATGTCCCAGGGGGCTTGACCATCCAGGCGAATGCCTGCCTCGGTCAGCAACTCCGCCATGTAACGTTCGGACGCGGGCATTCTCCGTTCCCGCAGATTAGTCAGACGCTGGTTCGACGCAACTTGAGGCAAAACCGCTCCTCCTTTCCAGATCCAGAACAAACGTGACGACACGGTTGCCGTGAAAAAGAAAGCTTCCTTAACGATAACCATAGTCAAAAATCGGGAGGGCGGGGTTTGAATTTCTCAATAAGAACAATAGCCGGAGCTGGCCTGCCCCGGCAGAGAGATCAAGTTATGAGATCAGCGCAGGATGACCAGAGGCTTTTTTGCGGTCTTGAGCATGGTTGTGGTGGTGCTGCCCACCAGGAACTGGCGAATACGGGAGTGGCCGTAAGCCCCCATCACCAGGATATCGATATCGTTCTCTTCCTGGTATTGATGCAGGGCCGGTTCAACATCGCCGGCGCGGATCGCGAGGGTAATCTCGCTCTCCAGCCCCGCGAGCATGCTCTCCGCCTTTTTCAGCTGCTCCCACCGATCGCTGGTATCGGGGCCAATCATCACCAGATGCAGCGGCATGCCCTTCAATACCGGGCTGCCCGCCAGCAGCTCAACCCCCTTGAACGCAGTCGCACTGCCATCGAACGCCAGCATCGCACTCTTCGGCTCGGCGTATTCATCCGGCACCAGCAGGATCGGCCGGTGGACACTGCGGATCACGGTCTCCAGCTGGCTGCCAATGTGAATGTCCCGGTCTGAACTGCTCTCGCCATGCAGCCCCATGACCAGCAACCGGGTCTGGCTCTCCAGTGCCAGCAGGGATTCAGTCAACTCGTCGTGGCGTTGGCGCTTGGTCACGTCGGCAATGCCGGCCTGTTGGACACGCTGCTCCGCCTCGTCCAGCAAATGGTGGCCGTGCTCCAGCGCAAGCTTTGCCCGTTTGCGATCCAGCTCTGCCAGCTCGTCCAGCAGGTGCTCCCGGCTACCGAGGCCGATGCTGCCGGCAAGGTCCGGTTCCGCCGGATAACGTTCCTGATCCAGAACGTGCAGGAGCACCAGGGGCGCATCCATGTGCCGCCCTGCCCAGGCTGCGTAATCACACACTGCCGGAGCCGCGCGGGAGCCATCGATACAGGCCACTACATTCAACATGTCTACCTCGCCTTCGGAATCGTTATGATCGTTTTTGTGTCCGTTTCATGCCAATAACCACCTTATCTGCCGCCTGTTCGAAGTCAAACAAATCCCGGCATTTATCGGGACAGACGTGAGCCGCATCAACAGAACCACCGGGCGGGTTTGCAAACACCTGCCATTACAGTAAAACTCTTGAAAAAAGCCCGTCGAATTAATCGCCAGCGACAGCAAAATCCGGAGTTCCTGCCCACACATGGATGACGTAGCGAGCCAGTTCATCACATCCAACCAGACCATCATCAACCTTGCGGTAGCCCTGCTCCTCGGTGCCATTATTGGCCTGGAACGGGGCTGGGATGCCCGGGAGCAAAAGTCCGGAGAGCGCATCGCCGGTATCCGGACCTTTGCCCTTATCGGTTTGCTTGGTGGCGTCTCGGGGGTACTGGCACGGGAGATCACCGAATGGGCCTTCCCGGTCCTGCTGGTCTGTGTCGTGGCTATGGCCATTGTTGCCTACAGCGAACGGCTGGAGCACATCCGCAACTTCAGCATCACAGGCATGGTCGGCATGGTGCTGACGTTCTGTTTCGGCACCATTGCCGTGGTCGTGGACCCGGTCATGGCGACAGCAGCGGCCGTGGTGACCGCCATTATCCTGGACAACAAGGAAGAGATTCACGGCTGGGTCAACAAACTCAAGGCTCATGAACTCGATGCAGCCTTGAAACTGCTGCTGATCTCGGTCGTGATGCTGCCTCTGCTGCCGAACGAAGCCATGGGGCCCGGAGGGGTTCTGAACCCCCGTGAAATCTGGTGGATGGTGGTGATGATTGCCTCCATCTCCTTCGTCGGATATTTCGCGATCCGGGTGGCAGGCACCCGCAAGGGCATCCTCTTTACCAGCCTGTTTGCCGGGCTCAGTTCGTCCACGGCACTGACCCTGCATTTCGCCCGGCAGTCAGCCCGCAATCCGGAACTGAGTCCGCAGTTTGCCACCGGTATCCTGATTGCCTGCGGCACCATGTTTCCCCGCATCCTGGTGTACTGCTTTGTCATCAACCGCGACCTGCTGCCACTGCTGATCTGGCCGGTTCTGATCATGACGGCTCTGCTTTATGGCCCGGCCCTGTTCATCTGGCGCCGCAACGCTGAAAAACTGAAAGTTTCCCAGCCGACCCTGAACCAGAACCCGCTGGACCTGACTTCAGCCCTGGTGTTCGGCCTGCTGCTGACCGCCATTCTCCTGCTCGGGGAATTCCTGAAGAACTGGCTCGGCGATGCGGGTATCTACCTGTTGGCGGCCAGTTCCGGTGTCGCCGATGTCGATGCCATCACCCTCTCGCTCACCCGCATGTCCAACGACTCCCTGGCGATGGGCACTGCGGTTGTCGGGATCGTCCTGGCCGCTGCGGTCAACAACCTGGTCAAATCGGGCATGGCCTGGGGCATTGGCAACCGCCGGATGGGGCTGTTGGTGGGTGGACCAATGGTGATGTCTCTCTTGGCCGGGCTGGCCGTCGCCTGGTTTCAGTAACCTGACAGAGGCTAACCGGCCTTCCGGAATGTCAGGTTGTAACGGCAAGCGCCGGTCAACGGGTGATCACCGGCCTTCAGGGTCAGCACCCCATGGTAATGGCGTCGGGCCGGGCCACCCCAGACCACCACATCGCCATGACCGAGCGGCACTCGCACCGGCCGGTCACTGCGCCGCGGCCCGCCAAATTGAAAGACAATGGGCAGACCCAGCGACACAGACACAATAGGCTGACGGAAATCCCGCTCATCCCGGTCCTGATGCAAACCCATTTTTGCCCCCGGCTGGTAGCGGTTGATCAGGCAGGCATCCGGCACGAAGTTCTCGAAGCCGGCCTCGGCGGCCGCTTCCGACGCAAGCTTCAGAAACAGCTCCGGCATCCGGGGCCAGGACTGCCCGGTGACCGGATCCCGGGTTTCGTAGCGATAACCCCGCCGATCGGTGACCCAGCCAAGCTCACCGCAACAGGTCATCGCCGCCGACATGGTATGACCACCAGGAGTTTCCATGTGGCGGAACGGCGACTGTGAGGCGACCAGATCAATGGCGGCCATTAATCCCGGCCCCACCTCACCTGCAAATCCCCTGAGTACCACTGCGCCTTCGGCAATGGTTTCCCGGCGTGGTTCAACGCCCTCGCCATCAAACAGATCAAGTGTCATAACTTACGACTTTGTATGGAAAAACCGGAAAGTTCCGACTAAACAGTCTACCCTTTTAACCGGGTTTTCAAGTAAGGATGAACGATGTACCTCAAGAGCCAGTCGGCCCAGATTTCCCTGGCTTTACTGATTGCCTCGGCGATTACCTCCGGCATGCTGGTGCTTGCCCTGGTGCTTCTCGGGCAGAGTTTCCATGGCATGGAGAGCGCCAAGGTCTCGGCGGCCAGCGCTACCGCAAGGCAGCTGGCGGTCAGTGTCGATGACCGTATCAATGCCATCACCGCCCCACCCTCAACGGCCCTCGCCGTTCTGAGCCATGATCCCCTGGCCACGAGCCTGACCAACGACGAGCGGATTGAACGCCTCGACGTACTGGCCGACATACTGCAAAGCAGCGACATTGTCAGTGCTGTCTACGCCGGCTGGGGCGACGGGGATTTCTTCCTGCTGCGCAAAGTTCGCAGTTCCGGCGCCCTGCAGTTCCCGGATGCGCCTGACGGCACCCACTTCCTGCTGCAGACCGTCACCCGGGAAGCCGGCACGGTTACCGGCGAGTGGCAGTTCTACGATGCCGGGATGGAACTGATCGCTCGCAGACAGGTGCCCAACTACACCTTTGACCCGAGAACGCGACCCTGGTTCGAGGCGGCAGCAGACTCCCCCAAAACCGAGCTTTCCGCTCCCTATGTGTTCTTCACCACCCAGGAAACCGGCCTCACGCTCTCGCGCCGCAGCAGCGACTTCGGCACCGGAGCCGGTTCGGCCGTGTTCGGCATCGATGTCACCGTCACCGACCTGAGCAGTCATCTGAACGAGCTGCGCCAGACACCAGGCACCCGCATTGCGATCGTCAACCAGCAGGGCCAGGTGCTCGCCGATTCTTCCGGCCGGACGGAAGCAGGTAACGTCATCTCAACGGTACTGGACCAGGGTGGACAGCCGGTAGCCGGAGCGCCGGTCCGCCTTTTCAATGCAGAAGACAAGACCTGGTATGGCATTCGGGAACCGCTGAACGCTCTGGCGGACGAACAGCTCCAGGTGGCCGTGGCCATTCCCTCGGACGAATTGCTGGCCGATGTCTGGACCGCGCTGACCCGGCAAACCCTGATCGCCGGGGGCATTGGTATCGCTCTGCTCGTTGTCGCCTGGTTCCTTGGCCGGCGCGTAGGGCGCCCCCTGGAGAGGCTGACCGAACAGGTTGGCAGGCTGTCCCGTTTCCGGTTCGATACCCAGGTCCGCTCGGACTCCCACATCCGCGAAGCCCATCAGCTGGGCGTGGCCCTGGACGACATGTCCAGCACCATCCGCAGCTTCCAGAATATTGCCTCGGTCCTGAACCGGGGCCAGGATCTGAACCAGCTGCTGCAGGATATCCTCGAACAGATCGTCCACATCGTCGGCCAGGAGCGGGGTGGCATCTACCTGTTCAGCAAACAGGAGCAGGAGCTGCGCCTGGCCGTGGACCAGCACTCCGAACTCCCTGACCGCATTGAAGCCATCAACACCAGCATCGACGACAGCGACCTGATCCGTGAACTACGCCAACATATCGGCGGCCACCCGGTGTTCGCGATCCTGCGTAACCGCAGGAAAAAACTGGTGGGCGTGCTGGTGATCGAAATGGAGCACGGAGAACACACCCACCTCAGCGATGACCTCATCGTCTTTGTCGATGAGATCGCCGGCTCCGCCGCCGTGGCCATCGAGACACGGGAGTTGCTGGAAAGCCAGCAGGCCCTGCTGGAAGGCATCATCCGGCTGGTGGCCAATGCCATCGACGCCAAATCCCCGTATACCGGCGGGCACTGCGAACGGGTTCCGAAACTGGCGCAAATGATCCTGGCGGAAGCCGAGGCCAGCAACGAAGGCCGGTTTGCCGGTTTCTCCATGAGCGACGACGAACGCCATGAATTCGAACTGGCGGCCTGGCTCCATGACTGCGGCAAGATCACCAGTCCGGAATACGTGGTGGACAAGGCGGTGAAACTGGAAACCCTGCACAACCGCATCCACGAGATTCGCACCCGCTTCGAGGTACTGCACAGGGATGCCGAAATCACCTGCCTGCAGGCGATCCTTGAGGGCGAGGATGAGGCCGCTGCCCGCGAGCAGCGTGACCACGTCCAGTCACGGCTGCAGGAAGAGTTTGCCTTCCTGGCCCGGGCCAACAAGGGCGGCGAATCCATGAGTGACGAGGATATCGAACACATCCGGGCCATTGGCCAACAGGCCTGGCAAAGACATTTCAGCGACCGTCTGGGGCTGTCCGCCGATGAACAGCAAAGACTGGCTGATGTCCCCGAACCGGCCCTGCCCATCACGGAGCACCTGCTGGCCGACAAGCCCGAGCATCTCCAGCCCTGGGGCGATCACCGCCCACCGGTTGAGAAGGACGATCCCCGCAATGTCTGGGGTTTTGACATGAAACTGCCCGAGTATGCCTACAACCGGGGCGAAATCCACAATCTGACGGTGGCAAAAGGCACCCTCACCGATGAGGAGCGCTTCAAGATCAACGAGCATATCGTGCAGACCATCTGCATGCTCGATGCCCTGCCTCTGCCTGATCGCCTGGCCAATGTGCCCCGCCTTGCCGGCACCCACCATGAGCGGATGGATGGCCAGGGCTATCCCTGCGGCCTGACCGCCGAGCAGATGGGTATCCCGGAACGCATCATGGCTGTGGCCGATGTGTTCGAGGCACTGACCGCCGTCGACCGCCCTTACAAGGAAGGCAAGCCCCTGACCCAGGCACTGGCTATCATGTCCGGTATGGTCGATAAGGGTCACATCGATCGCGAGACCTTTGAGCTGTTTGTGCGCTCCGGTACCTACCGGCGTTACGCCGAACAACACCTTCGGCCGGAACAGATCGATCAGGTGGATGAAAGCCAGTTCATGAATCGGAACTGAAAAACACGTATATTCTCAAGTCGTATTTTCGCTGGACCAAGGACAACCTGATGCTGTTTGCAATCATTATCGGCGGCCTGATTGGCTATGCATTCGGAAAATTCACCGGATTTCTCATCGGTGCCGCCATCGGCGCGTTTCTGTTCAACCGTGCCAAGGCCCGCCTGATCGGCAAACTCCAGAATATCCAGAGCGGATTCGTGGAATCGGTTTTTGCGGTGATGGGGGCGCTGTGCAAGGCGGACGGGGTGGTCACCCGGGACGAGATCCAGATGGCCGAGTCCATGTTTGCCCGATTCCGGCTCAATCACAAGCAGCGGGAGGCCGCCAAACAGGCCTTCAACCGGGGCAAATCAGCGGAATTTGACCTGGATGCCGAGCTGGACCGGTTCGTGCGCCTGAGCGCCCGCCAGCCGGCCCTGCTGCAGATGTTTCTCCAGGTTCAGGTGTCTGCGGTGGCTGCCGACGGCGTGGTCCATCCGGAAGAGCACCAGATGCTGGTGCGTATCGCCCGCCGGCTGGGACTCCCGGAAAGCCAGGTCGACCAGCTCGAAGCCATGCTGCGCGGTGCCCATGCCGGTCAGGCGGGCGCCGGCCAGCGCTCCACCAGCGACCAGCTCGACGATGCCTACAAGGCACTGGGCGTATCGCCGTCCGCCAGTGACGAGGAGATCAAGAAGGTCTACCGCAAACTGATGAGTGAAAACCATCCGGACAAACTCGCCGGCAAGGGACTACCCGAGAGCATGCGGGAAATGGCCGAGGAACGGACCCGCGAGATCAGCCACGCCTACGACGTGATCAAGGACGCCCGCAAGAAAGCGGGTTAATCCTCAGAACCAGCGCGGCACCCGGTTCCGGTACTGCTCGTAGGCATCACCGAACTGCCGTGCCAGCGCCTTTTCCTCTTCCCGCGCCTGCCTGACAATCACCGTTACGCCCGTTGCCAGGCAAACCAGCGAAAAGACGCTGGGCAATGCGAGAAAGAAGCCCAGCTGGCCGGTGATGACGGCCAGGAACAGCGGATTGCGGCTGCGGGCAAACGGGCCCTCCATGATGAGTTTCTGGCGCCCTTCCCCGGCGTCAATGCCGGAGCGCCAGTCCTCATGCATGTAGGCCTGCAGGTAGTTTATGCCGGCAAAGGACGCCAGCAGCAACAGCATCCCCACCAGCAACACCGGCCAATGGTACAGCGGGCCAAACACTCCCAGCCACGGATCAATATCCGCAAACACGCGCACCACGCACACACCGAGGATAGCCGCACGGAACAGGTTAAAGGTATGGCGGTGCCACCAGGGCGCGGAGCCACGCTTGCCATAATTGATATGGGAAAACTTGAGCCGGTCATAGAGCCCGAGCGTCCGGCCGGCGAATTGCAGGCCGATCATCAGGAAAAAGATGCCCAGGAAATGCCTGACCAGCGGTTCGATAAAATCCATCAGGTGCGCTTACTGCAGAATTGATCTGCAAGCTTATTATCTGAAACCACTGATGAAAAGTGTCTTTTTACTACCTGAAATGACATGTCGTCACGTTAGGGATTGAGATAGAGTTGCAGAAGAATTCCCAAGGAGCTTATCCCATGTCCAGCCCAGACCTGCCAGAGAGTGTCCACGCCTTCTCCGATGACGCCCTCGGCCATGACGACGCCACCGGACTGGCGCAAAGGCTCCGCCGCCGGGAAGTCTCCAATGCCGAGGTAGCCGAAGCGGCGATCCGACGGGCCCGGCTGGTCGACCCGAGGCTGCATGGCGTGGTGGCGGAGAACTATGATCTGGCCCTGGACGCGGCCAGGCGTCTGGACAATGAGCGGCCGGGCGGAAACCCCGGTTTCTTCCGGGGCGTGCCCACGTTTATCAAGGACAACCTCAAAGTCGCCGGGTTACCCACCCGACACGGCTCGGCGGCCATCCCCGAAAACACCGCAAAGGACACCAGCCCTTTTGCTCAGCAGCTGCTGGTTCAGGGGTACGTGTGCCTGGGCAAGAGCTCGCTACCCGAGTTCGGCTTCAACGCGACAACGGAGCCGGCCCACGCCGAACCGACCCGTAATCCCTGGAATCTCGCTTACTCCACGGGCGCTTCCTCAGGTGGCTCCGCCGCCCTGGTGGCTGCCGGCGTGGTGCCGGTGGCCCACGCCAATGACGGAGGCGGTTCGATCCGCATCCCCGCTGCCTGCTGTGGCCTGGTGGGGCTCAAGCCCACCCGCGGCCGCCTGGTGGACAACGATGCGGTTCATTCCCTGCCCATCAACATCATCAGCGATGGTATTGTCAGCCGTTCGGTGCGGGACACCGCGAATTTCCTGGCCGAGGCCGAACTCTGGTTCCGCAACCCGAAACTGCCTCGTGTGGGCCGGGTTGACGGCCCCTCTGGCCGAAAGTTGCGGATCGGTCTGGTGGTCGATTCGATCAATGGACACCGGACCGACGATACAACCCGGAAAACCGTAGAAGAGACCGCCCGGCGGCTGGAACGCCTGGGCCATCAGGTGGTTCCCGTTGCAGTGCCGGTGCCGGAGAGCTTCCCGGATGATTTTGCCCTGTACTGGGCCCTGCTTGCCTTTGGCGTGAAGGCCAACGGCCACAAACTGCTCAACCCGGCCTTCGACAAGCGCAAGGTGGACGGCCTCACCAATGGCCTGGCGACGATGTTCAAACGTAACTTCTGGCGTTTACCCGGAGCTTTGTGGCGGCTCAGGCGCTCGGCGAAGGATTATGCCCGGGCCATGGACGGCTATGATGCGGTGCTGACTCCGGTGCTGGGCCACACCACGCCACCCCTGGGCCATCTGAGCCCCGATGTGCCCTTCGAAACCCTGTTCGACCGGCTCACCCGATACGTCAACTTCACCCCTCTGGCCAATGCCACCGGTGCACCGGCCATTTCACTGCCGGCGGGGCTGACGGAAGACAACCTGCCGGTGTCGGTTCAGTTGATGGGCAGGCACGGCGGGGAGGCCACCTTGCTGGACCTCGCCTTTGCCCTTGAGGCGGAGCAGCCCTGGCCGGCACTCTGGCAGCAGGCTCAGCAGGTTCAGGCGGAAGAAACCGCGTCGGCCGGCGGGTAACGGAAGCCCGGGAATATCGACATCACCTGCAGAAAACTCTGTTCAAGCGGAGCCTCGAAAATCATCAGATTGCCGGTCACCGGGTGGGCAAAAGCCATCCGGGTGGCTGCCAGCATCAGCCGACCTTCCCCGAAACGCTCGGCAAAATAACGGTTGTGACGCCCGCGCCCGTGGTTGGCATCGCCAATGATGGGATGACTGATGTGCTTCATGTGCCGGCGCAATTGGTGTTTTCGGCCCGTTTCCGGATACAGCTCCACCATGGCATAGCGGCTGGTCGGATATTTCTCTATGGCCACCGGGATCTCGGTGGTGGCCAGGGTGCGATACCGGGTCCGTGCCTCACGGACAGGCTGCTCCCGCCCTTTCAGCCGCCGGTCTTCCGGCTCCTCCCGCAGCGGATGATCAATCTCCCCCTCTCGCGGCGGCCAGCCACGAACCATGGCCAGGTAGGTCTTGCTAACTTCTCCTGCCATCATGGCCAGACCGAGGAGGCGGGCTGTCTCCGGATCCCGGGCAAACACCAGGACTCCCGAGGTAGGCCGGTCCAGACGATGCACCGGATAGACACGCTCGCCCCCGTTCAGCGAGCGGGCGTACTGCAGGGCAAACTCGGTTTCATATTTGTCGATCGGGCTTCTGTGCACCAGCAGGCCGGCAGGTTTGTGAACCACCAGCAGCTGTTCGTCACGGTATAGTTCCAGGAGCGGGTTGCCTTTCGTCATGGCCCTACCCCGCCTCCGGCTGCAACCGGCCAGTGATCTGCCGCACCTTCCGCCCGGTTTTCTCACCCAGTACCAGCAGGGAGGGTGTCAGCAGCAAGGTCAGGATGGTGGCAAAACCCAGGCCTCCGGCAATGGCGCTGGAGAGCTGAGTCCACCACTGGGTGGACGGCGCACCAAGGCCCAGGGACGGGCTGAGCAGATCGACGTTAATGCCCAGCACCATGGGCATCAGGCCCAGAACCGTCGTGATCGCAGTGAGCAGGACCGGCCGTAAACGCAGGCAGCCCGTTTCCAGTGCCGATTCATAGGGTGACAGCCCGTCCCGACGCATCTGGTTGTAAGTGTCGATCAGGATGATGTTGTTGTTCACCACGATGCCCGCCAGGGCAATAATCCCCATTCCCACCATCACGATGCCGAAGGGTTGGCCATTAAGCAGCAGCCCGATCAGGACACCGGCGGTGGACAGCACGATGGCCGAGAGGATCAGGAAGGTCTGGTACAGGGAATTGAACTGGGTTACCAGAATCAGCAGCATCAGACCGATGGCGACCAGGAACGCGGTGGTCAGGAACGACGCAGCCTGCCGCTGATCCTCGCTCTCACCGGCGAACGCAACGGTGACGCCCTCGGGCGGTTCCGGCATTTCTTCCTGAAGCACCTGAAGCATTTCATCCACCTGCCGCCCCGGCGCCAAATCCGATTTGATGGTTACCGTGCGCTGACCGTCAACCCGCACGATGCTACCGGTCTTGTCTCCTGGCTCCAGGTTGACGAACTCCGAGAGCGGCACCTGGCCCCGGGCGGTATTGATGGTCTGGCGCTGCAACTGGTCCAGTTCCCGCCAGTTGTTGGGAACACGCACGGCAATGTCGACCTCGTCCCGGACATCCTCGGGGCGATACGTCGCCAGTACCAGGCCGTTGGTAACCAGGCGCACGGCACTGCCGATACTGAGTACGTCAGTGCCAAAGCGTGCCGCCGCTTCCCGGTCCACCTGGAGTTGCCATTCAATACCCGGCAGACTGCGATCGTCCTCGATTTCGACGAACCCGTCCAGGGTGCGCATGCGCGCCTCGACGGCATCCACAAAGCCGTTGAGCTGCCCGTTATCGCGACTACTGAGCTGGATCTCGATCGGCTTGCCCTCAGCCGGCCCGCCCTCCTGCTTTCGGAACTCCAGCTCGATGCCCGGGATATCGGCGGTCCGTTTCCGGAAATCCTCCAGAATCGCGCTGGCAGGCCGGCGGGTGAACCAGTCGGTGAACTGGAACTGCAACACCCCGATGACATCCGGCGCCATCCGGGTGTTGTTATTGAGCATGGAGCGGGCATAGAGGGCCTTCACCTCAGGCATCCCCTGAAGACGCTGCTCGACCTCGCGGACGATGGCATCGCGCTCCCAGACGGACAGATCGCCCCGGGCCCGAACCTGCACCTGGGCCGAATCCGGCTCCACGCTGGGGAAAAATTCCACGCCGTGGTTGAAGCGGGCGTAGGCGGCGTAGATCACCACGATCACGGCCAGCACGCCCACCAGGGTGAGCCCCGGAAATTGCAGCAGACGGGACAACACCAGCCGGTACCCGGCCATCATACGGCCATCGGCATGGGATGCCCGGGCCCGGCGCCCGCCACTGACGCCTCCGAGTACCGGCAGGAATACCAGGGCCATGGCGAGGGAGGCACTCAGGCAGATGATCACAGTGATCGGCAGGAACTTCATGAACTCGCCCACCACACCGGGCCAGAACAACAGCGGTACGAATACCGCCAGGGTAGTCGCGGTGGAGGCAATGATCGGCCAGGCCATCCGGCTGGCTGCTTCGGCCCAGGCAGAGCGCACGGTGCCGCCTTCAGACAGGTTCCGGTCCGCCAGCTCGGACACCACAATTGCGCCATCCACCAGCATGCCGGCCACCAGAATCAGGCTGAACAGCACCACGATATTCAGCGTCAGACCCATGCCCCAGATCACCAGGATTCCGGTAAGGAAGGCACCGGGAATGGTCAGCCCAACCAGCAGCGCCGAGCGCGGCCCCATGGCCGCGATCACCACGATGATCACCAGCACAATGGCGGTCAGCACGTTGTTGAGCAGATCCGAGAGGATGTCCTGGACCTCATCCGACTGATCCATGATGTAACGGATATCCAGGCTCTCCGGCAGCCGAGGCCGGGCCTGTTCGATCAGTGCCCGCACCTGGTCCACGGTTTCAATGATGTTGGCGCCGGAGCGCTTGGATACTTCCAGCACCAGTGCCGGCTCCCCGTTGATTCGGGCAAAGCCGGTGGGGTCCTTGAAGGTACGCTGAAGCATGGCAACGTCACCGAAGGTGACCACGGTGTCACCGTCCACTTTCACCGGCATGGACATGACATCCTCGATGTTCTCGATCACACCCGGCACCTTCAGCGCCATACGCCCGTTGCCGGTATCGAGGGAGCCCGCTGCCACCAGCTGGTTATTGCGGGTCACCAGGGAAGCAAGCCGGTCGAAATCAATGCCGTAACTCTCCAGCACCTGGGGATCCACCACCACTTCCAGCTGATCCTCACGGTCACCACCAATCTCCACTTCCAATACCTCGGGAATGGCTTCAATGGCGTCCTGCAACCGCCGGGCAATGGTAATCAGCTCCCGTTCGGACAAGGGCCCGGACAGGCCCACGGACAGCACCGGAAACAGGGACACATTGATCTCGTTCACTCGCGGTTCGTCCGCTTCCTGGGGCAGCTTGGTCCGCGCAGTATCCACCTTCTCCCGGACATCCTGCAGCGCCATGTCCGGATCGAAGCCGGCATCAAACTCCAGCATCACCGAGGCATGGCCCTCGGAGGCGGTGCTGCGCATCTCCTTGATGCCCTCTAGTGACCGAAGCTCCTGCTCCATCGGTCGCACCAGCAGGCGCTCGGCATCCTCGGGACTGATGCCGTCCAGGGTCATGGAGACGTAAATGATGGGGATGGTGACGTCCGGATTGGCTTCCTTGGGAATGGTGTTGAACGCCGCGATGCCACCGAGTATCAGGAAGAACAAGGTCAGCAGTGTCGTCCTGCTACGGTCCATGGCGGCAAAGATCAGTGCCCGCATACCGGTCAGCCCCTGTTGTCCGAACGATCGACCGGGACCACTTCCTCGCCCTCACTCACGAAGCCGCCGCCCCGGGTGATCAGACGGATCTCATCGGGAAGCCCTGTCACCCAGGCGCCCTCGGTGGACACGCTCAATAACCGGACCGTTTCGAAGACGACCCGATTGTTTCCATCCACATATTTGATACCCGGCCGGCCGTCATCGCCAAGGCTGAGATAGGCCGGAGAGATGAACATGGCTTTGACCTCCGGCAGCGCAATCCTGAGACTGGCACTGCCCCCGGCGACCCGTTTCAGCTCTGGATTCTCTACAGCAATCTCGACCGCGAAACTGCGGGTCTGGGGATTGGCGGCACTGGCAACGAAAGTCACCACCCCCTGAAGCTGGCCGCCATCCAACAGGTCAATCATTACCCCTTGGCCCACGGCGACCTGGCTGGCAGCCTGTTGCGGAATCTGGCCGGTGGCTTTCAGGCGGTCGATACGCACCAGTTCAAACAGCGGCGAGCCAACCTGCACAAGGGTACCCGGATCCACATGCCTGGCGTTGATGATACCGTTGAATGGCGCGGCCGGCGTCAGATGCTGAACCGCCAGGCGGGCTGACGTCAGTTCGGCACGGGCAGCGGCAAGCTCGCTCTCCAGGTCCAGCAACTGCGACTGCGAAGTAAAATTGTCCGAGCGCAGCCGGCGCGCCGCTGCAAGGTCGGCCTCCAGCTGTTTCACCCGTGCGTTCCAGCGATCCACCAGGGCCGAACGGCCGTCGTCAGAGAGCCGCGCAAGGACCTGTCCTTTCGTCACGCTTTCACCGAGATCAGCGGCAACCTCTTCAACCGTTCCCGGCACCCGGGCACCCAGGCTGACGGAAAACCAGGGCTCAAGCTGACCCTGAAGCTGAATTCCTGGCTCGTGCAGGCGCGCCTGCAGCGTTTCCACTTCCACGCTCGTCAGCTCCGCCTCCGGGTCCTGCTGCCGCTCAGGCGCCTGATCCGATGAAATCTTGACCTCGCCGGTCATCATCCAGATTACCAGGAGAACCACCACCAGCAGGGATAACCCGAGGGACCCCCATCTTGCTTTCGTCATTGAATGCTCGCTGTGCCTGAAAACGGTGAACAGGTATACGGAATGGGAAACCTTGTGCCAGCCTTTCGAAAAAACCGGCAATTAACGGTTGCATCCGATTAAAAACGTGGGGTAGATTCTACACAGAATCCTTTTACGAATTCAGAGCAGACTGTCGATTTCATGAATCTCAACGCAGTGATTGTCCTTGTGAAGCTTGTCCTGGTGGTCGTGGTACCGTCCGGGGGCTTTTGCGTGGACAAGCGGGTGAGATAGCGACAAACCTGACAAGACACCAGAAACCCCCGGCACCGAAAGGTCCCGGGGGTTTCTTTTTTGCGGCAAAGAAAAAGGGAAAAACGACCATGAACGGCGCACAGCACATTCTTGAAGCGTTCCACCGCCACAACATCAGCACGGTTTTCGGGTATCCGGGCGGCTGCATCATGCCGCTATACGATGCGCTGGTGGATGATGTGGGCGTGGAGCACGTGCTGTGCCGCCATGAACAGGGCTGCGCCCTGGCCGCCGACGGCTACGCCCGGGCCAGTGGCAAGCTGGGGGTGTGCATCGCCACCTCGGGGCCCGGTGCCACCAACCTGATCACCGGCGTTGCCAACGCCCACCGGGATTCTATTCCGATGCTGGTCATCACCGGCCAGGTGCCCTCCGGCCTGATCGGAACCGATGCCTTCCAGGAAACCGATGTTCTGGGCATGACCCTGGGCATCGTCAAACACAGTTACCTGGTGGCCGATGCGGACAGTCTGCCCACCATCATGGAAGAGGCCATCGAACTGGCCCAGAGTGGCCGGCCGGGGCCGGTCTGGATTGATATTCCCAAGGACCTGTTGCTGAGCGAAGTGGCCGATGCGCCTTTCCCTCAGCCCGAATCCTGTGAACCACCCTGCCCGGACCTGACTGAAGCCGTGGCCATGCTGCGCTCCGCCCGCAAGCCCCTGCTCTACAGCGGCGGCGGCGTCAGCCTGGCCCACGCCGAGGACAGCTTCCGCACTTTCGCTGAAACATCGGCCCTGCCAGCGGTTGTGACCCTCAAGGGCATCGGCAACCCGGGCAAACACAATCCGCACAACCTGGGCATGCTGGGCATGCACGGCTCCCGGGCTGCCAACCGGGCCGTCGATGAGTGCGACCTGCTGCTGGTCATCGGCGCCCGCCTGGACGACCGGGCCACCGGCAAACTGGACGGCTTCGCCCCGAACGCAAAGATGATCCACATCGATACCGATGCTGCCGAAATCAACAAGCTGCGCCCGGCCGACCTGGCCCTTCGCGGGGACCTGAATGGCATTCTGGAAGAGTTGACCAGCGCGCTGAAGCGCAAATCGCTGGCCATCAGTGACTGGCAGAAGCAATGCCGCACCTGGCACACCACCGGTGGCTTCCACGCCGCTGACAACGAAGAGCCCCTGGCGCCGATCACCGGCCCGGCCTTCATCCGCCAGCTCTCACGCATCGCCCCGGACGACACCGTCATCGCCTGCGACGTTGGCCAGCATCAGATGTGGGTGGCCCAGCACTACGACTTCGATCACCCCCGCCACCACCTCACCAGCGGCGGCCTCGGCACCATGGGCTTCGGGCTGCCCGCGGCCATCGGCGCCCAGTTCGCGGACCCCAACAGCACGGTGATCAACGTCACCGGCGACGGCTCGTTCATGATGAACGCCCAGGAACTGGCCACCATCCGCCGCTACAACCTGCCGCTGAAGCTGATCATCATGGACAACCAGTGCCTGGGCATGGTCCGCCAGCAGCAGGAGCTGTTCTACGACAACCGGGAGAGCCAGATAAATCTGGACGACAACCCCGATTTCGTCGCCATGGCCCGCGCCTTCGACATCCCGGCCCTGCACATCGAGCGCACCGACCAGATCCGCCGCGGCATCGAAACCATCCTGGCCTATAACGGCCCGATGCTGCTGCACGTGGCCATCAGCCGTGAAGACAACGTCTGGCCCATCGTCAAACCCGGCGCCAGCAACCGCGACATGATCGACGAAACCCGACGCACCAGCACTGCAAACAAGGAGAACGTAGCATGACCCCACAAGCGGACATCTCAATGCCCAGTTACACCCTCAATTGCCGAATGACGCATGAAGCTGCGGCCCTGGAGCGGCTCTGTCAGGTGGTCCGTATTCGTGGGTTCCGGATTGCCAGGATGGCGGTGGAAAGTGCCGAAGAGCATCTGCATATTGCTCTTACCCTGGAGGGCACACGACCGATCGCCATGTTGCAGTCGCAGTTGGAGAAGCTTCATACAGTTGCCGAGGTTGCCCTCGCTTCTGCTTCTGTGGCTCGGTCTCGTAGTGCCTGAGCTTGGGGGGATGGTCTCTCGTAGCCTGAAGTATTGGCGGGCAGGTACGGGGGTGGGGGCATCTTTTCTTCTGGAAAAAAGAACTCGCTTCGCTCAGACACCTTTTTTCCTGCCAGAAAAGACACCCCCACCCCCTACCGACGGGCATAAACGATATTTCTGAAGGGAAAAGAAAACAAAACGTCCTTAAGCCGATGAACCCGCGTTGCACGTCGGCGCGGGGTGGTAGGTGGAGTTTTCGCCGGAAAAAGGTGTCTGAGCGAAGCGAGTTCTTTTTCCAAGAAAAACTCCACCTGCCACCCCGCAAGCCCGCCCCTCAACCAACAGGCTACAAAGGCGGGAACCCCGAGGTTACCAGGCCTTATAAGGCAGGAACTTCCCGTTCATGGTCACAACCACGCGGTCACCCTTAGGGTTCTCCTCCTTCTCTATGTCCATGGTGAAGTCGATGGCGCTCATGATGCCGTCGCCGAACTTCTCATGGATGAGTTCTTTCATGGTGTCGCCGTACACGCCGACTACCTCGTATAGACGGTAGATCAGCGGGTCCTGCGGGACCGCACCGTCCCAGGCTTTCTTCGGACAGACCTGGAGCGCCTCAGCCACCGGCTTGTCGAGACCCAGGGTTTCGCACAAGGCGAAGGCCTTGTCCTCACTGAGGCTGTTCATGCCCAGGGCGGCCGAGGTGGTGAACACCGGGGACATGCCGATGGTTTCGGCAATGGTTTCCCAGGTCATGCCCTTGGCGACCTTGGCTTCCAGGATTTTGGCGGTCATCAGTTCTTTGTTCATCATGGCTGTTTCCTCTCTTGGCTTTTAACGTCAGGCATTCACCGCACGGGCGGCAGTTTCAGATTCGGGTTCAGAACCGGCAGGCACCGGTTTGGACTGGGTGACGTCCCTGGCAGGCTCGACGACTTTCGGGCTGCCGTCTTTTTCCGGCAGAGCCGTGCCGCTCCGGTTGACCAGGAAGTCCACCAGGTAATCCCGGGTTTTGTGATAGGCCGGGTTCTGGAAGATGGTGGCCCGGGCCCGCGGGTGCGGGATGTCCACTTTCACGCTTTCGGCGATGCGGGCATTGGGGCCGTTGGACATCAGGAAGATGCGGTCGGAGAGCAGGATGGCTTCGTCCACATCGTGGGTGATCATGAACACGGTCTGGCGGGTTTCTTCCCAGATCTTGACCAGTTCGTCCTGGATCACGCCCCGGGTCAGCGCATCCAGCGCCCCGAAGGGTTCGTCCAGCAGCAGGAGTTCCGGTTGGGTGGCGAAGGCCCGGGCGATACTCACCCGCTGGCGCATGCCGCCGGAAAGCTGGGACGGTTTGCGGTTGAGGGCGTGGTCCAGGCCCACCATTTTCAGGTAGCGCTCGCTGTGCTCCTTCACCTTTTCCTTGGACCACTTGGGCCAACGGGCCTGGACGGCAAACACGATGTTGTTCAGGGCTGTTTTCCATGGCAGCAGGCTGTAGTTCTGGAACACCACGCCGCGCTCGAGGCCCGGTCCTTTCACTTCCTTGCCGTTCATCACCACGTTGCCAGCACTGGCCTCGTCCAGCCCCGCCAGTACGTTCAGGATGGTGGACTTGCCGCAGCCGGAGTGGCCGATGATGCAGACGAATTCACCTTTCTCCAGGGCGAAGCGGATATCCTCGAAGACGGTCAGTTCACCGCCCTGGCCGTCCGGGTAGACTTTGGACAGGCCATCTACTTCCAGGAATGATTTACTCATAACAGGTCTCCGTTCGGAGGGTTGAGGCCGGCACCGGTCGCCGGTGCCGGACCGCTCATTCTTTGTATTCCACCAGTTTCTGGGCCTTGCCCAGGGCCAGGTCGAGCAGCATGCCCACCACCCCGATCATCAGGATGGAGAAGATCACACTGGCCAGATCCAGGTTGTTCCATTCGTTCCACACGTAGTAGCCAATGCCGGTGCCGCCCACGAGCATTTCCGCCGCCACGATGACCAGCCAGGCAATGCCGATGGAGATGCGCATGCCGGTCAGGATGGTGGGCGCGGCCGCCGGCAGGATCACCGTCAACGCAGTTTTGATCGGGCTCAACTCGTGGGTCCGGGCCACGTTCACCCAGTCCTCCCTCACATTGGCAACGCCAAAGGCGGTGTTGAGCAGCATCGGCCAGATCGAGCAGATGAAGATCACGAAGATGGCGGATGCATCGGAATCCTGAATGATGAACAGCGCCAGCGGCATCCAGGCCAGCGGCGAGATGGGCCGCAGCACCTGGATGTACGGATTCAGGGCCTTGTACATCAGCGGCGACATGCCGATCAGAAAGCCGACGGGCAACGCGATGGCCATGGCTGCCAGGTAACCGGTCAGTACCCGGTACACCGAATAGGCCAGCTGGATGCCGATGCCCTTGTCGTTGGCGCCTGCGTCATAGAACGGGTTGGACAGCTCGGCCCAGGCCAGCTTGATCACCGCCGAGGGTGGCGGAACCCGCGATTCCTGGTCCGCGCCGCCCATGAGCATTTCGTACTCGGTCATTCCGGTCTGGGCTTCCGGAGGCTGGGTTGCCATTTCCCAGAGCCCCAGCGCCAGAATCAGGAACGACACCGACAGCAGTGCTGCCCGAACGTTCAGGGAAGCCATGGTTACACCCTCCCGATCGCGAAGCTGCGGGCATACTCTTCGGGGCTCTCCGGATCGAAGGTCTTGCCCATGATGGTGTGGGTCTTGTAGGTCTTGTCCGGCGCGGTGTAGCCCATTTCTTCCATCAGCTTGCCGGTCTCACCGGCCAGGTACACCTGCTCCGCAATAGCCTTGTAGTCCACGTCGCCTTCGATGTAGCCCCAGCGCTTCATCTGCGTGAGGATCCAGACGCCCATGGAATGCCACGGGAACGGGTCGAAGTCGATGCGATCCGGCACGTTCTTGACTTCGCCCAGGCCGTCGGCGTAATAGCCGGTGAGCACCTGCTGGATGACCGGCACCGGCTGGTTCAGATAGTTCTTGGGCGCGATGGCTTCGGAGATTTCCTTGCGATTGTCCGGATTGTTGGAGTACTGGGTGGCGTCGATGATGGCCCGCAGCAGGGCTCCGTAAGTATTTGGGTTCTGGGTGGCGAACTGCTGGCTGCAGGCAAAGGCGCAGCACGGGTGGCCTTCCCAGATGTCCTTGGTGAGCATGTGAATGAAGCCCACCTTCTCCCAGACGGCACGCTGGTTGAACGGGTCCGGCGACAGGTAGCCATCGAGGTTACCGGCGCGCAGGTTGGCGACCATCTCGGGTGGCGGCACCACACGGATCTGCACATCCTTGTCCGGGTCGATACCGTTCTCGGCAAGGTAGTAGCGCAGCAGAAAGTTGTGCATGGAGTACTCGAACGGCACACCAAACTTGAAGCCTTTCCACTGCTTCGGGTCTCGCTTGTCCTTGTGATCCACGTGCAGAACGATGGCCTGGCCGTTGATGTTCTCAACCGCCGGCATGATGAACGGCTCCGGGGTGGAGCCGGCGCCCATGGTCATCGCCAGGGGCATGGGTGTGAGCATATGGGAAGCGTCGTACTCGCCCGCCAGGGACTTGTCCCGGGCCACCGCCCAGCCGGCGGTTTTGGTGACGGTCACATCCAGGCCGTAGCGCTCATAGAACCCCATAGGGTGCGCCATGATGATCGGCGTGGCACAGGTGATGGGCACAAAGCCGACATTGAGCTTGGTTTTCTCCAGCTTGCCCAGGGATTCCTTCACGGCGGCCTTGGCCTTCTCCATGGGGAACACGCTGCCCAGCAGAGCGGCCGCGGTGCCTGCCCCCATCATCTTCATGAAGCTCCGGCGGCTGTGGTCGTTGTGACCGAACACGGAGCGGACGACGGCGCTCTCGATGGCACGATCCATCATGGCCTCGGAATCCATGGCGCTTTCAGAGACCGCCGCATCCTGGCCTGGTGATTGCTGAAGATTCAGAGACACCGACGGCGCTTCCTGTCCGGGTTTGCATTCCGGACAACCGCAGGTTTTGGCGTGGATCAGTGACTGGTCACCGTCAAACGGATTACCAAGGCTTTTCGTAGTCATGGGGCACTCTCCCTACTCTCGGACTGTTTCTGCACACATACGGTGCGACAAGGTTGCGGCTCGGGACCGTCAGCAAGACTCATCCGGCTCGGGCTACGCGTTCTGGGAGAGCTATCGCAGGGTTCGTGCCAACTACGGATATTTTTATATGTCACTGTTTTTATTTATGTTTCAGAAAGATCTGACGAGTGGGCACAGCTACGATTTTTCGTACTTCACGATTTTTCGTGGCGGTAACAACGAATTTTCGTAGTTGGCACGGGGTTTGTTCTGTTCTTTTCGGAACAGCACAGGACACCCCCATGAACACCGAGACCACCATTGCCCCGATTGCCCCTATCAGCACGACCAGCTGGATTGACCACCTCCCGGAGGCGGCGTTACTTGTGGATGCCGCCCGGGATATGATCCTCGCCGCGAATAGCGCCATGGGCCGGATGATCGGCACCGACCGGCAATCCCTGACAGACACCCCCTGCACCCACCTGTTCGCGGACCAGCGACCACAACTCATTACCTTCACCGAGGAAACCCTGTTCCGCAGCCATGGCTGGAGCCGGGATTTCGCGATCAAGCACCGGGACGGCCACACGGTAGAGCTGGAAATATCCTCCTCCCGGGTTGGCGAGGCCGAATCCCAGAACGTCCTGCTACTGCTTCGGGACCGGCGCCATCTGCGCACACTGCGCGAGCGGCACGACGCAAACCACTACCACCGGGGCGGCCTGCTGGAATGGCGGCGGGTAGAGGAACTGTTCAAGGACATGGAGCGGGAGAATCAGCTGATCCTGCACGCCGTGGGGGAAGGCATTTACGGGGTGGATGCCGAGGGCCGCACGACCTTCGCCAATCCGGCAGCGGAACGGATGCTCGGCTGGCGTATTGACGAACTCATGGGCCGGGTCATCCACCGGGTGGTGCACCACTCCCACGAGGACGGCAGTCTCTACCCCCTGAAGGAGTGCCCCATTTACGCCGCCTTCCGGGACGCCAGCGTGAAACGGGTCGGCGAAGACTGGTTCTGGCGCAAGGACGGCACCGGATTTCCGGTCGAGTACACCAGCACGCCCATCCTGGATAATGGCCACCCGGTGGGTGCCGTTGTGGTGTTTCGGGATATATCTCCCCGCCTGCAGGCGCAAAAGGAGCTGCAGCAGGCCCTCGAGGAAGTGGAGACTCTCAAGCACCGGCTGGAAATGGAAAACGCCTACCTGCAGGAGGAATTGAGCGCCGAATACCACTTCCACGAAATTTTTGGCCAGAGCGACGCCATCAAGGCCATTGTGCGCCGCATCGGCATGGTCGCCCCCACCGATGCCAACGTGCTGATTACCGGCGAATCCGGCACCGGCAAGGAGCTGATCGCCCGCGCCATCCACCAATCCAGCACCCGCCGGGATCGGCCCCTGATCCGGGTGAACTGTGCTGCGATTCCCAAGGACCTGTTCGAGAGTGAATTCTTCGGCCACATCAAGGGCGCGTTCACCGGCGCCGTCAGTGACCGCGTGGGCCGGTTCGAACTGGCCGATGGTGGCACCCTGTTTCTGGATGAGGTGGGTGAAATCCCTCTGGAACTGCAGGGCAAGTTACTGCGGGTGCTGCAGGACCAGCAGTTCGAGCGGGTGGGTGAAAACCGCACCCGGGCGGTGGATGTGCGGGTGATTGCCGCCACCAACCGGGATTTGAAATCGGAGGTTCAGCAAAAAACCTTCCGGGAAGACCTCTATTTTCGTCTGAATGTCTTCCCGATCGAATCGGTGCCGCTGCGCCGGCGCCTGGAAGACATCCCGATTCTCGCCCAGGAATTCCTGAATAGGGCCTGTCAGAAATTCAACCGGCCAACACTGGCACTGCGAGAGCGGGACGTCGAAACCCTGAAAGCCTACCACTGGCCGGGCAACGTTCGGGAACTGGAAAACGTGATCGAACGCCAGGTGATCACGGCGGACGGCCGACTGGATCTGGACCTGCAGGGTCCGGATTCCGCGGCCAGACCCACGTCGGAACCCATACCGCCGGCGAGGCATTTCAACGGTGAGCTGATGACGGAACAGGAACTCAGGGAGCTGGAGAAACAGAACCTCAGACAGGCCCTGAAAATCAGTGGCGGCCGGGTGTTCGGCGACGACGGCGCCGCGGCGCTGCTGGGGGTCAAACCGACCACCCTGTCCTCACGCCTGAAAAAACTGAAAATTGAACCGCGACAATTCCAGGAAAGGGGTCATTAACCCTGTGAACCCGCCAGGGTATCTCGGCGCGGGGTGGCCGGTGGATTTTTCGCCGGAAAAAGGTGTCTGAGCGAAGCGAGTTCTTTTTCCAAGAAAAACTCCACCGACCACCCCGCAGCCCGCCCCCGAACTGACAGGCTACAGGGGAAATAAGCCGACCAGATCAGATCAGTTCGATGGCCACAGCCGTGGCTTCACCACCGCCGATGCAGAGCGAAGCCACGCCGCGCTTAAGCCCACGCTGTTTCAGAGCATTGATCAGGGTGACGATGATCCGTGAGCCGGAGGAACCAATCGGGTGACCGAGGGCACAGGCGCCGCCGTGCACGTTGACCTTCTCCGCCGGAAGCTTCAGCTCGTTGATCGCCGCCAAGGTGACCACGGCGAAGGCTTCGTTGATCTCGAACAGATCGACATCATCCAGCGTCCACCCCGCTTTCTTGAGCACCTTCTCGATGGAGCCGATCGGCGCGATGGTGAACTCGGACGGCAGGCGTGCGTTGGTGGCATGAGCCACGATGCGGGCCTGGGGTGTCAGGCCACGGGCATCGGCTTCAGCCGCGGAAGCCAGTACCAGGGCGGAGGCACCGTCGCTGATGGAGCTGGAGTTGGCGGCGGTCACGGAACCGTCTTTGGCGAACGCCGGCTTCAGCTGGGGGATTTTCTCCGGTTTGGCGTTGCCCGGCTGCTCGTCGGTATCCACTTCGGTGTCACCGCCACGACCGGAAACAGTCACCGGAACAATCTCGTCCTTGAACCAGCCGTTTTCGATGGCGGCGAGGGATTTCTGAAGGGAGCCGATGGCAAATTCGTCCATGGCCTGGCGGCTGATGTCGAACTTGTCGGCGGTCCGCTGGGCGAAAACGCCCATCAGTCCACCTTCGTAGGCGTCTTCCAGCCCGTCCAGGAACATGCTGTCCATCACCTGGCCATGTCCCATACGCATGCCGGCACGGGCCTTGGGCAGCAGGTACGGCGCCTGGCTCATGTTTTCCATGCCGCCGGCGATCATGATGTTGTTGGTACCGGCCTTGATCTGGTCGTGGGCCATGATGACGGCCTGCATGCCGGAGCCACACATCTTGTTGATGGTGGTGCAACCGGAGCTGTCCGGTATACCGGAGGCGCGGGACGCCTGACGTGCCGGTGCCTGGCCGAGGCCGGCGGGCAGTACGCAGCCCATGATCACTTCCTGGACATCTGCCGGCTGTAAACCGGCCCGCTCGATGGCCGCCTTGATGGAAATAGCGCCCAGGTCTGGGGAGCGCACGGAGCTCAGGGAGCCCATCATGCCGCCCATGGGGGTACGGGCAGAACCTGCAATGACCACGTCGTTGTTACTCATAATCCAACCTCATTCAATTCGTTACGCCCGGCCAAGTACCGAACGTGCAATGATTTCTTTCATGACCTCGGAAGTGCCGCCGTATATGCGCTGCACCCGGGCATCGATAAAGTTCCGGGAAATCGGGTACTCCGTGGTATAACCATAGCCCCCGAACAGCTGCAGGCAGCCATCGGCCACCCGGCACTGCATTTCGGTGGCGCTGTACTTGGCCATGGAAGCGGTGGGTGCATCGAGCTTGCCTTCTTCATATTCCCGGATGCACTGGTCCACGAACGCTTTGTTCACCCGGTAGTCGGTTTCCATGCGTGCGATTTCGAAACGGGTGTTTTGCAGTTGGGCCAGCTTCTGGCCGAACAGTTCCCGTTCCTGAGTGTAGGCGATGGTCATGTCCAGGGAGCCGCGTGCGGCGGCAACGCCGAGGGCACCGATAACCAGGCGCTCCCGTGGCAGCTCACGCATCAGGTAAACGAAGCCCTGCCCTTCTTCGCCGAGCAGCGCGGAAGCCGGAATGCGCATGTCCGAGAAGAACAGCTCCGAGGTGTCGCCGGAGTGCTGACCGATCTTGTCCAGGTTACGGCCCTTGCTGTAGCCAGGCAGGGAGGTGTCCACCACGAACAGGCTGATACCCCTGGCGCCAGCGCTGGGATCGGTTTTGGCGGCGACGATCACCATGTCGGCATGCTGGCCGTTGGTGATGAAGGTCTTGGAGCCGTTGAGAATGTAATCATCCCCGTCCCGGACCGCGCTGGTGCGGATGGCCTGCAGGTCGCTGCCGGCGCCCGGTTCGGTCATGGCGATGGCGCCGACGGCTTCGCCGGAGACCATTTTCGGCAGCCACTGCTGCTTCTGTTCCTCGTTGCCGATGTGGCTGAGGTAAGGCGCGACGATGTCGGAGTGGACCATGACGTTGGTGGAAAGCGCACCGAAGCCCATGCGGGCCAGCTCTTCACCGACAACAACCGAGTACTGGAAAGGCGCGCCGCAGCCACCGCACTCCTCGGGTACATCCACGCACAACATCCCGGCGTTGCCGAGCGTGTTCCAGAGTTCCCGGGGGACAATGCCGGATTTCTCCCAGGCTTCGTAATGGGGCGCCACCTCGGTTTCCAGGGCCTTGATAACGGAATCCCGGAACAGCGCCAGTTCTTCTTGATCGACAGCGTTGGTCATGTCGCTCACCTGTATATATGAGATCGCTTATGGCTGATCACGTGGGTGTTGAGGGCCCGCTTGTGGCAGGCCCTGTTCGTCAAATCACTTGGGTGCCATGCGCAGCGCACAGTCGAGACGGATCACCTCGCCGTTGAGAATCGGATTGCGCACCATCTGGTCCACCATCATGCCAAATTCCTCAGGCTTGCCAAGGCGCTTCGGGAACGGCAGGGTGGCAGCCAGGCTGTCCTGAACGTCCTGGGGCATTCCCGCCATCATCGGCGTCATGAAGATGCCAGGCGCAATGGTATTCACACGAATGCCTTCCCGGGCCAGCTCACGGGCGGCCTGCAGGGTCAGGGCCACGACGCCGCCCTTGGAGGCGCTGTATGCGGACTGCCCGATCTGACCTTCAAACGCCGCCACCGATGCGGTATTGATGATCACGCCCCGTTCGCCGTCGGCATTGGGCTCGCGCTGAGCCATGTCTGCCGCCGCCAGCCGAAGGACATTGAACGTGCCAATCAGGTTGACCTGAATGACCTTGCTGAACTTTTCCAGAGGCATGACACCGTCACGCCCGAGAATCTTCGCCGCCGGCGCGATACCGGCGCAGTTGACGGCAATGCCACAAGGTCCGTGGGCATCGCGGGCAGCACCGAGGGCAGCCTCGACACTCTCCGGCGACGTCACATCACACTCCACAAAGATTCCACCGATATCAGACGCAACCTTCTCACCCTGCTCCTTATTCAGGTCCAGGACAGCAACCTTGCAGCCTGCGGCAGCCAGTGCACGGGCAGACGCCTCACCAAGACCCGAGGCCCCACCTGTTACAATGGCCGGTACATTATTGAATTCCATCGTTCACTCCTCTTCTTGTAATCCGCTTGTGTGAAATCGGACCAGAAAACCACTTTACGTTTACGTAAACTTTATCTAACCTTAGTCGAAAAAGGAAATCGTCATGAGCGAAAAAAGAACCTTCAGCATCAGCGAGCTCTCGCAGGAGTTCGATGTCACAACCCGAAGCATCCGCTTCTACGAGGACCAGGGCCTGCTCAAACCCAGGCGCCGAGGGCAGACCCGTATCTTCAGCACGAAAGACCGGGTACGCCTGAAGCTGATACTTCGTGGTAAACGCATGGGCTTCACCCTTGCAGAAACCAAGGAACTTTTCGACCTCTGGGACGAGACCCTGACCGGCAATGAAAAACAGTTGCTGAAAATGCTGGAGATCCTCGAAGCCAGACGAGCACAGCTGGAACAACAGAAGAACGACATCGCACAAGCAGAAATGGAAATGGACACCGCAGAAGCACGGTGCCGCGAAGCACTGGCCGAACTACAGAAAAAGAAAAAAGAGCAGGGGCTGGTGCCGAAAGAAACAGAAGAAGCTGTCGCCCAAAAGTGACGGTGACCAAACATCACGTCTTCAAAACAAGAAGGTAGCCAACGATGAAATCACAATACTCAGAGCTCAATTTCGGCCTCGGTGAAACCCTCGACATGCTCCGGGAGCAGGTCAACGGCTTCGCTGCCTCCGAAATCGCCCCACGCGCCGAAGAGATCGACCGCAACAACGAGTTCCCCATGGACCTGTGGCGGAAAATGGGCGACATGGGCCTGCTGGGTATTACCGTGAGCGAGGAATACGGCGGCTCCGACATGGGTTACCTGGCCCACGTCATCGCCATGGAAGAAATCAGCCGCGCCTCCGCCTCCGTTGGCCTCTCCTACGGTGCCCACTCCAACCTCTGCGTGAACCAGATTCACCGCAACGGCACCGAAGAACAGAAACAGAAATACCTGCCGAAACTCGTCAGCGGCGAGCACGTTGGCGCCCTGGCGATGTCCGAACCCAACGCCGGCTCCGACGTGGTTTCCATGAAACTCCACGCCCGCGACGAAGGCGACCACTACGTCCTCAACGGCAACAAGATGTGGATAACCAACGGCCCGGACGCAAACACCTACGTCATCTACGCCAAGACCGACCCGAAAGGCGGCTCCAAAGGCATCACCGCCTTCATCGTTGAACGCGACTACCCGGGCTTCAGCCGGCACCAGAAACTCGACAAGCTCGGCATGCGCGGCTCCAACACCTGTGAGCTGGTATTCGAAGACTGTAAGGTCCCCAAGGAAAACATCCTGGGCGGCATCGGCAACGGCGCCAAAGTCCTCATGAGCGGTCTCGACTACGAACGCCTCGTCCTCTCCGGCGGCCCGCTGGGCATCATGCAAGCCGCGATGGACGTCGTTGTTCCCTACATCCGCGAGCGCAAACAGTTCGGCCAGGCCATTGGCGAGTTCGAACTGGTACAGGGCAAAGTCGCCGACATGTACACCTGGATGAACACCGCCAAATCCTACGTCTACATGGTGGCCCAATCCGCCGACCGCGGCGAGACCACCCGCAAAGACGCCGCCGGCGCCATCCTCTACTCCGCCGAAATGGCCACCAAACTGGCCCTGGACGCCATCCAGCTACTCGGCGGTAACGGCTACATCAACGAATACCCGACAGGCCGCCTGCTGCGGGACGCCAAGCTGTATGAAATCGGTGCCGGTACGTCCGAAATCCGCCGCATGTTGATCGGACGCGAGTTGTTCCTGAACAAGTAAGCAACGGCTAATTAGTTCGACTCACGGACTATTACTCCCACGGTAAGCCGAGGGGGTGGCGGGCGGTCCTCCCGGGAATGTTGAAGGCCAAGGATGGCCTGAAACAAGCGCACATGGACGTGCTCGTAGCGGTTCCCGGGAGGACCGCCCGCCACCCCCGGATGCCCCGAATCAGAAGGCTGGGAAAATGACCATACTCCAAAGCAAAATAAACCCAAGATCTGAAGAGTTTCAGGTCAACAAAGAGTCCATGGCAGCAGCCGTAGCGGACCTGCGGGAAAAAGTCACCAAGATCCAGCAAGGCGGTGGCCCCGACTACCAGAAGCGCCACACCGACCGCGGCAAACTCCTGCCCAGGGAACGCATCAACCGCCTGCTCGACGACGGCTCCCCGTTCCTCGAGGTCGGCCAGTTCGCCGCCTACAACGTCTACGACGAAGAAGTCCCTGCCGCAGGCGTCGTCGCCGGCGTCGGCCGCGTCTCCGGCACCGAATGCATGATCATCGCCAACGATGCCACGGTCAAAGGCGGCAGCTACTACCCGCTCACGGTGAAGAAACACCTGCGCGCCCAGGAAATCGCCCTGGAAAACCGCCTGCCCTGCATCTACCTGGTCGACTCCGGCGGCGCCAACCTGCCGAGACAGGACGAAGTCTTCCCGGACCGTGACCATTTCGGCCGCATCTTCTACAACCAGGCACGCATGTCCGCCGACGACATCCCCCAGATCGCCGTGGTCATGGGCCTGTGTACTGCCGGTGGCGCCTACGTGCCCGCCATGGCCGACGAATCCATCATCGTCCGCAACCAGGGCACCATCTTCCTGGCCGGCCCGCCGCTGGTAAAAGCCGCCACCGGTGAAGTGGTGAGCGCCGAGGACCTTGGTGGTGCTGACGTGCACTGCAAGATCTCCGGCGTGGCCGACCACTACGCCGAGAACGACGCCCACGCCCTGGAAATCGCCCGCCGCTGTGTTTCCAACCTGAACCGCCGCAAGCCGGTTCCGGTGGAAGTCCAGAAGCCCCGGGCACCGCTATACGATCCGGAAGAAATCTACGGCATCGTCGGCACCGACCTGCGCAAGCAGTTCGACGTGCGCGACGTCATTGCCCGCATCGTCGACGGTTCCGAATTCGACGAATTCAAACGCTACTACGGCCAGACCCTGGTCACCGGCTTCGCCCACATACACGGCTACCCGGTGGGCATCGTCGCCAACAACGGCATCCTGTTCAGCGAGTCTGCCCAGAAAGGCGCGCACTTCATCGAACTGTGCTGCCAGCGCAACATCCCGCTGCTGTTCCTGCAGAACATCACCGGCTTCATGGTCGGCCAGAAGTACGAGTCTGAAGGCATCGCCAAACACGGTGCCAAAATGGTCATGGCCGTGGCCTGTGCCGAAGTGCCCAAGATCACCGTACTCATCGGCGGCAGCTACGGCGCCGGCAACTACGGCATGTGTGGCCGCGCCTACAGTCCGGACTTCCTGTGGATGTGGCCCAACGCCCGCATCTCCGTCATGGGCGGCGAACAGGCCGCCGGCGTTATGGCCCAGGTTCGCCGCGAAGGCCTCGAGCGCAAGGGGCAGAGCTGGAGTGCGGAAGATGAGGCGGCATTCAAGAAGCCCATCGCCGACAAATACGAGCACCAGGGCCACCCCTATTACGCCAGTGCCCGCCTGTGGGACGACGGCGTAATCGACCCGGCCCAGACCCGGGAAGTGGTCGCCCTGAGCCTGTCCGCCACGCTGAACCGTCCCGCGAAGCCCACGCGCTTCGGCGTGTTCCGCATGTAACCGAGGAGAAAGATCATGTCAGAACAGGAATCTGCGGTTCTGCTGAGACGCCGCGACGGCGGTGTGACCGAGGTTGTGCTGAACCGCCCGGACAAGCGCAACGCCTTTGACGACGTCATCATTCAGCAGCTTATCCATACGCTGACCGACGTAAATGCCGACAGCCAGACCAAAGTGGTGATCCTGCGCTCCGAAGGCAAACACTTCTCTGCCGGCGCGGACCTGGGCTGGATGCGCCGCATGGCCGAGAACACCCACCAGGAAAACCTGGACGATTCCCGGGAACTGGCGCGGTTGATGAGTGTACTCAACCACCTGTCCAAGCCGGTGATCGGCCTGGTGCAGGGCGCGGCTTTTGGCGGCGCCGTGGGACTTGCCGCCTGCTGCGACATCGTCATTGCCATCGAGAAATCCAGCTTCTGCCTGAGCGAAGTGAAGCTCGGCCTGATTCCGGCAGTCATCAGCCCCTACGTGGTGCGCGCCATTGGCGAGCGCCAGGCCCGCCGGTACTTCATCTCCGCCGAGGTCTTTACCGCAAAACAGGCTCAGGAGTATGGCCTGGTGCACATCGTGTGCGACGACGTGGAGGCCATGGAGCAGCGCTGCAACGAAATGCTTCAGCAGCTGGCCATCAACGGCCCTGAGGCCATGAAAGCCGCCAAGGACCTGGTGTTTGCCGTCAGCCACAAGCCGATCGATGAAACCGTGATCGACGATACCGCACATCGCATCGCAGATATCCGCGTGGGCGTGGAAGGCCAGGAAGGACTGAGCGCTTTCCTGAACAAACGCAAGGCCAACTGGGTTCCGGAGGAATAACAACAATGTTCAGCAAGATTCTGATTGCCAACCGGGGCGAGATCGCCTGCCGGATCATCCAGACCGCCCACCGCATGGGGATCCGCTGTGTCGCGGTCTACTCTGACGCCGACGCCAGTGCCCGGCATGTGGCCATGGCCGACGAAGCGTTCCATATCGGTCCGGCGCCCAGCTCCGAGAGTTACCTGCGGGCCGAGAAGATCATCGAGATTGCCAAACAGAGCGGCGCCCAGGCCATCCACCCGGGCTATGGTTTCCTGTCCGAGAACACCGGGTTCGCCGAAGCCTGTGAAGCCAACGGCATTGTCTTTATCGGTCCGCCCTCCTCCGCCATCGCGGCTATGGGCTCCAAGTCCGCCGCCAAGGCCATCATGGAGAAAGCGGGCGTACCTCTGGTGCCCGGTTACCATGGCAAGGACCAGTCTCCGGACGTGCTCCGTGCCGAAGCCGAAAAGTGCGGTTTCCCGCTGCTGCTGAAAGCCGTCGCCGGCGGTGGCGGCAAGGGTATGCGGGTGGTCGAGAGTATGTCCGAATTCGACGATGCCCTGGCCGCCGCCCAGCGTGAGGCCAGGAACGCCTTCGGCAACCCGGACATGCTCATCGAGCGTTACCTGACCCAGCCCCGGCACGTGGAAATCCAGGTCTTCTGCGATCAGGACGGCAACGGCATCTACCTGGCCGAACGGGACTGCTCCGTCCAGCGCCGCCACCAGAAAGTCCTGGAAGAAGCGCCGGCCCCGGGCCTGACCGAGGAAACCCGCAAGGCCATGGGCGAAGCCGCTGTGCGCGCCGCCCAGGCGATCAACTACGTGGGTGCCGGCACCGTGGAGTTCCTGTACGACGTGGACGGTTCCTTCTTCTTCATGGAGATGAACACCCGTCTGCAGGTAGAGCACCCAGTTACCGAAATGGTTACCGGCCAGGACCTGGTGGAATGGCAGCTCAAGGTCGCCTGGGGCGAGCCCCTACCCCTGCACCAGGACCAGGTCAAAACCCGCGGCCATGCCCTGGAAGCGCGGATCTACGCCGAGGACCCGGACCAGGACTTCCTGCCGGCCACCGGCACCCTGCGCTACCTGAGCACCCCGGACGAATCCGCCCACGTGCGGGTCGACACCGGCGTCACCGAGGGTGACGAGATCAGCATCCACTACGACCCGATGATCGCCAAGCTGATCGTCTGGGACGAAACCCGGGAGCAGGCGGTCAACCGGATGGTCCAGGCCCTGGAGCAATACCGCATCGCCGGCCTGAAAACCAACATCCGTTTCCTGCACGCGGCGGTGGATTGTCAGCCGTTCCGTGAAGCGGATCTGACCACCAATTTCATCAGCGCCCACGAGGAGCTGCTGTTCCCGAAATCCAGACTGGATCTGGACAAGGCCCTGGTGCTCGCCGCCGGTTTTGTCCTGGAACAACGCAAGTCCGTAGAGCCGGTGACAGCGGATCCCTGGTCGCCGTTCAGCCGCAAGAACAGCTGGCGCATGAACTCGGAATACGCCCAGCCGCTGAAACTGCAGGTGGGTGACGACATCCACGAACTCAAGATCCTCGAGCGGGACGACCGCTACCAGGTCTTCGTGGGTGACAGCGTGTATCACCTGAACGCCAAACTGGACGACGACTACCTGCAGGCGGTGGTCAACGGCCACCGGATCAGTGTTCACGGGAACCTGCACGACGATCAGCTGGTCCTGTTCTACGAAGGCGACACCTTCAAGTGCACCGTCTACCGCGAGACCTACGGGTTCGAGGAAATGGCCGGTGAAGGCAGCCTGGCTGCGCCCATGAACGGCGCAATCGTTGCGGTCCAGGCCAAGGTGGGCGACAAGGTCACCGCCGGCCAGACCCTGGTCATCATGGAAGCCATGAAAATGGAGCACGCCATCAAGGCCCCGGCCGACGGCGTGGTGAGCGAGATTTTCTTCGCCGAAGGTGACCAGGTGTCCGAAGGTGCCGAACTCATTGCCATCGAAACCGAGGAGGCTGAGTGATGGCGTTTCCGAAACAGGTTCGACTGGTGGAGATGAGCCCCCGGGACGGTCTGCAGAACGAACCCGGCCCGGTCATCGCCACCGACATCAAGACCGGTTTGATCGACCGGCTTGCCGACTGTGGCCTGAGCCACATCGAGGCCGCCAGCTTTGTGTCGCCCAAGTGGGTGCCACAAATGGGCGATGCCGCCGACGTCATGGCCGGCATCAACCGCAAGGCCGGCGTCCGCTACTCCGCCCTCACCCCCAACCTGAAGGGTTTTGAGGGCGCGCTGGCCGCGAAGGTGGACGAGGTAGCCGTGTTCGGCGCCGCGTCCGAATCCTTCACCAAGAAGAACATCAACTGCACCATCGCAGAGAGCCTCGAACGGTTTGCACCGGTGGTCGAGGAAGCCCGCAAGCACAATATTCCCGTTCGCGGTTACGTCTCGACCGTCCTGGGCTGCCCCTACGAGGGTGACATTGCTCCGGAACAGGTCGCCACTGTCGCCAAAGCGCTCTACGACATGGGCTGCTACGAGATTTCCCTGGGCGATACCATTGGCGTAGGTACGCCACTCAAGGCAAAGCGTATGCTGGAAGCGGTGGCCGCCCACGTTCCCATGGAACGCCTCGCTGCCCACTTCCACGACACTTACGGTCAGGCCCTGGCCAACCTGTACGCGGTGCTGGAAGAAGGCGTCGGCGTGATCGATGCTTCCGTCGCCGGCCTCGGCGGCTGCCCGTATGCGAAGGGCGCCTCCGGGAACGTGGCAACGGAAGACGTGCTATATCTTCTCAACGGTCTTGGCATCGAAACAGGTGTCGATCTGGACAAACTGGTCGCCACCGGCGACTGGATTTGCCAGCAACTGAATCGCCATAACGGCTCAAAAGTAGGCCAGGCCTTAGGCGGTAACTGCCAATGATTGAATTGGCGGGCGGGTACAGCTTCCCGGGACTGTCTGCAGCATGGATGCTGCAGTCAAGCGTACAGGGACGTATTCACAGCGTGTCCCGGGAAGCTGTACCCGCCCGCCATAGCACCAAAAACAAGAAGGCTGGGAGCCAAGAATGAGCAATAAGAATGTAGTGGCCCTAGATCTCCCCATCCCGGAGATCAAAGATATGCCGGAGGACACCCAGAAGTACTTCCAGATCTGCCAGGAAAAACTCGGCATGATCCCGAACGTACTGACCGCCTATAGCCAGAACCTGAAACAGCTGGAAGGCTTCACCCGCCTCTACAACGAGCTGATGCTCGGCGAGGGCGAGCTTTCCAAGCTGGAGCGGGAAATGGTGGCAGTGGTGGTCTCCTCCGAGAACAAGTGCTTCTACTGCCTGGTGGCCCACGGCGCCGCCGTGCGGGTCCTGAGCGGCGATCCCCAGCTGGGTGAGCACATGGTGATGAACTACCGCAGCGCCAAACTGGACAAGCGCCAGCGGGCGATGCTGGATTTCGCATCCCACCTCACCCGCTCACCGGCCACCGTCACCGAAGAAGACATCCAGGCTCTACGGGATGTTGGCCTCAGTGACCGCGCCATCTGGGATCTGAGCAACCTGGTCGGCTTCTACAACATGTCCAATCGCGTGGCCATTGCCAGCGATATGCAACCCAACCCCGAGTATCACAGCCAGAGTCGCTAGCAAGTACGCAGACTTGCTTGCCCTCGAATACAACAACAATTGGAGGCAGAGATATGAGCAAGACTCTACCAAGCTACACCAGCGGAACCGCGGAAGTGCCCTTGCTGGGCATGACCATTGGTGAAATGCTGGACCGTACCGCCGAGAAGTATCCGGATACCGAAGCCCTGGTGTGTCTGCACCAGGATATTCGCTGGACCTATAAGGAGTTCGTGGAAAAGGTCGACGAGGCCGCCCGTGCCTTCATGGCCATCGGCGTCAAACGCGGCGACCGGGTAGGTATCTGGTCGCCCAACCGTTACGAGTGGACCGTCACCCAGTTCGCCACCGCGAAAGTGGGCGCCATTCTGGTCAACATCAACCCCGCCTATGGTGTGCATGAGCTGCAATACGCGCTGAATCTGGCCGGTATCGCCGTGCTGGTTACTGCAGACAGCTTCAAGGCCTCCAACTATCGGGAGATGATTTACGAGCTGGCGCCGGAACTGAAACGCAGCGCCCCGGGCAAACTCAAGGCCGATCACGTGCCTGACCTGCGCGCCGTGATCAACGTGCACGAAGACAAGCACGACGGCATGTGGACCTGGAAGGAATTCCTGGGCTTCGCCGGTGAAGTCTCCGAACAGGACTTGCAGGAGCGCCAGGACCAGCTCCAGTTTGATGACCCCATCAACATCCAGTTCACGTCCGGTACCACCGGCAACCCGAAGGGCGCCACCCTCACCCACCACAACATCCTGAACAACGGCTACTTTGTGGCTGAAAGCCAGCGCTTCACCGAGAAGGACCGTCTGGTCATCCCGGTGCCGCTGTATCACTGTTTCGGCATGGTGATGGGCAACCTGGGCTGCATCACCCATGGCTCCACCATGATCTACCCGGGTGAAGGCTTCGAACCCAAGTCCGTACTGCAGGCCGTGCATCAGGAAAAGGCCACCGCCCTGTACGGCGTGCCCACCATGTTCATCGCCGAACTCGCCGAACCCGAGTTCGAAACCTATGACCTCTCCACCCTGCGCACCGGCATCATGGCCGGCTCCATCTGCCCGGCGGAGGTGATGAAGAAGGTCAACGGCAAGATGAACATGAAAGAGGTTCAGATCGCCTATGGCATGACCGAAACCAGTCCGGTTTCCACCCAGACCAGTTCCCTCGACCCGTTCGAGAAGCAGGTCACCACCGTGGGCCGCACCCAGCCGCACCTGGAGACCAAGATCGTCGATCCGGGCACCGGCAACGTGGTTCCCCGCGGCGAGATCGGTGAGCTGTGCACCCGTGGCTACAGCGTCATGCTGAAGTACTGGAATAACGAAGAAAAAACCCGCGAAGCCATCGACGACGCCGGCTGGATGCACACCGGTGACCTGGCCACCATGGACGAAGACGGCTACATCCAGATCGTCGGCCGCATCAAGGACATGGTGATCCGCGGCGGGGAAAACATCTACCCGAAAGAGATCGAGGAGTTCCTCTACACCCATCCGTCCATTGAGGAAGTGCAGGTCACCGGCATCCCGGATGAGAAATACGGTGAGGAGCTGATCGCGTGGGTCAAGCTGCGCCCGGATGCGGACCCTGTAGACGCAGACGACCTTCAGGCCTTCTGCAAGGGCAAGATCGCCCACTTCAAGATCCCGAAGAACTACAAGTTCGTGGACGAATTCCCGATGACCGTCACCGGGAAAATCCAGAAGTTCAAGATGCGGGAGATTTCAATTGAGGAGATGGGGCTGAAGAATTAATCAGCCCCCCACTTCGCTTGAACACACTAACCCTGGCTCTTTGCCGGGGTTAGTTGTTTTTGAAGCCTGGAGGAAACCTTACATTGCCGACTGTTTCCGTTATGCCCTGTAGGTTGAAGAGAAACGGTGTATGGTGTCCCATCGGGAAGCCAGCGATTGAGTGTTCGCCTTGAAAACAGTGGCTTTGCCCCCATCTCCACGGGTACTCCGTTGCCTTCGCCCCCGGGCCGGGCGGACGCCCTTCTTCATACATCCACATCATGGAAAGATTATGACTGGAACCCTTCACACTCCGTTACAACAACGGAATTTCTGGCGGCTGACCTCGCTGATGGCGTTGGTTCTTTTTCTTAGTGGCTGTGGAATCAATAACATCCCCACCTACGATGAGCGAGTGACCGCAGCCTGGGCACAGGTGGAAAACCAGTACCAACGCCGGGCCGATCTGATTCCCAATCTTGTCGAAACCGTAAAGGGTTTCGCCGCGCAGGAGCAGGAAACCCTCACCGCGGTGATTGAGGCGCGCTCGAAAGCGACATCAATCCAGGTCGACGAGAGCATTCTCAACAATCCCCAGAAGCTGAAGCAGTTCCAGCAGGCCCAGGGTGAGCTCAGCAGCGCCCTGAGCCGCCTGATGGCGGTCTCAGAACGCTACCCGGACCTGAAATCGAATCAGAACTTTCTGACTCTTCAGGCCCAGCTTGAGGGCACAGAGAACCGTATTGCCGTCGCGCGGCGGGATTTCATCCAGGCGGTGGAGCGGTACAACACCGAACTGCGCACCTTTCCGGGAAAGATCTGGCACAGCCTGCTGTATAGCGATCTCGAGCCTCGCGCCAACTTCGAAGCCACCACAGAAAACGCGGATGAAGCGCCCGCGGTGGAATTCTGATGATTGTCCAGTTGAACAAAACTCTGTTGCTGACATTACTGGTGTTACTGCCGGCCACGGTCTGGGCCCAGTCAACGCCGGAATTTCCCGAACTGACCGGCAGGGTGGTAGACCGCGCGGAGATGCTTTCGCCTGACGTGGAAGCGCGCCTGAGCCAGATGCTCGAGGCCCATGAACAGGCCAGCACCGAACAGGTAGTGGTGGTTACCTTGCCGGACCTGCAGGGTTATCCGATTGAAGATTTCGGCTACCAGCTGGGCAGGCACTGGGGTATCGGCCAGAAGAGCGAAGATAACGGCGCCCTGCTGATCGTCGCGGAGGAAGAACGCAAAATCCGCATCGAGGTGGGCTATGGCCTTGAAGGCCGGCTCACTGATGCCGACTCCTCGGTCATCATCAATCGCATCATTACCCCGGCGTTCCGTCAGGGGGATTTTCAGGCCGGTATCGTTAACGGCGCCGCCGCCATGATCCAGGTGCTCGGCGGCGAGCCCATGGCAGCTCCGCAGGGTCAGCAACCTGTTGCACTGCAGGAGAAGCCCAAAGCCGGCATGGTCGCGCTGTTCTTCATCATCATGATGGCGGTGGTGTTCTTTATCGGCAGTCGCGGTGGCCGTGGTGGCCGCGGGGGTGCTGCCCTGTTAGGTGCGGCACTGTTGGGTGGTGCCATGGGCGGCCGAGGCGGCGGCTTCGGCGGCGGCGGTTTTGGTGGCGGCGGAGGCGGTTTCGGCGGCGGTGGCGCCTCCGGTGGCTGGTAGCGCCACATGGGCATCCTCGCACGCTGAATCCCCTCACCTGACAATGAGAATGACACAATCATGACATTACTAAGCAAAAGCGATCAGGAAGCCGTTGCCACCGCCATCAATAAGGTGGAACGGGAAACCGACGCCGAACTAGTCACCGTGCTGACGCCCCAATCGGATAACTACAGCTATATTCCACTGGTCTGGGCCGGCATTCTAGCGTTACTGGTGCCAGGTATCGGCAATTATTTCGGGAACTGGTTCGGAGCCGACATGCTCATGCTGGTGCAGTGGGGCACGTTCGTCGTGCTCAGCCTGCTGTTCCGGATGCCCGGCATAAACACCCGCCTGATTCCCCGGCAGGTGCGCTACTGGCGGGCGTCCAACCTCGCACGGCGACAATTCCTGGAGCAGAACCTGCACCATACCGAAGGCGGCACCGGCATGCTGATCTTCGTCTCGGAAGCAGAACGCTATGTCGAGATTCTGGTGGATCAGGGTATTGCCGATGTACTGGACAATTCGGTTTGGGAGAGCATCGTCGCAGACTTCACAGTAAAAGTGCGCGAGGGGCAGACCCGGCAGGGGTTTCTTGACTGCATTGCCGCCTGTGGCAAGCTACTGAAAGAGCACGTGCCCGCCACCCACGAGCGCAATGAGTTGCCCAATCACCTGGTGGTTCTGCCCTGACGACGAAGGGAGCCAACCCTATGGGGCGCCAAGACGCCGACCCTGCGCTCAAGCCGGCATTGATGCA
The DNA here is from genome assembly GCF_039523335.1 of Marinobacter szutsaonensis. NCBI lineage: Bacteria > Pseudomonadati > Pseudomonadota > Gammaproteobacteria > Pseudomonadales > Marinobacteraceae > Marinobacter > Marinobacter szutsaonensis. The sequence continues at coordinate 395,272 of NZ_BAAAFC010000002.1, read as the reverse complement.
GTTTGACATGGCGCTGGCGGAATTCGCCCGCGCCCGCCGATCAGATCCCCAAGCGTCCAGCCTGGGACTGCTGGAGCGCACCCGAGTACTGATGACCTTGCCGGGCGGCTTTGATGCGTTGTATCGGCGGGTCCGCTCGCTGGAATCCGCCGGTATCTTCGGCACCAGCGACTGGGCCCAGCCCGCCATCCTGCAACCGGCGTTGGCCAAGCATTCTCTGCGCTCCTCTGGCCCTGTCACCACCATCGTAGAAGCCATCAGCGAGCTGCGCATGCTTGCGGTCATCCGGGGCGACTACTTTCACCCCGGCATTTCCGCGGAGCAGGCACGGCATTTTCTGACCCAAGTGATGGCCCTGAACCTGGACCTGCTGTCTGGCCAGCTCGGGGAGGCAGACAGGGAACGCCCGAAGCAGCTCGGGGTAATTGTTCAGGACCTCTACCGGTATCTGATTTCCCATCTCGGTTATGAAAGCCTGCTCGACAGCCTGGTGGCGGAGGTGTGGCGCCTGCTGGACCAGGGCCCCGTGCAGGTCGATAGCATCTGCGAGATGATTGGCCAGATCTCCAAGTGCCTTTATGACCCGAAGATAAAGACCACCGGTACCGCCGATGCCACCCGCCTGGTAAAGGCCCTGTTCGCACCCACTCCGGGCAGCGTTGAAGACCCGGGACTGCAGGTGTATGAACAACGCCTCAGGGCGATGGATGACCTCGCCCTTGCTTCCGAAGCCGACCACTTTGCCCGCAGCATGCACGACACGGGCCTGGCCTCCCCGTACCACGCGGTTATGCTCCGATTCCTGCGCGACAGTGCGCAGGACGAGCTGATCCCCAACGCACTGGGGCTGACCATGACCGGCCTGGACGACCTCTACTGTTACACCGAGCTGGTTCATACCCTGATCGACGAAGCCATCTACCCCGAGACCTGCCAGGCGGTCTACGGCCTCGCCATGATGCTGGAGCGCGGCTCGCTGTTCACGCCCTCTGTGGCCCAGGCGCTATGGCGGCAAATCAAACTGCACCCCTCGCCGGAAACCGAACAAACCCTTCGGGAAGCCTTTGGCGATGCCAGGCCGCCCCGGGTGTTCCTGCTGGCCGGCGTTCTAAATCTGCTGGGGCAACCGCTGGGTGTTGGCCAGGGCAACAACCCTACCTGTCAGTCGGCCATTGGTCTTTCAATGTGGGCATCGAACGAGGCCGATTACCTACTCCAGGTTCTGACCTGGGCAGCCCGGGACAACGAAGTGCTGAGCCGGTTCGAAGGCCAGGAGGTCTCCTCCAGGGACCTGAAGCCGGGCCTGGTGACGGGAACACCGGTGGATGTGGACCCGGTATCGCTGATCCTCATCCCCCATCTGGACCGGATTTACGGCGAGATGTGGCGCCGGTGCGAGAACCGGGATGACGACGCCCATCGCTGGATCAACCCGGAATTCTATGGTTGGTGGGTGAGCCACGGGTTCCGCGTAGTGGCCGATGTCAGAACCGGTGAGATACGGGACTACGAAGGCTTCATCCGGCATTTTTACGCCAGCTACCACCCGTTCTACAACGGCAATATACCCGTTATCCATGCTCAGCCAGCGGGCATCGCCGTCACCGACAGTGCCGCCCGCTTTGTGGGCCGCCACGCCATCAGCATCCTGAGGGTTGCCCTGAGCCCCCGGAACGAGATGCGGGTGTATTTTTTTAACCCCAACAACGACAGTGGCCAGGACTGGGGCCAGGGTATTACCTGCTCAACTCGCGACAACGGCGAATTCCGGGGCGAAGCCTCCCTGCCGATTGCCGAGTTCACCTCCCGCCTTTACGCCTTCCATTATGACCCACTGGAACTCGGCGACCTTTCCGTAATACCCGATAGCGAGGTCGCCCGAGTGATGGAGCTTGGCTATACCAGCTGGGCGGCACCAACCGACACACCACCGGAGTAGCGGTTCCGGCTATCCACCCTAGTAACTCTCCGTTTTACCGGTGACCGGCGTGTATGGTTCGCCTTCCTCGTTCTGAAGCTGATAGTCGTATGCGGCCTGCAGGCCGGCATCTTCTTCCGTCTCTTGCTCTGGCTCGCAGCCAGCAACGCCAGGCTCGCTGCCAGCATCATCAACATCAGCGCCTGGGTCACCGGCGGGTTATTACGATCAGCCAGATCGGCAACCACAGCGCCGCCAAGGCCGGCGGCGCCAACGCCCAACCAAAGCCAACCGGTGGCATCAGACGGCATGGCTCCCAGGTTGACCACAAGATCCGGTGCGAAGATCCAGTAGGCGGCCGACACAAAGCCCATCATGAAGGCGAACAGCGAGAGCCTGAGAAGGCGCCACCACTGATCCGCGCTGATAGGAGGCGGCGGTGCCGCGTTCGCTGGCATGACCCGAGACACGGAAGGAATGAAGAACCGGGCGGCAAGCACACCGATAAGTGCCAGAATGGCAAACGAGGCATAGGCATAGCGTCAGGCCCCGAAGAGGAACAGAATCGCGGGCACCGCTATCACCACACCGATACTGGTACCAGCATTCATCACCGAGCTCAAGGTCAGCCCGAATCGGGGGTACAAACAAGCCGAACGCAAACCGTGCGAGCCCGTAACTGATCGCAATCAGTGCAGCGCCCAACAGCGCAAACGCTGTGCTTGAGGGAAACCTCATTCCACCTCCATAGGACACCGATGCCATGATGGTTCTGCACAAGTCTCAGCCTAACCGGCATAGGAACCACCCGCCAAGTCTGTGTTCAACAAAGCGGCGCTTCGGAATTGATGGCGTCTATTGCGTCTGTCAGGGCGCCAGCTTGCGCTTCAACGCCCTGGAAACCGACAGCGGCAGGCTGGGCAATGAGCGCAGCATCCACGGCAATATCCGGCGCTTCACACCACTCAGCGATTCCGGAATCATCGCTTCAATCAGGTGTGGCCCGGGCATTCTCTGGGCGTATTCCAGGGCTTTTGCCATCTCTTCCGCGGTGTGTACCCGCACAGCGTGAACGCCCATACCGTTGGCCATCTCGGCGAAATTGATCACCGGGCCGCGCAGGTCCAGCTGGGATTTGGCTTTTTCGCCCGCCTCTTCCGCGCCTACCCGCTCCAGCTCGATGTTCAGCACCGAGTACGAGGCGTTGTTGAAGATAATGGAGGTGACGTTGAGCTGTTCCCGGGCCATGGTCCACAGCGCCTGGATGGTGTACATCGCAGTGCCATCGCCGATCAGCGCTATTACCGGCCGGTCCGGGCAGGCCACGGCAGCGCCTACCGCATTGGGTAGGCCCTGGCCGATGGCGCCACCGGTGAGGGTGATCATGTCGTGGCGGGGTGCGCCGGCAGTCATCACCGAGAGCATCAGGCTGGAGGTGATGCCCTCGTCAACGATGATGGCGTTCTCCGGCATCAGCTCGCCTACCGCTTTGCAGACTTTCTCGGCGGTCAGTTTGCCGCGTGGCCGGCCCGGCCGTTTCTCGGGTTGTAGCTTCGGTTCCGCCTGGCTGGCACCGACGGCGTCATTGAGTTTGTTCAGGCTGGCCAGGATGTCCTGGTCGGGGGCCACCAGGGTATGTACCTGGCAGGTATCCGGCACCAGGTAGCTCTTCTTGCCGGGATAGGCGAAGAAGGAGACCGGCGCCTTGGAGTCCACGATCACCAGGTGTTCCACGTCCGTCAGTTGCACCGTGGCCAGCTCGGCCAGGTAGGCCAGGCGTTCGATGTAAGGCAGCCCGGCGCCCCGCTCAATGCGGGTGGGGAAGGTTTCCGCCAGCAGGGTCACGCCGCTGTGCGCGGCCAGTTTGGCGGCCGCCAGCATGCTCGGTTCTCGCAGGGAATGACCGCCCATCAGCAGCGCGGTTTTCTTGCCGGAACGGATGGCGGAGGCAATGGCCTCCACCGTGACGTCGTCTGCTGCCTCCGGCGTCGGCGGCGCCAGGGGTGCGCTGGGCTCACCGCCATCACCCCAGGACACATCGGCTGGCAGTATCAGTGTGGCTACCTGCCCGGGCGCCGTGCGGGCGGCAGCGATGGCTTCGGCAGCATCCCGGCACAGGGTTTCGGTGCTCCTGGCCGTGCGCACAAACCCCGGGGAAACGTTGCGGGCAACGGTCTCGATATCAGACTGCAGCTGGGCATCGTATTTCACGTGGTAGGTGGCGTGGTCGCCAACAATGTTCAGCACCGGCACCTTTCCCTTACGGGCGTTGTGCAGATTGGCCAGGCCGTTGCCCAGCCCGCAGCCCAGGTGCAACAGCGTGGCGGCGGGTTTGTCGGCCATGCGGGCGTAGCCGTCAGCGGCGCCGGTGGCGACCCCCTCGAACAGGGCAAGAACAGCCCGCATTTTCGGCTCGTCATCCAGGGCGGCCACAAAGTGCATTTCACTGGTGCCGGGGTTGCTGAAGCAGACCTCAACACCGGCATCCACCAGGGTTTTCATCAGGGCTTGTGCGCCGTTTGTCATTGTTGTTCTCCAAGCTTTCCAAATTCGGGGTTATAGATCTTTTAATTCTTGCAGGGGCTGCGAGTTTGCGATGAGAGGGGCTCAGCCTCCTGAAACAATCGAGCGGACTGCGGCCCGCGCCGTCATGATGCAACCGGGCAGGAAGGTGCCTTCCAGGGAGCGTTTGCCGTTTGCACCACCGCCACCAAAGCCTGCGGCCTCTCCCACACAGTACAGGCCTTCAACGGGCGTTCCCTGGCCGTTGAGAACGCGGCTCTGCAGATCAGTTTGCAGGCCACCCAGGCTTTTGCGGGTGATCAGCTGCATGCGGATGGCAATGTAGGGGCCGGCGCCCGGTTTCTGCAGCGGGGCCGGTTTGCAGGTACGCAGGCGGTCCGGCTTCCATTCCCTTGCGTGCTGGATCATCCGGATCTGGGGATCATTGTGCAGACTGGTGCCGGCGGCGAAGTTGGCGTCGAAGGCATCGACTGAGGCCTGGAGCGTCTCCGGGCTAATGTCGTTGGAGCAAGTCAGCGCGTTCATCTTACCGGCCAGGTCGGCGAGGGTATCCGCAACCAGGAAGTCACGGCTTTCGTGCTGCATCTGGCGAACCAACGCGTGGTTACCCAGCAACAACTCTTTCACAAACTGGGGGAACTGCTTGTCCCGGATGCGGGCGTTGTGCTCGGCGCCGGAAATGGCAAATTCCTTGGCGGCGATGCGCCAGTTCAGCAGGTGCCAGGTCCAGGGCTTTTCCTGTTCCGCCACCCGCTGGCATAACCAGTGGGTGTCGAACCCGGTCACCAGGGGCTCCGGGCCGATCCGCTCTCCCCGGTGGTTCAGCCACAGGGCCGATTTACAGGGAATGGTGGATAGCCCGTGGCCCGGAAAGTGCGGATACGGATGCGGGAAACCGGCAGCGTAATTCCACATTTCCCCGGCATGGGTGATCTGGCCATCCAGACTGTTCGCAACCCAGTGATGCATGCGGCCATCCGCGTATGGGTGAGCCCCGTTCAGCATGCGGGCGGGTTGCGGCCGGTCACCGGGCCAGTTGGCCCGGCATTGCTCATGGCTACCGTTGATGCCGCCGGTTGCCAGAACCACAGAGGAAGCCGCCAGGCGCACCTCTTCACCAGTAGCCTCGTTGATGGCCAGGGCACCGCTGACCTTGCCGGCCTCATGGTCCAGTTCGGTGATGCGGTGCTCGTGCAGCAGGGTGAGTCTGCCCGCGGTATTCTCCCGGTGCAGGGCTGCCAGCAGACAACGGACCAACTCCCGGGCAGTACCCCACACCACGTGGTAACGGGGCAACCGGTTGCCATCGCCAAAGCGCCCCCGCTCCACCCAGTTCACGGCGGGAAGGAACTTGATGCCTTCGTTGCTCAGCCAGTCGTAGACCTCGCTGCGGGAGTGCTCGACGTAGTAGCGAGCCCATTGCAGTGGCCACTCATCATCGGGTGCCAGTTCGCCGAAGCTGAGCCAGTCGCCCAGGGCGATTTCCGGCGTGTCCGCAATCTTCATTCGCTTCTGCAAGGGTGTATCCACCAGCATCATGCCGCCAAAGGCCCAGAGTGCCAGGCCGCCCATGCGTTCCTCGGTGTCCCGGTCCGCCAAGGTGACGGTTTTCCCGGCCCGCAGGCCTTCGAGAGCGGTGACAATGCCCGCCAGCCCGCCGCCAACCACCAGAATGTCTGAAGCAATCACCTTGGCCATAATGCGTACCCGACCCGTTAGTAATGAGTTGTCAGGTTCAACGATATACCGGTACCATGGCTTTAAAATTGACAATAGAGGCCAACAAAATTGACATTAGAGGCCACCGTCTCCATGGGCTGGGTCAATACCGTGATCGGAGCGGCCGAACGCCTCTCAGTGGACACGGATACCCTGTTGGCAGAAGCCGGCATTCCAGCGTCCGCCTGCGAGTTGGAACGCTGGCCAATCGATGACATCACCCGCCTGTGGCATGCGGCGGAGCGCTGCACCGGCGACCCCGGCTTCGGGCTGAAGGTGGGTGCAGAGTTCACTCCCATGAGCATCAGCGGGGTGGGTTTTGCCTTGCAGTCTGCCGCAACTCTGCGCGAGGCCATTGCGATGGTTCAGCGCTTTCAACGGCTGATATCCGATGGCGGTCGATTCCAGATTGTTGCCGGCAATACCGCCACCTGGCTGGTCTACCATCCCCGCCAGGGCAAGCTGGCGTTCAGCCCTCACCAGATCGAGGCGGTGCTAGCGTCCGTGGTTGGCTTTGCCAGCTGGGTGACAGGAACCCGGATGCAACCGGCCCGTGTCCAGTTCAGCCAGCCCCGCCTTGGTCCGGTTCAGGGTTACCAGACGGTATTCAATTGCCCGGTGGAGTTCGAGCAGGCGTTCAGCGGTGTACTGGTGGAAAATACCGTTCTGGATCAGCCCCTGCCCCAGGCAGATCCCCAACTGGCGCAGGTTCATGAGCGCTACACCTATGCCCGCTTGCAGGCCCTGACCATGAACAGTGCCTCGGTTGCGGAATTGCAGCGATGGCTGGCCGCCCGGGTGGGGCCGGTGCTTCCCCGCCGGGCAGATGCGGCCGAGGCACTCGGCATCAGCGAGCGGACCCTGGCCCGTCGGCTACGGGACCAGGGCCAAACCTTCGATAGTCTGCTCGATGATGTCCGGCGCCAGAAGGCACTCCAGGCGGTCGCCGAGACCAGTGCCGCCCTGCCGGAGATAGCCGAATCCCTGGGGTTCGCCGAAGTCAGTACCTTCTACCGGGCTTTCAAACGATGGACCGGCTCGCCGCCGGTTCGGTGGCGCAAGCACCTCGGGCGCTCAGATTGAAAATATTCTTTCCCAACTGCAACTTTCTGCTGCGCGCTCCCGTAGCTGATATACACCCATCGCAAATCCCTCTGAACAGGTGGGTCATAACCAAGCACGAGGAGAACGTAATGAACAAACACAGCAAGCACTTCACTCTGATGGCAGCAGCCCTGGTATCCTGTTCCCTGATGGCCGGGGGCGCTCTGGCAGGCGACCACGCAATGGACGGAGCAGCGATCTGGGGCGATGATCAGTCCGTCGCAGACGGCACCGTTACCGCCAAGAAAGTCATGGCAGAAAACAATGGCTGGCTGGTGGTGCACCGCACCGACGAGAACATGAAGCCCGGCCCGGTCGTTGGTCACGCACCACTCAAGAAAGGCAAGAACATGGACGTGGCGGCGATCCTGACGGAGGAAGTCGAGTCCGGTGACATGCTTATGCTGATGGTTCACGGGGAAGATGGCGGCATGAAAACCGGTATTTTCGAGTACTCCCTTGGTGCCAAGGAGGATGGTCCGGTTCGCAAGGATGGCAAACTGGTGATGACCACCGTCACCGCTCAATAGAACGAAGGCCCGATCGGGCCTCTGGCTGCCGCGCCCTGATGGCGCGCGGCAGCGACTTCAGTCCTGATCAGATCTGTTTGTACACAATCTCCGAGAGGCGACTCCGGTTGCCGTCTGTGTCCAGGGTACGCATGGCAAAGTACCAGGTGCCCGCGGTGAGTTCGTCCACCAGAAGCTCATCGACAGACGCATCGCCGATTGCCAGCGACTGGTCCAGTTGATCCGGACTCGTACCGTAGACCACCTCAAAACCGGCAATCTCACCCATGCTGAGACTCTGGCCATTCTCACGGGTCAGCGGAGCGGTCCAGCTCAGCAGTGCAGCGTTGGCCGGGACAGTGGGTTCCTGGACAGTACCAGTTGCAGTCGGCTCGCTGGTGCCGCTATCCACTACCGTAGTATCAGTGCCCGTTGTATCTGTATTGTCAGCCGTCTGGTCAACGGTACTATCGGTAGTCGTTTCACTGGTGGTGTCACCACCAGTGACAACGCTACCCGTGCTGCTGTCTGTGCTATCCCCGGTATCCGCAACGACGGTATCGGACTCGGTGTAGACATCGGCAATAGTCTTGAATCGCTGGACATTACGATATTCGACGACAACCAGCTTCTGGCTGATCACACTCGATTCGACAGTGGCCTGCAGTTCTGAGGATTGCAGCGCTGCGGCACTGACCAGGTCCGCCAGCGCCACATTCATGCCATCTCCCATGATGTCGATCCGGCCGTTGGCCGCGATCTGGGAGGTCATGTTGTTCAGCACCTCGGAGATGGTGCTCCATTGGGCGCTGTCATTTACCAGGGCCAGGAAAGCCGCATTGGCGATGGACACCTGCAGTGCATCCGCCGAAACACTGCCCAGGTCGTCAAGTCGGGTCAGATCCGGCGGAGCCAGACGAAGCGAACCGGGAGCGAGCCCGAACCAGCCTTCGACCCTCTGGTAGGCAGCAGACAGGGCTTCCGGAGACAGACCGTTGGCGCTTCGCTCCGCCAGTGTGACCGCCAGATGGGTCAGCGGCGTCAGGTGCACGGTTTCTGTGGTAAGGTCACCGGCACCGCGCAAGCTGAACTGGCTATCCAGCGGCATCGGCTGGCCGAACGCGACCGCCTCGGCACCGGCCTGATCGCATTGGGGGACCACGTCGCAGATCATGCGAGTGCTGCCATCCGCCTGCAGCTCAACCAGAGCCCAGCCGTCGGCCTTGCCCCGCAAGCGCAGGTCATAACTGCCGTCATCAGCGGTCAGCACAGGCTTGGCCGCCAACCGGTCGGGAGTGTAAAAACCGTCCTTGTCCGCCAGCAACCGATTCGCCGTAACGATACCTTGCTGGATAACACCCTTCATGGCCGCACCGGCAACCTCGACTCCGGGCTCCTGAATCTGCGCTACGGAGCTGTTTTCGCTGGCCGTCATATCCTTGAAGCAGCCCGAAAGAAGAACGGACGCCGAAAGAACCAGCAGCCCCTGCTTCGATAAATTTTTGCCGCAATATGACATCTTTCTGCACCAATTTATTGACGAATTGGGCAAATCATACTGCGTCCTTTTCTGATCAAAATGTGATCGGGTTGGCTTTTTATCTGCTGGAATTCGTCGGGAAAGTGGCGCTTACGGTAGGTAACATCGGGACATTGAAGGTTACATCAGTATGGGCTGGCAGGTGGAGGTTAACTCCATGTTTTGATGGTTATATTTCGAACAATTGTAACGAGTGGATGAGCGTGGATCTTCGGGGAGTGGAAATTGCGGTTACAAATTTAAACAGTGGAAACCCGTGATTCCGGCGCAAAAGAAGCGAATCCGAGGCAACGCCTAAGACGGGGTCAGATGAAAAGCGCGGACGCGCTTTTCATCTGACCCCATTTTCACCGAAACCACCCCCCAAATTCTCAATCCCCACTGCGCGCAATCAACCTCCGCACCTGGGCCAGGTTGTCATTGGCCGTCACGTGATAGCTGGACGACGCCTTGGCGGCCTTGCTGAAGTACTCTTCCGCCTGCCGATAGTTCCCTTCGTTCATCAGGATATAGCCAATGGTGTTCCAGGCATCCGCTTCCGGCATCACCTTGATAAGCGCCTCCAGGGCCTCATCGAATCGCTCCAGGCGGGTATAGAGCTGGCCGAGGTTACGCCACGCACGTTCATGGTCGGGATCGATATTAAGCGCCGTCTGGTACTGATACTCCGCACGATTCCAGTGGCCAATCAGGTAGAAAGAGTATCCCAGGTTGTTGTGGAGTCTCGCATTGCGGGGAGAAATGGCCAGGGCCCTGTCGTAATAGTCCCTTGCGGCGGCAAAATCGCTGCGCAGGTCAGCCATGATTCCCAGTGCGTTGAGGGCCTGCCAGCGGCTGGCATCCGCGGCGACTGACTTTTCCAGCATGGTCCTGGCCCTGTCGTGCTGCCGTTGTTTCATGAGCATCAGGCCCAGGCCTTCGAGCGCACCGGCATGATCCGGCTCGAGCTGGAGGGCAAGCTCAAACGCCGAGGCCGCCTTGTCCGCTGCACCCTTGTGCTGATTGATGGCGCCTACCTTGTAGAAAGTATCCGCATTCTCCGGATCCAATTCCAGGGAGCGGATATATTCGAACACCGCCTCATCCAGCTTCCCCTGCCGATAGGCCGCGTCACCCCGGGCGATAGCCTCTTCAGCGGACTCCACGGGCATCAGGGTGGAAAAGGTGAGCTCGGATTTGCCCTCGTAGAGGTCTGTGTAGGCATTGCCGCTTTTTACCTGGGGACCGCTCGCACAGCCGCTCAGGAACAGCAACATAGTGATCAACCCGGCACCGAGCAGCTTTCGCCTCCCTGCCCGGGCAAAGTTGCGAGCCTTCGTACCAGCCGTGGCGTCCATCCATTGTCCGATCATGGCAAACTCTCCCTTTCTTGTTATAGAGGTCAATAGACCTGGAAGTGGTCCAGCAACCCGACAACGGCCGGGCCAATGGCCACCACAAAGAAGGCCGGAAACATGCACAACACCAGGGGAAAAATCATCTTGGTGGAAATCTTGCCCGCTTCCTCCTCTGCGCGCTGCATGCGCTTGTCGCGAAATTCCTCCGAGTAGATCCTCAGGGACTCGGCTATGCTGGTTCCAAAACGCAGGCTCTGGCTGAGTAATGACACCAGGCCTCCTATTTCTTCCAATCCGGTGCGATCCGCCAGGTTTTTCAGAGCGTCGACCCGATCCACGCCGGCACGCATTTCACTGTTTACCAGAGCCAGCTCCTCGGCGAGCTCCGGATGGCCGATCACGAGCTCATCGGAGACTCGCTGCAATGCCGGCTTCAGGCCATAACCGGCCTCTGTGCAAACCACCAGCAAATCCAGTGCATCCGGGAAGCCGTTGTATAACCGGCGTTTCCGGCGCTCAATCATCTTAGCCAGTGCATAATTCGGCCCCAGCGCGCCAGCCAGCATGGCACCAGCCGCTGCCTGCACCACCTCGATGGTCGTTACCGCCGGCACCCAGCGCAGGGCGAAAAAAACCGCCAGCGGCAGGCCGACGATCAACAGGGTCTTGATGGCATAGAAGTTGGCGAGGGCACCGTCGTTCCTGAAACCTGCGTGTATCAGTCGCTCCCGGGTGCGGCTCCGGTCCCCTTCTTTATTGGGCAGAAAATGGGGCGCGGTTGATTTCAGGAAAGAGGATACAGGACCTTCCCGTTGTGCTTCGGCCGCCTCCGGGGCGACAACATTGTGAAGTCGACTGCGCACCGGATGGAACATGGTAGAGACCAGGTACATGCCAGCGAGGGCAAGGCAGAACACGGCCACCGCCATCAAGCCGATAAAGGCGTATTGCGCCATCTGGCGGTCCTGTATGACGGTATCGAGCAATCCGATCACGTATTCCATGGCTTGCTTCTCCTACACCTTGATATTGAGGATCTTCTTGATCCAGAACACGCCTATCACAATCAGAATGAGTGCGATCAGAACAATGTCGGCGCCCCGGGGACTCTCGATAAGCATGGGCATGTAGTCCGGGTTCACCAGCGAGATCAGTACAAAGAGCACAAACGGCGTCATGGTCAGGACCCAGGCTGAAATCCTGCCCTCTGCCGAAAGGGTGCGGACCCGGCGCTGGAACCGGAAGCGCCCCCGGATCACGCCGGCAATCTTCTCCAGCACCTCCGCCAGGTTGCCGCCAGACTCCCGCTGCACCAGCACGGCAGTAATCAGGGCCATCACCAGTACGCTCGGTACCCGTTGCAGGAGACCGAACAATGCCGCCCGGACATCCCCGCCGTAGTTGATCTCGTTGAAGGTTTTCTGGAATTCTTCTTTCACGGGGCTCGGCATTTCTGTAGAGACCAGTCGGATCGCTTCGATAAACGGATGCCCGGCCCGCAGGGCCCGGATGATAACATCCACCACATCCGGCAACTGTTCCTCGATCTTCGCAATCCGCTTGCTGCGCTTGTTGCGCAGATAGAGGAAAGGCGCACTGGCGGCAAGTGGCGCCAGCACCACCGGCGCCCACCAGGCCTTGGTCATGCTGAAGCCGACAAAGGCGGCGACAGCAGCCAGCAAAAGGGCCAGTAACAACACCCGGTAGGCCCGCGTCCGGTAACCGCTCTGGGCGATCAGGCTGACCAGTGGCTGGAGCAGGTGCATGGATTCCAGGCGTTTCTCCAGCGGTGACAGGTCTCTGAGATACTGCTCCTGCATGAGAGAGAGCCGTTTCTGCCCTTCCTCCCCCTGAGTCATTTTGTGCATGCGCTCATTGAGCCGCTTTCGGGCGCCCCGACTCTCACCGAAAACCGGAATCACCAATCCCTGGGAGAGCAGAAACACTGCCAAGAACACCAGGGCCAGAAATATCCAGAGTTTGTCTCCCAACGCTTCCATGGCTCAGTCCTCGAAATCGGGGTCGAAAAGCGACAGGGGCACCGCGATGCCCCGCTGGTGCAGATGCTCGTGGAAACGGGGCACTATGCCGGTGGCCTTGTAATGACCTATCACCTTGCCTTCCTCATCCCGGCCCACGCGCCGGAAATTGAACAGCTCGGACATGGTGATCACGTCGCCCTCCATGCCATTGATCTCCTGCACACTGACCAGACGACGGGTACCGTCCTCCTGGCGCTCCACCTGGAGCACCACATCGATGGCCGATGCCACCTGGGACCGGATCGCCTTGACCGGCATGGTGGTGCCGGTCATGGACACCATGTTCTCGATCCTGGTCAGGGCATCCCGCGGAGCGTTGGCGTGCAGAGTGGTCATGGATCCGTCATGGCCGGTATTCATGGCCTGGAGCATATCCAGCGCTTCGGCACCGCGGACCTCGCCAACGATGATCCGGTCCGGCCGCATCCGCAGGCTGTTCCGGACCAGATCCCGCTGGGTAACTTCGCCCTTGTTCTCGATGTTGGGAGGCCGGGTCTCCAGCCGAACCACATGAGGCTGCTGAAGCTGAAGTTCCGCCGAATCCTCGATGGTCACGATCCGTTCGTTTTCCGGAACAAATCCCGACAGAACATTCAGCAACGTGGTCTTACCGGAGCCGGTACCGCCGGAAATCAGAACGTTCAACCGGCCCCGCACAATGCTTTCCAGCAGGCCGGCAATGGGCGCGGTCAGGGTGCCCTTCTCCATCAAGGATTCCATGGACAGGCGACCGATGGAGAAACGGCGAATGGACAGTAGCGGTCCGTCCACCGCCAAGGGAGGAATGATGGCGTTGACCCGGGAACCGTCCTTCAGTCGGGCATCCACCATCGGCGAGGATTCATCAATCCGCCGCCCGACGCTGGAGACGATGCGGTCAATGATATTCAACAGGTGGGTATCGCTGTGGAAACTGACATCCACCTTTTCCAGCTTGCCGTTGCGCTCGACATAGATGCTGTCGTGACCGTTCACCAGGATATCGGCAATGGACTTGTCAGCCAGCAGCGGTTCGAGTGGACCGAGACCGAGGATGTCATCCTGAATCTGGCGAATGATGCGCTGGCGTGCAGTCAGTGAAAGTGGAATCGACTCCTCTGACATCAACCGCTGGCCGATTTCCTGTAACTGGCGCTCGGCCTCCTCTTTACCCAGGGTACCCAGGAGAGACAGGTCCAGAACCTTCATCAGTTTCTGATGGATTTTCTGCTTCCAGGCCCGCTCCTGCTCTTCCTCCGCCCGGCGGGCCAGTGACGGGCCACTGCCGTTGTGCACCAGGGGTGGCTCCGGCTCGCCCTTGCCAAATTCGTTCAGTCGGTTCAGTTCCATGACACTCTCCTCAGGCTCCTGCCAGTTTCCGCCACATCCGGCCCAGGCCAGACTGTGGAACCACTTTCTTACCACTCAGCGTTTCCGCCATCCGCACCATGCTCCGGCTGACCGGAGAACCAGGTGCGGCTTCAAGCAGCGGAACACCCAGGTTCGAGCTCTCCGCCACTTTCGCGTAATCATTGGGAATAAAGGTCATATCCCCGATGCCCAAAGCCTTTTCGATATCACCGGCGGTGAGTGCCAGCCGTTTGTCCCAGCGGTTCACCACGATACCGATCCTATCGGCGGGCACCCCCATGTAGCGGGTCAGGTAGTGCAGTAAACGGCGGGCATCCTGAACGTGGGAGATACTTTGCTGAAGGACCAGCAGCACGCGGTCGGCGGACTCCAGTAACATCCCGGTCACGCTGTCGATCTGGCGCGGCAGGTCAACCACCGTGTGGTCATAGCCGGTGCGCAGCAACGCCAGCAGTTTCTGTAGCTGGCCCTCATCGATGTCCCCTGGCACAACAAGCTGATCCGAGCCATTACCCAACAGGTGCAGGCCGCTCTTGTGTTTGAGCATATGGCCTTCGAGGGCCATCAGGTCCATGTTGTCCGCTCTCAGGATCGCGTCCACCAACCCACCCCCCTCATGAAGGTCAAAGGCCGACGCCAGGTTGCCAAACTGCAGATCCATATCCAGCAGAGCCACCCGTTGCTCGATCCGCTCCGCCAGACTGTGGGCCAGGGACGCTGCGATTGTGCTGGCTCCGGATCCGCCCTTGGCATTGATTACGGCAAACATTCCACCTTTTGAATCCGAATCCGGCGCCAGTTCAGCGGCTATCCGGACCAGGGATTCCAGAACCTCCTGCTTGGGTGCCGGAAAGCTGAAATAGTCCCGTGCACCCACTCGCATGGCGGTTCGCATGATCGTCATGTTTTCCGGCCCGGTCACCACGGTTGGCACCCGGCTGGTGACGGGGCGATCGTCCAGGGATCGGAGTTCATCTTCCCAGGCGGACGTGGTGCAGAAGATCAGCGCATCCGGCAGTTCCTTGACGTTATAGAGCGGATCCGAATGCCCGTTGGTAATCAGACGCTTGCTAAGGGCAAGGCCCGGCTGGTCGCCGAGCATGTCTTCAAGCTCCTGCAATTCCTGGGCCTTACGCCCGGCAATCAAAACGGTAATACGTGCTTTCATGGCTTCGCCCTTCCTTGCTTATTCAACTGATGGTCCCGAAACAACCGGTTCCTTCCGGCGACACCCCGAGACTTTCCCGTGGCAGGACCGTCACGAACGGTGGTAATTCGAAGGTCCGGAAAAAGAACGGAATGATCAGTTGGTGCTGAAAACCGCTCACTTCACTACGAATAAAGGCAATGTCGAGATAATTGCCCGCCGGATCAGCCATAACGCCACCGGTGGAGGTCAGATAGTCAATCGAGATATGGGATTCCATCAGCCCCTTGAGTATGGGACTCTCACCGGAGGTGCTCGGCTCATCGAACATGGCAACCCGGCGAATGGCGCTGTGCTCGATCGGACAGACCACGGCTACCCGGGCGGCGCGACGACTCATCTCATCCAGGGTGTTCCAGACAAACATCAGTCGCCCGAACTCGATGCTGGCAAACAACAGGATGAAAAACATCGCCCCGACAACGGCAAACTCCACGGTGTGCAAACCCGACTGCTTTGTGATGTTCATAGCGCCCTCATCTGCACGGTACTCTGCATTACAAAGGCCATGCTGATCGGCTCTCCCCCGTAGAAAGCGGGAATCTGTCCGATCAGCGGGATGTAGTTGTAAGTGGCGCTTACCGAAATGTGGGTGGCATCAGGCTTGGTGACCGTAATATCGCCGGTGGACCACCCAGGTAGCAGAGGTTCCCCGGCGCCCAGGGTGTTGCCATAAACCACGAGGTTGCTGGTTTCCTGAACCCGGTTACTGTCCAGAAAAACAATCCCCATGCCGAGCAAGGCGTGTGACGACATGTACCTTGCGCCGTCCCGTGCTGCCCGGGTCATGGTATGGTATTGGCTGAATGCCCAACCCAGCTCGCTCACGGCAAATACGACCAGCAACAGGAACGGTGCGGTCAGCCAGAACTCCAGGGTGGCGATGCCTCTCTGCCTGTTTGCTGTCCTTTTCATTGCGTTCATGGCGTTACGACCCTCCCGAATCCGGATACCCTCAGCTGTCGACGGTATCGGGGTCCTTGTACAACTGTATGATATGAGGGCCCGGACCGGCGCCCGGGTTCGGCCCGGGTATACCGCTGCCACCGCAGTCGTCCTTGAACTGCCCATAGAACACCGCCTGGCCGGCCTGCTGCATGCGATCGATCATGTAGAAGCAACTGAACCCCAGCAATTCGACGGAACTCTGGCCGTTGGCAAGGCCATCACAGTTTCCGACGGGCATGGTCAGGATTCGGCGGCCGGGATAGCCTGTTGGCGGAGCGTCCGGGTTAACGTTCTCGTATTGGTTCAGATACCAGTCCAGATCAAAGTTCGGCGTGGTCTGGGCAACATAGTCGTCCTCATCGTAGGGCTCATGGTCGGTGAACCAATCGGGAGGATACTCGGCCGCGCTCACTGGGCCGTTGTAGATTCCCAGGCGTGTATTGATGCCCTGGGCAAACGGCCCCACGGTGTTTCCAGGCTCGGTTTCGATATCACCATCCTCACCCGTGGTCAGGCATGCATCGAACTTACCCGCAGCTGCTTCCCGTACATCCGCACCGCCACTACTGCCGTCTAGTCGGATCAGGTAGAAGTTGCCGTTTCCCACCTCGGAGCTGGTTCCAGAGCCGATCTTCAACTGCTCCACCTCACCCCGGGAATAGCCATAGTTATCTTCACCCGGAGTTCCGCAAGCCATCATGGGCACCACGTTGCAAGCGGTCTTGATCGTCGGGCTGGGCCCGGCGACGGCAGTACCTGCTATCGCCAGATCATTGATTCCGAGCACCGGGGCAAACCATTCAGCCACGTCATAATTGTCGACCCGGGCGCGGACGTACTGTGCCGGTGTTGTGCCTGATACGAAGGGATTGAGCGTATTGGAGAACTCCAGTACCAGCGTGAGATCGCCACTGGCCGAGGCCTCACCCAAGCCAGCATTGCCGGGCGCCGCCGTATTGGCGGCAAAGGTGGTGTGTCCCGCGGCATCTGCAAGCGACGTATTACCGGTCTGGTCCAGGACTTTGGCCGCGCTGAGCGCGGCGGCATCCAGAGCGTTCTGAAGCCGCGTCTTCTCGAGGTGGGCATTACTGATATCCAGCGCCAGGGCCGCCATCCCCAGTATGACCACCAGGGAAATGGCAACCATGGGCAGGATAGCGCCTTGCTGAGAGTTCCTTGCCTTATCGACCGCGTCCATGGTCCATCCTCCCTGTCAGCGTTGAAGCCCCATGCCAACGCCGCCACTCATATCCGGTCCAAGCCTTTCGGGCTTGCCGGTATCCTTGATGTAACTGTTGTAGCCGGCCTCGGCCTTCCGGCCATCCAGCACCGGCAGCTCGGGCGGTTCCTGGCCGGGCGGAACGTACTTCTGGGCGGCTATCATCTGGCGGACGGAATTGCCGAACTGGTCTTCCGAACTGGGTGATGCGCACCCGGCCAGAAGCAACCCCGTGGCCAGCCCTGTGATTACTACTTTGATTGTTTGCTTGTATGCGTCCATTGCTTCCACCTCAGAGTTCGTGTCCGAATTGTCCTTCCACGCTACCTTGTGCCCCGGGTGCGGATTCAGCACCGGGTTTACGCCTGCCTTCCATGTAACCCAGGAGGTAGAATTCGAGATCCGAGGGTTCCACAAAGTAGTCCGTGGGCAGGCTGAACTGCTTGCGATCCACGGGCTTGGCAAAGTGGGGCGTGACCAGAATCACCAGCTCCGTCTTGCCCTTCACGAATTCCTGGCTACGGAACAGGTTGCCCAGGATCGGCAGGTCGCCCAGACCCGGGAATTTGTTCACCCGCTCCCGCAGGTTCTCGTTGATCAGGCCGGCCACACCGATGGTCTGGCCATTGGCCAATTCAACCGTCGAGGAAGCACTACGGCTGGTAAGCGCGTTAATAAAGAAGGTGGAGGCGGTATCGGGCACCTCGAGCACAATGGAGTTCTGGTTGCTGAGCTCGCTGACCTTGATGTTCAACTTGAGGCTGATCATTCCGGAGTCGAGCACGGTCGGCAGGAATCCAAGACTGATCCCGAACTCCTTGAACTCGATCTTGACGCCGTTGTCCTGCCCGCTGCCCACGGGAATCGGGAATTCCCCGCCGGCGTGGAAAGTGGCTTCCTGCCCGGTGAGGGTGGTGAGAGTCGGCTCGGCCAGCACCTTCGCCAGGTTGTTTTCCTGGGCGGCATCAATTACCAGGTCGAACAGGGTGTCACCGTCCAGAAAGCTGGCGAACAGACCAGTGCTTTCGAAAGTCAGAGGTTCCCTCAGAATCTGGGTTGCCGGCGGACCGAAAGGGCTCAGAGTGTTGGTGCCACCACCAGGTATCGATGCGGCGGGCGATAATGCAGTGCCGTTATTGCCGGCACCGATGGTCAACAGGGAGTTGGCATTCATTGCCTCGAACTTGGCGCCGATGCGCTTGAGGAAGTCCCGGGAAACTTCGGCCACCTGGACCTCCAGCATCACCTGCTGGGCGCCGCCGACCTGCATCATATTGAGAACTTTGCCATCTTCCCCGCCCTGGAAACTCTTGGCCAGATCCATTGCGGCAACCATTCGGGCAGAGCTGCTGACTTCACCACTCAGAATAATCGCACCCTGGGATGACCGGACCTCTATTTCGTCTCCGGGCAGCACCTGATGGAGTTTGGACTTCAGGCCCTCAAGGTCGTGCGTCACATCAATGCCGACAGCAGCGACCACCTGGTTGTTGTTATCCCACAGCGTCACGTTGGTGGAGCCGAGCTGTTTGCCCACCACATAAAGCTGACGGGACCGCAGGATCAGTATATCGGCAATGTCAGGATTACCGACCGAGATCTTAGCGACAGGCTGTTCGAGGTAGAGGATCTGGGACTGGTTCAGGGCAACTTCCACCACTTGCCGGTCCATACCGCTTGCCAACATCACCTGAGCCTTTAGAGCGATCGGGGTTGCGGACAAGAACAGGAACAGCCCGATCAGGCATCCCTGCAGTGACAGTTTCTTCGTGCTTTTTGTCATGGTCACTCTCTCCCTGGGTTACTTCCTTTGCGGCTGCCAACCCCCGGCAACCGCAGCATTAAAATCCGTCTTACATGGAGACCTTCGAGGTGCTGACATCGGTTCCACGGATGATGGTTACGCGGGAACTGGTCACGACAACCCGACGTGGCGCGGGTTTCGGAGCCGGCTTGGCCTCGGCCACGACTTCCTCCTTGACAGGTTCGGGCTCAGGAGCCGGACGCATGCTGTCATCCAGAGGGTTGCGCAGCGCCAGCTGGATCATGCCCTCCTGGGTGGCTTTGACCAATTCCTCGGCTTCATCGGAACTCAGCTCCAGCGTGACAGCACGAACAATGACGGGCTTGTCCTTTTCAGGAGAAGCTGTCTGATCCACCGCCAGCACCTTGACGTTCTCCAGCAGCGTCCGGGACTCATATCGGTAGTTACCGTTTTTCTTGGCGGCGACAATATCCACCCGGTTACCGGGCATCAGGAAGCCGGCCACCCCGATAACGTCATTGACCCGGACCGTCACAGCGCGCTTGTTCGGCGCGATCACCGCAGACAGGGCGCTGCCACCACCAAATGCGGCTACCTTTTCCTTCAGGATCATTTCACCGGGGTAGATAGTCGTGGTCGCCACCTGCCCTTCAATTGACTCAGCTTCGGTCAGCGCACTGGACGGAACCATGGATTTCGGCATGGTGGCGACTTTCAGGTCACTGGCTTCCACTTTCTTGCCGAAAGGAATCTGGAGGGCCGCCACAACGACAGGAACGCCATCCTCCGTGGTTGGAGACGCAAATCGGTCAAGCGCCCAGCCCCTGGCCAGGTAAGCGGCGCCCAGGCCCATGATCAGGGCAAAAGAGAGCATCAGAAGAGTTCTTGACTTGAACATAGCGGTCACCCCACGTTTTCCAGCTGAACGAAGTAGTTTTGCCAGGCCCACCGAATGGATTCGGTGTTCAGCCGGGCCGGTAACCCGCGGTACCTGCAGTAATCACTGACCAGACCGAGCAGATCCCGGGGATGACAGGGCAACAGGACATTGCCCTGTGTCGGGTAGAGCTCTGTCATCATGTACCGGGTTGTCTCGGGATCATCTTCGATCCCCATGGTCTGGCAGACCTGTTGCCACAGTCGCAGGAACGGCTCCGGCTGCAGGGTTTTGAATCCGATCTTGTGGCCGATACGGCGAAGGAATGCCTCATCGGCCAGGTCCAGCGGGTTCAGGTTGGTGGAGAAGATCAGCAGCATGTCGAAGGGAACGGCGAAGTGCTGACCCGCTCGCAGGTTGAGGAAATCCCGCTTTTCCTCCATGGGCACAATCCAGCGATTGAGCAGGTCCACATGGGATACCCGCTGTCTGCCCAGGTCGTCGATCAGCAACATACCGTTGCTGGCTTTCAGCTGGAGAGGCGCCTGGTATTGTTTGCGTTGCTCGTCGAATTTCAGGTCCAACATGTCCAGGGTGAGTTCACCGCCGGTGGTCACTTCAGGGCGGTGGCAGAGGACATAGCGGGGGTCGTGACCGTCGCCGAGGTGCACTGGGTCCTGTTCCTCGCCATGAACCGGGTGATGGAATTCGGGATCAAACAGACTGATGACGGTATCTCCCACGAGGATCGAATAGGGAACGTATACCGGACCGGCGAGCAGTTTGACCAGTTGACGGGTAATGTAGCTCTTGCCGCTGCCCGCCGGGCCATAGATGAACATGGCACGGCCGGAGTGCACCGCTGGCCCCAGCTGGGCCAAGAGGTTTTCATCGATCACGGTGTCCTGGAACAGACGATGGATATCGTCTTCGGTGACCACGCATTTGGAGACCGATTGCCGGCGAACCAGTTTCGAATAGGCTTCCAGAGTGACTGGAGCCGGCCCGCAATAGCCATCACGGGAAAGCGCCTCGAGAGCGGCGGCACGACCACGGTCTGTTAGCGCATAGCGCACCCCGCCTTCTGAGAAGTCGGCGCCTTTGCTTTCAACCTTGGCTTCCTGGCGCAGATGGGCAGTGACCGGTTCAAGAATTGCACCGGGCAGACAAATATTCCGGGACAGTTGTTGAAGAGTTTGGTTGCTGACTTGGTTGAGGTGTCTGAGCAATAAATCTGCGACAAAGAAGTGATCAAGACCGGTCTCATGAAGACTGTGTGGCCTGCCAATATCATTGCTCGCCCGAGACGTATCCCTGTAGTTGGTTAACAAGAGTTCGGCGTCCATTGCGTACTCCACAATAAATTTTGCTTGTGTATGGCCGCTACAGAACTGCGAGAGCCGTTCCGCATGCTATCGCCAGTGCGTATGGAAAACGGGATCCCGCTGCTTCATTCGCAGCGGGGGGAATATAGCGGGGCTGCTTCGCTGCCAAAAGCATGATCATCGACCTGTAGCGTCTAAGCATCGGCACCAACCCCCCTCTCGCTACGATGTAAATGATCGCAATCAAGCCACCTACCATCAGTGTCATCAGAGCTGCCACTGCGACATGGTAAGGACCGATAAGAAAACCCACGGTGCCAAGTAACTTGACATCACCAGCACCCATGGCACCAAAGATATAGAAGGGGAGGAAGCAGGCAATACCGACGACCAGTCCGGCCGAAGCTTGTAGCACTCCGTCAATATGTCCTACGAAGATATGGACAGCACCTCCGGCAACTAAGAGCATCACGATTAGCCAGTTCGGAATGCGGCTCTCGGAGCAATCGATCACCGTTGCCAAGATAAGACCGCTAATCAAGATCGCGGTTAACCCAGCGCCACTATCCATATGATTAACTCCATCATCCGGTGAATGAAGCGGGATCAATTTGATCCCGCTTGTACCGCATACTCAAGTACTCTATTGGCCACCTGTGCCAGCGTCGGCGGGGGCACCGTCCCTGATAATCCCGGTAATTTCACCAATCTTGTCACCGATCACACCGCCAAGCTCTGAAAATGCCGCGACCGTGGTGATAACAATCAAAGACCCAGCTACTGCATACTCGGCAAGCTCCAAACCTTCCTCATCCCGAAGAAACGCAACTACTTTTTCCTTGAAGTTTTTCATCTCATAACTCCTGCAGTCTTTAGACATACTTCCTTGATGGCACAGCGCCATCTCCGTGCGCTGTAGTTTCAGCATAAGAAGTTATTCAGAAGTCGGTTAGGAGTATTCCGGCGAAACACTAGGAGGATCTTGCAAAAGGAGAATCCTGGAAGCCGTCAGAATACGCACAGGCGATTCCAGGTTAAGCAGAGGTGCCCCTTGCAGGTGCCGGTCAGGTTTCAAGGAATTGATACAGAGAAAGCTGAGGGGAGGAAGCCGCCTCTTCACGACTGGTATTACATTTATGGCGGTACTGACTGGGCGTCATGCCCATATGGCGCTGGAACATCCGGGTGAAGTGAGATGCATCGTGGAAGCCCACGGCCCAGCACACATCAATTACGGAGGCGCTGTTGTTCTGGAGAAGCTCGGTCGCCTTCTCGATCCGGCGTCGGACGATGTAATCCTGGAAGGTTATGCCATGGGCCCGTTTGAATGCCCGGCTGAGCTGGTAGCTGTTGCTGCCGCAGAGCTCGGCGATGTCCGCCTGCATCAGTTTTTCCGAGAGATGCTGCTCTATGAAGGCAACCGCTGACTCGACAATCTTTTCTTCGCAATTGTGTTTCTTGAAGCGGGCGTCATCGGGAAGAGGCTGGGACTTGAGGATTGTGGTCCGTTCGGAGCGATCCCTGCGATTACCAACCAGCTTTTCCAGCCTTTGCAGGGAATCCAGCACGCTGTCCGTTTGCACTGGTTTGACAAAGTAGTCCCACACACGACTACGGAGGGCCCATACCGCCAGAGCCTCCGAGTGCTGCTGGGTGAACATCACCACAGGCACAGAGGTGTGCTCCTGCTTGGCCTCGCTCAGCAGGGACAGGCTGGATATGTCCGGAAAATCGAACTCGAAACAGCTGATCACTCGGTTATGGCTGGCATACACCGCGCCCAGATCTTCTTTCGCAGAGACCCTGACTATCGGAAAGTTCCGCTCAATAACCCTGACGACCTCTGGGTCCGCCCCATACTGCGTGGCATCCACCAGCACAACAGTAGCTCTCTCCATCCCCCCATTTCCCCTTCTTCTTGATTCTTGGGTTTCCAGCTCCATCTGGACCTGGCGGGATTAACATGTATTTTTCTTAATAAAATTGATGACGCAATACCAACTAATAGGAAAGGCAACTGTACACGTCAAGAAAGCAGGCACATTTTATTGCAGTGTTTTGTAACCGGGATGTGGAGTAACGGGTGTGAAAAAGGGGTCAGATGAAAGCTTTCATCTGACCCCGACGCTCGCATCTGAACCCAACTTTTGGTCTGGTTCGGCGTCAGGACTAACCCAGGTTCTTTTTCATGAACTTTTGGATTTCCCCGACAATACCGCTCCGGAACGCCAGCACGGTGATAATGAAGATACCCCCAAGGATGGGATCAACCCAATCCCGCAGCGGGCCCTGGGAGAGCTGGTACTCCACGTTCACCACGAAGGTGGCACCCACAACCGGGCCAAGCAGAGTCCCCATGCCGCCCACCAGGGTCATCAGGATGACCTCGCCGGACATGTGCCAGTGGGCATCGTTCAAGGAAGCTAGCTGGAACACCACGGATTTCATGGAGCCCGCCAGTCCCGCCAGTGCAGCGGAGATCACGAAGGCCAGGGTTTTGTAACGATCCACGTTGTAACCCAGAGAGACCGCGCGGGGTTCGTTCTGCTTGATGGCCTTCAGCACCTGTCCGTAGGGACTGTTGACGATGCGCTGCACCAGCAGGTAGCAGGCGATGAAAACAGCCAGTACGAAGTAGTACATGTTCAGGTTGTCATCGAGGTTGATGAAGCCCAGTAGCTCGCCTCTCGGAATGCCATGCATGCCGTCTTCACCGCCGGTAAATTCCGACTGGACGAAGAAGAAGAACACCAGCTGCGACAGCGCCAGGGTGACCATGGCAAAGTAGATGCCCTGCCGGCGTATCGACAGCAAGGCGAAGCCCAGGCCCAGCAACGTGGCAACGGCGGTACCGGCAATGATGCCCATTTCGGTGGTCAATCCGGAGTAGTTGGTCAGCAGATAGCCGGTGGTGTAGCCGCCGGAGGCCAGGAAGGCGGCGTGGCCAAAGGACAGCAACCCGGTGAAACCGAACAGCAGGTTAAAGGCGACCGCAAACAAGGCGAAGCAAAGGATTTTCATCAGGAAAACCGGGTACATCGCGAAGGGCGCGGCCAGCAACAGGAGCAGCAGGACCCCGTTCACCATTAACTTCTTCCGGTTCTCAGCGCTCTGCTGTTCCAGAATGGCTTTCTGAATGTCGGTCTGAGTGACAGGCTGATTCATGGTTACGCCTCCTTACCAAACAAGCCACTGGGGCGGAACATCAGAACGACCACCATGACCAGGAAAATGACGGCGGATGCGGCTTGCGGATAGTAGGTTTTGGTGAGGCCTTCGATTACCCCCATCGCTATGCCCGTAAGAATGGCGCCACCGATCGAACCCATCCCGCCGATAACCACCACCGCAAACACGACGATCAGCAGGTTCGAGCCCATGACCGGCGTGACCGAGTAGATGGGTGCCGCCAGAACACCGGCGAACGCTGCGAGCATGACACCAAACCCGTAGGTCAGGCTGACCAGCAGCGGCACGTTGATACCAAACCCCTGCATCAGCTGGGAATCTTCCGTTCCGGCGCGAAGGTAGGAGCCCAGTTTGGTTTTCTCGATCATGAACCAGGTGCCGAAACACACCAGTAGCGCCACAACGATGACCCATGCCCGGTAATAAGGCAGGAACATGAAACCCAGGTTCATACCACCCTTGAACATATCCGGCATGGCATAGCGCAGGCCGGAAACGCCATAGATATTGGTCAGGACACCCTGGATCAGCAGGGCAACCCCGAAAGTCAGCAGAAGGCTGTAGATATGATCCTGCCCCGCTATCCGGCGCAGGAGGAAATATTCGATCAGTACCCCGAACACTCCAACGGTCAGTGGCGCCAGAAACAGGGCTACCCAGTAGTTGACGCCCAGTGCATCAAACATGATCACGGTGACCATGGCACCCAGCATGTACATGGCGCCATGGGCAAAGTTGATAATCTTCAGCAGACCAAAGATCACCGCCAGGCCCAGGCTCAGCAGGGCGTAGAAGGCACCGTTAATAATCCCGATCAGCAGCTGGCCGGACAGTACGGCAAACGGGACACCGAAAATCATGGACATGTTGCTAACTCCAAAAGCAGCACAGACGCTATTGCGTTATTCGTCTTTGCAGGTTCCTGAGGGCTCTCCGACAGGTGACGGAGAGCCCTGTTGCTTGCGGTTTTATTTACTTGTTAACCAGCTTGCACTTGCTCTCGGAGAGCGGACGGAAGGCTTCATCGGCCGGGATGGTACGAACGATGTTGTACAGGTCCCACTCGCCGCTGGACTCTTCAGGGGATTTGACCTGTGCCAGGTACATGTCATGCACCATACGGCCATCTTCGCGAACGATGCCGTTCTTGGCGAACATGTCGTTGACCGGGTTCTCCATCATCCACTTGCGTACAACCTGGGAGTCGTCGGAGCCAGTAGCTTCAACGGCCTTGAAGTACTGCATGGCGCTGGAATAGATACCGGCGTGAACCATGGTCGGACGGGCACCGGTCTCTTCCATGAAGCGATCGGACCACTCGCGGGTTTCGTCATTCATGTCCCAGTACCAGCCGGTGGTGAGCTGGAGACCCTGCGCCACTTCGGTGCCGAGGGCGTGAACATCACTCAGGAAGACAACGAGACCGGCAATGGTCTGGCCTGCCTGGGTTACACCGAACTCACCGGCGGTGGTGATGGCGTTGGTGGTATCGGCACCGGCATTGGCCAAAGCGATAACGTCAGCACCGGAAGCCTGGGCCTGCAGAATGTAGGATGAGAAATCATCGGTCGGGAACGGATGACGGATGCTGCCAAGAATCTCGCCACCGTTGGCTTCCACCACGCGGGTCACGTCTGCTTCCATGGCATGGCCGAAGGCGTAATCGGCGGTCAGGATAAACCAGGACTTGCCGCCCTCCTGAACGATGGCCGTCGGTGTACCGATGGACAGTGCATAGGTGTCATACACATAGTGGATGTGGTTCGGCGTGCAGTGCTCGTTGGTAATACTGGAAGCCGCAGAGCCATTAACCAGACCAAGCTTGTTGCTCTCCTCGAGAATCTTGGTGGCAGCGATGGTGACAGAAGAAGCAACCAGACCGCTTACCATGTCCACGTTATCGTTCTCGACCCACTTGCGAACGGTGCTTGAGGCGACATCCGGGCTGTTCCGGTCGTCGGCACTGACCACTTCAATTTTCGCACCTTTGACCTTACCACCGAAATCGGCAATCGCCATTTCCAGGGCTTTCAGGCCGTTGGGGCCGGCCAGGTCACGGTAGGTACCGGACATGTCAGCCAGGTAACCGATCTTGACCGTGTTATCAGTGATTTCGGCCTGGGCGCCGCCCACCATCAGGGCTGATGCAACGGCTGATGTCAGAAGCTTTTTCATCATTGTCATTGTTGTATCTCCGCTACTGTCTTGCGTTGGTTGTTCGGGTTGTTGTTGCTTTTTTTGGTTGTTGCTCTCTTCTATCCGGTGTTACACACCCAAATAGTCGTTTAGCAGCGACTGCTTGGCCTCAAGCTCGTCGGCGCGTATCTCTTCCACGATCTGGCCGTGCTCGACCACGTAATGGCGGTCAGCCAGTGGCTTGGCGAAGTGGAAATTCTGCTCCACCAGGACGATCGTCAGCCCCTTATTTTTCAGGGCCGTCAGCACCTCTCCCAGCTTCTCCACAATCACCGGGGCGAGGCCCTCGGTAATTTCGTCGAGCAACAGCATATTGGCACCGGTGCGCAGGATGCGCGCCATGGCCAGCATCTGCTGCTCACCGCCGGAGAGCTTCGTGCCCTGACTGAATCGGCGTTCGTAGAGGTTGGGGAACATGGTGTAGATTTCTTCCAGGCTCATGCCGCCGCTGCGCACCACCGGTGGCAGGGTCAGGTTTTCCTGGACGTTGAGTGACGAAAAAATGCCCCGATGTTCGGGGCAATACCCGACACCCAACCTGGCAATATGATGGGGAGCGCAGGACATGGTCTCCTCCCCGTTGATCATGATGGAGCCGGTGCGGCGGCCCACCATGTTCATGATCGCTTTGAGCGTTGTGCTGCGGCCGGCGCCATTGCGCCCCAGCAGGGTTACCAGTTCACCCCGGTGAACTACCATGTCGATGCCATGCAGGATATGGGACTCGCCGTAGAAGGCGTGCAGTCCGGAAACCCGCAGCTGTTCGTATTCCTTGTCCGGTCCGTGACTCATTGGGCGGCCTCCGCACTGGCGGGATTCGTCTCGGTCGCGCCTCGCTCGCCACTACCGTCGGATCCCATGTAAACCTCGCGCACACGAGGATCGGCAGATACGGTTTCGTAGTCGCCTTCGGTCAGAACGGCCCCCTGGGCCAGCACGGTGATGCGGTCACACAGTTTGCTGACCACGCTCAGGTTATGCTCCACCATCAGCACGGTACGGCCCTTGGCCGCGCTGCGCACCAGTTCCACCACGCGATCCACATCCTCGCTGCCCATACCCTGGGTGGGTTCGTCGAGCAGCAGGATTTCCGGCTCCATCGCCAGCGTGGTCGCCAGCTCCAACGCCCGCTTCCGGCCGTAGGCCAATTCGACGGTGGTGGTATTGGCAAAACTGGTCAGCCCGACCGCGTCCAGCAATTCCATGGCGCGTTCGTTGAGCTTGTTCAGGCGGGCTCCGGATTGCCAGAAGCTGAAGGAGTTGCCTTCGAAGGTCTGCAATGCAACGCGGATATTTTCCAGCGCAGTCATGTGCGGGAACACAGCGGAAATCTGGAAGGAGCGAACCACACCCCTACGGGCGATGGCGGCGGATTTCAGAGAGGTGATGTCCTCTCCCTTATAAAGGATCTGCCCCCTGGTCGGGATCAGGAACTTGGTCAGGAGATTGAAAACCGTGGTCTTGCCGGCACCGTTAGGGCCGATCAGCGCATGGATATCGCCTTTCCGGATCTTCAGGTTGACGTCGTCTACGGCGACGAACCCCTTGAACTCCTTGACCAGGTTACGGGTCTCGAGAACGTACTGTTCACTCATGAGCCACTATACCCTTTGTTATTGTTGTACTTCTGAATTAACTACAGAGTAGATTGACGTATACGTAAACGTCAATACCTAATTTCTGTATTTTTCCGGGGGAATCGAATAGGTCATGGTGGAGTGCGCCACCGGCTCTTCCACCCCCTCGGAATAGACAAACACTTCCCCGACGCCCATGGTCCGTCCCACCTTCAGGAGGTTCGCACGGGCCCATATCGCGGCATGGGCCGCCGGCTTTCTGAGGAAGTTGATATTCAGGTTGGTAGTCACCGCGAGGGGCACCAATCCGATCTTGCTCAACAGGGCGGCGTACATGGTTACATCCGCCAGCCCCATCATCGCCGGCCCGGACACAGTGCCTCCGGGCCGCAGGTGCTCCTCGTCCACCTCCAGCCGCATCTCGGCCCAGCCGTCCCCGAGCTTCTGCAGGGTGCCGAATGCCTCACCCTGCGGAAACTGCTCCTCGAGGAACGCCTGGAGCTCTTCGAAGGTGATGATCATGCGTCGACTTCGTCCTTGGCACGGTTACGGAGTACGAATCGCTGGATTTTGCCGCTCGGGGTCTTCGGCAGCTCATCCACGAACTCGATCTCCCGCGGGAAGGCGTGGGTGGACAGGCGGCGACGGACCAGCTCCTGGAGCTCGTCTTTCAGGGCCTGATCATCCGCCGGCTCCTGACCACTCTTGATGACCACGTAAGCCTTGATAATAGCACCCCGTTTCTCATCCGGTTTCGCCACAACACCCGATTCGGCAACGGCGGCGTGCTCAAGCAGGGTGCTCTCCACGTCGGCGGGGCCAACCCGGTAACCGGCGGTGGTAATGATGTCGTCATCACGGCCACTGAAGGAGAAGCTGCCGTCACCGTGGCAGATCACCATGTCACCGGTGAGGTAGTAACCGTTCACGAACGGATCTTTCTCACCCCAGGTGTAGCCATCAAAGTGGAACAGCGGAGAAGCTTTCACATCCACGGCCAGCTGGCCGATCTCGCCCTCCCCTACTTCCTCATTCTTCTCGTTCAGCGCAACCACCTTGTGGCCCGGTGAGGAATAACCCATAGAGCCTTCGCGCACCGGATGCTCGAGACCATGGAAATTGCAGCAGGTCATGCCGGTTTCGGTCTGGCCGTAATGATCCTTCACCGGACAGAAATGACGATTCCTGATCCAGTTGACCACCTCCGGGTTCAAAGGTTCACCGGCACTGCTGCAGACCCGCAGACCCAGATTCTCGCCTTCCGGAAGCACCTGATCGTTGGCCTTGAGCAGGCGATAGGCTGTGGGGGCCGCCGCCAGGTTGGTGATCTTGTACTTGCGGATCATGTCGTAGGTAGATTCCGGGGTGAATGCACCGGGATTGAAATGAGTAGCGTGGCCCATCATCAGAGGGCCTACCACCGCATAATAAAGGCCGTAGGCCCAACCCGGATCGGCCACGTTCCAGAACACGTCGTCCTCGCGCAGGTCGATGGCGTACTTCATGTAAACGTAAAACGCCAGCAGCGCCTTCGCAGGCACCGCAACGCCTTTCGCCTTGCCCACGGTACCGGAGGTGAACATCTGCAGGAACGGATCAGACCCCTTGATCATCACCGGCTCGAACTGGTCGGATTGCTGGGCCAGGGTTTCCTCGAAATCCCGGACATCGGCGCCGGTTTCGCTGGCATTGACGCACAGTACCGGGGCGCAGTCTTTCACTTCGGTGAGCTTCGGATAGTTGGCAGGATCTGTCACAACAAGTTTGGTGCCCGCCCGCTCAAGGCGGTACTCGATGGCGCCGGAGCCAAACGCAGTAAACAGTGGCTGGTAAACCGCGCCAGCCCGAAGGGCGCCGGCGATCACAATCAAAAGTTCCGGCCCCCGGGGCAACAGGCCGGCAACCCGGTCACCCTTGCCGATTCCCTGGGATTTCAGGTAGTTGGCAAAGCGAGCGGAGGCAGCCTTGAGCTCCGCGAACGTCAGGGTGCCATCACCACCGTCTACTGTTTCGTAGAACAGGGCTACCTTCTGGGGGTCGGTGGCCCACTTGTCGCAGATCTCGTGGCATACGTTCAAGCCGCTATCAAGACGTCCGTCCAGGATGTCCGCTTCCAGAGCGGCTGCATCAAAGTTGTTGTACACATCGGTGTATTTCGGAAGGCTCATCGTGAACTCCTGTTGTTTTTATCTTTGAATGCACAGGTCCAAGGTTTAGCACAGGCTTCACTTTACGTAAAGGTAAACCTTAGACTAATAACCGGCTCGTTTGCGGCCGTTTTATCACGTCATCCGCAAACGGGCCGGTAGATCAGGACTTTGGCGTAATATCACCTTTGTGGCGGGAGGAGAGGATGTGATGGAGGCCGTCACAGTCCACCATCGGGTCGTCGCAGTTCACCACGATATCGGAGCGGGCGATCACGTAGCCCTTGCCGGTAATGCTGTTCTTCACTACCTGGTACTCGCCCTCGGTTTCCACCGAGGTGAACTCGCCGATAAAGCCGGTTTCCCTCAGGGAGACAGTCTCCAGCTTGTCGCCAGGCCGGATCCTGCCTTCATAATTCATCAGTGCCAGGCGCGCCGAGGTGCCGGTGCCCGTGGTGCTGCGGCAGATGACCCCCGGATGCACATAGGTGGCCGAGCGTGAGCGGTAATAGCCTTCGGCCACGTGCTCCTCAGGCCCCATGAAGTGCAGGAACGGCAGCGGGCCGACATCCCCCAGGGTGTAATGGGAGAAACCCCGCTCCGCCTGGATTGCCTCGACAATGGCATGGGCGGTTTCAGCCAGCTTCCGCTCCTCGTCCAGGGTCAGGTCAAAGCCCAGTTCTTTCGCATCCACCAGGGCGTAGAAACCGCCACTGTAGGCGACGCTGTAGGTCACCGTGCCCACTGACGGCACTTCGATACTCGCCTTGTAGGTATGGATATAGCTGGGCAGCCCCTCACAGGTGATCGCCTCGACCACACCATCGTGTACGGTGGCCTCGATCTGGACCAGGCCGGCCGGCGATTCCAGCATGAAGTTCTGCTTGCCCTCCTGCTTGGGCACAATACCGGCCTCGAGCACGGCGGTGGCGGTGCAGATGGTGTTGGAACCGGAATAGATCGGGTAACCCATCACTTCCATGATGATATAACCGGCTGCCGCACGCGGGTCCGTGGCCGGCACCAGCAGGTCCACCGACATCTCCGGAATACCATAGGGCTCTTCGAGTAACAGTTTCCGGAGGCCATCGGCGTCATCCCGCAGGTACTCCATCTGGGCCCGAACGGTGTCTCCGGGCAACAGATCGATGCCGCCGGTCACGATCCGGCTGACATCGCCACCGGCATGGGTATCCATCAACTGAATGGTGAGTTCCGGCTTCATCAGGCGCTCTCCAGGGCGTAGGGTTTGCCGTGTTCTTCCCACTGGGCGTCGGGAACGATCACGATCTTGCCGAGATAATTGCTGCCCCGGTTAACAAAGTACTCCTCGGCCCGATGCAGATCCGAGAGCCTGAACGCTCTGTGCAGAACCGGCTTGAGCTGGCCGCCCCGGATCCAGGCCATCAGCTGTTCTGCCTCCTCCCGAGTGCCGTGGGAGACACCGAAAATCTGCACCTGGTAGAGATAGATGCGCGTCCAGAGTATTTCGCTGATGTTGCCGCCGCTGGCGCCGGCAATGCTCAGCCGCGGGTAGGTGGCGCGGGCATTCATATCAAAGATCATGGTATCGATGAAGCGGTCGGTCATCTCGCCGCCCACCAGGTCCATGACCGCATCAATGGGCTTGCCCCCGGTCTGCTCTTTCACCCGCTCCTCGAAACTGTCCATGTCCGAACGATCCAGCACGGCTTCGGCACCCAGGGCCATCAGCGCGTCCGCCTTGTCCTTCTTGCTGAGCGCGTAGGGGATGGCGCCCATGATCCGGCACAACTGGATCAGCGCAGTACCGACACCGCCGCTGGCGCCGGTGACCAGAACCCGTTCCCCGGCCCGGACATTAGCTGAGGTGAGCATGTGCATGGCGGTCTGGTAGGAACACATGCCCATGGCTGCCAGTTCCGCATCGGAGAGGTCCGGGTTCGGGATATGGTGGAACTGATCGGACGGCAGCGCGACGTATTCGGCAAAACCACCATCCGCGCCGTGGCCGTAGTAGTCGGGCGTCAGGTTGATGTCCCGTCTGCGATCGGCGTAGATATTGAAGTCCAGCAGCCCGCGTTCACCGATGCGGCTCTCATCAATGCCATCACCGACAGCCACTACCCGACCGGCAATGTCGGCGCCCTGGATGCGGGGAAAGGTCAGGGTTGCCTTGCCCCCCATCTTAAAGGAGGTCATCTCGCCCTTTTTGGTGGGATACAGCCCTTCCCTCGCCTTGCGATCGGTGTTGTTCTTGGCGGTTGCCGTCACCTGAACCAGGACCTGGCCCGGGCCGGGCTGGGGAGTGGGAACGTCCTGATATTCGAGCTTGTCGATATCACCGTGACCGGTAAGAACCATGGCTTTCATGGTGTTCGGGATCATGGACGGGGAATCCTCCCTGGTCTGCTGAATTTGGGGTATCCAGTCAGGATAGGTGAGATTCCCGGGCGTGTCAGGGCGTGTTGCGGGTATCCATTATCTGACCTAGCGGGCGATCACCCGGTAGACCGGGCGCAGCTTGGGAATCTGCTTGAGCACCACCTGAATGACCGTCATCAGCGGCACCGCCAGGAGCACCCCCACCGGCCCCCAGAGCCAGCCCCAGAAGAAGATGGACACGAAAATGATGACCGGATTGATGGCCATACGGAAGCCATGAATCCAGGGCTCGATAAAGGCCCCGACCAGAGTGGTCAGCGCCAGGAAACCCAGCGGGGCGATGGCCATCATCCAGAATTCCTCCAGGCTGATCACCGAAATCACGGACAGCATCGAGACGGAAATCACCACACCCAGGTACGGAACAAACCGGGCCAGCCCCGCTACCAGTCCCCAAACCGCGGGATCCGGCAGGCCCACTGCCCAGCAGATCAACCCCGTGGCCGTGCCGACAAAGATGTTGCTCAGGCCCAGCACGCCAAGATACTGGGCAATCAGGTGCTGGGAGTCATGGGTTATTCGCAGCACCGTCTTGCGCTGGCCCATGGGCAGCTGACGCACAAAGTTCCGGATCAGACGATCCCCGCTTACCAGGAGAAAGTAGGTAAGCGCCAGGGCCAGAGCGAGGCCGACAATGCCGTTCTGGACCTTGTTCATCAGCTGGCTGCGCCAGGAATCGGTTTGCAGAACCACGGCCGTTGGCTGCCGCCGCTCGCCATCGGAGAGCTGCTCTACGGATTTCTCCACTTGCTCGGCCGATTCGGTGACCTTGGCAATCTGACGACTGAGTTCACTTTCACCCACCAACACCCGGGAAACCGCTCCTGGCACCTCTTCGACCCACTTCAGGGCCGGCGTGGCGACTGCCAGCGTGATCCCCACAATTCCGGCCAGCACCAGCAACACGAACACCATGGAGCTCACCATCCGGGGAATGCGCCACTTCACGTAGGCTTTTTTCACCAGCGGCGACAGCAGCAGGCTGGTCATAACCGCAAGAACGATGGGCAGGATGATCTGGTGGGCGACATACAGGGTATACAGGATGCCCAGCCCGAACAGGCCATAAATCGGAGTCGCGAGGTCCGAGGAAATCAGCGGACGCTTTTCATTGCCCGCCGGTTGGTTCTGTTTCGAGTGACCTTCCATGAGGAGCTCCGAGCCCTTGAACAACGACCGGCCCGGGTGATATCCGGGCCGTCATGAAAACCACCAGTCTAACCTGCGCGGCGGCGGCCTGCATCAGGGCCCGGCAAATCCGGTGATCGGGCCTCAACAGTGCTGCCGCTGCCCGGTGCACCCCCGGAATTCATCCGTACCAGGGGGCCCGAGACTGTGACACCACTTGGGTCTACCTTCACAAAACTGCCGCCGGCCTTGAGAGTGACTTCGGCTCCGGCCTCGATGATGATTTTCAGCCCGGCCTTGTGGTGAATCTCGGTGCCCGCTTCCACCAGCTGATTCCCGCCCTGCTTGCTGTAATGATTGCCGTTGGCGGTCAGGCTGTAGTCGGCACCAAGGTTTTCCCGGTGTTCACCGTTCACTGTGAGGTGGCTGTCGCCCTTGATATGACTTAAGTGATTGTTGCCGACCGTACGGTGACTGTCGTTTCTGATGACCTCGGTGCGATTGTGTTCGGTGAGCAGGTCCAGATCTTTCTGGGCGTGAATGTAGATCTGCTCCTCTCCGGCCTCGTCTTCAAAGCGCAGTTCGTTACTGCCCTCGCCCTTGTGGGTCTTGGTTTTCAGGGTGGTTCGGGTCTTGTGCTCCGGTAATGCATAGGGTGGCGCGTTAGTGGCGTGGTAGGTTCGGCCGGTGATGATGGGCTGGTCCGGATCGCCGTCCAGAAAGCTGACGATCACCTCGTGGTCGATCCTCGGCAGAGCCATGAAGCCATACTGGCCGCCGGCCCAGCCCTGGCTGACCCGGAGCCAGGCGCTGCTGTGTTCGTTGTTGCTGGAATAGCGATCCCAGGGAAAACGGACTTTCACCCGGCCATGCTCGTCGCAGTGGATTTCCTCGCCTTCCGGGCCGGTAACGAGGGCGATCTGGGGGCCGTCGATCAGGGGTTTGTGCAGAGTTCTTGGTCGCCAGGTTTGGTCGGCTGGCACCACATTGAAGAAATTGTGATAGGAGGTGGGTTCGCTGCCGTCCTCCTCTTCCAGGGCCTGGGGCTGCTTGCCGGTGTGGGTGACAGCAGTGAGCAACCACTCCCGGTTCAAGGTTTCGTTGTCGTGGTCAGTGAGCGGGAGTTTGGCACCGGGGGTGAAATCAGGCCGGTTGCTCTCGCCGTGGCCGGTGGACACATCGTTTCTCAGGGCGTCCAGGCGGGCCCGGGTGAAGGGCTGGCCGCTGGCATCCGCCTTGTAGCGGCCGGGGTAGTCGTAGTGCTGGTAGTCTTCGCGGTGATGGAAATGTCCGGCGCTCTGTTCGTGCATCAGGGCGTAGGCGGGGTTCCTGAACGTGTAATCCTTGAGGGCCACCGAGGCGGCCCGGATCCGTTCCTGGCACCGGAAGCGGAAGATGCACGGCTGCCGGGTGCTGCCCCCGGCCCGGCCGTTGTAAGGTGCCGGCGCCAGTTTCGGGGCATCGCCGTGGTGATCGGAAAAGACCAGGGCCGGCTGCTCTTCTCCATCCACGCTGCCGTGCTGGTAGCGGTAGTGCCAGCCTTCCTCCGCTGCCAGCCTCTCGATAAAGACCAGGTCGCTTTCCCGGTGCTGGACGCAATATTCGCGCTCTTCAGGAGCCCGTTTCAGATCGAAGATGGTATCCACGATGCCCCGCTCTTCCAGCAGGGTGCGAACGATAGTCTCGCTGCTCTGGCCCTGGAAGATGCGGCTGTTGTGCATCAGGCCGAGGCGCCAGAGAGGAGGCTGGAATAGCACCTCGTATCGGGTGCGGCGATGGCCGGTGTCGCCCCGGGCGAATTCGTTGACCACGCCGGTGAATCGGCGCAGGGGTTGGCCATCCTGCCAGACCACCAGGTCGACGGGTTGTTCCAGCATGGCTTCGGCGGAGATGTCGGGGTCGGTGCTGGCCAGTTCCAGTCGGCCCTGGAACAGCTCGGAAAGGCGCTCGGTCAGCGCGAAGGCGACCACGGCGAAATGATCAGAGGGGAAGTCACCGACACGGGCGGTGAACTGCAATCCACTTGCCTGGGGCATGTCTTCAGTCCTTGAAGGGTTGATTCGGTCCGTTGAATCGGTGCGGGAAAACTAGCCATCGGATCCTTGATGGGTGGTCCCGCAGAGTTGGGAAAGGTACCAGTGCGTTTGGAGAAAATCCAGAGTTGGGAGATGGGAATGAAGATGGGGTCAGATGAACGAGTTCATCAGACCCCTGAGCATGAGGCCCCTGAGCATGCATGGCCTTGGGGTCTGAAGAAAGCCTTCTTCTGACCCCGACTTTGCCCGCGAGCTTTGAGGGTAGGCTAACTTGGGGTCAGATGAAAGCTTTCATCTGACCCCGTTTTCAACCGGTCGCCTTCCCCAATCACTCGGGCTTGTAAAGCCGCTGGATACTGGAGAAATCCAGCTCGCCGTTGCCCTGCCCGGCGTGCAGCTGGAACAGGTTGCGGGCCAGGGCGCCCATGGGAATGGAGGCCTGGTTCTTGACGGCATTGTCGAAGGCGAGGCCCAGATCCTTGGTCATCAGGTTGACCAGGAAGCCGCCCTGGTAGTCACGGGAGGCGGGTACGCCTTCCATAACACCCGGCCAGGGGTTGTAGACGTTCAGGGCCCAGTTGCCGCCGGAGCTCTGCTTCATGATCTCGGAGAGGACGGCAGGGTCCAGGCCGTTTCGCACACCCAGGGCCAGTGCCTCACTGGTACCGGCCATCAGGATCGCCAGCAGCATGTTGTTGCAGATTTTGGCGACCTGGCCGGAGCCGTGGGGGCCGGCGTGGAAGATGTTTTTGCCCATGGCATCAAGGATTGGCTCGGCGCGATTGAAGGTGCTTTCCTCACCGCCGCAGATGAAGGTCAGGGTGCCGGCCTTGGCACCACCGACCCCACCGGAAACCGGGGCATCAATGAAATCCAGGTTCTTTGCAGAAGCCGCTTCGGCAACACCCCGGGCCGTTTCCGGCGCGATGGTGGAGGAATCGATAACCAATGTTCCTGCCGGCAGCTTGGCCAGCAGGCCGTCGTCGCCGAGGTAAACCGCTTCCACGTGCTTGCCGGCCGGCAGCATGGTGATCACACACTCCGCGCCCTGGGCGGCTGCTTCAGCCGTGTCCGCGGTTTTGGCGCCCTCGCCCACCAGGGCTTCGACGGCCGCTTTGGACAGATCGAATACCGTCACGTCGTGACCGGCCTTGACCAGGTTTGAGGCCATGGGACCACCCATGTTGCCCAGACCGATGAATGTAATCTTTGCCATATCTCTTCCCCTTGTTGTTGTATTCCGATGAGTGGGCCGCGGCTCCCCGCGGCCGATCCGGCAATCAGTTGAAAAAGTCGTCTAGCCAGTCGCTGTCCATTTCTTCCAGCGAGGCGTAGCGCCAACGGGGCTGCAGATCCTTGTCGATCAGCAGTGCCCGGATACCTTCGGCAAACTCGCCCTTCTTCAGGCAGTTGCAGGACAGCACCAGTTCCTTGTCCAGCACTTCCTTCAGGCTGTCGTGCCGGCAGCCATGCAGGTGTCGCCACACCAGCGCCAGGGAGGTGGGCGAGGCATTGCCAAGCCCCTTGGTGACCTTACCCATCCAGTCCTCGCGGCTGCCCAGCTCGGTCAGCTGATTAACCACCTGCTCCAGGGAGTCGGCATCGGTCACTCTGTTGATCTCGTCAAAGTGCTCCCGAACCGGTGACTCCGGCAGGGCATCCTGGCTGTGCTGCTCGTACTGGCGGAGCACCCGGCCAACCACGGCGTGGGCATTGTCATCGCGCCACTCACTGGCTGTGAGCGCCTCGATTACCCGCTCCTTAAGGCTGTGCTTCACGAAACGGTCGGCCATACCCACGAACAACGCGTCGGAGGCGTTGATCCTGGCGCCGGTCAGGCCAAGAAACAGGCCGGTGCGCCCCGGCATGCGGTTGAGGAACCAGCCACCGGCGACATCGGGATAGAGACCGATGTTCACCTCGGGCATGGCCATTTTCGAGTTCTCGGTCACCACCCGGTGGGAGGCGCCGACCATGAGTCCGATACCGCCGCCCATCACGATACCGTTGCCCCAGCAGATCAGGGGTTTCGGGAAGGTATGGATCTGGTAGTCGAGTTCATACTCCTCGGTGAAGAACCGCTCGCCCTCACTGGCGGTGCCCGGTTCGGTCATGCTGCGGTACAGGGAGACGATATCGCCCCCGGCGCAGAACGCCTTGTCGCCCTCGGCCTCGAGCCAGACGGCACACACCTGCGGATCCTTCGCCCAACGCTGGAGCTGGGGCTTGAGCAGGTGAATCATGTCCATGGACAGTGAGTTCAGATTCTTCGGAGTGTTCAGCCGGGCCACGGCAATCATGGAACCGTCCGCGGTTTTCCACTCCTCAAAGACAATCGGTTGATCGCTCATAACAGTCCTCGCCCCGGCGGTTACCGGTTCTTCCACTGCGGTTTGCGCTTCTCAAGGAACGCGTTCACGCCTTCCCGCTGGTCCTCAGTGTAGAACAGCTCCACGAACAGCTCCCGCTCCATGCGCCAGCCATCGCTGTGGCTGCGGCCGTCCCGGGCACTCATGATCAGGTTCTTGCAGCGAGCCACGGCAGACGGGCTTTGTTTGGACGCCCCCTCGGCCAGCTCCAGCGCCTTCTCCAGGCCCTTGCCGGCGGGCACCACTTCCTCGACCAGGCCAATTTTCAGGGCCTTGTCGGCATCAACGCGCTCACCACAGAGGATCATGCGCTTGGCCCAGCCCTCACCCACCAGCCAGGGCAGGTTCTGGGTGCCGCCGGCGCAGGGAAGCAGGCC
The DNA here is from genome assembly GCF_039523335.1 of Marinobacter szutsaonensis. Classification (NCBI taxonomy): domain Bacteria; kingdom Pseudomonadati; phylum Pseudomonadota; class Gammaproteobacteria; order Pseudomonadales; family Marinobacteraceae; genus Marinobacter; species Marinobacter szutsaonensis. Next base: position 356,446 of record NZ_BAAAFC010000002.1, on the reverse strand, counting down.
CACGCTGGCCTCCGGCAGCGCCATCTGGGCGTGCTCTTCGGCAATGCGGATATCACAGGCCATGGCGCATTCCAGACCACCACCCATGGCGTAGCCGTTGACGGCGGCGATGGATACACCGCGGAAAGCGGTCAGTGCGGCGAAGGCCTGGCCGAACAGCTGGCCCATGTAGTTGGCGTTCGCCTTGTCACCGTCGGCAAAGGATTTCAGATCGGCACCGGCGGAGAAGAATTTTTCACCCTGGCCGGTAACGACGAGGGCGAAGATGTGCCTGTCCTCGTTGAGTTCCTCGACGGTTTTGGTCAGGGCTTGCAGAGATTCCGCCGTCCAGGTGTTGGCCGGCGGGTTGTCGATGGTCAGGATTGCGATGTGTCCGCGTTTTTCGAGCTGGATGAGGTCGCTCATGTTGTTTTTTCCTTCCTGAAGATGGGGTCAGATGAAGGCTTTCATCTGACCCCGGGTTTGACTTGCACGAGGGGTCTGAAGAACGCCTTCTTCTGACCCCGTTTTAGCGTTCAACTCACTGAATCGCCTCAGCCACACCGTCGTCCAACAACCGGCGGGCAATGATCAGGCGCATGATCTCGTTGGTACCTTCCAGAATCTGGTGCACCCGCAGATCCCGGACGTAGCGCTCCAGCGGGTATTCCCGGATATAACCATAGCCACCATGCAGCTGCAGCGCCTCATTGACCACGTCGAAACAGGCATCGGTGGCGAAGCGCTTGGCCATGGCACAGTGCAGGGTCGCTTCCGGATCACCGCTGTCCAGTTTGAACGCGCCCAGGCGCACCATCTGCCGGGCCGCCACCAGGTTGGTGGCCATGTCCGCCAGCTTGAACTGCAGGGCCTGGAACGCCGCCAGTGGCTTGCCGAACTGCTCGCGCTCGTGCATGTAGTTGCGGGCCCGCAACAGTGCCGCCTGGGCACCGCCCAGCGAGCAGGTGGCGATGTTGAGTCGGCCACCATCGAGCCCCTTCATGGCGATGGCGAAGCCGTCGCCCTCCTCGCCTACCCGGTTACTGGCGGGAATGCGCACATTCTCCAGGCTGACCAGTCGTGTCGGCTGGCTGTGCCAGCCCATCTTGTCCTCGTTCTTGCCGTAGGAAACGCCGTCTGCATCGGCGGGGATGACAAACGTGGAAATACCTTTGGAACCACTATCGGCATCTCCCGTGCGAGCCATCAGTACCAGGATGTCGGTACTGCCGGCGCCGGAGATAAACATCTTGCTGCCGTTGATCACGTAGCTGTCGCCATCGCGCACAGCCTTGGTACGCAGACTGGCCGCATCAGAACCGGCGCCGGGTTCGGTCAGGCAATAGGAGGCCAGCCATTCGCCACTGGCGAGTTTGGGTACGATTTCCTGCTTCAGATCATCGGAAGCAAAACTGGCCACCATCCAGGTCGCCATGTTGTGAATGGTGATGAAAGCGGCTGTGGACGGGCAGGCTGCCGCCAGCTCTTCCACGATCACCGAGGTATCCAGCCGGGACAGTCCCATGCCACCCAGGGATTCCGGGGTATAAAGGCCCATGAAGCCCATCTCGCCGGCTTCTTTCATCACGTCGACCGGAAAGATGTGTTCCTCATCCCACTGGGCGGCATGTGGGGCCATGGATTTTTCGGCAAAGGCCCGGGCCGCATCCCGGAACGCCAGCTGGTCTTCGGTCAGGTTAAAGTCCATTACCAGGCTCCTGTCATGTCAAAAGGGTAAAAAGAAGGGGCCGGAAAAGATTCCGGCCCAAGACCTCACCCTCAACGCTTAACGAAGCTGAATGGAGAAATTGGCTTCAGAGGAGGTCGCTTCACTGGAGAACCAGCGGGACGTCACCGTCTTGGTTTCAGTATAGAAGCGAACTGCCTGCTTGCCGTAGGCGTGCTGGTCACCGTAGAAGGAGCCCTTCCAGCCGGTGAAGGAGAAGAACGGCAGGGGCACCGGAATGGGGATGTTCACACCCACCTGGCCCACGTCGATGTCGTGCTGGAAGCGGCGTGCGGCACCGCCGTGGTTGGTGAAGATGGAGGTACCGTTGCCGTAGGGGCTCTGGTTGATCAGGTCGATGGCCTCGCCCAGGTTGTCCACGTTCACACAGGACAGTACCGGTCCGAAGATCTCTTCCTTGTAGATGTCCATGTCCGGGGTTACTTCACTGAACAGGGTCGGCCCTACCCAGTTGCCATCCGGCAGGCCATCCACGGTGCAGCCGCGACCGTCCAGCATCAGCTTCGCACCCTGGGCCTCGCCAGTGGCAATCAGGGACTCGATACGGTCCTTGGCCTTGGCGCTGATGATCGGGCCGTAGCTGGCGCCGGAATCGTTCCAGGCGCCCGGACGGGCCTTGGCCATGGCTTCTTTCAGTTCCGGAATCCACTGCTGGGCCTCGCCCACGAACACGGCGACGGAGATCGCCATGCAGCGCTGGCCGGCGGCACCCACGGAGGCACCCACCAGGGCGTTGATGACCTGCTGCTTGTCCGCATCCGGCATGATCACCATGTGGTTCTTGGCACCGGCAAAGCTCTGTACGCGCTTCATGTGACGGGTGCCGGTTTCGTAGATGTAGCGACCAACCGGAACAGAGCCGACAAAGGAAATGGCCTTGATGGCCGGGTCGGTCAGCAGGGTATCAACCTGTTCCTTGGCACCGTGGACCACCTGCAGGACGCCCTTGGGAGCGCCCGCCTCCTCGAACAGCTCGGCCAGACGCATCGGGGTCAGCGGATCCTGCTCGGACGGCTTCAGGATGAAGGTGTTACCGCAGGCAATGGCCATCGGGAACATCCACAGCGGAATCATGGCCGGGAAGTTGAACGGGGTGATGCCCGCACACACGCCCAGCGGCTGGATCCAGGAATGGGTATCCACTTCGCGGGCCACGTTCTCGACGGTCTCACCCATCATCATGGAGGCCACGTTGGCGGCGTGCTCAACCACCTCGATACCACGCCAGACGTCGCCCTTGGCGTCGTCGAAGGTCTTGCCGGTTTCCTGGGACAGGATCTCGGCGATTTCATCGTGATGCTCTTTCAGCAGCGCCTGGTAACGGAGCATGACCCGCGCCCGCTCGGAAACCGGGGTTTCTTTCCAGGTCTTGAACACCTCACCGGCGTTGTCGATGGCCTTGCGCATTTCCTCTTCGGTTGCGCACGGGACCTTGGCAATCACTTCGTTGGTGGCAGGATTGGTGACGTCGATCCAGTTGCTGGTCTGGCTCTGGACGAATTCACCGGCAATGTACTGGGGAACATTCTTCATGTTGGAATCCCTGGTTTGTTGTTATGTGGGGAACAGCCTCGCCCCGTCGGGGTTCGGCCACGATTGGAAAAATCCTAGCACGGGGTTTGGCCGAAGGTGATTGACTAAATTTCGCCCATGATGGATTATTTTTCGATGAGCAGAGTTCAGAACGCCAAATCCACAGCGCAAACCTCGCAATGGCCGGTACCACCGGACAGCGTCCGCTACGTGGTACCAGAGCCCATCGTCCGCCTGCTGGCCAGCCATCCGCTGACCCGGGAGCTCTATCCACTGGCCTTCGGGCACTATCGCAAGGCCGCGGGCCACCACATGCACCGGGAGCACCATCGCGACAATCTTTTGATCTATTGCACCGAAGGCAAGGCTTTCCTGAACGTCGCGGGAGAACCCTATACCGTGGAGGCCGGTGATCTGCTGTTGCTGCCGGCCGGGGCCAGCCATCGCTACACCGCCGACCCGGACAACCCCTGGACCATTCACTGGGTACACTACACCGGCCCGCTGGCCGAAGACTTCCGTAATTACATGGGATTTGATGGCCCTACCCGGATCCGGCACCTGGGCCGCCAGCCCCGATTGCTGGTGGATTTCAACGGTCTGCTCTCGGTACGCCAGACCGGTTTCCGCACCCGTGGCCTGATCCATGCCGCCAACCGCCTGCGTCAGCTATTGGCAGCGGTACCTCTGAATGCGGATGAAACCAGCCACCAGCGCCAGTCCGAACTGGACACCATCCACAACTACATGCGTGAACACCTGGAGGATCGCCTTACCCTTGAACAACTGGCGGATCTGGCCGGCCTTTCCCCGGCACACTTTGCCACCCGCTATCGGGAACAGACCGGCACCTCGCCAATCCAGCATTTTTTGCACCTGAAAGTGGAACGGGCCTGCCAAATGCTGGATACCACCGGCCTGAGTTTTGCCGACATCAGCCGCCGCCTGGGTTACGACGATGCCTACTATTTTTCCCGCCTGTTCAAGAAGGTAATGGGTCAGTCGCCCAGGGATTACCGGCACACTGCCCGTCACTGAGGGCCAGAGTCAGCACGCGGCCCGCCTACGACTTTCGTTGAATACACCGAACCGTTACTCTGGGGCCATAGCCAATAACAAGAGATTGCGCCATGGCACAGTACACGATAGAAATCGACGAAACCTTCAACATCCCGCGACGACGGGTGTTCGCCCTGTTTGCCGACCACCAGCGCTTCGGCAAGCTGCTGGGTGCTCCCATCAAACGGATCCGGGACAGCGACCAGGCCGATCCCAACGGCATCGGTTCGGTCCGCAAGATCGGCATCGGCCCCATTGGCCTGGAGGAAACCGTCCTCAGCTTCGAGCCGGAAACGCTGATCGAATACACGGTCACCAGCATGAGTCCGATACGCAATCACCTGGGCCGGATTCGCTTCGAGGACACCCCGGACGGTCAGACCCGGGTGCATTACACCATCAGCTTCGAGGACATCGTGCCGTTCACCGGCAAAGTGGTCTCCAGCGCTCTGGAACAGGGAATTCGCCGGGGAATCAAACGGGTGCCGGATCTGGCCTGACACTCCGGCCGGCAACAAACCGTTACTTGATGAATGTCACAGAATTGACCTGAGGCAAAAATTTGCATTTATCAATTCTGTAATCTTCCGCCAGGTTTGCAATATCCGGCTAATCGGCCGAAAACAATATCCTGGCGGGAGACAGTAATGGCAGCAGAGCCCATTGTCCTGTTCGATGACGGACACCACAAATGCCTGATGTTCGATTCCCTGGTAACCGGTGAGGGCGTCCAGTCCAACCAGTTCCTGATTGTCGATGGCAAGCACGAAGCCCTGATCGATCCGGGCGGAGACCTGACTTACACCCCTCTCTCCGTGGCCGCTTCGCGCTACATGAACATCAAGGACATGGACTATGTTTTTGCCTCCCACCAGGACCCGGACATCATCGGCGCCATCGACCGCTGGATCGTCCATACCCGCGCCAAGATTGTTACCTCACGGCTGTGGGCACGATTCCTGCCGCACCTGGTATCCAGCTATGTGTCCAACCAGCTCACCGGCAGCGTCTACGACCGCATCGTGAGCATTCCGGACGGCGGCGCGAAAGTGTCTTTCGGTGATACTTACCTCACCTGCCTCCCGGCCCACTTCATGCACTCGGTTGGCAACCTGCAGTTCTACGATCCGGTCTCGAAGATCCTCTTCTCCGGCGATCTCGGCGCGTCGCTCGGCGGCGAAGACGACCACAAACCGGTACAGGATTTCGATCGTCACATCCCGAGCATGATCGGCTTCCACAAACGTTACATAGCGTCCAAGAAGGTCTGCCGCCTATGGGCCGACATGGTGCGGGAAATGGATGTAAGCATGATCGTTCCCCAGCATGGCAAGCGCTTCGAAGGTCCTGAGATGGTGGACCGGTTTCTGAACTGGGTCTCCGATGTCCCCTGCGGCATCGATCTGATGGGCCCGGACAATTACACCCCTCCGACCGACTACATCTGACCTTTCCGGGCGGCGGCCCTGTCGCCGCCCGTTTTCCCCGCCGAGACCGCACAACAGCATTAAACCTGTCCCCGAACCGTTTTGTTGAGTAAAATCCGACGTTTTCCTGAACAGCAATGAAGAGGCAGGTCAGATGGGCAGAGCCTACCAGAACCGAAAAGAGTCCATGGCCAAGACGGCTGCGGCAAAAACCAAGGTCTACAGCAAGTACGGCCGCGAAATCTACATGTGCGCCAAGTCCGGCGGCATTGACCCCCAGGCCAACCTGACGCTACGCGGCCTTATCGACCGCGCCAAGAAGGACCAGGTGCCGAGCCACGTCATTGAAAAGGCCATCGACAAGGCCAAGGGCGGTGGCGGCGAAGACTACTCTCCGGCCCGGTACGAAGGCTACGGGCCCGGCAACTGCATGGTGATCGTGGATTGCCTCACCGACAACCCGAACCGCACCTTTGGCGATGTCCGTCTGGCCTTCACCAAGACCAAGTGCAAGATCGGCACGCCGGGTGCTGTTGCCCACATGTTCGATCACTGCGCGATTTTCGCCTTCACCGGTCAGGACGAGGAAGCAGTGCTTGAAGCCCTGATGGAAGCGGACGTGGACGTGACGGATATCGAGAACGAGGACGGCCGCATCACCGTATTCACACCGAACACAGAATACGCCAAGGCCAAGCAGGCCCTGGAAGCCGCTTTCGAGGGCATAGAGTTCGACGTGGACGAAATCCAGTTCCTGCCGAAAACCACGACCCCGGTGGAGGGCGACGACGTGGCCATGTTCGAGAAATTCCTCGACATGCTGAACGAACTGGACGATGTCCAGAACGTTTACCACAACGCCGAAGTCAGCGACTAACCGGGCGGGATTCAGGCCCCGTTACCGGGGCCTGTCGAAGACCTGGGTCCAGTAATTCGGATAATCAGCCGTCCGGCTATCAACCCTGACTACGGCAACGCCCGTGAACCGGCTGTCCATGATGTTCCGGCAGTGCCCCGGGCTCTCCAGCCAGCCGGTCATGACCGACTCCACATCATCAAAGCCTGCGGCAATGTTCTCGCCGACCACAGACCACTCGTAGCCGGTTTCGGTAACGCGATCGCCGACCCGCAGACCATCCGAGCCGGTGTGGCTGAAGAAATTGTTCTGAGCCATGTCATTGCTGTGTTTGCTCGCCGCCCCTTCAACCGGGCAGTTGTAGACCAGCGGCTCGACCGCGGGGAAGAACTCGGCTCCGCACTGGCGGCCCTGACTGCGAGCCGCATTCACATACTCCAGCATCGCCGCCTGGTATTCCTGTACCTCGCAACCGTTCACCAGGATTGTGACCGGTTCTTCGGGCGCAGACCGGTTCCTCTCGGTGCTGTCCGACACAACGGAGGCCGATGACTCACCGCCACCGGATCCGCCGCCGCAACCGGCAATCAAAACCGTCGAAAGAACGAAAAACAACAACCTTGAGGATGTACTCATTGAATTCTGGACCGCCGTTCCGGTTAAATTATGGAAAAGTACGCAAATTAACGAACGGTTCCCGGGATTGGATCCACGAAACTACATTTCCTTACAAAGCTTGCCCGAACCGACATGTATCCACTTACCCTGCACTATCGGTGAACTGACAGATGGAAAAGACACAAGTTCTGATTTTGAAAACCGGGACCACCTACGCCGATATCCGGGCCCGGTTTGGCGATTTCGAGGACTGGTTCATCAGGGGCCTGGCCCCCGACCTCGATCTTACCGTGGTGAATCTTCCCGAGGGTGAACAACCCGGGGATCCAACGGAACGGGACGGAATCGTGGTGACCGGCTCACCTGCGATGGTCAGTGACCGGGAAGACTGGAGCGAGAACGCCGCAGGGTGGCTGGCAAAGGCCGTGGACGCCGGCGTGCCGGTGCTGGGCGTTTGCTACGGCCACCAGTTGCTGGCCCATGCCCTGGGCGGAGAGGTGGGCTACCACCCAAAGGGCCGTGAAACCGGCACCAGGATCGTCGAGCTGTTTCCCGAGGCAGAGCAGGATCTTTTGTTCAGCTCGATGCCCAAGCGCTTCCGGGCACAGCTGACCCACAAGCAGTCGGTTCTGAGACTGCCCCCTGACGCAGTGCTGCTGGGCAAGTCCGATTTTGAACCCCACCAGGCGTTCCGGGTCGGCGAATGCGCCTGGGGTGTGCAGTTCCACCCGGAGTTTTCCGATACCATCATGCGGGCCTACCTGGAAGTCCAGGCGCCGGATCTGGACCGGGAAGGGCTGGATGCGCAGGCGCTGCTCAATGAAGTCGCACCGGCCCCCGAGGCAAGCGGGCTTCTGCAGCGCTTCTCCGAGCTGGTCTTGAAGAATAAGGCCTGACGGACGGAAGACCGCCGGTCAGTCGAGGATATAGGCGGTCTTCTCCAGAGTGTTCTCATCCTCATCGATAAACCGGAATTCATTCCAGCCAACCCGGATCATGTCGTTACTATTGAGACGTTGCCTCCCCTCCACGCGAAGATCGTTCACGAAGGTGCCATTGGTGCTGTTGCTGTCGACGATGTAGAAATCAATCGTGCCCTCGAGGTAGGCATTGGGTGACGCTTCAATGACAGCGTGCTGCCCACTCACGGAAATTTCGTCGATACGGATGTCATTGTCCGGTCGCCGTCCGATCCGGGTCAGGGATTGCTCCAGCTCAAAGGTGTGGACCACCACGTTGTCCACCAGCTGTGAAAGTGATGCCATTCTCGTATTCCTCAGTCCTTCAACATCATTAAAACAACGGAGACGTTGTCTCCGGCGCCGTTTTCCAGGCTCTGGTCGATCAGCGCCTGCACCGCATCATCTGCCTCCGTGCACTGCCCGATAGTTTCGGCCCACCGGGCCTCCGGCAGCGCTCCGGTGAGTCCGTCGGAACACAGCAGCAGACCCTCCCCCGGTGCCAGTTCCTGCACCCGGAAGCTGGGCGTGGCGTCGTCGGAGGCACCCACAGCCCGGGTGAGCACGTTCCGGAACGGCACCCTCGGGGCTTCGGCTTCGCTGATGCTGCCATCCTCGATCATGTTCTGGACCACGGTATCGTCCCGGGTCAGGCACCGGGGGCCGGTGTCCGCAATCAGGTAACAGCGGGAATCACCGATATGAGCGATAAAGGCGGTGCTATCGATCACCCAGGCCACCACCAGGGTCGTGCCCATCTTCTCCAGCCGGGCGTCCCTGGCCTGTTCTTCCTGTATTCTCGCCGTAGCCAGACCAAAGGCGGCGTCCAGCCGCTCCCGGACAGCCACCGGATCCGGAACCACCGAGGCTGACAGCGCGGGTAGTAACGAATCCAGCACCGCCGCCGCCGCCAGCTGACTGGCCAATTCGCCGCCCTGGTGGCCTCCCATACCATCCGCCAGCACCAGCAAAACCTGACGGCCATCGTGGCCGCGCCGCCACTCCACCCGGTCCTGATTGGTCTGGCGCACCGACCCTACGTGGGAGTCGCCGGCAATGTCATAGTCCATCAGGAGGTTACCTCCCTTGCCTCGCGCTGTGCCTGGCGTCTGAGTGCTTCGGCCATCTCGGAAGCGGTGGCGAAACGTTTGTCAGGCTCACGCTGGATCGCCTTGTTGATCAGCCTGACCACACCGTTGGGCAGATCCGGATTGAGCGAGCGGGCACTGCGCGGGCGCTTGTTCAGGATCTGATAGGTCAGGTTGGCCAGGGTGTCCCCCTGGTATGGGGTTTCCCCGGTCACCAGTTTGTACAGGGTAACCCCGAGGCTGTAGATGTCCGAGGCTCTCGTCACTTTCTGCCCTTTCAACTGTTCAGGCGACATGTACAGGGGGCTACCCATCACGCTTCCGGTCCTGGTGACAGAATCATCAGCAATCCGGGCGATTCCGAAATCGGTAACCCGGATATCACCGCTGTCCGGATCGTAGATCAGGTTCGCCGGTTTGATATCCCGGTGAATGATCTTCTGTTCGTGGGCATAGGCCAGGGCATCCGCCACCTGCGCGACCACGTCCAGCACGGTCGCCAGCGGCAAAAGCCGGCCGGCCCGGCCAAACTCGCTCAGGGGCCGGCCCCGGGCGTAATCCATGGCGATATAGGCCAGGTCCGCCTCTTCTCCCACATCGTAAACGGTGACGATGGCCGGATGGCTGAGCCGGCCCGCCGCCTCGGCCTCACGGAAAAAACGGCTTTTGAGAGCCTTTAACTCCTCACCTTCAAAGGCGTGGTAGCTCAGGGTCTTGATAGCGACGGTGCGGGCAATGGCAGGGTCCCGGCCCAGGTACACCACCCCCATGGCGCCCCGGCCCAGTTCCCGCTGGATCTCATAGCGCCCCAGCGTAGGCCGGCTGACCGACTGGTCCGGCATCACCAGAGTCTGGGTAGCGTCGAAGCTGCCGGCTGCCGCTCCTGCCGACCCGGAGGCAAGATTCTCCAGCGCGGCCAGGCGTTCGGCTGCATCGCGGAATTTTTTCTTGCGGGAGACGATGGCCCGGTAGGTCTGCATCGCCTTGTCATACTGGCGCTTGCGCTCCTGCTGCAGGGCGATACGGTAACGCAGATCCAGGCTTTCCTCGCCTTCCGGGCAGCTGGCGATAGCCCCGAGGGCTTCATCCGTCTGCCCTTGGTCCAGCAATAGCTGGCCTAACCTCAGCCGAGCCTCCCTGGCGTTTTCCGTAAGCGACCGGATCTGCCGGTAAGGCTGCAACCAGAACAGCATGATCACATACCCGACCGCCAGCAGGGTGTTGATCTCTCCCAGGGGTAGCCAGAGGTTGTGATAGAACATCAGCGCCGCCTGGAGCACCAGGAGGCCACCGCCCAGCAGCAGTGTCACCGGCAACGAAACAGCAGCACCCATCCGGGGGATGGCAAAGACCAGGTAGCCCGCGGTTACTACCAGGCCGGCATCAACTGCAAGCCGGCCCCAGACCGGCAGATCGAGACCGCCGGACTCTTCAGAACCCAGAAATTCGAGGAGCTCCTTGTCCAGCCAGGCCACCCAGGGGATCTGTTCGCCGGCCACGATAAAGACAGCCGCAAGGGCGACCACGAGCGAACGCAGACTGAACAGGCTCGATAACGGATGTGATAACGGATTCACAGGCAACTTCGTTGTAAATGATTGATCCGACTAGTTTAGAAAGCGAACCAGTGATGGGACAGTTGCCGGCCGGCGTTTTTTGTAAGGGTTTGTTTACCTGCGAGCGAGGTCACGTATAGTAGAGTTTAAAAACCTTGAGCATCAGGGCCCCAGCCAATGACCATGGCAATACACACGCGACCGATCAGTGAACGCATCGACTGGCTGATGGAGCTCAGCCGCAAACACTTCGCCAGCTTCTGCAGCCCAGACAACTACCTGTCCCGCCAGCGCTACCTGGCAGAACACGACACCCTGATCATTGCCATGAAGTGCATGGACGGGCGCATTCACCTGCCCTACGCGACGCAGACACCTCTGGGTGTCATTCACCCGTTCCGCAACCTCGGGGGCATCTTCGAACTCGGCTGGCCCTACCTGGGTGACCTGCTGGCAGACACCGTGCAGGAAGCGGTCAAGCAGGGCCGGCGTGCCCTGGTCATCATCACCTACCATTTTTCACGGGGGCATCGGGAGCGCGGCTGCGCCGGTTTCGACTGCGATACCAACGAGGCCCGGGCCCATGCCTTCAGGATTCGCGACCAACTGGAAACCCTGTTCGGCAGGGATCACCAGACCGTCTATCCCCTGGTTTGTGGTTTTGAAACCGACGAGGATGCGTTGATTCTCCACGGCCGGCACGAGCGGACCCTGGATCTGGCTCACGTGCCGCTAGACCGCATCGATACCGTAGATGCAGAGATCGCAGCGCTCTGCCCGGACATGCCCGCGCCGGTTCAGCGGGACCTGCTGCCGCTGGTTCAGGGCAACATCCGCCATATCCACAAGATCCGCCAGAGTGACCGGGAACTGGATATCGAACACCGGGAGTGGGTGATCTGCCTCGGGCGCGGCTTCGATTTCCTGCATGCTCCCAACCTGGCCCTGATCATTGGCCCGTATAGCCCGGATCTGTCCCACCCCATCCGCCAGGCCGCCGGCATCATCCAGAACAACATGGACAGCGGCCGGATTCCCGATGACGGTTTTTTACTACTCTCGTCAGCACCCTATACGGAACCCGGGCCCCAGAAAGCGCGTGCTGTTCTCAAGTCGGACTTTCTGGGGGACTTCGCCGCCGGGGTGATCGAGGAGGCCTTTCCCCAGCTCGCGAGCAAGATGATTCGACGGTCAGCGATCCTGCACTGGCCCGAACGGCGCCTTGAAGTCCGGCGACCATGACAATTTTGTATGTTGAATGAATACATATCTGAACCTACTGTTTTAGACGACACCACAAGAAAGGAGCCTGGAATGTCCGAGATACGCAATTATCTGAAGCAGGTTTCACTGGTGATGGCCGTACTCATGGCCATGGCCACTACTTTCTCCACCACCGCCCATGCCGGCATGGTCGGGACCGGAGAGATCATCCAGCAGCAACAGACCGAACTGGACCGGCAACAACTCCTGAACATGCTGGAAAAACAGGAAGTGCAGGAAAAGCTGGCCGAGATGGGGGTGAGCAAGGATCAGGTGGCGGATCGCATCCAGAACCTGACACCGACCGAGCTGGCCGATTTTGAGCAACAGCTGGCAGAAGCGCCCGCCGGCCAGGATGTGGTGGGGATCATCGTGCTGTTCCTGCTGGTGTTCATCATCACCGATATGCTCTGTGCCACCAACATCTTCTCTTTCATCAACTGTATCCGCTGATCGAACGTTTTGATGTACCGACTGAGGATTGCCAGCAGGATCCTGACCCTGACCGGGCTGGTCCTGCTGGCAGGCTGTGCCTCCACTCCGCCCTGGCCGGAACCTGAATCCGAAGCTGGCAAGCCCGTACTGCCCAACCGTGTCCTTCTGGACGATGTGCCCTTCTACGCCCAGGAGAAATACCAGTGTGGCCCCGCCTCCCTGGCCATGATGCTGAACAGCCAGGGGTTGGAAACCGACCCTGACGTGCTCAAGGAGCTGGTGTACATTCCCGCCCGGGAAGGCTCGCTGCAGGTCGAGATGGTGGCGGGTGCCCGCTCACACAACATGGTTGTGTACCCGCTGAAGCCGAAACTGGAGGCCGTTCTCGAGGAAGTCAGTGCCGGCAATCCGGTGCTGGTCATGCAGAACCTGCTCATCGACTGGTGGCCGCAGTGGCATTTTGCCGTTGTAGTGGGCTTCGATAGTGACGATGAAACCATCATCCTCAACACGGATACGCGCAAACACCACGCCATGCCCTACAAGGCTTTCCATGCCACCTGGAGCCGGGCCGAGCGCTGGGCTGTCGTGGTTCTGCCTCCGGAGCAGATACCCGCCACGGCAGAACCTCTCACTTTCCTCAGGGCCGCGCACGACCTGGAGTCCACCGGGCATACCCGGGCGGCACTCAGTGCCTACCAGACCGCGGAGCAAACCTGGCCGCAACAACCGGCGCCCATCATGGCCCAGGGCAATCTGGCCTACGGCCAACAGCAGTGGTCCGGGGCGGTGGTCCATTTCAGGCGGGTGGTAGAGCAATTTCCGGACTACGCCGAGGGCTGGAACAATCTGGCGTATACCCTGGATCAGGCGGATTGCCCGGAACAGGCAACAGCCGCGCTTTCCTGCGCCCGGAGCCTGTCACCGGAGCGGTTTGGCAAGGAAGAGGCAGCCTTCGGTACCGGGCAAACCGGCGACGGCGAGAACTGTCCAGCCCTGCCATCCTGCCCGGTATCCACGCAGTGACGAGGCCGGTGATTATCGGCCTTTTCTCAGCAGCACCACATCCTTCACGGGAACTTCCAGCGCCCAGCCATACTTCCGTGCCAGCCATTCAAACGTAGCCTGCCGGTAGAACACCACATGGGTCGGATCCCGACGGTAGTGCCAGTTATCGAATCGCTCATCGTCGGTCTGGAAACAGGTCATGATGCCCAGCCAGCCGCCGGGCCTGAGTAACCGGTCCAGCAGATTGAAAACCTCGGCGGGCTCGTACATATGCTCCACCACTTCGGTACAGGTAATGAAATCGTAGGATCGGTCCAGACTCGCCATGTCCGGGTGGAAGAAGGGATCGTAGAGCGCCATGGCAAAACCCGCCTCCTCCAGCATTCCGGCCAGGGCCGGGCCCGGTCCACAGCCAAAATCCAGTCCTTCTGCCCCGGGTGGCAGTCGTTCCGTCAGTGGATCGGCCAGTTTCGTAAGAAATCTCCGGTAGCCCGCGTCTTCCGGGTCGTTTTCATGGAGTTCATAGATCTGCTTTTCTTCTCCGGGAGTCAGCCGGGATTGCGGCGCCATGATGGTCGCCAGGCAGGTGGGGCAACGCAGGTAGACCTGCCGGCCGATCTGCCGGAAAAATTCCGGATGACCCTCGAGACAGACCGGGCAACGGGGCAGTTCGGCACTGGTCATGGTCAGTCCAGCCCCGCTGAAGACCGGAGCGCCTGATCGAATTCCTGGCGGTCGGGCTCAACCGCGCTGATCAGCTCGATCCGGGTCAGCTCGCGGGGCTCGGACGGCGATACCGACAGCGCCCCATCCACCATGTTGATCGCGCGCCAGCCGTCCAGGGTGTGCACCACGGCCTTGAACCTCACGATACGGTCATCCATGGCCAGGGCCATCAACAGGTTTTCATCGAACACCAGTTTCGGGTGAACCCGCCAGCCAAGACTGTAATGCCCCTGCCCCCGGTTACTGACCAGTTGCCAGGGTTCCTCGTCGATATCCGGTACCGGTGTCCCAGCCTTGCCATGGTGGTGATGGTGGGCATGGGGATCGCTCACGTCTCGGGGCTCCGCCTTGCCATTCAGCCAGGCAGGCGACAGTTGCCCATGCCGGGTATGCAACACCTGCTGTTTGGCGGGCTTCAGGGCTGCGGCCCATTGATCAAAGTGCGCAAGTTGGGCTTCGGTACACAGGTCGGTCTTATTGGCTACCAGGATATCGGCGGCGGAGACCTGGTCCCGGAACTGCACATTGCCCAGGACCCGAGGATCTTCCAGCTTGCGGGGATCGACCAGGGTAATCACCGGGCCGATCGCCAGGATGTCCCCGTAGTGCTCGCTGGTCAGGGTATCCAGAATCTGGGAGGGATGGCCCAGCCCCGTCGGTTCTATCAGCAGCCGGTCCGGTCGGGCCTTCTGAATCAGCTGGTTCAGGCCGATCTGCATGGGCAAACCTGCCACGCAGCACATACACCCGCCCGGAATCTCCCTGACAAATGCCCCCTCGTTCTCCAGCAGCGCACCATCGATGCCGACTTCGCCGAATTCATTGACCAGTACGGCCCAGGTTTCGTGTTCGGGCTTGTGCCGGAGCAGATCGAGAATGGCGGTGGTCTTGCCAACACCGAGGAAACCCAGGATCAGGTTGGTTGGAATGGGGCGGGAAATGTCCGGCATCGGTTATGGGCCTCGAAATTGTTATAATATAACAACCACGCTACGGCGTTGACCAGCCTCGATTCACTTGCCGACTTTCACCAGCCGGTCAAGGCGGAGCCGCTCGCGCTCGTCAAACAGCCGGCGACTGCCCCAGGACACCGCCATCAGGGCACCAAAACCGGTGCCAACCGTGATGAGGAGCATCACCAGTATCTGGTACTTCACCGCGACCGCGGGGGGACTGCCGGCGAGGATCTGGCCGGTCATCATGCCGGGCAGGCTGACGATGCCGGCGGCGGCCATGGCATTGATCGACGGCATCATGCCTCCCCGCATGGCATCCTTGCGGATATCCTCCACCGCCTCGCGCCAGGTCTGCCCAAGCATCAGCCGGTTCTCGATGACGGCCCGCTGGTGCCAGACGGACTCGTTGAGGCGATCCAGGCTCAGAGCCACCCCGGTCATGGTGTTGCCCAGCATCATGCCCAGCAGGGGGATGGCGTATTGAGGGGCATACCAGGGCGATGGACCGATAATCACCGTCAGGGCCAGTATCGTAACGGCGAAGGAGGAGACAAACATCGCGCCGGTGCCGATCCCGAACGCCCAGATGCCCCGCAGCCTCCGCTGCTGTCGAGCCATCACTTCCCTGCCCGCCACCAGCAGCATGACCGTGGCCAACAGGGCAATCCAGTAAAGTCTGGCCGAGGCGAACAGCGCTTCCAGAACCAGCCCGATCAGGGCCAGCTGGATGCCGGTACGGACACTGGCGATGAGCAGGCTGCGGGTGATACCCAGCCGGGCCCACAGGCTGACGCCGGCAAGCGCCAGCACCAGCAAGGCGGCCAGCCCCAGTTTCCACCAGGCAAGATCAATGACTTCCATTCACCCACTCCAGCTGCGATCCGCTGATGCGGTAGTGGTGGTTCGCGACCCGACGGATCTGCCCCTGATCATGGGCCACCCAGAGCACGGCCAGGTTCCGGCGCCGGATTTCATCCAGCAGCCAGGCCTCCACGGCGACCGTCATGTCTTCATCCAGGTTCGCCGTAGGCTCGTCCAGCAACAGTGCTTCCGGCGCCATTGCCAGCGCACGCCAAAGGGCCAGGCGCTGGCGTTCACCGGAGGACAGCCGGCTCACCGGCCAGTCCATCACCCCTGGAGGAAAACCGAGAGCTTCGGGCATGCTGTGACGGGCATCCTCGGCGAAGTGGGCGCCGACCTCATCAAACCACCACTGGCTGTCCGCCGGAATCATCACCACCCGTTTGCGCCATTCGTGGGCCGGCAAGGAAACCTGTTCGGTATCATCGAGGTAGATCCGACCGTCATGGGGTTCCAGATCGGCCACTGCCCGCAGCAAACGACTCTTGCCGCTTCCGGAGGCACCTGAGATGCACACCACCGCCCCGCCGCCGACCTGCAACGAGACTTCCTTGAGGGTGCCAACCGATACCGTGTCCAGACGTAGCTCACTCAAATCCGGGACTCCGGTGATCAGGGTTTGTGCTTGCTGCCGAGAAAGCGGCGCATCAGCCCCTCGGAAAGGAAAACATGTGCCAGGGCGGGATACGGCAGGTAATGCAGGAACAGGGTTGCCAACACCACCGCATCAAAGCCCTCGCCAAGAAACAGCCAGGCTGCAAAGGCGGCAAACAGGGCCCCGAGGAAACCGCCATAGATCCAGAGCAGCCGGGATTTTTCTTCGGCCATAGGCATGCGTTCCAGCGCCTTGGCCACCGAAAAACCCATGTAGGCGGCAATCGCCGCGGCAATGATCAGCGAGGCCAGCAGGCCACTGAAACCGAGCAGGAACCGGCACAGGTAGTTGGCAAGAAAGAACAGGACAATGCCTGTGATCGCGACAATGGTAATTCGGGTTTTTTCCATGGAGCCCCTGAACTTGTTGTTTTAAAAGCGGATTGGCCAGCGGCCATAGTCGGCCAACAATATGGCAGAGACCGGCGTCGAGTACCAGCCACAAGCGCCAGCCGGGACTACTCGCCCCGCCAGTTCACGCTGTAGAGATCGTGCCGGCGATCCTGCAGGTTCTTCACCGTTCCACTATTCCGGGCAGTGATCAGAGTCTCCGGTCGCAGGTCTGCGAACGCCACCGTCTCGACATTGGGCTCGGTATCCGCCGCGATGCCGTCCCGGGCAAAGGGGAAGTCACAGGGGGTCAGGATGCAGCTCTGGCCGTACTGGATCTCCATGTTCGGCACGTTGGGCAGGTTGCCAACATTGCCGGACAACACCACGTAAACCTGGTTCTCCACGGCCCGCGCCTGACAGCAGTAGCGGACTCGCAGGTAACTCTGGCGCTCATCGGTGCAGAACGGCACGAAGATAATGCTCACCCCCTGATCCACCAGGTGCCGGGCCAGCTCCGGGAACTCGGCGTCATAGCAGATCAGCACCCCGATCGTGCCGCAATCGGTTTCAATGGCATTCACGCGGTTGCCACCACGCACGTTCCACCAATAGGACTCGTTGGGGGTCGGGTGAATCTTCGGCTGGGTGTATACCCGGCCATCCCGCAGGAATACATGGGCCATGTTCCGGATGGTGCCGTCCTCCTCCCGCACCGGGGTGGAGCCTGCCACGATGTTGATGTTGTAGCGCAACGAGAGATCCCGCATCAGCTCGCGGTAGCGTTCGGCGTAGTGGGTTACCGCCGCGAACGCCTCCGCCGGACTGCCGCCACGGGCCTCGATGGACAGCAACTGGAGGGTGAACAGCTCGGGAAAGACCACGAAATCGCCCTTGTAGGTGGAGACGACATCCACGAAGTAACGAACGATCTCGCTGAACTCATCGAACGAAGCCACCGGTCGCTGCTGGTACTGGACGGTGCCGATACGCACAGTGTCCGGCATCCGGTGCCCGTATCGCTTGCGCTTTTCATCCTGGCCGCTCTGGGGAACCTTGGGATTGCGCCAGACCAGGTGAATGCCATAGCCCATGGAATCATGGTCGGCATCCAGGTAGTGGGGAATGATGTCGTGGATTTCGAAGCCCTGATGCATCTGGAACGACAGCACAGGGTCTTTCTGTTCCTTGTCACGGACGGCATCGACATAGGCCTCCACCGTGCCGTATTTCTTCAGTTTCTGGCGCAGGGTAGGCAAACGCCCGGCAAATACCACGCCCTGGAGGTTCAGGGTCTGGCACAGGTTTTTTCGCTCGTTATAAAGGCGCTCGCCTATCCGGTACCCGCGGCACTCCGGATCCACACACACCTCCATGCCGTAAAGCCAGTCGCCCTCGGGGTCATGGCGGGAGGCGTAACCATTGCCGGTGATCGACGTCCAGTCATGGCGGGCCAGGGCCACCTCGCCGGAAATGCGGAATGTGGCACAGTAGCCCACCACCTGGTCTCCCAACATGGCAACGAACTGGCCTTCAGGGAAAGTATTGATCTGCCCGGTGAGCGGCCCCTTGGTGTAGCCGTACATGCCGGTGCCCTCATAGACCCGGCGACTCAGTTCGATGATGCCGGGAATATCATCAAGGGTGGCGTTGCGAACAAACAGGCGCTGGTCGGGATCGGAGAAAGGTGGGCACATACATACCTCGAAACGGGCTCGAAAATGCGCGGGGGCATGCCCTCATATTTGGTCGGGCTGATCCGTTTCGTCAAGCGGTGGCCGCAGCGGAAAGCGCTTGATCACGGTATATACCGATCCTCCGGCTCCCGGGGCGCTTTCGAACAGGACAAACTCCGTCACCGGGAGCACCCCGAATCGGTCCTGCCCATGCTCTTCCAACAGGCTCACAATCGAGGAGGCCTGCTTGCGGAACCGGGACACTGTGATATGTGGCCGGAACCCGCGGTGCTCCGTCTCAAAACCGGCAGCCGCCACCTGGGCGGACAGCTGACCATACAGCTCCGCCACTGGTGCCTCCGGGGAGACCCCGGCCCAGAGGTTCCGGGGTTGCTCCGGGCGGCCAAAGGCGCCCAAACCCGTCACTTCCACTTCGAAAGCAGGCATGGAAACCAGGGAAGCGACGTAGCTCAACGTATCCAGGTCCTCATCCTTTACGCTTCCGATAAAGACCAGGGTCATGTGCAGCTGATTTCGACTCTGCCATCGGGCTCCGTTGATGGGAGTCTTGAGCCTCAGCAAGCGCTTTTTGACCTCTGACGGGATTTCCACCCCGAAAAACACCCGGGGCACGGCTCAGTCCTCGTAGATCATCTTGCGGGTCATACCGCCGTCCACCACGTAGTTCTGGCCGGTAATAAAACCCGCTTCTCCGGAAAGCAGGAAGGCTGCAAGGCCGGCAATATCCCGAGGCTCTCCCACCCGACCGGCAGGGTGCTGACGGTGATCGCTCTCCGACAGTGGCGGAGCCTTTTCCTCCTTATCCTGCCACCCACGGGTGTCGATCCAGCCGGGGCTGATGCAGTTGACCCGGATTTCCGGCCCCAGGCTCATGGCGAGGGCGTGGGTCAGGGCAACGATGCCGCCCTTGGTGGCGGCATAGGCCTCGGTGTCGGGCTCGGATTGCAAAGCCCGGGTTGAGGCGATGTTGACGATGGCACCACCATTTTTCCGGAGATGGGGCACCGCATGCTTGCTGACCAGAAACGGACCCGTCAGGTTCACATCCAGCCGACGCTGCCAGACAGCCAGGTCCAGCTCCTCAACAGGCCCGTTCTCCGGGCCGGCCAGCCCGGCGTTGTTGATCACCGCATCCAGTCGGCCATGCCAGTCGGTCGCCGCGCGGATCATGCCGACAACCTCCGCTTCACTGGCCACATCGGCCTGGAAATACCGCACCCCGTCGCCTAGCCGCTCCTGCAACCACTCGCCCTGCTCCCGGTCCACATCGCAGAAGGCCACCTGCCAGCCGCGATCGGCCAGGTACTGCACCAGGCCACGACCAATTCCCCGGGCTCCGCCGGTTACCAGGACCACTCGGGCTTCGTTTGTCACATTGACCTCCGCTTACCAGGGCAACTCATCGCCATTGCTGTGCCAGAAGGAGCCGGTGTTCTCCAGGTTCAGATTGGCAATCCGTTCCGCCAGCCCACGGGCCGATTCCTCGGGCGTGATCATCCCCCCGAAATTCACCATGCGGGTCTTCACGTAGCCCGGATGCAACTGGGCAACGGCAATACCCTTCGGTTTGAGGTCCACCGCCAGGGACTTGCCGAAAGCGTTCAGGGCCGCCTTGGAGGCGCGGTAACCATAACGCCCGCCGGAATCGTTGTCGGCAATGGAGCCCATGCGGCTGGTGATGTTGGCGATCTTGCCGCCCTCTTCAATTTGCGGAACCAGTGCCTCGGCCACCCGCAGCGGCGCGTAGGCATTGATCTCCATCTGCTTGCGGATGGAATCGAAATCGATGCTGCCGAGCTGTTCGTCCTGCAGCAGGCCGGCATTGTTGATGAGCAGGCGGATCTTCTTGCCCGCCAGGGCCGATTTGAGTTTTTCGATGCCGGCGTCGGTGGTGACGTCGACCCCGTCGATGACCTCGGAGGCTATCTCCGCCAGCTCATCGGAAGATTGCCGGCATACCCCGACCACGTCGCCGCCCTCACGGGCATAATGCCGGGCCAGTTCCAGGCCGATTCCCCGGTTGGCACCGGTAATGACAATTACTCCGGATGCAGACATGATTCCTCCGTTTCACTATTGGATTCAATTGGTTGGATCAGTAGATCTGGACGAGCAGCCACACTGTAACGATCAGTGCCAGCAGAAACCAGCGGGCGTACTGGTCAGGCTTGTCATGATCCTGGGATGTGGCGGTTACTGTGGAACCTTCCTCCTCATACTCGCGGATCAGTTCGCGGGCCCGGTAGAGGTCCTCATCATCCACATGGACATTGCTGAAACCGGCCGCACCGATCTCACCCAGAGCGCCCTGCAGGTAATGGCCGCCAACGTAAGATTCGATACCATGGACCTCCAGGAACCCGGCTACAATGTGTGCTTCGGTAATGTCCCGGGCCCGATAGGCTATTTGCAAAGGCCTACTCCTTCTGTGACATTCAGGGGCAGCACCCGCCCGTTAACGCGGTTATGATTTCAGCATAGACCCACCCGCTTCAGGGAGCCATCAAGGATACGCAGTGGATATTATCTGGATTGTTCTGGCCATCGTGCTGCTCATCGTGGCCGCCACCTTTTTCCTGTTCAGGATTGAAGACCTGTCTCACCTGGACGACCGGGATTACCCGGTGCGGAAAAGTACCCCGAGCGAGGGGCATCAACAGGTTCTGGGCCAGCTCCGGGAGCTGAGGGAAGCCGCCAGGGACCTCAAGGGCAAGGCCCGGCTGATGGCCCTCCGCCAGCACATGGACACACTCAGCGAGGGCATGGAGCTGGTATCGGAATTCCGGCACAACGAGGAGCCACGGGGCGAATGGGTGATCGCGCCTGGCGTCGATACCCGCCGTCGTGTGCTCTATATCCACGGTGGGGCCTGGGCAGCGGGCAGCCCCAGGAGTCACCGGACCATTACCGACCGGTTCTCCAGGATAGCCAATGCGGCGGTTTTCGCCGTGGATTACCGGCTGATGCCGGAACACCGTTTCATGGATGGGGTACGGGATTGCCAAAGGGCCTACAGTTGGCTGCTGGACCACGGACCGGAGGGTCGGGAACGCGCCAGCTACATCGTGGTGGCGGGAGACTCGGCCGGTGGCAGCCATACCCTGAGCCTGTTGGCCTGGGCGCGGGATAACGGGCTCAGGCAGGCCGACGCGGCGGTTGCCCTGGCGCCCTCAACCGACCTGACCCTGACCGCACCCAGCAACCGCAACAACATTCCCACGGACCCGTTGCTGGGCCCGGTCTTTGGCGGCCTGGCCAAGATCCCGCTGCCAATTATCTGGTGGGGAACCCTGGCGGCCTTCCGGGTGTCACCGACCAACCCGGTCGCCTCCCCGCTGCGGGGCAGTCTCGCCAACCTGCCGCCAACCCTGATCCATGCCAGTGATACGGAAATGCTGCTGGATAACGCCCGGCGCTACGCCGCCAAGGCCCAGTCCGAAGGATCCGTGGTGGAACTCCACACCTGGCCAGGCATGGTGCATGTGTGGCACATTTTTGGCGACATGCTCCCGGAAGCCGAGGAAGCGTTCGAGGACATCCGGGAATTCCTGGCCGATGTCGAGGCCGGCAAGAGCGAATAGGTTGCCCCATGTGTGGACGATTCACCTTTTACACACCGCCGGAAACCCTGATTCTGGAGTATTTTCCGGAAGGACTCGAGGTGGACGGCCAGTTCGAGCCGAGCTACAACATCACGCCCGGGGTGGGCATCCCCATGATCCGCATGACCATGAATGGCACCCTGATCATGGCACACTCCCACTGGGGCTTCCGTCCGGTCTGGGCCGGCGAGAAAGCCCCCTCTCCCATCAACGCCCGGGCGGAATCCGTGGCCACCTCGAAATATTTCCGGGAGGCGTTTGCACACCACCGGTGCCTGGTCCCCGCCAACGGCTGGTATGAATGGATGGCAACGGAACATGGCAAGGAGCCGCACTACGTCACCCCGAGGGATCCGGGCAAGGACCAGGCTATCTTTTTTGCGGGCGTGTGGACGCCGATGGAAGGCGATGAAACCACCGCCTGCGCCATCATCACCGAACCGGCCCACGACGCATTGAAACACATCCACGACCGGCAACCCGTGGTGCTTGATCCCGCCTGCCTGAGGGACTGGCTGAACCCGGAGCTGAGCGAACGCTCGGCTGTTCGGGCGGCAACCCACCGACTGCCCCCGGAGCGTCTTGAGGAATACGAAGTATCCCAGGCCGTCAACAATCCCCGCCACAACGACCCGGAACTTCTGAAGAGGGTAAAATAGACACGGATCGGCCGGCTATTTTCGCACCCACTTGTCACCGATCCGGACAAACTGGCCGGCGGGAGTCTTTTCCACGGCTTTCTTGCCGGCAACAGCCTCCACTTCGGCCACAGGAATATTGTGCTTCGCGGCAATGCGACTGTACTCCTGGCGCCGGGCCTCGTTGATGGCGTCAACGATCTCCCGGGCATTGCCGTCAGCCTTGACCACTGCCAGATAGCCGGTGGGGGTCTCGCCCACCAGTCCGGACTGCTTGGCAGTATCGAGCTGCTGCTTGGCCTCTTCGAGACTCATGGCAAGCGCGGGCAAACTCAGACACAGGGCCAACACAAGCACGCCGAATTTACTGAACAATCTCATGATTCTCTCCCCATTGAAGCGTCCCAGACCATCAGAACAGGCCCTGGTCTTCGAACAACTCGTCCACTTCCTTATCAACCTTCACGTAGATCTCGTGCTGGATCTTGACGTTCAGATTGACGGTTATGGGCTCCTTTGGCGCCGCCATCTGCACCGTTGGCGTGCAGGCTGCGGACAACAGGGCAAGGGTGAGTATCACCGCCCCCTGTCGTAACCGGGCGGTGCCGGCGGATATCCGGCTTTGCGCTTTCATAGATGTCCCCTTTGATTGTGGCCGCAACAGCGGGATCAGTTCTCCCCGTTACCGGCCTCACGCTTCTCCATCAGTTTCCGGACTTTCTTCGTGACCGCTTCGTTCACCCGGCCGCTGAGCTGCAGGCTGGTCAACAGTGCCGGAATATCCTCCTGCAGGTTGATGTTCACCACAATCGGGTGACCATCCCGCACCTGCGGATTACTGCCCTCAAGCCTGAGGCCGAGGTTCAGGGTTCCTTCCTGATCATAGTCTATCGTGCTGTTGAGTACGGAATAGTTAAAGTTCTGAAGGGCCCGGACGACCAGGTCCATGGTTTCGTTGTTCCGGGCCAGTGCCTGCAACCGGTCCGCGGGAAGTTTCAGGGTGCCTCCGGGCGCCACGGCCCTGATGTTACCTCCGGCAACCTGCACGCCTTCCCGGTTGATCACCAGCGGCACTTCACCCTGAAGCGTGCCACTGCCTGCCAGGCCCTCGGCAGGGTAGACGGTCATCAGGCGGTCGACCTGTATGTCATTGAGCCACACAGGGACGGTCAGAGGCAGATCAGCCAGGCTCCACTCTCCCGGCTTGACCCTGGCTTCCCCACCCAGAAATCCGGCGTGCCCCCGGACCAGGGAAATGGCTCCTTTCGTCAGCGCCTGCAGCGGTGCCCGGTAGCTGCCCGTTATAGAGACCGGCCCCAGCGGCACACCAGGATTGAGCTGTGCCAACTGAAGCTCCGAGGTACGGGCTATCAGGGCATCTTCCATGGACAGTTCCAGTGTGCCATTCAATCCGGTCCAGGCCATTCGATCCACAATACCGGACATCCCGCTGGCGATGATTTTGCCCTCAAGCGACGGCCCCGTGTCCGGAAGGCGAACGCTGGCGTGCGCAGAAAGACTCCCATCGCTGATCTCTATTCCGGCTGGCCATTGTTCCAGGGTTTCCGCCAGGATCCGGCTGGCCTGGCTGCCTTCCAGCTCTGCGCTGACAGTCACCCGTGGAGTTGCGCTGAAGGGCCAGCGGGCTTCGACGTCTAACGCCAGCCCAGCGGCTCCCTTCGCCGCGCCACGGACATCGATCCGGTTCAGATCCGCATCCAGCTGGCCTTCAAAACTCCAGGACTGTGGCTTCAGGTTGGCTTGCTGTAACGTTCCCACATCAAGAGCCAGGGGGCCGACCAATCGCATCTTCTCAAGGCTTCGGTCGCTGAGGCTGTACCCGGCTTCGAGCGTGCTGCCACCCGGCCGCACCTCCACTTGTTCCAGACGGACTGTCTCGCCCCCATCCGGACTGGCCACTCCATTCATCGTCACAATTGAACCGGCCAGAACCTCCAGCCTGGCTGACGCCACACCCGCGGTTCCAGCCACGCCGATACGCCCCTCGATGCCGTCGATGCGCCAGCCTCCAGGCTCGGAGTCCGGCAACGAACCGTTGACCCAGAGCTCGGTCGTCTCCATGCGCCACTGCTTCGGGTCCGGCGCCAGCTCAACGTAAAGGTTTCCGCGGATTTCGGTTTCGTCGGGCAGATCAACCCGTAAACTGCTCACAGAAATGGTGTCCGGAAGCCACGTCGGCGACTGCTCGGGCAACAGCGATGGTTTCGCCCCTGATCCACCCGCTGCAGGCTCCGGCCATTCCGGTATATCAACTTCGAGCCGCTGGAGCCGGACGCTGGCCAGCGAGAGAGTCTGCCAGTCCCAGCCCAGCATAAAACCCGAGCCGCTTACCGCGAACGGCCGCGCCGGATCGGAACTGACCAGGGAGAAGCCATCGGCACGAATACCTTCCAGCGAGAGGTGCACTCCCCGCCAGTCAAACTGCTGGATAGCCTGGTTTGCCATCAACTGCTGCCAGGCGTCCCGGGCATAGACACCGGCACCGATTGCCACCAGCAACAGAACAACAGCAGCCGCGGCTAACCACCGGCCGATCCTGCTTGCCCTCGTGCGTTTTCCTGCTCCCACAGATTGCTTCCTGCCAACGTCAAACAAGCCGTAACCTGACATCCGGCCCGATCAGTAATAAGGTTTATACAGATTCAATGTTGCGGAGTAACGGCATGGCGTCAATGCTGCGGCAAATACTGGTTCTGACATTGCTCGGTCTTGTTCTTGGCGGCTGTGCCAGTAATCAGCACCTGCAGACCGGCGAGACCGGGCAGTTTTCGCCGGTTGAAGCGCCGGATTCAACAGAGAAGGTCGATCGGTTGTGGCAGGTCTTCGAGCGCTATCAGGGTACGCCCTATCAATACGGTGGCACGTCAGCCCGGGGGTTCGATTGTTCCGGGTTTATCTTAACCGCCTATCGGGAAGGCCTCGGCCAGCAACTGCCCCGCACCACCGACCAGATGCTTCGCCATGGCCGGGAGGTATCGCCGGACCAGGTGGAACCAGGGGACCTGGTGTTTTTCAGGATTGGTGGGAAGGAACAACATGCCGGCATCTACATGGGTGAGAACCGGTTCATTCATGCCTCCACCTCCGTCGGCGTCACCCTGTCAGAGCTGGACGGCTATTACTGGGCCGACCGTTTCACCGAGGCACGACGTTTCGAAGACGACTGATCAGACTTTTCCGAGGTTCCCCGGAGTTACAGTCCGCCGATGGCCAATTGCAGGGAGATGGCGGCCATCATCAGACCGATCACGCCATCAATGATCCGCCAGGCCGTCGGTCTGGACAGCACCGGTGCTAGTGCCGACCCGCACCAGGCCAACCCACCAAACCACAGGATCGACGCACTGCTCGCGCCCGCGACAAAGCTGGTGGCGTCCTCCTGCTGGGCGCCCACAGCCGGAATCAGCAGCAGGGTGTCCAGATAAACCTGGGGATTGAGCAGGGTGACGGCCAGGGTGGTAAACAGGACCCCTTTCAGGCTTCGCCGGGCGACTTCGCCGGCCTCCAGCGCCACCCTGCCCCGACTTGCCCGCACCAGCGCCTGCAGAGCCAGCCAGCCGAGAAACGCGACACCCAGCCAGCGCAGCAACTCCAGGGCCTGGGGCATCGCCATCAATGCCGCACTCACCCCGAACATGCCGAGGGTAAACAGGATCACGTCCGAGGCCATACACAGCCCGGCTGACCACCAGTGATGCTCACGGCGGATAGCCTGGCTCAATACGTAGGCGTTCTGGGCACCGATCGCCACAATAATCCCGCCGCAAACCACCAACCCTGTCAGATAACTCTCAAGCACGCTCAACCTCCCTGAAAAAACTGGCGCAAGCATAACGCGATGGCTATATACTTGAAATTCATACTCGTAATATTGCATCAGTTTTTCTTATGATTGACTACAAACTGCTGGAAGCGCTTGCGACGGTTGTCGAATGCGGAGGTTTTGAGCGCGCCGGCGCCGCCCTCGGGCTCAGCCAGTCGGCGGTATCCCAGCGAATCCGCACACTGGAGATTCGGCTGGGTCAGCCGGTGCTCGTTCGCAGTCCAGCCCTGAAAGCCACGCCCGCCGGCCAGCGGCTGCTCAACCACGTTCAGCAGGTGCAGTTACTGGAACGGGATCTGGCGAAATCCCTGCCAACCCTGAACGAGCCCTCGGCACGGCTGCGCATCGCCCTGAACGCCGACAGCCTGGCCACCTGGTGGGCAGATGCCATCGCTGACTTCTGCCGGGACGAGGAGCTGTTACTCGACCTTGTGATAGAGGATCAGGATATAGGTCTACGCCGAATGCGCGAGGGCGATGTCGCCGCCTGCCTGTGCAGCAGCCCACAACCGGTTGCGGGTGCACGATGCGTGCCCATGGGTTCAATGGTTTACCTGCCGCTGGCAACTCCCGAGTACATCGGGCGGTATTTCCCCGAGGGACTGACCGAGCCGGCATTGCGCAAAGCACCGGCGATCGTATTCGGACCGAACGATCAGTTGCAGCATCGTTTTCTGGCACAATGCGGTTTTCATGGTTCCTTCCCCCACCATCTCTGCCCGTCCTCAGAAGGATTTGTAAAGCTGGCAACCACTGGCATGGGCTATGGCATGATTCCGGAAATCCAGGTGCGGGAGGAACTGGAGGCGGGAAGACTGACCAGCATCGCCACCGGGCAACAACTGGAAGTGAAACTATACTGGCATTTCTGGCGCCACAGCGGAGGTGCCATGGACCGCCTTACCAAGGCCCTGCACAATGCCTGCGTGCACACCGCGGAAACGAACAAATCAAGGAGTCGCTGAAAATGAGCATATTGATCGTTGGCCTGATCCTGTTTCTGGGAACCCACTCCCTGTCCATCGTCAATGAACCACTGCGCAACCGGCTACATGATCGGCTTGGGGAGGGCGCATTCAAAGGCCTGTACTCGCTGGTTTCTATCATCGGCCTGGTGCTGATTGTTTGGGGATATGGGGCTGCGCGGATGGACCCAACGGTACTGTACACGCCTTCCGGCTGGCTCCGGCACCTGGCCATGCTGTTGCTGATTCCGGTTTTTCCGTTGCTGTTCGCCACGTATTTCCCCGGGAAGATCAAGGCAAAGCTCAAACATCCGATGCTGGTTGCCGTTAAACTCTGGGCCCTGGCGCACCTGCTGGCAAACGGCATGTTGCATGATGTACTGCTTTTCGGCGCTTTCCTGGGCTGGGCAGTGGTGGACCGGATCTCCATGAAACGCCGCACCGAGCGGTCAATCCCGACGCTGCCGGCGTCACCGGCCAACGATGCCATTGCAGTTGTCGGTGGCCTGGCGGTATATGCCATCACGGTCTTCTGGGCCCACCAGTGGCTCTTTGGCGTATCACCGGTCTGAGCAATGGCTCGGGCCCATGTTTACAACCAACCAGTTACCAGTAAAGAGCTTATTGCCTTCGAAAACTGGTAAGAAACCACTCTGGCACATTACAGGATTTACATTTGGACCTGACCACCCCTGCGCTGCTCTTCCCGGCCATCTCGCTGCTTTTGCTGGCTTACACCAATCGATTCCTGGTGCTGGCGCAGTTGATCCGGCAGCTCAAGCAGATGGATTCCGAAGACGATCACGCCCTGATTGCCCGCCAGATCGGTATGCTGAGAAAGCGCATCGTGCTGACCAAACGAATGCAGACATTTGGCGTGCTCAGCTTTTTCCTGTGCACCGTCTCCATGTTCCTGCTGTTTCTGGGATCCGAAATGCCGGGCATTGTGGCGTTTGGTATCAGCCTGGTGTTGCTCTCCCTTTCACTGCTGTACTCGCTGTACGAGATCCAGATTTCCACCAACGCCATCAACGTGGAGCTCTCCAACTTCGAGGCGAGAAAAAGCGAGAGCCAGGGCTGAGGCGATTATCGTGAGCCCGTGGAGTCTATTCCAAACCAGTGGGGGAAGCGCAACAGGCAATAGAGGGCCAGCACGTCGTAAAGCGCATGCCAGAGCATGACCATGCCCAGGCTCGCGGAGAGATGGTAGGCGGCGCCCAGAACCAGACCCAGACCGGTGGCCACCAGGAAATAGGTGAATGACACGTAGTGTACCAGGCCAAATAGCACTGAAGACGCAATAACAGCAGTCCAGGGCCCGGTGTACTGGGTCAACCAGCCCTGGACAGCGCCCCGGAACAGAAGCTCCTCCCCAACACCGGCGAGCACCGACAAGGCCACCAGAACCGTCCAGGAAAAGCTACGGGCGAAACGGTGCAGCCCGCGCATCTGCTGTTCCAGGTTGTCCGGAAACAGTCCCGGGATCCGGGTTATCAGGATCAAAGTCAGGTAGGTGGCGACAGCGCCGAGAGCGCCATACAAAACTATCTCCAGACCACTCAGGCCACCCCACTGCACGGGAATATCGAACAGCCAGATCGCCAGCAGGCCAACGACGCCGATGCCGCCCTGAAAAACCAGGGCGGCCCGGGTAGAGATGGAAGAACCTCCCGTTCCTGCCATGGCTTACTGGCTGAACAGGTCTTTCACGGGGAACAGGTCGTCATACTCTGGTGGCTGCTTCTGACCCTTGGCCTGGAAGGTCTTCATCATGTCGTTGGGGCGGAACATGCCGGCCTGCCAGGTGGCCATGTACTTCAGGCTGTCATCCACCGAGTGATCCCGGCTGTAGTTGATCATTTCCTTGCAGCCGGTAACCGCAAGCGGCGAATTGGCAGCAATCCGGGCGGCGATTTCCATCACGCCCTCCAGCATGGTCTCGTGATTGTCATATACGGTATTCACAAACCCCAGGCGGTGGGCCTCATCCGCGCCAAACTTCCGGCCGGTATAGGCCAGCTCACGCACCACACCTTCCGGGATCAGCTTGGGCAGGCGCTGAAGGGTGCCTACATCCGCGGTCATGCCCAGCTCCGTTTCCTTGATGGTGAAGTAGGCATCGGCTGTGCAGTACCGGCTGTCTGCCGCACACACCAGGTCCAGGGCACCGCCGATGCAACCGCCATGCACCGCCGCCAGTACCGGCAGACGAACCTTCTCCAGCGAGCTCAGGGTATCCTGCAGCTGCAACACCACCCGGCGCAGGTTCTCGGCCATCCGGCCCGGTTCGCCCCCCATGGGTACCGCCTTGGAATCGGTAAACACACCCAGATCCATGCCAGCGGAGAAATGTTTGCCAGTAGACGAGATCACGATCACTCGGGCATCGGTATTGGCTTCGATATCCTTCATGCACTGTGGCAATTCCAGCCAGAAGGCCTTGTTCATGGTGTTGAGAGCGTCCGGCCGTTTGAACTGGACATGGGCGATGTGATTGGACACATCAACCGAGAAACTCTGGTAGGAGAAGGGTTCGGTCACGTTTTGTCTCCGTTGGTCATTGAAAGCGATAAAAACCGGAAATTTCGTAATATTTTCAGCTATTTTCTGATGATTTTCCGTGATTGCCTCCGAATATACCGCTCAACTGCCACAGACGAAAGCGGCGCATTACTACTCCGCCCGATCCCCCCTCCTTGCTCACACCCAAACTTGTGCCAAGCTTAAGAGTGAAAACGTCCCTCTTCGGGATTCATTATCTGATTCAACAGGGAGGAAGCCGAAATGCGCACTTCAGAAGCCTTCAGGAAAACATTGTTGGTCTCCATATTAGGCCTCGGCCTTTCCGGCCTTGCGGCGGCCCAGGGTTACATGGGGCCAGGTATGGGACCCGGCATGGGATACGGCCCCGGGCCGGGCATGGGCTATGGCCCCGGCATGGGTTATGGTCCTGGCATGGGTTACGGCCCCGGAATGCACGGCATGGGGCCGGGCATGGGCTACGGGCCCGGCATGCACGGCGGCATGGGCCCTGGCATGGGCTATGGGCCTGGCATGCAAGGTGGTATGGGGCCTGGAATGGGTCCAGGCATGATGGGCGGCTACCCTGGCATGGGACCAGGAGCCGGCCTGGATCTGACGGATGACCAGAGAAAGCGTATGGAGGAAATCCAGAACCGGCACTGGCAACAGCAGCAGGAACGCATGCAGGAGATGTACGAACGGCGCCAGAAATTCCAGCAGGAAATGGACGAGGTGCTGACCGACGAGCAACGTCAGCGGCTCCGGGATCGCCAGCGCCAGTACTACCAAGGCTGGTAAGGCCGTTGGCTTGACGCGAACCCGCGCCAGTCAGGTGCGGGTTCGTTTTGTTCAGGCACCCGACAAAAGGGCGTGGGGTAAGCCGCCGAAATAGACCACCCGGGATAATTGGGTGGGCGTCAGTTCCAGTCCATAGCAGGCCTGTAAACGCTGCAGGGTTTCCTCCGCGTCATGAGGAGCCGGGACCATTTCCCGGATAAACTGGGCGATATCCTCCACCATGGCCCAGGGATAAAGAATCCAGCGCCACTTTCGTACCTCGCCGGCACTGAAATCCGCCGGGCAGGTGGTCACCAGTTTCTCATGGAGAACGGCAGTCCGGAGCTCCGCCGGACCGAGGGGCTCCAGGTACGAACGGGCCGCCCGGAGGGTATCGCCACTGTCATTGACATCGTCAACCACCAGCACCCGGGCCCCGCGGATGTCTGTCGCCAGGGGAATGGTCACCCGGGCCTCCTCACCCTTGCTGGCACCGGCCTCGTAATGCTGGACGCGGATGGAAGACAGTGCGCCCAGGTTCAGGAAATCACACAGGAAACGGGCAGGCATGAAGCCACCCCGGGCGACAGCGACGATCATATCCGGGCGAAACCGGCTGGCCAGGATGTGCCGCGCGACTTCATCACAGGCATCCACCACCTCATCCGGGCTGAGCAACTGGACCTGCATGATCGTCGGTTCTGCCATCAGTGACTCCTGCCTTGTGATCCTGTCTTTCAATTTTATACTCTTTCAAAAGCCCCAACAGGAAACCCCATGGATTTCACCTTCCTCGGCACATCAGCCGGCACGCCGACCAAGGCCAGAAATGTTACTGGCCTGGCCCTGATGCACGGCAAACCGAAACACTGGTACCTGATCGATTGCGGTGAGGGCACCCAGCACCAGTTGCTGCACACCCGCCACTCGGTGATGCAGCTGCAGGCGATTTTTATCACCCACGTGCATGGCGACCACACCTTCGGGCTACCCGGCCTGCTCACCAGCGCCTCCATGCTGGGCCGCACCGAGCCCCTGTTCCTGGTTGCACCCAGGCCGGTAAAAACCTTTGTGGAAACCGCGCTGGGCAACAGCGATTCCAGCCTGAGCTATGAGCTCAAATACATCGACTCGGAAGCCGACGAGTTCTATTGGGAAGACGATGCCGTGGAGGTCATGGCCACTCCGCTTTCCCACCGGGTCTCCAGCCGCGCCTTCACCTTTACCGAGAAGAACCTGGAGCGTCAGCTACTGAAGGACAGACTCGAGGCTGACGGCGTCGAACCCGGCCCGGCCTGGGGAGAGTTGCAGCAAGGACGAGATGTGGTGCTGGAGAACGGAACGGTACTTCGCAGCGACCAGTACACCGCCATTACCCGACAACCCAGAAAAATAGTGGTGGGCGGGGACAACGACACCCCGGAATTACTCGAGGCCGCCTGCCAGGACGCCCACGTACTGATCCACGAGGCCACCTACACCCAGGAAGTGGCCGACCGCGTTGGTACCTGGCCCCAGCACAGCTCGGCGGCACAGGTGGCCCGGTTTGCCGAGGCGGTGGGCATTCCCAACCTGGTGCTGACGCATTTCAGCTCCCGCTATCAGCTCAGCCGGGATGCCTACCCGCACATCGGCGAAGTTGAAGCCGAAGCGACGGGGCTGTACCGGGGCACCCTCTACCTGGCCCGGGACCTTCACTCCTATCGCCTGAACAAGGATCTCACCCTGACGCCCGACCCGACCCCGGGCGACTAGTCCGTCAAGCCCGGAAACCAGAGCGCGATCGAGGGGAAGACAATGCACAGAATCAGGCCCGTCAGCTGCAGCAGCACGAACGGAATAATTGACCGGTAGATCACGCCGATACTGACATTCCCCTGTGCGATCCCTTTCAGATAGAACAGCGCATAACCGAACGGCGGCGTCAGGAAGCTGGTCTGCAGGTTGATCGCCACCAGGATCGCAAACCACACCATCAGGCCGGTACTACTCACCCCGGCAAACTCCAGCCCCTCCACCACCGGCAGCAACAGCGGCAACACCACGAAGCTGATCTCGATCCATTCCAGGAAAAAGCCCAGAATGAAGATCAGCCCCATAAGCAACAACAACAGTCCGTATGGCCCAAGGCCAGTACCGGTGATGATATCCACGATCATGTCATCGCCGCCGAGGCGCTTGAACACCACACTGAAGCAGGTGGCGCCAATGACCACAAACAGGATCATGGCGGAGGTTCGAGAGGTATCGCGGCACACCCGCCGGAGAGCGCCCCAGTTGAGCTGCCTCAGGCCCAGGGCCAGAATCAGCGAGCCGGCGGCACCGATCGCGGCGGCCTCGGTCGGAGTCGCGATACCCGCCATGATCGATCCAAGTACCGCCACGATCAAAACCACCGGTCCTGCCAAATCCCTGAGCAGGGCGACCACGAGGGGCGAGTGCTCCTCGGTAAGATGTGCTTCACCGCCCTCTTCCGCCAGCGGCGCCCATTCCGGTTTCAGGTGAGCAATAACCAGAAGGTAAAGGGCATACAATCCCCCTAACAGCAGGCCCGGAATCAGCGCTGCCTTGAACAGCGCGCCCACAGACAGATTCATGATGGACCCCATCAGCACCAGCATGATCGAGGGCGGAATCAGGATCCCGAGGGTACCCGAGGCCGCCACCACACCGTAGGCGATTTCGGGCTTGTATCCCTGACGCGACATCACCGGCAGGGCAAGCAGGCCGAGCATCACCACAGAGGCGCCAATAATGCCGGTACTCGCCGCCATCACGATACCCAACAGCGCCACCGAAATGGCCAGGCCACCGCGCACCCGGCCAAACAATCTCTGCAGCGTCAGAAGGAGGTTCCTTGCCACCCCGGACTTTTCCAGCATCAGCCCCATGAACACGAACAGGGGAATGGCGATCAACAGCCAGTTCTCGATCACACCCCCGAAAATCCGTGAGCCAACGGTGCCCAGAAACGGCAGGGGAATATCACCGATAAACGCGAAAACGATACCGAGCCCACCCAGCAAGAAGGCGACGGGATAACCACTGAAAATGCCCAGCAACAGGGCAACGACCATGGCAATGGCAAGACCGTACTCATCCAGCATGATCGGCCTCCTTTGCATCACGGCGCGGATCCAGGATTCTGGCCAGGCGGTCGAAGATCTGCCCGACGCCGCTGATCGCCAGCAGCGCCAGACCGGCAGGCAAGGCACCCTTGATCAGGTAGCGGTCGGTCAGGCCGCCATAGTTGGATTGTTCGCCCGAGAGGTAGGACATCTGGACAAAGTGTTTTGATAGCCAGGCGATCAGCACACAGAAAGGAATCAGGAAGACCAGGTGGCCGATAATATCAACCCAGTGCCTGCCCGCAGGGCCAAGGCGATGGTGCAGGATGTCCACCCGGACATGGGTGTCGGAGTGAAGCGCGTAACTGCCACCGATCAGCGTCATCAGGCCGAAAAGATGCCACTGCATTTCCGTAACCGAATTGATAGTGATGGCGTTGCCCAGCAACAGTACCTCGCCATCCCAGCGAAACAGCTCATTCCAGCCCAGGGCATTCATGGCCACCGTGGTCAGAACCACAAACATAATGGCCAGCACAAGCCAGCTCGATACTCGGCCAAGCCAGACTCCAATGGCGATCAGGGGAACAGCGATTGTTGCGAGAATTCTGGCGAGTCCGTTGCGCCAGGGTGGGAGGGAATCGGAATAATGACCAGTTTTGGAGTTCATACTGCAGGTGTATCCGTCAGGCCCGAATGAGTAGTGAAAAACCGGCGGTGGCACACGCCACCGCCGGCAGGAACATTACAGGATCAATCCCGGGGAATGGCCTGCAGGTCATACCAGTCGTTGACCAACTGGGTATGTTCCATCAGGGACTCGTAAGCCTCCTTGAAGCGCGGGTTGTTCTTCATTTCCTCGGCGCGAACCTCGTCCCAGCCCTTGCGCAGTGCGCTAACAACTTCATCCGGGAAGCGTTTGACCTCGATGCCCTTCTCCTTCAGCTTGCCGATAACACGCATTTGCTCGGCCGGGGCCTCTGCCATGGACCACTGCAGGGTGGCGCGACAGGCGGTCTCGAACTTGGCCTTGGTGGCGTCGTCATACTCGTCCCAGACATCCTTGTTGATGATGAACGAGAACCAGCTGGCCGACTGGTGCCAACCCGGGAAGTAGTAGTACTTGGTGATCTCCTCGAAGCCCATCAACTGATCCACCTGGGGCACCGAGAACTCGGTGGCATCGATACGCCCCCGCTCCAAAGCCAGGTAGATCTCCCCGCCGGGAATCAGCTGGGTGGACGCGCCGTATTTATTAAGCACCTTGGCACCGAGGCCGGAAATCCGGATACGCAGGCCATCGAAGTCCTTGATGCTGTTGATTTCCTTGTTGTACCAGCCACCGGTCTCTTGGGGTGAAATAAAACAAGGCAGCACCTTCACATTGTAGTCATCATAGGCACTCTGGAGCAGTTCAGTACCCTCGCCTGACCACATCCAGGACATGAACGCCTCCGGAGTGGGACCGAAAGGCAGTGCGCCGTAGAGGTTGGTCACCGGCACGGTACCGGCCCAGTAACCGATCCAGTCCCAGCCCGCGGGAATGGCACCGGATGACACCGAGTTGAATACCTCGAATGCGGGCACCAGATCCCCGGGATTGTGGACCTCCAGCTCGACATTGCCATCCGTGACGGTCTTCAGCTCTTCCGCGAAGCGGACCGCACCCTCACCGATGAAGATATTGGTATTGAAAGTACTGGCCACATCCAGTTTTTTCGGGCCGGCGGCATGAATGGCCGTCGACAGGGTCAGGGCGGAAAAGCCGGCTGCCAGCGCTACGGGAATATTAAACTTCTGACTCATGGTTTCTCTTCCTTTTCTTGTTCGTTCGTTGGTTTTCGAAACATGAACCGAAGGGCCGGTTTCCCGGCCCACTTTTTCTACTTCATCGAGATAGTAGTATTGACCTCATCAGACAAATTGTCAGGCTCGAACCATCGTGCGGTGACGGTTTTGGTCTGGGTCCAGAACTGGATAGCCTGCTTGCCATTGGGCCCCAGATCGCCCAGCTTGGAGCCCCGTGAGCCGGTGAAGCTGAAGAAGGCCACAGGTACGGGAATCGGCACGTTGATACCCACCTGCCCCACATCGATATCGTTCTCGAAGCGGCGCGCGGCCCAGCCGGAGCCGGTGAAAATGGAGGTGCCATTGCCATTGGGGTTCCGGTTGATGAACTCGATGGCATCATCCAGGGTATCCACTTCCACCACACAGAGTACCGGCCCGAAGACTTCCTCCTGATAGATGGTCATTTCTGGCTTCACGTTGGTGAAGATCGTCGGGCCCACAAAATTGCCCTCCGGGTACCCCTCAACCGTGCAACCACGACCGTCGAGCGCCAGGGTGGCGCCCTCCTTCTCGCCTTTTTCAATCAGGCCGACCACCCGCTTGAGGGCCTGGGGAGAGACCAGCGGACCCAGATCCGCATCCCGCTGGGTGCCCGGGCCAACTTTCAGATTCTTCGATTTCTCGATAATTTCCGGCAACCACTCCCGGGCCTTGCCCACCAGGACCAGCACCGAGTTGGCCATACAGCGCTGGCCCGCCGCACCAAACGCTGAACCGATCATGTTGTTGATGGCCTGGCTGCGGTTGGCGTCAGGCATGATCACGCAGTGGTTTTTCGCCCCCATCATGGACTGGACGCGTTTTCCTGCTGCACCTGCGCGGTTGTATATGTGGGTACCGACGTGAGTGGAGCCAATGAAGGAAACTGCCTTGATATCCGGGTGATCACAGATCATATTCGCCACATCCGGACCACCATGAACCACGTTCAATACCCCGGCTGGAATGCCAGCTTCGTGGGCTAGCTCCACCAGTCGCATGGAGGAACTGGGGTCCTGTTCGGAAGGCTTGAGGATGAAGGTGTTGCCGGTAGCAATGGCCAGGGGGAACATGAAACATGGCAGCATCACAGGGAAGTTAAAAGCGGTGATGCCTGCGCCCACGCCCAGCGGCTGGTTCAGCGAATAGACATTAACCCCGCCCGCCGCATTCTCGGCGATCTCGCCCAGCTGCAGGGACGTGATCGAACAGGCATGCTCAATGACCTCCAGGCCCCGACCCACTTCGCCCTCGGCATCGGGCAGGGTCTTGCCGTGTTCCTCGGTAATCAGGGCTGCCAGCTCCTTGGTGTGCTCCCGTACCAGTGCCTGGAATTTCAGCATGATGCGCATGCGCTGGACGAGCGGCACTTTGCGCCAATCACGGAATGCCTCTCGGGCTGACGTCACTGCCCGCTCCACTTCAGCCTCAGTGGCAAACGGCACCCGGGAAACCACCTCCTGGGTGGCCGGATTAATGACATCGCGCCACTCCGAACTCTCCGAACGGACTGGCTTACCATCAATGAAAAGGGGTATCTCACGAACAGACATGACTGACCTCCGGATGAACGATACAGGGCGTCGGATAAATATAGACCACCTGATCGTTCCTCGCCGGTTCAGCTGTCGTTCACATCCCCCATTCCTGCCCGGAGTCCGGAGGCATCACCACCCACTCCGGTTCCTCGAACTCGCCCAGTGGCGTGATCTCCACAAAGGGGGCCGCGCTGCGGATGATTTCCGTTATCCGAGGGTCCTTGTCGGATTCCATGGCATCCCGCGCTTCCTTGCTGTCCCAGGATGCGATGGCAATCAGGGTGTTCGGCTCGCCAATCTTCCGATGAAGCATGGTACCGCGGGCACCCGGCGCTTTCTGGATCAGCTCACTGGCCCGTACCCAGGCGTCGGCGTACTCCTCCGCGGTGTGTCCTTCCTGCACTCGCACTTCGAAAATATACTTCATCGTTCTTGCCTCCTGTGAAACACTGTTCAAGTGGCGGGATCCGCTAAAACTTGTCTGGAATCAAGTCTGCGCCACTGAGGTTGGCACCAGCCGCCATTCAGTGCCACCCTTGAAGTATGGAACACATCGTTCATTTCCTCCCTCAAAGAGGAGTACCGCCATGTATCACAAAATCCTGGTTCCGATAGACCTGTCCCACCTGGACAAAATGCCCAAGGCTCTGAACACTGCCATCGACATGGCCAAGCATTACAACGCCACCCTCTGCTATGTCACCGTCACCAACAGCACGCCCGGGGCCGCCGCCCACAATCCGGACGAGCTTCGCGCCAAGATGAAGGAATTTGCCGAAGAACAGGGCAAGGCCCACGGCATCAAAACCGACGCGGAAGTGCTGGAGTCGGTAGACACTGCTGTCGAGCTGGACGACAAGCTGCTGGATGCCATCAAGGACACGGGTGCAGACCTGGTGATTATGGCCTCACACCCGCCGGGCATCGGTGACAAGCTGCACCTGCTGCGCTCCAATGGTGCGAATATCGTCAAGCACAGTGATATCTCGGTGTTTGTGGTCCGTTGATGGTCCGCCCCGCAGCTTGCCCGTGCGATCTGTACTTTCAGTCATGGGGAAAGGCGATCTCCGTTACATCCACCACAAAGAACGGAAAATAGCGTTCCGTTCCGAAATGGTTCCCGGCCTCCACGTGCATCGGCAACCGGAAGCCCTCTACTTCCCGAAATTCGGAGAGATAGCCGCCAAAAGGCTGCCAGCGGTACTCCTTTTCAGGATTGGCATTGCTCCAGCGGTCAAAATGCACCTGAAGCGGTTGGCCATCCTCTGCCACCGTCACATCCACCGACTGGGATAACCCGTTATCGCGCAGCGTTACCCGGGCGACGTTCACATCCACCAGTTCCCAGTGCACGTTCGGCCCCGGCAACAGCGCCGCGGGCGTCCAGAACACGGCTTCTGCCACGTACCGCCCGAACGCCGAACGGGCGTGATCCTTCGTACCTCCCATGCGGGCCACCGGCAGCAGACCCATTAACCAGAATCGTGTCCAGCGCGCGGTGTCCGAACCGGAGATCCGGATCCAGCCGCGCCGGGCACTCATACTCCAGATGAAACCGACCGGCGCCGCCAGAGTCTGCCGGGCCGACATCGCCAGGTAATTTGGCTTGTCCCGATCTCCCATGCCGAATTTTCCCTGCATGGAAAGCGTTGCCA
This sequence comes from Marinobacter szutsaonensis, assembly GCF_039523335.1. NCBI lineage: Bacteria > Pseudomonadati > Pseudomonadota > Gammaproteobacteria > Pseudomonadales > Marinobacteraceae > Marinobacter > Marinobacter szutsaonensis. Next base: position 317,254 of record NZ_BAAAFC010000002.1, on the reverse strand, counting down.
CAGAGTAGAGCGGCGTTTCGGGGGCGATGGTGTAAAGCAAGTAACGCCGTGCCGGTTCCGGCAGGTGTTCGACCATGGCCGGATCAAACCGGGCGGGATCCCGCGGCTGGTTCCGGACCAGTGACTCCATGATCCGGAGGTCTGCCTTGCGGTCTGCCCACCGGCGGGCAAACAGTCCGCACAGGACGAGAAAGATCAGAGTGCTCAGTACGTGGATGATCATGGTTACAGGACTTTCCGTGTCTGTTCGTTCCGGGCCATGAAATTAGCTCTTTTGAGTAATACAAGAACCGCTATCGATTCCCAATACTTGAAATGTGACGCTCATTGCAGCTTCACGCAAGGATCCGGAGCTCATCTCAGTTCCGGGAGACGGCTCAACCAGAGCCCGAACAGGGAATAGCGGAGATCACAATGAAAACCTTACCCATACTGCTCGCGCTTGCCGCTATCACCGGCTGTGCGAGCACCGATACCCAGCGCTATGCATCACTGGACCCACCGGCTTCCGATACTTCGGAATCACTGCTGGTGATCCTCTCTTCCGAGCAGGAAGCCACCGCCACCAACTCTGTCGCCGAACTGTTGGCGGATGCCGGAGACGTCGAGTTTTTCAACGTCTACGGCGTTGCCGGCGCGGGCCCGGACGGAGGCATGGTGGTCTGCGGCAACATGAAATCCGGCGATCCCCAGGGTGGCCCCGCCAGAACCCAGCCATTTGCTTTCTCCGGACAACGGGCCATGCTTCTGGATGAAGCAACCAACTGGGGATTCGTTAACACCGGTCGCGAAGTGGCACATCCGCACCGCCAGAGGCCTTTTGTCGGTTCCTGGTGGGTTCAGTGTCGTCCGCAAACCTTCTCGGTTCTCGTGGAACGACACCAGGCAGACCAGCGAACCATACAGGCGCTGAGGTAACCGACCACCCATGAATGCCACGGAGATCGAGCAACGCATCACGTTCGAAGCACTGGCCCCTCACTTCAGCAAGATGCGAGAGTGGGCCGCCATAACCATCCTGGTTCCCCTGACCGTCGTTCTGGTCCTGTGGAACCAGGTGGACCGGGTATTGCTTTCAGGATGGTTCGCTCTCGTTCTCGCAGGCATTGGCACCCGCTATCTGCTCACGACTGCCTACCAGAAACAGCTTGTCACCCAAGCCAGTGCCCAGCCCTGGCATCGTAAACTCCTTATGTTACAGATCTACCTGGGAGCCCTGTGGGCAATCGCGGTTTTTCTGTTTGCCAGCACCGGGTCCGTGCCGCACCAGGTGTTCATGATCACCCTGGCACTGATCCTGGGCATTGGCTCCATTTCTGCCGGCACCCATTGGCTTCCCCTCTATTACAGCTACGGCATGCCCATCAAGGGCGCTCTGGTGGCACACTTTATCAGCCTCGGCGAGGTCGCCTGGTTCGCCCTGGCGATGATGGTCGCATTCGCGATTCTGGCATCCTACACTTTTGCCAAAAAGCTCAACTCCATTGTGCGTTCGGAAATGCACCTTCGCTTTGAAACGGCCGGTCTTGCGGACCAGCTCCGCCAGCGCTCCCATGAACTGCAGACCGCGATCCGGGCAAAGTCCCGCACTCTGGCAACAGCGAGCCATGATTTCCGGCAGCCTCTGCATGCGCTCTCCCTGTTCTTCGATGCGCTCAAGGGCGCCAGCAGCCCCCAGGAAGAACAACGCATTCTCGGCCGGATCGATGCATCCCTGGATACCATGCGCAGAATGTTTGATGCCCTGTTCGACATATCCCGGCTCGACGCCAATATTATCCAGCCGGAACCCGTGGATTTTGACATCGAATTCTTTCTCGTTCAGCTGAAAGAAGAGTTCCAGGAAAAGGCCGAACAGAAGAACCTGATCCTCAGACTCCATACCCGACCGGCCGTGGTGAAGGTGGACCGAACACTCCTCGAACGCGTCATGCGCAACCTGATTGCCAACGCCATCCGGTATACCCGCTCGGGCGGCATTCTCATCAGCGCCCGGCCCAGGCAGGAATCCGTGCTTGTGCAGGTATGGGATACCGGCATCGGTATTCCCCGGGAGGCACGGGACCGGGTCTTCGTGGAATTCGAACAGGCACACCCCTCGCCCCATGAGGATGAGAGAGAAAAGGGCCTCGGGTTCGGCCTGGCCATCGTCCACAAACTCTGCGAGCTGATGGGACTGCCCCTGGCCCTGCGCTCCAGCGAGGGCAGAGGGTCAGTCTTCAGCCTAACCCTTCCGGCTGGTGATCCAACCCGGATCAGGCATCGGGAAGATAAAGCTCCGGAGCCGGTCTGGCAGGCCGCAGGCCATCACATCCTGGTCATAGATGACGACCTTAATGTCCTCAACGCCATGGAAACTTTGCTCCGGCGATGGAATTTCAACGTTACCGCCGCGTCTTCCCTGCCCGAAGCCCTGGGAAAAACCCACGGGCGACCAGACCTGGTACTGTCGGATTTCAGCCTGGAGGGATCACAAAACGGGGTTGAGGTCATCGGCAGCCTCAGGAAACGCTACGGGCCCGACCTGCCGGGCATCATCATCACCGGGACCACCAGTTCCCGGCAGTTGCGGGAGGTCGAAAGGAGTGGCCTCCGGATGATTCACAAACCAGTCAGCCCGGCCCGGCTCAGAAGCCTGATACAGCGCCAGCTCACCAGTATTGCCAGTGCGGATTAATCCAGCAGGCTCAGGCTCCGGGCCTTATGCACACATTCGGTCCGATTGGTGGCGTTGAGCGCTTTGAGAATGGCGGCGATGTGAACTTTGACCGTATGTTCGGCCACAAACAGTGCGGACGCGATCTGCTTATTGGAATAGCCCTTGGCGACAAGTTCGAGCACATCCATCTGGCGTCGGGTCAGGGCGCCGTGCTCTGGATGCCGGCGGGACTGGTACAGACTGAGGCGTTCCCGAACCAGTTCGGGCACGTAGATCTCGCCGGATAACACCTGCTTCACCGCATGGAGCATGTCGATCCCGCTCTGCTCCTTCGGAATGTACCCCAAGGCCCCCAGCTCAAGCGCATTTTTGATACGGGCGATGTCCTCTTCGGCGGAAACCACAACCACCGGGGTGCCGGATCCGGTTTCCCTGAGCCTCTGGAGAATGGCCAGACCATCCATGCCTGGCATGCCGAGATCGATCAGAACCAGGTCAAAACTGTCTTCTGCCCCAAGCCTCTCGATTGCCTCCTCAGCCCGATTGCATTCTTCAATGACACTCACACCGTCCAGGTGACCCAGCAGGTGTCGCATACCATCAATAAAGAGTTGATGGTCGTCCACAATGAACAGTTTCATTGGCGCATCCTGCGTTTGGCCGGCTTCCAATCCCGGGTGCCGGACCTTCCCCAAATTCTAGAACGTCTGATCAGAAACGCCAGCGGTCTGCGCCATGATCTGCCGCTCCGGCTCGCCGGGCAGTACACCGGTCAGCCAGGCTTCGATCACCGTTTCGCCATGCTGATTCGACAATACCGCCTCTGCCCTCGCCCGGTTCCGATCGTCCACCTCGGTGATCGTGAACACGCAGGCGATGGTATCCCCAAAGTACACCGGCCGGCGGAACCGGAAATTCATTCCGGAGGCGAGCCAGCCGATCTGACCGCCCACCTCGGTAATCATTCCGCCCACCAGCAAGCCGTGGCAAATGCGGCCCTGCAGGTTCTTCTCCCCGGCAAAGCGATCATCGTAGTGCACCGGGTTGTGGTCCCGGCTGATTTCACCGAATGCCAGGGTTTCGTCTTCGGTGAAGGTGCGGGTGATGGTAAAGGAGTCGCCGGCTTTCAGACCAGCAATGGCCTTCTCGCGTATAGGTGACATGAATCCGGATCCCCGATGAACAGCAGCCTGACTCAGAGATACCGGCCACCGGCACCGATCGCCACCACAATCAAGCCCAGGATCAGGTTGGTACCCACCAGCTTGCGGATCTGCCCCACCTGGCGTCCGCCTTCCTGGGGATTCTTGTTGGCAACAGCCTGCTTGAGCCGCCGAAAAGGCGCGAAATACACGTGAAAGTACAAAAGAATCATCACAATCCCCAGCCCCTGCATGGCGTGGATATGCCAGCCGGCACCGGCCATGCCACCAAACACGCTGAAGACCATCCAGTAACCGGTCACCAGCAACAGGATCACCGCCGCCCATACCCACTTGAAGAATCGGGACAGGGTATGGCACCAGAGCACACCACGCTGGGACGCCTCGATCACCTCGACTACCGCCGGCCGCATGGCCATGTAGGCGAAAAACATGCCACCGACCCAGATAACGGCGGAAAGGACGTGCAAAGCAATAGCCAGACTCATATAACAGCTCCCGGATGAGAAATATGTGTGATGAGCATAAGCGCACCCCGCCACAAAGCCAACCTGTCATGAAGCCAACTGGCAACAAAGGCAGTGCCGGAGCCTCCAGCAGCGCATGCCGGCCTGTTCCGGTATTGATCGAGCAGGTCTGATCGGGGACTGAGGGGCGGTCACCGCCCAGCAGTTTCAGCAAGCCTTGAGGCTTTAGGGTATGATCAGAATTGAGTTGACGCCCATCCGGCAGGAGCAGTATGTCATCCCCCCTCGTATTTGCCGTTTTTGCGGTCATCGTGATTTCGGTCTCGGTGTTCTACCTGTTTTTCTACCGGACCTGGCGCCGCAAACGGGAGCTCAGCGAGCCTTTTCCTGAACAGTGGCGCCCAGTGCTTGAGCAGCAGGTACCCTTCTACCGCCGGTTGCCGAAACCACAAAAAGAAATTCTGGAAAGCCTGGTTCAGCTTTTCCTGTCGGAGAAAGACTTTTACGGCTGCGACGGTTTTGAAGTGGACGAGCGCGTTCGACTGACCATTGCCGGCCACGCCTGCCTCCTGCTGCTCGGACGCTCCTTCTCCCACTATGACGATATCCGCAGCATCCTGGTGTACCCGGATGTCTACCGCGTACAGCACGCCTGGGAACACGGCATGATCGTTCACGAAGGTGAGGAAGTGCGGGCGGGCGAGGCCTCCAGCCACGGGCAGGTGGTACTGGCCTGGAGCGAATGCGAGCATGCCGCCAACGATTCCCACAGCCCCCATAACGTGATCCTCCACGAGTTCGCCCACCAGCTGGATTACCTGGACGGCTCCGCCGACGGCGCACCTCCGCTCAGCGGCGAGCAGGCGAGCCATTGGCAGCAGACCATGACGGAAGCCTACGAACACCTGCAAAACACCATCGAGCACCACCACAAGCCCTGGCTCGATCCTTATGGCGCCACCGAGCCGGCGGAATTCTTCGCGGTGCTGACCGAAGCGTTCTTCCAGCAGCCGGCGCACTTGCGGCACGAGCAGCCAAAAGTGTTCAAGGCCCTAAAGGACTACTACCGATTCGACCCGCTCAATCCGGGCTAATGACTGATCCCGAAGTGCTTTAATACAAGCACCATCACCAGGTAACAAATCGCAGTGATACCAATCGAAATAATCAGGCTCAGGTAGAAATTCATGCCCTTGCCCAGCAACAAGGGCAGAGCGATAAACAGCGCCAGGGACGGCAGTACCAGCCAGAAGATGCTGGAGGCCAGGTCACTGATCTTCTGAATATCCCCCGTATCCACATACAGCCAGATCATGGCGAGGACCGAGGTCAGCGGGACCGAAGCGAGAATGGCGCCAATGACGGAGCTGCGCTTGGCGATTTCAGAAATGAGGACCACCAGGACAGCAGTCACAGCCACTTTCGTGATGTAGTAAACCAAGGTTATCCGTCTCCTTTGACACCCAGCCGGTCCAGATAAACGTGGAGCTCCTGCTCACTGATATTCACATACTCCAGCACCCGGCCATAGAGCATTACCGTAGGCACGTTGCGGCCGTTGAGCTCCCGCTGGGTTTCGTGCAGCACATACAGGATGATCCGTTCGGTACGGGTCAGGCCATCCCGCACATCCGGAATCGTTTCCAGCAATGTATCCAGATCATCTTCTTTCATGGGGCTACCTGAACCTCATCAACCGGGTCCTTCGGTTTAATTGCATTAGTGGGCACTGGATTTTGACAGCAGACTGATAATGAGCACTCCCGAAACTATCAGCGTCATCCCGATTACCGCCGGCAGATCCAGCCGCTGGCCAAACGCCAGCCAGCCAATCAGCGCCACCAGAAGAATTCCCAGACCGGCCCATACAGCATAGGCAATGCCCACGGGAATTGTCTTGAGCGTGAGAGCCAGAAAATAGAATGCTATCGCGTAGCCGCCGACGACCAGAACGCTCGGCACCAGTTTGGTGAACCCGTCACTGGCCTTCAGTGCCGACGTTGCGAGCACCTCGGCGACGATTGCAATACCCAGGAAAATCCAGCTTTTCATCAGTCACAACCCAATCGCGAAAAAAGCCGAACTCTAGCTGAGACGCTCAGAGTTGCCTACCCCTGTCCGCATAGGGAGATTTGCGGGGCCCCTCACATGCGGATCACCATGTCCTCATCATCAAAGCGCACTTTCGGCAACCGGGCATGTTCATCCGCCGGACTGCGATGGCCAAGCGCCACGATGGCAGAGGTTTCAAGTCCGATTTCATTCAGGCCCAGCACCTCGTCATAAGCTGCATGGTCGAACCCTGTCATAGGACAGCTATCAATCCGCAGTGCGGCGGCGACTGCCAGCAGCGTGCCGAGAGCTATATACGCCTGCTGATGAGCCCACTCACGCTTCTCCTGATCCGTTCTACTCCCCACCGCTTCCTTCATGTGGCGGGCGTATCCGGCAATGTCCTCATAAGGCACGCCCCGGACCTTCATGTACTGATCGATGTAACGGTCAACGGTGTGATCCCCGACGTCGGTATGAGCTGCCAGCACCACCAGATGGGAACAATCCAGCACCTTCTGCTGGCCAAACGAATGTGGCAGCAGCACCCGCCTCACTGACTCAGATTCGATCACCACCAGTTGGTAGGGCTGCAACCCGTAGGAGGACGCGCTCTTTCGGGTGGCCTCAATTAATTCCTCGACGACCTGGTTATCCAGCTTTTCCGGTGAGAATTCACGGACGGCATACCGCCAGTCCAGGGCTTCGTGTATGTTCATAAACCGCCTCCATCCAGCGATATAAGAGCCGATAGACAGGGAACCCGGCGGAGCTCCCGTTCATTGGAGGGGTTAATCTAGATAAGCACGTTAATACGATAAATCCATTGAAAAGAAGAATACTGTTTCCTGAACAGAAACAATCGACAGCCTGGCCGGCGCAATCCACCAAGCGGGGTTATTCCCAGTAAGGCTTATCGCCAAGGCACTGCTCCAGATGTTCCACCAGCATTCTGACCTTGGTCGACTGCATGCGCCCCGGAGGAAACACGGCGAAGATTGTGTAGCCCTTGGGCGGATAATCCTCAAGAAGAGGAATCAACGTTCCGCTCTCGATATCCTCTTGCACCAGAAATCGCGGCAACAGCCCCACGCCCAGGCCACGCAGCAGGCTTTGACGGATAGCCAGGCTGCTGTCAGTTCGATAATTACCGCTGACCGTGACGTGTTCGTCACCCAACTCCCAGATTCCGGTCCTGTCGTGGAGCGTGTACCTCAGACAATTATGTCGAGCGAGATCGCCAGGCGAATGGATCTCTGGCGTATTTGCCAGATAGTCAGGTGATGCACACACAATGTTGCGGGATTTCCTCAGCGGCTTCGCGCGCAGGCTGGAATCGGAGAGTTCGCTGCGGACCCGAATGGCAATATCAACTCCCTGCTCGACCAGGTCGATCATTCGATCATTGAGCTGAAGATCAATGTCGATGAGTGGATAGCGGTCGAGGAAACTGTCGATGGCCCCGGTGATGTGGGTCAGACCGAACGACATGGGCACATTCAGCCGGATCGTACCCCGGGGCTCCGCCTGAAATCCCCTGGCCTCAAGCTCGGCCTCCTCCAGATCGTCCAGCAAGGTCTGGGCGCGTTTCAGAAATGCCAGCCCGGCGTCAGTCAGGTTCATTCGTCGCGTGGTCCGGTTAATCAACCGTGTGCCGAGATCCTGCTCCAGAAATGCAATGTGCTTGCTCACCGTGGCAGCGGTGACTCCGAAATCGTCCGCCGCCCTGGTGAAGCTCCCCAATTCCGCCACACGCCGAAAAATCCTCATAGCGGCTAGTTTGTCCGTGGCCACAACCCTTTCTCCAACCGTTTCCGAATTGGAATAAGTATTATTCGATCTCTTCCGATTATCAATTCAATGAAACAGGGCACACTCAGGGCCAACACTCATTTATTCTCACTTCGGAGCAAGCGGGTGATGAAAGTTCTGGCTCAACGTCTAACCCCCTCCCCCCAGGCAATTGTCTGGGGCCTGTTGATAACCAACGGTTTCCTTATCGCACTGATGCTGGCGCTGTCGAAAACTGCCACGACCCAGGGAATGGCCGCCACAACCTACGCCTTCTGGCAGACCCTCATTGCCGGTTCGATTCTTCTGCTGCGATCGGCTCCGATCAGGCAGATGCTTAACAGGCGACTACTGACCTATTTCCTGATCAGCGGTCTTTCGGGTATCGCAATCCCCAATGTGACCGGGTTCTTCCTCGTCTCGAAACTCGGAACCGGCTTCACCGGCATCATGTACGCCTTGCCACCAATTTTCACCTTCCTGATGGCAACCTCGATGGGCCTGGAACAACGCAGTTGGCGCAAGCTGACCGGTTTGTTGATCGCGGTAATGGCATGCGCCTGGATCATCCTAGAGCGCCACTCCGATCTGAGTGATTCAAGCCCGATCTGGTTTCTCCTGGGGCTGCTTATACCTGCGGCTCTTTCCATCGGTAATATCTATCGCTCCGTGGCCTGGCCCGGGCACACCGCGCCAATGACGCTCGCGGCAGGAACTCTGCTCGCCTGCGCAGTCTCACTCGCCCTGTTTGCCAGCTTGACCAACACCCCACTGGTCTCGTTAGATTTCGGCCCAGGCCTTGTGGTAGTGGTTGTCTTCCAGGGTGTACTTACGGCACTGGCCTACCTCTGTTCCTTCGAGGTCCAGAAACGCGCGACACCCGTGTTTTTCAGTCAACTCGGCTCGGTAGCAGCGGTGTTCGGTTTGCTCATTGGGGTTATCTGGTTCCGGGAACAGTATTCGCTGACGATCTGGCTGGGCGTCCTGGCAGTTCTGACCGGTCTGTGGCTTGGCAACTGGCAAGGTTCTGCGGGAAAACAAGCCTGTCCGCAACCTGTACGGGCCGTGTTTGATCGCTCGGAGTCCTGGCATCACAACCACCGCCGCACCCGGGATGCATATCGATCAAAGGCTTCCCCGAACAACGCTCGCATATGTCGTTCCTCCGGCAGAATCTGGAAGCGATTCATGTAGACGATAAACAATGGCAACAATAAAGCGGCGAATACGCTGCCCAGGAACAGCCCCCAAGCGACAAGTATCAGCAGGAATCCCAGATACATAGGATTACGGGTAAAACGATACACCCCCTTCACCACCAGGCTTTTCGACTCATTCGGCGTGCGCGGATCCACCGTCGTGCCCGCAGACCTGAACTCGAGAACCCCCAGCAGAGCAATGCATCCCCCGACAGCCAGAACGGCAGCGGACAGCCAGAGCTTGCCGGGGATGGTGAGGTAACCGGCCGGCAGAATACGGGAAACTGCCCACATGGCCCCTCCGAAGATTATGACGAGCAGCAGGGGTGGGATCTTGAGTTCAAGTGCGTTCATGATCGAATGACGTCCGGCTTTTCTTTGACCTGCCCCCGATATCATCGTTTCCTGAGAGCAAGCGCTGTTGATCGCAGGGAGTGAAATAAGAGACCTCCCTCGGACCCAAATGGTAATGCAAAACCATGAATACACACGAACAATATGTGTCCGATTTCATGCAGGTATTCTCGGCACTGGAACGCTGGGGGCCTGGTTCGGAACCGGACACATCGAAGGCGGCTACCAGATGTTTGTGCTTCCGAAAACCTGATAATGGACTGCCGGGCTTTATCGGGGCGAAGCTTCCAGGATGCGCAGTGTTTTTTCGTCGACACCCAACTGTTCCATTGCATCAGACAAGCCTCTCTGCTCCAGCCATTCCGTCTGCATACGTAGTGCCCTCGCTTCCATGACGGCCTTTGAGGCCCGGTTGTTACTGGGCACATTCTGAACCTGGAAATGATGCACCAGCTCATGCAGGAGGTAACTGATATCAAGAAGACTGTCGGAATCGAAGTCGGTATTCAGATAGACAACCACCGACCGGGCATCATAGGCGCCCCTAATGCCCGGCAGAAGAGAGCGCCCGGGTGATCCAGGCATGCCCCGTAACATGACAATCCCCTTTTCACGAGAGAACTTCGTGAATGGTGGTCTGTCCTGTAAGGCTAGCACGAGAATTCATAGGCGGCGCTATTGCCCCTGATAACGCCCCAACGGCAAGGGTCTAGCCCTGCAAACGACGAAGTCGATCATGAAACGGTCCGTCCTCCATCAAATCAAGGCTGCGGGCAATACGTTGTCGATCGGCGTTTCGGGGCAAATGCTCAAGTGCCTCAAAAACCCGCTCGACCTGATCGTCGCTGACTTGCCCTGTTAACGGATGCCCAAGGCCCATCATGAACTTGGCACGCTGAAGGTCCGCGAAGTGCCCGGGATCGTCCTGCATTGAGCGGAAGAGGGCATCGGTCGAATCCTGGGCCGCCGCGACCTCGTCCCAGTTCTCAACGGCTGCCGCATCCAGGATGTGCAAATATTGGTAAACCGCCAGCGACATCAGCCCCGATGTAATGCCGGCCCGTTGTCGACCCTCAGCTTCGAAACGAGGACCATCGCGCAGGGCACGGCTCAGGTGAGGGTCCCAGCCCTGAACGATCTTCAGGCGACTCAGCGCCGGGTGCGCCAGGAACTGTGCCGTACTCTTATCGTAGTCGGTTTCGGTCACTTTCACGGCGACGATGTGCTTGCCACCTTCATAACCGAGCAGTTGCGCCGCCGATTCGGCACTGAGCGGCAGGCCACTGACATCAGAAATCGAATACAGTCCGATGGCCAGCCCCCGATCTGCTGCCGCTGCAATGATCGGCGCCAGGCTGTCACTCACCTGCTCGTCACTGGCCTGCCCGGACAGATCGGTTCCCGGGCGCACGAAAACCACCGGATACTGAAGGTCGGCCAGCAGGTCCAATAGCCGCTCATTGGCATCGATCCCGTCTTCCGGCTTCAGCAGCCCCATGAGCAGCGTGTCACGGGTGCTCGCCTCCGCCGCGCAACGAAACCAGGCGGCCAACTCATCCACGGTGCGCAGGTGCCCCTGCCCGGTAGACGAGGCAATGAGTGCAGCCGGAGCTCCGGCGGCGGCCAGGCGTTCGAGAAAGGCCTGTGTCCGGGCCTCATCCAGTTGCCGCCTTGGCAGTTCGCCACGGGTGGGATCGAAGCAGGCCACAGTCGCCTGCGGGTAACAACCGATGGGATCGTTAATGAGTTCGGCGCTACTCAGTGCCATGGGAACCTCCGTTTTCCACCTTTTCCGCTGTGGTGTGCTAATAGTGAAGGATAGCCCAAACAACTGAGTACAAGAGGCAGTGATGGATAACCTGGAACAGGCGCTCGAAGAACTCGGTCTCCCGGCTCATGACAACAATCAGCTGCCCTCCTCGGAACTGCGGTTTCCCGATGGCGGCCACTACCGCATCGAAATCTCCGGGGTCGAGCGGGTCTCCGCCCTGGAGACGATGATCAAAGAGGCGGAGCGCCAAAAAGTACCGGTTCATCGCATCATTGCGACCGTCGGTGGCGCCACCTATCTCACCCAGTCGGAATTGCAGGATTTTGCCCAACTGGCGCGGGAACAGAAGATCGAAGTGGTGATGACGCCCGGCCCGCGCCGCAGCTGGGATGCCGGCCGCCAGATGTCCACCCCCGAGGGCCTCGTTTCGGGCATGCGCCTGCGCGGCATGGATTCGGTCCGGCACTGGCTGAAAGACCTCGAACGCTGCATGAATGCCGGATTTCGTGGTTTTCTGGTTACAGATGAAGGCGTGCTGTGGCTGGTCAACCAATTACGCCAGAAGGGCGTCATTCCGAAGGATGTCATTTTCAAGCTGTCAGTCTTTGCCGGCCAGGCCAACCCGGCAGGTGCGCACGTGGCCCAACAATTGGGGGCGGATACTTTCAACCCCCTCGCCGACCTGAGCCTGCCGATGCTTTCGGCCATCCGCAGCAGTATCCAGATCCCGATGGATGTATACCTTTGCCTGGTCCAGTCCATGGGAGGCTTCGTGCGTTTCTACGAGGCTGCCGAGATCGCCCGCATTGCGGCCCCCTGCTATTTCAAAATCGAGCCCGGTCCATCGGAGGAAACCATGTACTCACCATGGAACCCGGACAGCTATCACAACGACATGATGCGCGACCGCGTGCGCAATGCCGCCGTAGCTCTGGAGTTGATCGGCCAGGAAAACCCGGACCTCAAATGCTCGCCCACCAGAGGGGCCGACCTGGCCATACCCACCTAACACCAACCGCGCAGGTGCATCGCCTCTTCAATCCGCTTGAGCGCATTAACCCACGCGCCCAGCCGGACCGATTTCACCTGGTATTCAGCCGCCGTAATCACGGCTTCCCGATAGCCCTTTGCCAAGCGCTCCCGCCGTAAGTGATTGATGGTATCAATATCCCAGTAATTATCCGAAAGACCCTGGCTACGCTCCATCTGGCACAAATGCACACTTCCGGCATTAGCCAGCACATCCGGCACAATAATCACGCCCCTTTCCAGCAACATCGCATCCGCTTTCAACGTGGTTGGCGCATTGGCGGCTTCCACCACCATGCGGGCCTGGATCCGGTCCGCATTATCCGCGGTAATCACGCCCTGAACCGAGGCAGGCACCAGTACGTCGCAGTCACATTCCAGCATCGCTTCGCTGGTGATCGGCTCATTGCCGGCAAAGTCCGAGACTTTTCCCGTGGACTTCTTGTGCGCCAGCAGAGCCGGAACATCGAGCCCGTCGTTCGAATAAACGCCGCCACGGCTATCGCAAACCGCCACGACATCACAGCCGGCTTCGTAGAACATGCTGGCCGCCACGGACCCGACCTGGCCGAATCCCTGGATAGCCACACGGGCATTTTCGATGTCAAAGTCGGCCTGCTCGGCGGCTTCCCTGAACACATCGAAAACCCCACTCCCGGTCGCCTCAAAGCCCCCCAGCGAGCCGCCAAGGATGGGCGGCTTGTCATTGACTGCCGCCGGTTCATGGTAGCCGGTGATCGACTCGTATTCGTCCAGCATCCAGCTCATGGTTTGCAGATTCGTACCGATATCGGCACCTGGCACATCATAGGCCTGCCCTCTCGGGCGAAGGAAGCGCATATAGGCCCGGCAGAGTGACTGGAACTCCCGATCGCTCAGTTCACGCGGGTCGGCCACGATGCCGCCCTTGCCGCCACCGGCAGGAATTCGCCCGGCCGCATGTTTGATCGACATGATCATCGCGAGCGATTTCACCTCATCCAGGTCGAGATCCGGGGAAATCCGCGTCCCGTCCCGGCTCGGCCCGAGGGCATCGTTATAGCGGACACGGTGGGCCTCAAACACCCGGAAACTGCCATCGTCCATTTTCATCGGAATGCGAAAGCTCACCACACGCGCCGGTGCGGCAAGAAACTCGATTACATTGGGGTCAATCCTGCCGAGGCGGCCAGCCTCACGAAGAATCTGCCCACTTTCATCCAGAAAATCATAATCCATGGCATTCCCCTCCACATGAAGAGAGACCTTGCTGAACCGGCGGGCAAACCACGGTGCCGAACGAGCAGAACACACAACAATCGCCCGGCTTCGGCTTTAGCAGCGCTTTGCAGGCCTCGCACTCATAGAAATACTGACAGGCATTGGTCGGCATCACTTCCATTTTCTGATGACCGCACTCGGGACAGGTGATGGTGGACTCCAGAATGACCTCTGCCATGGTTGCCTCCTTCTGCATCCGGTAGACACGGACTTTCCATTCACTGTAGTCGGTTTCATGAAAGGACGTGAAACCGCACTTTTCAAGTACCCGGATCGATATCGTAGTCAGGTGATTGTCACGTCAAGGCGGGGAAATTTAACCGGACGTCTTACCTCATCCTCTACGAACCAAATGCGGCGAGAATGCCGCATAACCACTCGCCAATGCCCCGAAGATCAAAACCACGTCAATCATGACCCCAAGCCTGGCAGCGACCAGGTTGTGTCCGGCGCCACCCAAAGGGTGGCTTTCGGACAGAAAGCACTCCCGCCATCAAGGCGGGAAGCTTTCAACTCAACCCAGTTGAACTCTCGAGCATGAACGCCCGCTCCCGGGACCTGGTGGTTACGGAGCATACGGCCTTCATGCACCGTCCGTTTGTGGGCAAATTCAAAACCTGACCCTTAGCGAAATCCCAGCCTCAATTAACGATTACGGTCTATATAACGTCGCCTTGGTACCGGACAGGGAAACATCCTGTGTTGCACCGACTTCCCTCAACACAAAGCTGGCGCCTGAATCGGATGAAATCGCGAGACCATCGCTCGTTCCAACGTAAAGATAATTGCCCGAGCTTTCCACATGCCAAACGTTGAATGCGTCCAATCCTTCAAGTGCACTATTGATACCAAAACTGGCGCCACCGTCGGTAGACACATTGAGATCAGTTGAGATCGCTGCGTAAATCACATTTGCATCGGCATAGAGGTCCCAAATAGCACTGACGCCCAAACCGGAATTGGCGCTGTTTCGTACCAGCCAGCTGGCACCCCCATCCGAGGTGATACTGATGCCATCGTCGCCATCATAACCACCTGCATAAAGCGTCGAGCCAGACGATGCCAGAGTCTCTATGCGATTAGTCGCCAGCCCGTCCGAGGCATACAAGCTTTGGTAAGCCATCCCACCTTTGGTGGCAGGGAGAGACAGGCCACCGTAGGTTGCAATAAACAGTGTTCCGTTGAGATTCTCCAGATCGTTGACTTTGTTGTCTGCCAAACCATCCGTCACTGTGTAGTTGGTAAAGCTATTGCCGTTGTCGGTCGATGCGGCAAGACCGTAATCGGTTGCGGCGTATAGTGTGCTACCGACAAAGGCCAGATCATTGAGTCTGGTGCTGCCCAACCCTTGTGCAATGGATCTCGCTTCGAAAGTTATACCGTTATCATCGGAAACACTCAGCCCACCGTAGCCTGACACGAACATCCTTCCACCCGACTCGGCAAGGTCACGTGCAGCACCAGAGGAAAGTCCCGGCAACGAAAAGGTTGCTCCACCATCGCTGGTCACGGCGAGACCACCGCCTCCTCCAAGCATCACCTGTCCACCACCAGAGGTCATGGACGAGACGGAATCGCCACGCAAACCGTCTGCTGCCGAAAACGCGGAACCGAAGCTGACGCCGCCATCATTGGAAATAAACAGTTTTACCCCAGGCGAAAACGACTCGCTCGCTGTAACGAATACATTGGAACCGACGACTTCCAGCTGCCGCGGAGTCTGCATCGAAATTGCCGAACTGAAAAAACTCTGGCCCTGATCTGTTGAGGTAGATATTCCGGCCCCAGTCAGAACGTACCAGGTACCGTTGACACTGCAGGCGTCATAGACGAAATCATCTGCCAGGCCATTACTACTGTCGTAGAGGGTGAAGCTCTCGCCGTTGTCCTGTGAAACCGAAAGACCGGCATAACTGCTTACAAAGATCAGGCCTTCACAATAGCGTACATCCAGCAACGTGCTGTCCGGTAAGCCCTCCGCGACGCCCAGCGCTTCAAAACTCACGCCATAATTGCGGCTCACAAATAATCCAGTGTCGGAAATGGCGAACAGGTCCTTGCCCGCAAACGCAACGTCATTCACGTTACTCGAGGCCAACCCGTTACCACTATCACTGAAGTAATAGTCTCCAAAGGTATCGTCGGTGAACACCACGCCCTCGGCTGAGGCCAGCGCCACACGACTGCCCTGTGAATCGACATCGTTAAACCGCAGTGCCGTTAAATATCTCGGCTCCACCTGAACGCGGTGCCAACTGAGTCCGCTATCATCGGAGTAGAGCAAAACATCATCTGACGCCCCCCAAAGACGGCCGGACGCCGAGTCGTGAGTAAGAAGCCCTGTGGGACTGGCATCAAGGCGTTGAAAGTCATCAGCCTCAGGCCCGGTGCCTACCATCAGCCCTTCATCGGCGCCAACGTAGAGCAGGCCTTCATCGGACACCATATACAAAGATTCCTTGACCGGCTCGGCATTACCGGCAGCATCTTCCGCATAATACCGAAGGCGCGTCACGCCCTTGGGCAGCGTAATGGCGCCACTGGAAGCAGCCTCGACCAACGTACCGTTGAGGGGGGAGACTGAGGGATTACTGCCATCAGTGGTGTACACCAGCCGGGCACACCCGGAGGTGGCATCGGTACAGCTCAACACCACATCAAGCGATGTACCGGTATGGTAACCCGGCACCTCAGACCCGGTGGTTTGCGGGGCAACACAGTCCGATGTCACAGTGAATGAAAACTGCTCTGGCGCCGCCAGAGTATTGCCAGCCAGATCGGCAATCCCGGTTCCCAGGGTCGCTTGATATACCGTGCCACACTCAAGACGAACCAGCGGATCCAAGGTCGCTGTGTAGGTCACTTCGTCATAGCTGACCTGGCCTGGCATGCCGTTATCCAGATAAAAACTGCCTTCGCTGATGGACGCCGGATCAATCGCTTCGCTGAACGTCACCACCACATCGGAAGTGCGCGGCACACTGGTCGCATCCGCCAGGGGAGCCGTCGGCTTTAGTATTTCCGGTGGCGTCAGGTCAATCGTGTATACCTCCTGCACTTCCTGCTCGGCCCGACCAGCATTATCGACGGAATAGAAACGTAGTATCGTCTTGCCCCCACCTATGCGGATGGGACCGGCGTACGGTTTGGACGGCGCACTGCCATCAAGCGAGTAGTAGGTATACGCGCAACCGGACCCGGCTCCATCGTCACAGCTCAAGGTAACGTCAAGCTCTGCCTTGAAGAGCCCGGTCGTCTGCGACGGAGTCGTAGTGGGCGCGGTCAGATCCTGCGTCCGAAATGACCAGACATAAGCGGCAGGCATAGGGTTAAGCGCACTGTCAAATGCCAAGATGTTCGCTTGATATTCGGTGTATTCGAGCAAGGGTGAATCGGGTGTAAACAGCGCAGTCTTGCCACTGTTTTGCAAATTTACATCGCCAAAAACAGGGCTGCCTCCGGATTCCGTAAGATGGAAACTGGCTCTTACAGATGTCAGATCGACAGGTTCATTGAAGGTGACGGATAGGGTTGAACCAAGTGGTACGGCTTCTTGAGCCATAGAAGGGGAGGTCGAAACAACGGTTGGGGGTTCGGAGTCTGATGAACTACCCCCACCTCCCCCACTGCCAGCACTGACAGAATCAGATCCGTCACTGCCACCGCCGCCGCCACACGCAGTCAGCACAACAGAAAAAGATACCCAGAGAATCGACCTCTTGTAAAAATGCATCATGGAGCCATCCTTGAGAAGCTGTCACGTTATAGATAACGGTTATAAGCATGAAGCTAACAATTACTGGCAACATGAAAAACTGCTGCGCCTCAGATATGTCGACCGCGTCACACAGACATGGACGGCAATAACCATCGGGATGAGTCGCTACAAAAATTCAGCAGTACAACTAAAACAGGAATGTTTGCAAGGAAGGCATTCCTCACCTGACACCACACGGACCTGATGGCAAATCGTCTTCCAGAATCCGCTGCCAAGCCCGAGCTTCTTCCCGGGAAACAAAATGCCCGCCTAGCCTACGGCTATCAAGAGGCATCCATATTTTGAATCTGGCAAACTGGCGAGCGCCCGCTTGAACGCGGATTGTTTTTCCAGCATTTTCCCTGGTGAATGCTTTAAAGCTCTCGGCTCCGGCCTCTGTCAGTCCGACATAAACTGGCCACCCGCCCTGGGCTGCCAACTCACCCACCGCAGATTTCTCCACGTAGGGCGCGCATAAATCAAACACCGGTTCAGGCTCGGCGTTGGCAAGACCGGACAAGCACAGACAAAGCGCGCCCAAATACCGCAATCCGCCAGAAAGTTTCATTGTCGCTCCTTTAAGATGAGGGGCAACAGCCACCGCTATCTTTCGGTGCGCATGATACAGGGCCACACTCTTCCGGCAATTCAGCATCGAGCAGGTGTGCACCCGCCATGAGTCCAGCCTTCAAGATCAGTTGAGGGGGAATGGCTTCGTAGGTCTCTCCGCCGACCGTCACCGTCCGACACTCCGCCTCGCCGCAGGTAGAACAGCATTGGCTCCGGCCAGTCGTTGCCGACAACCACTCTTCGAGCGGCTTGCCGCCAATCCAGATACGATTGGACTGCAGGGGGTCTTTATCAAAGGTGGCACGATCAACCGTGTGCTTTTCCAAGACAACGTCTATCCCTAATTCCCTGAGAGCGCGCTGAAGCTTTTGAACAGCCCCCTCTACAGCGCTTTCCGTAGCGCCGCAGCGGTCGCAGGTTCTGCCCTGGTCATCGACCAGGCGCTGCCACCGAATAGTCAGTGTTTTCATCTCACCCCCCCCTCTCATGCCGTTTCTTGATGACCTGGCGCACTCCCAAAGGGAAAGCGATATTGAAATACGACGCCCCATATCCCGAAGCCAAAAAACTCATCCCCAGGATGATTCCGCTAACCTTCCCTAATTTGCCTTCGTTCATATACCTGCCGCAAGGTACGGCGGCCTGTCAGGGAGTTCCGGAGGCAGCGTACTGCCGGGTTTGATTATGCAGGTTCATCCGGCGGCCCCACCCAGAAAAGCGGGTTGTGAGCGATCTCCCACAGGTAGCCATCGGGGTCAGAGAAGTAACCTGCGTAGCCACCCCAGTCGGTCTTCTGGGCGGGCTTAGTGACCACGGCACCCGCTGAAATTCCTTGGGCCATTACCTGATCGACTTCTCGCTCAGAGCTAACATTGTGCGCCAGACTGAATCCTGCAAAGCCTCCAGAAGCCCCATCTACCAACGCATCCTCGGCAAGAGCGTCACGTCCGTACAAACCTAACCAGGTGCCGTTCAAGGTAAAAAATGCCACTTCCGGAGGGGAATCCATTCGAGGAAAGCCAAGTCCTTTTTCATAGAACTCGATCGAACGCTGCAGATCGCTCACGCCCAAGGTAATCATACTGATCCGCGGTTTCATGATGCCTCCGTGCATAGCCCAAGATCCGCGACACGGGATATTTGATCCAGATTCAGAATACGTAGATGGCTCCAACACCCACTTCCGCTTCATAATCGCTGCGCGCAATTGGGCTATCCCTGACATCGCTACTGTAGTGCTCGTATAGCGCCTCGCCATATAGCTGCCAGTTGTCGCTTACAAAATAACGGAAAGTATAGTTTAGCCCGATAGAGCGAAAGCCACCGTCGAGATCGGTTTCAGCCAGCCCGGAATTAACTGCCTGTTCTGAGTTAATACCAAAATCTCGATTGGCATAATCGCTATCGTGAAAAACCAGAACAAGACTCAGATCAGACCCCGTGCCATCTGTTTGATCACCGAAACGACGACCAGCCCCAAAAATACCAAGGCTTCCGTCTTCGCTGGCAATAAGTCGTCCATCTAGCCAATAACGCCAGTCCGAATCGAGTGCATGACGCGCCTGCAAAACGATTTCAGTGCTCCCGTCGATATCACCGAGCCCGTCCAACCGACCGTCCTCGGAATCACTCTCTTCACGACCCTCTTCGAAAGGGAAAGCCACAGCCACGTCAAATAGCCAGGCTTGAGATCGAAGTCCCCGCCAGCCGAGTGCCGCACCTGCCCAATAGTAGATATCATTTCCATTTCGCCATTGCACTGCGCCAGCAGGATCGACCTCCAGCTCATATTCATCAGACCCTTCGTAGGCGGACTCGTACTCAATACCCAAACCAAGCCCTACTCCCCAGCCATCTTCGCCTCTGGTGAAGTCATCAACCGAGGGCAATGGCACCAAGGCCGTCCGTGATTCTTCTCCAATTGCGGTTTGAACGAAAAACACTTGTACAAATATAACCAACGTTAAACCGATGAAGTTTTTCATTTACGCTCCAGTTTGGGCACACAGACAAGCCAGGGGGCACACACAATATTACGTTTCTGTTTGTGCACAAGATCTGTAGTGTTCAACTAATTCCGGGAAAGAGGTCAAAAGCTGCGGGGGGATCAGAGAGTTGAGAGGAGAATCCCGGAGCTAGACGCCTTCGTTCGCATAACTCCGGTCTTCGGGGGATAGTGCGGGATAAAATGAATCCGAGAATCAGCGGTTGGCGTCAATCACCCATCTGGTGCCCGGAGTGGTCCATTTCCTTTTTCTCCATCTTCATGCCGCCGTCCAGAGGCTGCACTGCCAGCTCGATGGCCATGTCTTCGGCGCCTTCAAAATCCAGCGTAACCGGGATGTTTTCGCCTTCTGCCAGGGGTTGGGTCAGCTTCTCCAGCATCAGGTGGTAGCTATGGGGTTTGAGTTCGACGGTTTCACCCGCCGGTACCACCAGGCCGCCCTTCACGGGCTGCATTCGCATCACACCGGCTTTCATGCTGGTTTCGTGGATGGAGATGTGGCCGGCGCGAGGTGTTTCGGCGGCCACGAGGGTGATGTCGCTGTCACCGTTGTTGGTGATGCTCATGTAGCCCACGCCCATGGGGGTGCCAGGCGGTGTCGGGCGGCTCCAGGGGTTTTCGATCTTCACATCACCGCTCTGGTAATCAGCGGCGAAGGCGGTGGGGGCCAGTGTGGCCATGCACAGAAGCAGGATGCTCAGGCCTTTCTTCATCGGGTGGATCCTTTCAATGGGTAAACGGGTTAGTGCCAGCATAGGAAGGTCTGGTACGCGTGCCAAGTGGCAGCGTGCGGCAAATAGTCGCAGCTTTGTGGTGTTATGCCCTGGAGAGCGCTTCCATCATAGCCCCGAGGAACCGGGAAGCTTCCCCGCCAGTGGCGGCGCGGTGGTCAAAGGTCAGCGACAGTGGCAAGACCTTTCGGACTGCGGGTTTGCCGTCCACGGGCACAACCTTGTCCCGGATGCTTCCGGACCCGATGATGGCCACTTGCGGCGGGATGATGATCGGGTTGGCGTATTGCCCGGTCATGGTGCCGAAGTTGGATAGGGTGATCGTTGCGCCCTGCATTTCTTTGGGTGGAATCTTGCGGGTGGCGACAGCTTCCCTCAGGTTCTCCAGGCCCTTTCTCAGGTCCTTGAGACTGCGATGGGTGATATCCCGGAGCACGGGCACGAACAGGCCATCGGGGGTGTCCACGGCAATGCCCACGTGTACTTCTTCCAGTAACCGCCGAGTAAGGTTGTCGCCATCGAACCAGCAGTTGAGTTCGGGGCAGGCTTCGCAGGCGGTGCCGATGGCCTGGACCAGGCGCATGGTGATGTCGGTGCCTTTTTTCCAGGCGCCGATGTCCACATCCTCGAAGATGGAAACCGGCACTACCTGGGCATGGGACTGTGCCATGTTCTTGGCCATAGTTCGGCGGGTGCCCCGGAGGGGTTCGGCGTCGCCCAGTTTTTTCTGGTGGCTGGCCTGGCGGTGGACATCGTCGTTGGTGATCAGGCCGCCCGGGCCACTGCCTTTGATCTGCTCGAGGTTTACGCCCAACCGTTCCGCCAGCGCCCGCACGCCCGGCGTGGCCCGGTTGGCGCGGGCGCGTTTGCTGGAGGGGGCGGCGCCGATGATGAATTGTTCCTGGCCGGCCTGGCCTCTGTCGTCCTTGCCGGAGGTTTTGAGTTCACCGACCACGGTGCCGCTGTCGCTGCCCTCGCCTTCGAAAGCCAGCAGCGGTTCACCGGTGTGGATGATGTCGCCCGGCTCGCCGTAGAGTTTGGCGATGGTGCCCGCCTCGGGGGATGGGACGTCGACGATGGCTTTGGCGGTTTCTACGCTGACGAGGGTTTGGTCGACCTCGACGGTGTCGCCGACTTTGACGTGCCATTCGACGATTTCGGCTTCGGGGAGGCCTTCGCCTAGATCTGGAAGTTTGAAGTTTTTCATTGGTTACTCCCCTGGTTTCTTTTGTGAAGGTGGGGTCTGCCCCCTTTGGGGTCAGACCCCGGTGCCGGGCCGCGAATTTTGGTGACTTTTCCGCCCCTTTAGGGCGTGAAATTGGGGTCTGACCCCGCGGGGTCAGACCCCGGGGGTGGCCAGTCCCATGGAGTCAGTCGGTTACAGGGCGATGACTTGTTCTACGGCTTCTACGATGTCCTCCACCTTTGGCAAGTAGGCGTCTTCGTTGCGGTAATAGGGCATGATGGTGTCGTAGCCGGTTACCCGCACCACTGGTGCCTGGAGGTCCAGGAAGGCGCCTTCGGCGAGGGAGGCGGCGATTTCGGCGCCTACGCCGCCGTTGCGGCAGGCTTCGTGGATGATGACGGCCCGGCCGGTTTTGGCGACGGAGCACAGCAGGGTTTCCCGGTCGAGGGGGCTGATGGTGGCCACGTCGATGACTTCGCAGGTTACGCCCTGGTGTGCCAGCTTATCGGCGGCCTGGAGGGTTTCCATCACGCAGGGGCCCCAGGTGATGAGAGTCACGTCATCGCCTTCACGCAGGGTGAAACAGGTGTCCAACGGCAGCGCCTCGCCGTTGTTCTCGACGCGCTGGGTCACTGCCCGGTACAGGCGCTTGGGCTCCAGGAAGATCACCGGATCCGGATTACGGATGGCCGCCAGGAGCAACCCGTAGGCGCGCTGGGGCGAACTGGGAATCACCACCCGCAGGCCC
Source organism: Marinobacter szutsaonensis (assembly GCF_039523335.1). Classification (NCBI taxonomy): domain Bacteria; kingdom Pseudomonadati; phylum Pseudomonadota; class Gammaproteobacteria; order Pseudomonadales; family Marinobacteraceae; genus Marinobacter; species Marinobacter szutsaonensis. The sequence continues at coordinate 294,512 of NZ_BAAAFC010000002.1, read as the reverse complement.
GGGATGTGGGCAAACAGGGCCTCGGTACTCTCGGAATGGTGCTCGGGGGCGTGGATACCACCGCCAAAGGGTGCGCGGTACACGATGGGGCAATGCAACCGACCCCGGGTGCGATTACGCATACGGGCGGCGTGGCTGACGATCTGCTCCATGCCGGCGTAGATGAATCCCATGAACTGGAACTCCGCCACCGGCTTCAGGTCCTGGGTGGCCATCCCCACGGAGGTGCCGGCAATCAGGTTTTCCGCCAGCGGTGTGTCCATCACCCTTTTGAAACCGAATTTCTCCTTCAGGCCCACGGTGGCCCGGAACACACCGCCATTGGTGGCGATATCCTCGCCCAGTACCACCACATTCTCGTCGTGCTCCATTTCCCAGTGCAGGGCCATGTTGACCGCCTCCACCAGGGTCACGTCACGCAGCTCGCCCTTGCTCATGATTCACCTCCCCGGTATTTGGCGGCAATCCGTTCACGCTGGGCCTGAAGGGCCGGGGGAAGTGTCTCGAACAGGTAATCGACCATCGCGGTAGGTGGCTGGGGTTCCGTGGCCAGGTATTCCTCAACCGCCCTCTCCACCCTGTTCTTGCTGTCGGCTTGCAGGGCCTTTTCCTTGTCGGCATCCCAGAGGCCGTTATCGTGCAGCCAGTTCTGCAGGCGTTTGACGCCATCTTTCTCCCAGGCCCGTTTCAGGTCCTCGGCGGTGCGGTAGCGGGTGGCGTCGTCAGCGGTGGTATGGTCTCCAAGCCGGTAAGTCACCGCCTCGATCAGAGTCGCGCCCTTGCCACCACGGGCCCGCTCCAGGGCGGTATCCAGAACCTCCGAGGCCGCAAAATAGTCGTTGCCGTCCACCGCATGCCCCGGCAGGCCGGCGCTGATGGCCTTCTGGGCGATGGTCTCGGCCCCGGTTTGGAGGCTGCGGGGCGTGGAGATCGCCCACTGGTTGTTGATGGCAACAAACACCACCGGCAAATGCCAGGTCCCGGCCAGGTTGATGCTCTCCAGAAAATCCCCCTTGGAAGTACCACCGTCACCCACGCAGCAAACCACCGCCCGCTCCTCACCCCGGATCCGGATCGCCGAGGCCACGCCCACGGCATGACAGCACTGGGTCGCAATGGGCACCGCAATGGGCAGGTCTTCCGGACAATTCTCCCAGTTCGCACTGCCCCGCTCGTCTCCACCCCAGTACAGCATCATATCCCTCAGGCTCACGCCACGGAGCGTGTGCACCGCCTGATCCCGGTAATAGGGTACAAACACATCGGTTCTGGCCATGCTCTGGCCAATGGCGGTTCCAATCACTTCGTGCCCCAACACAGACGCATAGGTACCGCACTTGCCAGTGCGTTGCAGGGCGATGACTTTGGAATCGAAGGTGCGGGTCAGCACCATATTGCGGTAGGCAGCCAGGACACGCTCGGTGTCCCCGGCGAGGGCGGGCAAGTCATCCAGCGGCTTGCCGTGGTCATCCAGATAGCGGGTGCTATCCACATGAAATTCATGGCGTTGTCTCATCCCGTACTCCTTGGCCCAGCCCGACGGGGCTCTGTTTAAGGTTTAGACGAGAGGAGGCAATTGATCAATCCGGGGTGTCAGTCATCCCACTCCTGGTACTGGGTACCCTGCCGGAGCAGCCAGTAGGTAATACCCAGCGCCAGCGTGGTCGCCGCAATACCGATCAGGTACATGGGAGTGAGCGTCTCAAAATCGAGCACGATCACCTTCCGGGCAATCGCCATCAGCGCCGTGGCAACCACCAGTTGGACCGGGAACACGTTCGTGCCGAGGTAAAGCCGAATATTGATGAAGATCTCCACAGCAATCAGCACCGCCATGAAAGCGCCGAAGGTGTAGAAAATGTCGTTGATATCCAGCAGCAGAAAAGGCGGCGTGATCAGACGGTCGTAAATGATGTAGATCACATCACCCACACCCCAGAGAATCACCGCCACCATCAGGACGGCCAGCACCCGGATGGCAAAACGGATAACCCTGTGCAGGCCCCGGAAAAACGGATCCGGAAAATCCACCGGAAGCTCCTGGTGCAGTTCATGCCTCTTGTGAGGCGGGACCTCAGGCTGTGAAACCCCTTCCTGGTCCTTCTCAACCATCTGCTCTCTCCATGAAGCTCCCGGTAACGGACAACGTCCGTCAGGCCTTCTTGACGAACTCCGACTTCAGTTTCATAGCACCGATGCCATCGATCTTGCAATCGATATCGTGATCACCTTCCACCAGACGAATATTCTTCACCTTGGTACCAACCTTCACCACCGAACTTGAACCCTTGACCTTCAAGTCCTTGATGACAGTGACCATATCGCCGTCCTGGAGTTCATTGCCATTGGCATCACGAACCACCTTACCGGCCTCAGCATTCGCTTGCTCCGCCTCGGACCACTCATGCCCACACTCGGGACAAACCAACTGAACACCATCTTCATAAGTGAACTCGGAACCACACTGGGGGCAAGGAGGAAGCTGGGGCATTATCATTTCCTGTTAATTGAATGAGAACCGGATTATACCAGAAACCCCAGCCCCGGTTCCCTAACGCCCCGGCGCCACCCGCGCCAGCACCGTCGGATCCTCCGACAACGGCAACGACAAAATCACGCCTTCATTCGAAGCCGGAAAAATCCCCGCCAGCGCCGTTATGTTCACCTGATGCGACACCAACACCACCGGCAGCCCCGGCTCCCAACTGTTCACCCGCTCAATCGTCTCCCGCGTCTGCCCCGGTCCGCTTTCGCGGTTCTGGAAGAACGAATTCAGTGACGGCATGTCCGTCACCTCGCCCACATTCATCTCATTGGCAGTCTCCCGACACCGGCACCACTGACTGGTAAACACCCGGGCCTCCTCAATCCCATGTTTCGCCAGAAACGGCTTCCACGACCGCGCCTGTTCCCGACCGGCCTCGTTCAGATTCCGCTGGGTGCTGCAGTCGTTTAGTGTGAAGTTGGCAGGATCCCCGGTGCCTGGTGCTAGGGCGTGGCGGAGGATGAGGATGGCCTGGCCATCTCGCAGGGCTTGCCAGGCTTCCGCGTTGCCGTCGCTTGCAGAGGCATTCAAGGAAAAACCGAAGGTGATAAGGCTCATAGTGAGGCAAAGAACGAGTTTCCTGATCATGGCAGTTCGCCCTCCTTCCGCAGTCGCGGAGTTATCGTGAGGTTTGGGGTGGCTTTGGGGTGAGCCTCCCAAAAATGTTGAAGGCCATGGATGGCCTGAAACAAGCGCACATGGACGTGCTCGTAGCGGTTTTTGGGTGGCTCGCCCCAAAGCCGCCCTGCTCCAACCATCGCAGGCTAGGAGAAATACGCGGCCAACCACTAACAAGCTCAATCCCAGAACAGTTAAACTCTAGCCTTGAAACCAACACCAAAGGAAAAACGAAATGCCAATCTGGGTCGACGCCGACGCCTGCCCCGTCCCCATCCGGGAAATCCTCTGCCGCGCCGCCACCCGCTGGCAAATCCAGACCACCTTCATCGCCAACCACGCCATCAGCCTGCCGCCGAGCCCCTACATCAGCCGCCGCCAGGTCCCCCACGGCTTCGACGTCGCTGACAACGAAATCATGGACCAGATGACCAAAGGCGACCTCGTCATCACCCAGGACATCCCCCTGGCCGCCGAGGCTATCGAAAAAGGCGCCGACGTCTTCAACCCCCGGGGCCAGGCCTTCACCAAAGAAAATATTCGCCAGCGCCTGGCCATGCGCAACTTCATGGAAGAAATGCGCAGCGCCGGCCAGGTTACCGGCGGCCCCGCCCCGTTCAGCCAGACCGACCGCAAGGAATTCGCCGATCAACTGGACCGGTGGCTACAGCGCAACGTCAGAAGATGATAATGATTCTATTTTAATTTCCCGGCATTTCCGCTAACCTCCCTGCCCAATCCAAACCGGGCCAAACATCTGGGAGAAAGCGGAAATGTCCACCAGCAGTCACACCAACACCAGCAGCTTCGCCGCCCTCGCCCGGCTCTTGAGATACGCCCGCGGCTACCGCCGCCGGATCATTGCCGCCACCACCTGCTCCATCATCAACAAACTCTTCGACATCGCCCCGGAGATCCTGATCGGTGTCGCCATCGACGTGGTGGTGAACCAGGAACAGAGCTTCGTCGCCGGGCTCGGCTTCGAGACCGCCCGGGAACAGATCACCATCCTCGCGGTACTGACCTTCTTCATCTGGGCTGGGGAATCCCTGTTCGAATACCTGTTCCAGATACTCTGGCGCAACCTCGCCCAGCGCCTGCAATCCGACCTGCGCCAGGACGCCTACGAGCACGCCCAGCGCCTGGACATGAGCTTCTTCGAGGCGCGCAGCTCCGGCCAGCTGGTGGCCACCATGAACGACGACGTCAACCAGCTCGAACGCTTCCTCGATGGGGGCGCCAACGCCATGATCCAGGTACTGGTCACTGTGGTGGCCGTCGGCGCCGTATTCTTCGTGATTTCGCCCACCGTGGCCCTGTTGGCCTTTACACCGATTCCGCTGATTATCTGGGGCGCTTTCTACTTCCAGCGCAAGGCCGGCCCCCTGTATGCCGACGTTCGTGAAAAGGTAGGCGACCTGTCCAGCCGACTGGCCAACAACCTCGGCGGCATTGCCACCATCAAGAGCTTTACCGCCGAGCAGCGGGAGGCAGAGCGGCTCAAGGCCAGCAGTGAGGCGTATGTGGATGCTAATCGCAGGGCCATCCGCATCAGTTCCGCGTTCATTCCGGTCATCCGCATGGCCATCCTCGCCGGCTTCCTCGCCACCTTTACCGTCGGCGGCATGATGGCCCTGGAAGGCACCCTCAATGTGGGCGCCTATGGCGTCCTGGTCTTCCTCACCCAGCGCCTGCTCTGGCCGCTGACCGGTCTCGCGGAAGTCATCGACCTGTTCGAACGCGCCATGGCCAGCACCCGGCGCATCCTGAACCTGCTCGCCGAACCGGTCCACGTTCGGGACGAAGGCGGCAAGGACCTCGCCCGGCCGGTAAAGGGTGAGGTGGATTTCCGCAACCTCAGCTTCCACTACCCCTCCAGCGGCGCCGGCATCCGGGACATCAGCCTGAACGTTCCGGCCGGCAACACCCTGGCCCTGGTGGGCGCCACCGGTTCCGGCAAGTCCACTCTGATCAAGCTGCTGTTGCGCTTCTACGACCCGAGCCACGGCGAGATCCGCATCGATGGTCAGCCGATCCGGGACATCAACCTCAAGTCCCTGCGCGGCGCCATCGGACTGGTCAGCCAGGATGTGTACCTGTTCGAGGGTTCCATCCGCGAGAATCTGGCCTACGGCAAGCCCGATGCCACCGATGCGGAAATCATCGAGGCCGCAAAAACCGCCGAGGCCTGGAGCTTCATCGAGGCCTTGCCCGAGGGCCTCGATACGCCGGTGGGCGAGCGTGGTGTCCGGTTGTCCGGTGGCCAGCGCCAGCGCCTCTCCCTGGCCCGTGCCCTGCTGAAGAACCCGCCGATCCTGGTGCTGGACGAGGCCACGAGCGCGGTGGACAACGAAACCGAGGCAGCCATCCAGCGCTCCCTGCGCCGGATCGGCCACAACCGCACGGTGATCATGATTGCCCACCGCCTGTCCACCATCGTGGATGCGGATACCATTGCGGTGATCGAGAACGGCCGGGTCGTCGAGCAGGACAACCACGAAACCCTGCTGTCGAAGGACGGAGCCTACCGGGCTCAATGGCGCGTCCAGACCGGGCAAGTCTGAACGTCAAACCCAACATCATAATTGATAGTAATTCGTATTTAGATTAACCTGCAGACTCTCAGAACAAGGGAGTCTGCATGTCGGCGTTCTTCGAAATATCCAGCCTGGGTGTCCGTATCGGTGACACACCTATTCTTCGCAATATCCACATCGGTTTTCAGGAAGGAGAAGTCACTGCCCTTCTGGGCCACAACGGTTCCGGCAAGTCGACCCTGCTCAAGGTGCTGGCCCGGCACCAGGCCCCCTCGGAGGGCAACGTCAGCCTGCTCGGCCAGGCCTTTCGCAACACTGGTGCACGGGAGTTTGCCCGTACTGTCGGCTACCTGCCCCAGCATCCACCCGGCACGGACGGGCTTACGGTTCGGGAGTTGGTTGCTCTCGGTCGTTACCCCTGGCGGGGGCCGCTCGGCCGTTATAACCGGGAAGACCACCGACTGATCGACCAGGCCATTGCCGACACCGCCCTGGAACCGTTCACCCATCGCTCCGTGGATACCCTTTCCGGCGGCGAGCGCCAGCGGGCGTGGATCGCCATGCTGCTGGCCCAGCAGACCCGGTGCCTGCTCCTGGACGAACCCATTTCCGCACTGGATGTGAAACACCAGGTGGAAACCCTGCGCCTGGTGCATCGCCTGGCCGAGCAACGGGAGCTGACCGTCATTGTGGTGCTGCACGACGTAGACCTTGCCGCCCGCTTCTGCGACCGCCTGGTGGCTATCAAGGCCGGCCGGTTGGTAGCCGATGGCCGTCCCGACGACATCATGGATTCCGGCATCCTGGAAACCATTTATGGCGTACCCATGGGTGTGATGGAGCGGGCTCCGGGGCAGTGGGTTTCCTATGTGCATTAAATCCGCGGGGCTGGCTGGCCTCTTTCTCCTGTTAAGCACACTCGCCATGCCCGCCACCGCGGGTACCTGGCAGCACGAGAACGGCACCCTCACCCTGGACAAGGTTCCCGAACGCATCGTCGCCCTCAACTGGGCCACCACCGAGGCGTTGCTATTGCTCGGGGTCACCCCCGTGGGGGTGGCCGATCTGGCGGGTTACAGCCATTGGGTCAGAGAACCAGCGCTGCCGGAAAGCGGTGTGCGCAATGTCGGCACCCGCGTAGCGCCCAGTCTGGAAGCTATTGCCGAGCTGAAGCCGGACCTGATCGTGACCAGCGCCGAAATGGCCCCCGCTGCCGACCTGCTTGAACGACTGGCCCCCACTTATGTGGTCAGTGTGTACAAGGAAGGTTCGCAACCCTTTGCCAAGGCCCGCAAGATGCTGTTCACCCTCGGCGAAATGCTGGGTCGGGAAGCACGCGCACAAGAGGTGGTGGAGGATATCGAGCAGACCCTCGCCAACCAGCGGAAGCGACTTGCCGAAGCGGGTGTCACGGAGCGACCGGCCGCGCTGGTGAACTTCCTCGACGCCCGGCATGTGCGTATCTACGCCCCGAACGGACTCTATCAGACCGCACTAGACGCCCTCGGGCTGAACAACGCCTGGCCCCACCCGGGTAATTTCTGGGGGTTTTCCGTGGTCGGTCTGGAAGCGATTGCGCCGTTTCGCGAGGCCCGGCTTATCGTGATATCCCCGACACCGCCAGGGCTGGCTGATACCCTCGCCGACAGTCCCTTCTGGACCTACCTGCCGGCGGTGCAACGGGGCCAGGTTTACCAGGTGGAAGCCACCTGGCCTTTCGGTGGCATCTACCCGGTCAAGCGGCTGGCCACACAGATTACCGACAGTCTGCTGGCGGGAGGCTCCGATAATGTACAGTAATACCACCACCCTCCCCGCACAGAGCCCGGTGCTTCCCGCCCGTTTGCCGGTAACCGCAGCCATCCTCTGGCTGACCGCTCTGCTGGCCAGCGCCCTGCCCTGGCTTCAGCAACTGGATCCGATGGCCTTGCTGAGTGCTTTCTGGACCTTCAACCCGGATACCTATGCGTCGGTGCTGGCGCACTTCAGCTGGGCACCCAGGGTGGCCATGGCCGTTCTGGTCGGCGCGGCGCTGGGGCTGGCCGGTGCCGTGACCCAGCAGATCCTCGGCAACCCGCTGGCCTCGCCGACCACCCTCGGTGTTGCCGCCGGGAGCCAGTTCGGCGTCACTGTCGCATCGCTGTTTTTCCCGGGCCTGCTCGCCTTCAGCCCGGACCTGCCTGCCATTGCCGGCGGCCTGCTGGCCATTGCCATGGTCATCGCCCTGACCTGGCGGCTGGGCTTTTCCCCGGTCACCGTGATCCTCGCCGGCCTAGTGATCACCTTCTTCCTTGGCGCCACCAATATGGCGTTCCTGCTGCTCAAGGGCGAGTGGCTGGGCAACCTGTTCATCTGGGGTGCCGGCTCCCTGGTCCAGAACAATTGGCAGCCATTCACGGATCTCTGGCCCAGGGTCCTGATCCTGGCAGCCCTGATGCTGTTGTTGATGCGGCCACTGCAGTTGCTCCAACTGGGAGAGACCTCGGCCAGCTCCCTGGGTGCAAAAGTGGCGTGGGTACGGGCGCTGGCTCTGTTCCTTGTGGTTCTGCTGAGCGCGACGGTAGTGAGCCGGGTTGGCGTAATTGCCTTTGTCGGGCTTGCCGCGCCGGTACTGGCCCGGCTTCTGGGCGCCCGCACTGTCGGGGGGCGCATGCTGTGGAGCACCCTGCTCGGCGGTGGTCTGCTGTTACTGGCAGACACCCTGGCCCATTGGGCCTCCACCTGGGGCGACGGTTCCCTGATTCCCACCGGCACCACCACCGCCCTGATTGGCGGGCCGATCATCCTGCTGGCCCTGCAGGGCTTCCGGAATACCCATCACATGCCGGGGCAAACCTCCAGCCCGGCCGGCTTCCTGCCCAAACGCCGCCCGATCCTGCTGGTTTCAGCCGTGCTCACCGGGCTTCTACTGATTACGGTCGTTATTTCCATGGGCTGGTCGCCGAGCCTCGACGGCTGGCGCTGGACCAGCGTTTCCCAATGGGACGAGGCCTGGGTCTGGCGTGGCCCGCGGATGCTCGCTGCGGTCCTCGCTGGCATCGCCCTCGGCCTGGCCGGTACCCTGATCCAGCGAATGACCGGCAACCCCATGGGCAGCCCGGAAATGCTGGGCATCAGCGGCGGGGCTGCCCTGGTGATGGTGGTCATTGTGCTCTCTGGCATTGAGGCAGGGCGCGCGGGGCAACTGGTGGCAGCCACCGCCGGCGCGGCTGGGGCCCTGGGCCTGCTGATTCTGCTGGCGCGGCGACACCGCTTTGCCGGCAACCAGTTACTGCTTGGCGGCCTCGCCCTGTACGTGTTCATGGATGCTGGACTTCGCCTGGTGATGGCCTCCGGCGGGACCGAGGCCTCCAAGTTGCTGAACTGGATGTATGGCTCTACCTGGCTGGTGTCCGAAGGGGAAGCCATCGGATTGCTGGTGTTCATGCTGGTGATTTCCGGAGCTCTGGCCTCGGTCGTACGGCCCCTGACTATCTTGCCACTGGGCGAGCAGTCGGCCTCCTCACTGGGTCTTCCGGTGGCCCGGGTTCGCCTCTTACTGCTGCTTCTGGCAGCGCTGCTGACCGCGGCCGCCACAGTGGTGATCGGCCCACTCAGCTTCGTCGGCCTGATCGCTCCGCACCTGGCCCGGGTGCTGGGCCAGCAGACCGTCGGCCGGCAGCTGATCGCCGCCGCTCTGGTCGGTGGCGTGCTGCTCGGTGTGGCGGATTACCTGTCCCGCATTGTCGTGTATCCCAACCAATTGCCCGCCGGTCTGCTGGCTGCCCTGGTGGGCGGGATCTATTTCCTCTGGGGGCTCAGCCGCCATGGTCGCGCCTGAATCTGAAACAAATGGCGAGCGCTGGGTCGATCGTTATGATCGGCTCCTGCAAGTCTCCGGTCTCGACCGCGAAGCTATCCTCGCGCAGTCTCTGAAAGCTCCGGCACAGGAACGCCGGGGCCTGTTTTCCCTGGCCCAATGCCTCGAGCAGCCCGAGTTGCTCGTGCAGCAGATCGGTCGGGATTACCCCGATGCCGAGGATCGTAAAGCCGTCCGGGCTTATGCGTCGGTACTGCAGCAGGATCTGGCGCTCAGTGTGCTTGCTCCCCTCACATTACGTCTGTTCCGCTATGGCGAGGCGCCCGTTGCCAATCCGGCCCGAATCTTCCTGGCGCCCATCGAGAAGGCGGGACAGACCGTTTCACGATGGTTCCAGACTCCGGGCCAGCCAATGGCAAGCGAACAGGTTTTCCGGCACGGTATGGCAGCACAAACGGAAGCCTGGTATCCGGTGTTCAGGCAGCAACTGGGGGTTAGCCCCGGCGCCTACTGGAGCAGTGTCGGCCTGGGTCTGGGCGCGCCTTTCTCGGCGGTGTGGAATCTCGCCGACCCCACCTCTGTGTGTAATCTCGCGCAGCAATGGCTGGAAGCATTCAGGAATGACGCCAATCGATTCATCGACTGGATTCCGGCGGTGTTTGCAGAACAGAAAACGGCAATCCCTCAGCGTAAGGGCTGTTGCCTGAAATACCTGTTACCGGAGGGCGGCTATTGCGGCACGTGTGGTGTGTATCGTAAGGAGCGGATGGCCGCACTCAGCCAGCCAGGCCATTGCCCAACACCAGGCCAATGGCAACCAGCCCGATAAGCAGACCGGCTCCGGCGGCGAGCTTGAGTCCTTCAATCATTTCCTGCTCGGGTGTCATGCCCCTTCCTCCCTTAACTTGGCGATGAAGGGCGGGGATGATCCCCGCCCTTTCTTCCGGATCAGTAAACCCAGGAAACGGTCAGGCTGGCATTAGCCGGCTCGCCATAGAAGCCCTGGGCCGAGGCGCCGAATTTCTTCAGGCTCTCGATGTACTTCTCGTCGGTGACATTGTTGACGTTCAGTGTGGCATTCCAGCTGCGGGCAAAGTCGTAACTGGCCATCACGTCCACTACGGCATAGGCATCCTGCTCGGTGACGATGGTGGTACCGGCATTCGGGCCGGTGGTCGCCACACCCTGCTCCTGGCTGATCTCGGACTGCCATCGGATCTGACTGCCGAGTTCCAGACCGTCAACACCCGGCACTTTCCAGGTGCCACGGAGCTGAGCCAGGTGCTCCGGCACGAAGGATTTGGCGTCGTTACCGTCGGCATCCTCGATATCCACAAAGGTGTAGCCGGCGAAGAGCTGGATGCGGTCGGTCACGTCACCGACGATTTCCAGTTCCACACCCTGGCTCTCGAGGCCATCGACCGCACGGTAGTAGACGTCCTGGGTACCGTCGTCATAGGTGCCTGCGGCCTCGGCCACGTTCTTCTGCTCGACCTGGAACAGCGCCACCGTAGTGTTGATACGGTCCTCCCGGAACTCACTCTTCAGCCCCAGCTCATAGTTCACCCCATCGATCGGATCCAGGCGGTCACGGTTGATGTCCAGCTCGGTTTGCGGGGAGAAGATCTCCGTGTAGCTGGCGTAGACCGAGTGATTGTCGTTGATGTCGTAGATCAGGCCGGCATAGGGCGTTTCCACGGCATCGTAGCTGGTCTCTTTGGAATTGCCGTAGCTGGTACCTTTGTTGTCCAGCCAACTCAGACGCAGGCCGGTGATGGCGGTCAGGCTGTCAGTCAGGGTCCAACGAACGGCGGCATAGGTGGCGGTTTCGCGGTCGGTCCAATCGGAGCCTGCCACGCCATTATCGAAAGCCGGGCGCGGATAGTTACCATCCCATTCATTCAGTGGCGGCAGTGGATCGCCGATACCCTGGCCATAGCGGGACTCGTCCACGGTCTCGGAACGGGACCAGCTGGCACCAACCACCAGCTCGTGGGTCCGGTTGGCCAGGTCGAACGGACCGGTGGCATAGGCATCCGCCACCCACTGCTCGGAATTCAGATCATACTGGCTCGGGTACGCGAGGAGCCCCTCACCTGTGTCCGGGTCCGGGGTTCCATACTGGTAGAACAGTTCGGATTCACTGTCATTTTCCAACCGGAACACCGTGCCCTTGGCGCGCCAGCCGCCAGCCAGCTCCTGTTGCAGCTCCACAAAGCTGTTGTGCTGGGTGTTATCCCAGTAGGACCAGTCAGAAGCAGTGCTGGTGGAACGGGCAAAGTCGGTGGCGGTACCGTCGGTGTAGAACAGCGGCAGCGCGCCCCACAGCGGGCTGTCGGTGTCGGAGCTCTGGATGGCATGGCCGAGGGTGAGCAGCGTGGTATCGGTCAGATCCGCTTCCACGACGCCGTAGAACATCTGCTTTTCGTTGCTGTAACGATCCAGGTAGGAATCCTTGTCCTCATACCCTGCCACGACCCGGGCGCGAACCTTGCCGGATTCGGAAACCGAGCCGGAGACGTCACCGACAATTCGCTTCTGGTCCCAGGAACCGGCGGTCACCGCCACCGAGGCATTGGTATCGGCGGTGGGGCGCTTGCGGATGAAGTTAACCGTGGCGGCCGGATTGCCGGAGCCGGTCATCAGGCCGTTGGCACCCCGCAGCACTTCAACCCGATCGAAGAAGGCGGTATCCAGCTCACCCTGGACGTTGTCATACACCGCCGGAAGGCCGACGCCATCGTACTGGAAGTTGTTGATGTCGAAGCCGCGGGAGGTGTAGTAGGTCCTGTCGGTTTCAACGGACTCAACCGTGACACCAGTGGTGCCCTCCAGAACATCATTGATGTCGTTTTGGGCGAAATCGTCCATCTGTTTCCGCGTCACCACGGTGACCGCCTGTGGCGTCTCGCGGTGGGAAAGTTCCATTTTCAGAGAAGTGGTGGTCGCTTCGGGGGCGTAGCTTTCGGTGAACTCCGAAGGGGTCTGGCCCCGTTCTGCGGATACTTCCAGCACCTGCAGGGTGGCTGGGTTGTTCTCCTGGGCTACTGCCACCGCAGGGACAGCGGCGCACATCATGGCGGAAACCAGGGCCTTGCGGCGGAATGCCGGCTCGGGAAGTCGGGACATCGTTTTCTCCGTGAGTGAGGTTTTGGTGGTTCGTCATTATTCGACGCACATCTTAATGCGAATCATTCTAATTTAAAACCTCAAATCAAGGTAATCCATCGCCAGCTCCTCACCCTATATTCCAGAATACCCGTTCAGCGCAGTGGAGTGGGTCAAGTGCTATGCTGATTAGGCAGTTGCTTCCGAGTTTCCAGACCGAATGCCCTACAGGCCGGAGGTTCCCATGTTCACCAGCAAACACCTGGCTGTGGCCAGCGGGTTGATGCTGTTTTCGTTATCAACGCTCGCTGACCTGACATTCTCATCGGATGAGGCGGATTTCCGGCTGGAGGTCGTTGCCGAGGACCTTGAGCACCCCTGGAGCCTGGCGTTCCTGCCCAACGGGGACAAGCTGGTAACGGAGCGGGCCGGACGACTGCGGATCATCCGCGATGGCGAACTCGTCCGTGAACCGATCTCAAGCGTTCCGGATCTGGTGGTTTCCGGCCAGGGCGGCCTGCTGGATGTGCTTTTGCATCCGGATTTCGAAAGCAATCAGACCCTGTTCCTGAGCTATGCCCACCGCACCCGGGAAGGCATGACCACCCGGGTTGCCCGGGCACGGCTTGAAGGCGACGAACTTAAGGATGTAGAGGTTATTTTCGAGGCCCTGCCCCGCTCCAATACCTCCCGGCACTTCGCCGGGCGCATGGAGTTTGATCGCGACGGCAACCTGTACATTTCCGTCGGCGACCGGGGTGAAATGGATCGGGCCCAGGATCTTGGCGATGGCGCCGGTGGCGTACACCGGATCACGGTCAACGGCGAGCCGGTTCCGGGCAACCCGTTCATGGGCCAGTCCGGTGCCGAGGACACGTTTTTCACCTACGGCAACCGCAACATCCAGGGCATGACCATTCATCCGGAAACCGGAGAGATATGGACCCATGAACATGGCCCTCGCGGCGGTGACGAGATCAACATCATTTCTGCAGGTACCAACTACGGCTGGCCCGAGATCACCTATGGCATCGATTACTCGGGCCTGCCGATCACCATGCACACCAAGAAGGAAGGCATGGCACAGCCCCTGCATTACTGGGATCCATCGATAGCCCCCTCGGGCATGGCGTTCTATACCGGCGACCTGTTTCCGGAGTGGCAAGGTGACCTGTTCGTGGGGGCGCTGAAAATGCGCAAGCTGGTGCGCCTGGAGATCCGGGATGGAGACGTCACCGAGGAGGAAGATTTGCTGACGGACCTTGGCGAGCGCATCCGGGATGTGCGCATGGGCCCGGACGGCGCTCTCTGGCTGTTGACCGACTCCCCCAGGGGCAAGGTTTACCGGACCGTTCCTGTGAACTGACCCTCAGTGAGGGTCGTTGGTCCTCTCGGTCTTTTCGTACTGGGGAATATCGTCGGTGATCGGAAACCAATCCGATTTCGAACCGACATAGACATGCTGCGCCGGGCCTTTGCCCAAGGGTTCGTTGATCACGCCTACCCGCAGGCGCAGGATACCGGGGATGGCATCTACCCGGCTGTATAGCTGGCTGCCACAACGGCTGCAGAAGGCGCGGTACTTGCCGGGGCTGGACTCGTATTCAGTCACCCGGTTTTCACCGGAGAGAATCCGGAACCTCACCGCCTGCACCGGCGCGCTGGCCGAGAAGGCACTGCCATGGGCGCGCCGACACTGGCTGCAATGGCACAGGGAAATCGGGCCGAGAGGGCCGTCATATTCAAAGGTGAGGTCGCCACACAGGCACTGGCCGGTATACATGAATCACTCTCGCGCTTCGGACTTGTTTCAATCTCCGGCGGGATAATACCGGCGAGCCACTTGAAGAACCACCCTGGCGACATCATCTGGGTTAGTACAGAACTGGAACAGGAGGACAGAGATCATGTCGTTTACCACGCTTCCGAAGATCGGTATGGGTACTTTTCGCCTGAAGGGCAATGATGCCCGGGAGGCGGTGAAGAGCGCCCTGTCGCTGGGTTACCGGCACATCGACACCGCACAGATGTATGAAAACGAGGCGGAAGTGGGCGACGGCATCACCTCAAGCGGCATTCCCCGCCGCGATATCTTCCTGACCACCAAGATCTGGCACGACAATCTGCACGCCAGCGATCTGATCAACAGCCTCCACGACAGCCTGGCCCGTCTGAAAACCGACCACGTCGACCTGACGCTCATCCACTGGCCTTCCCCGGACAACGAAGTGCCGATGGAGGAATACCTGGGCGCTCTCCGGGACGCCCAGCGCGAGGGCCTGACCGAGCACATCGGGATCTCCAATTTCACCTGTGCGCAGATGGATCAGGCGAAGAAAATCCTTGGCGACTCAACCATCCTCACCAATCAGGTGGAAGTCCATCCGTTCCTGGCCAACCGCAAAGTCGTGGAACACGCTCAGAAACTGGGCATTACGGTGACAGGCTACATGCCCCTGGCCGTGGGCAAGGTCATGGAGGACGAGACGTTGCAGCGCATTGCCAGCGAGCGGAACGCCACTCCGGCGCAGATTGCCATTGCCTGGGTGGCCTCACGGGGCGTGGTGCCGATCCCCTCCTCTACCCGGCCATCCCACCAGAAGGCCAACCTGGAGGCCCTGAAGATTCAACTGAACGAGGATGAAGTCAGGGCGATTGACGCCCTGGACCGGGGTGAACGGATTGCGAACCCGGGTTTTGCACCGGACTGGGATTGACCCTGAGCGCGACAACCAGCAGCACCAGCGTGGCCGCCGGAAAGCCCAGCAACCAGAAGGTACCCAGGGCCCAGTAGGTGGCCGCACTGAACAGGGTCCAGGCCAGGGGCAACACCAACAGCAACCACCTTAGTGGCGCCGGTTGCCGGGCAAACATCAGCACGGTGGCGGCAACAGTCACCCCGGGCGCAAGTCCGAACAGGGCGAGCGCCCACAAATCGGGCATCTCCAGTACCGAAAGCCAGGGCAACAGAAATATCGCCAGCCACCAGCTGACCGCCTCCGGCCGCGTCATCGGTGCGGGCAGCGCCCTCCCCTTCAGCAGCAGCAATAACAGTCCCTGAACCACGAAGGCCCACCCGAACCCGGTGGCCGGCCAGTTTACCGGGCCGTAATAGCGCACCAGGAACAGGTAGCCGCAGCCAATCCACGCCAGCCCGGCCAGAGCCATAGCCAGCCGCCTCGGCAACTCGGCGGCTTGCCGGCCGAACCACGGCAGCACCAGGCCTGCCAGTGGCCACAACAATAGCCAGGGCCAGAGGTCCTGATTGATCCGCGCAAACAATCTCAGGAATACCTCCGGGCCGAACATCACGAAGTCCTGCAAGGAATAGCTCAGCCAGGTCGCCGCGTTCACAGCTGCCTCACATACTCTGCCATCATCCTTCGCAGGCTGGCGTCAGGCAACTGACCGTACATGGCCCCCATGTTCTCCTGCATATGCTCCACGCTGGTCGTGGCCGGAATGGCGCAGGTGACGGCGGGGTGGGAAATGATGAACTTGAGGAAGAACTCGGCCCAGTTACCCACGCCGGCCTCACTGGCCCAAGGCGGCAGCGGCTCGGACTGGAACCGGCGGAACAGGGAACCGCCCTGGAACGGCCGATTCACGATAACTGCAATGCCCCGTTCCCGGGCCAGGGGCAGCAGCCGTTCTTCGGCCTGCCGGTCCAATACGTTGTAGGTCAGCTGAACGAAATCCAGCGGTTCGGTTTCCATGACGCGCGCCAGCTCACGATGCCGGCGGCCATGGGAGGTGGTAATACCGATGTAACGGACCCGGCCTTCGGCCTTCATCTGTTTCAGGGTCGCCAGGTGTTCCTGCCAGGCCAGCAGGTTGTGGACCTGCAGCAGGTCGAAGCGATCGATGCCCCATCGCCGCTCTGACGTGGCGGCCTGCTCCCGGGTCTCCGCGCCATCACTGGTCCAGATCTTGGTCGCCGCAAAGATGCGGTCATGGGCGCCGAGCTTGTCCAGCCCGGCGCCGATGACGTCGGCTGCACTGCCATACATGGGTGAACAGTCGATCACAGTGCCATTGCGCTCAAGAAAGGTCTCGAGTACCCGAGTGCGCTGATCAATGAGGTACTGGTCTCCCCCGACGTTGAACGTAATCCAGGTTCCCATGCCGATGGCGGGGACGGATTCCCCGGTGGAGGGAATGGGCCGGGAGTGAAAGGCCTGCTCTCCCGGGGGCGAGCCGGCAGCCATCAGTCGGGGGGAAGCCACAGCCAGGCCGCTCAGCCCGACACCGATCAGGAATCGTCGCCTTGATAGCTCCAGCATGGTGGCCCTCCCTTGAAATCTGCCTTAAGTGACAGCCTCAACCGCCGTATTGTTCCTCCAGATACTTCAATATACGCGCCGATTCGAACATGGACGTCCCGGTGTTGGGATCTTCCAGGTAAGGGACCTGAACCCGCCCGTGCTGCTGGAAGAAGGCATCCCGCTTACCTCCGGGTAAAGGCTGGTATTTCCCCGGTTTGATGCGCTGCTTCGCGGGCCCGATTTCGGTCCAGTGTTCCTTGCCAAGATTGTGGAGCGTGTACGGAATCTCCAGTTCACACAACTTTTCCCGCACCAGCCGGGAGAATGGACTGCCCTCGAAGCTCCATAGATGAAGCCCCTGATCGGGACGCTTGCCCGGTGCTGCCCGCAGCCCCCGCATTTCGCTGGCAACCGAGCCCAGAGAGCCAAATACCGGCTGCCAGACCTTGGCCTTGTAATACCCCGGAACCGGTCGGCCACCGTACTGGCGGAAAAGGTACTCAACGATATCTTCGGATTCATAGATGACCTGGCCGGTATTCTCGTCCACCAGAAGCGGAAACAGCTGCTTGCCACCGATCGCTTCCGCTTCAGCCCGGTAAATTCGGCCGCCCTTGGGGCACGGTCGGATCTCAACGTCCAGGTTCAGGGCCGTAAGCGCCTCCCGCACCCGCCGGCAATAGGGGCAGCCTTCCATGTCATAGAGAATGATCGGCTTTTCCGGCTGCTCCGCCGCCTTCACCACCAGGCATCCGCGCCAGGCGGTAAAGGAAGAGGTTGCCACGGATTCGAGCACATTCACGTTGTGCTTTAACGCGTTCAGCATGGTTTGTCCTTGGTTTCGGGATGTTGGAGTGACCATTATGCGGGCGCCTCCCGGTTTGCCATTGGCTCCCGTGTCCCCATGATGTGGTCAAACCAGGGTTTGGTCACACACCAGTTGGCGTTGGGGTTGGGCCCCATGTGGTGGTCATAGTGCCACGGCAGATGCTCCCAGGCCCACTCCGGATCCAGGTGGGATCTCTTGTGCACCCGATAATAGTTCCAGGCACTGTAATAGAGGGTACCGACAAAGAACGGAGCTACCGGCAGCAAGGGTGTCACCGCCGCGGCTCCCGCCACCAGAGCCGCGACTTCCTTGGCCTGGGCATTCCAGGTCAGGAGCGGGTGCCGGTAGTCCTCATCCAGGAAACCGTTCCTGCGGACATTCCGGTGATGATCATGCCAATGGAACGCCCAGAAACTGTTCCGGTCACGCCCCCGATTGTGCAGAACGTGCTTGTGGAATACCCACTCAACGGCATTGGCTGTGATCAACCCGATCGGTATACCAATCATGGCGCCCTCCTGTTCTTGTTGTGGTCGTTGTGTCACTCAACTAGGAAACGCTGATTGAACCTGAAATTCCATGACTGAAATGCCCTGAAACCCACGGTAAAAAACGCACACAAAGTCATTGACATCCACAAGATTAATTTCTGTACAGCTAACCCACTGATTCCAAAGGGCCCTTACAGAGCGTCACAAAAATTCAATAGAAACAACGTCTCTACTGGCAATTTTTAACGTCATGTAGAGCTTTTCTGCATAGTACATCGCGCCAGGATCGGCTATTGTTTAGTCATAAGAACTCAACGGATGGAAATCATGAAGATCAGGGTCATGCGACGCAGCGTCAGGCAGGCAGGACTGAGGAGGTCCAGCTGTCGGTTCATGTTGTCTGCAGGAATTGCCGCGGTCATGGCTGCGGGTTTCCCGCTGGCTGCAGCTGCGCAATCGGGTAGTGAAGACTCCCCCACCCGGCTCTGGAGCACGGAAGTCCGGGATTACGCCTTCAAGGCCCTCAACAACAAGGAAGGCCTGAGCGTTGCGGCGGTCCCCCTCAATGGTCCGGGGATCGAGCAGTATGTGAACGCTGACGAACTGATGAGCCCCGGCTCCATCATGAAGCTGGTGACTACCTACGCGGCCCTGGAAATTCTCGGCCCGACCCACCACTGGAATACCGATTTCCTGACCGACGGGCAAATGGTCGGCGACACACTCAAGGGCAACCTGTATGTCCGCTTCGAAGGCGACCCGAAACTGACCCTCGAACGCCTGTGGTCCACCATGCGTGAACTCCGGCAAATGGGCGTGACCAGCATTGACGGCCACCTGGTTCTGGATGGCAGCTATTTCCGCGTGGATGGCGGCTTCCCGAAATTCGAGGACAATGGCGACAATCCCTACCGTCCGTTCCTGGTGGAGCCTTCGGCCTACCTGACCAACCTCAACCTGCTGCACTTCCAGGTCCGGGCTGACGAGCGCGGGACCCAGGCCTGGACGACGCCGGACCTGAGCGAAGTGCGGATCGACAACCGGGTCACCGCCATACCCGAGGGTCCCTGCCCCGGCCGCCGTGATTTCAACTGGGAGCCGGTGTTTGACGACAACATGCAGGTCACCGTGCGCGTGACGGGCGAACTGCCACAAGGCTGCCGGACCACCACCTATATGTCCCTGCTGCCCCACGAGCAGTACACCGCGTCCCTGATTCGTTCAGTCCTCAAGGAAACCGGCGTGACCATCAGCGGCGCCAGCATGACCGGCAAGACCCCCGACGATGCCCGGCTGGTGATGAGAACCACCTCTCCGGACCTGGTCACCATGGTGCGGGACATCAACAAGTGGAGCAGCAACGTCATGGCCCGCCAGATGTTGCTCGCTATCGGTGCCGAAAACCGGAAAGAGGACGAACAGGATGACCGCGTAGCCGGTATCCGTGTGATCTACGAGTGGCTTGAGAGCAAAGGCATCAATACTGCTGGCATGGTGATCGACAACGGGGCCGGCCTCACCCGTCATGGCCGCATTTCGGCCCGCCAGGGTGTTCAGCTCCTCCAGCACGCCTGGAACAGCCCGTTCGCCTCCGACCTGATGGCCTCCATGCCGATCACCGCCATGGACGGAACCATGGCCCGCCGCCTGAAGCGAGCAGGCATGGAAGGCACAGGCCGCATCAAGACCGGTTACCTGGAGCATGTTCGCTCGATTGCCGGCTTTACCCGGGACGAGAACAACACCACCTGGGCGGTGGTGGGTATCGTGAACAACGACCCGGCGTGGAATGGCAAATCGGTGCTGGATCGGGTGCTTTACTCGCTGCATTACCGGCCGCCTACGGGGACGGCGATTTCGCGGGCAGATTCGAACAGCTCGAATGTGACCATTCAATAACAGGAAGCCCCGGCAATGCCGGGGCTTCGAGTAAGTCATCTCTACAAAGTCATTTACTGCGGCTGCGGTTCAGGGATGAAATCATCCATCAAGGTAACACCAGCCACAGGATCACTGCCGCTCAGGGCTCGCCGAGCCACCGCGGTGTAGATGCCGCCGGCTGAAAGCTCGAGATCTGGTGATTTATAGAGTACGTTCGCCGGATTGCCTGCCTCGGTGATAAACGCCACATAGTTTCCGTCAGCTACCTGCACATAACCCGTGCTGGCTCCGTACTCGAAGCCGGGGACGGTCGGCGATCCGGCAAGGTTACCAATCATCGTTGCATCGGCACCACCCTCAGCTGTTGGCACCAGGTATACATCTACGGTTGCTGCCTCGACGGCACCGTGGATCAGGCGCAACTTCGCAGCAGTGGCAATCCTGCGGTTGTCGTCACTGAAGACCAGCGCTTCAAAGCCTGCGTCGGCACTGCCAGCGGCAACTACCGTTCTGAGATCACCTGCGGCCAGCGTCAGAGTTGCTTCTATCGCTGCGGCGGTGTCTCCGGAAGCAGTCACGGTCAGATCGTAATCGCCAACAGCGCCGCCGGGTGCCCCGAGAAGGTAGTTGCCGGTAAAGGCGATGTCAGGAAGCGTATCACCGAAAGAGAAGGTCAACGGTGTGCCAGTTCCGGGATCTGAATTGAGATAGACGTCAACGGCAGTGTTTGTTCTTCCAAACCCAATATCGGAGACGCTATGCACGGCCCGAAGATCGGCTCCGGTCTCGGCGGACAGAATTTCACTCGTTTCACTACCATTGATGACCAGTAAAGTGATCGGTGACTCGCCATAAACCGTGTTGTCGATGGCGCCCACCAGAAGATCTGCTCCTGCAGGCAACGCCACGGAACCGCTGTCATAAACTACTATGCTTGAATCCGCAGGCGTAACCCGAATCTGATACTCACCCGCGGGGACTTCCAGCGGGCCAACGCTTTCCTGGAAAGCAAACGAGAAGGTAGCTTCGGCAGGAAGTTCTGCACCGGCCGCCGTCACATAGACATCAACTGGGCCGCCCGCGGCCTCCTGAGCGTCGGGCGACAAATGCGCGACCCGAAGGCGGACAGAATCAGCGCTTTCGCGTTCGCCGTCGTCAGCAAGAATCAGTGGGGCGATGGTCTGGTCCCCCACCTTACCCACGGCAATCACATCATATTTAGTATCAAATCGAAGAGAAGCATCCGCATCAATCACGGTGGCGGTCTCACCACCCGGCAAGATGCCATCAACCGCTATCGAGGCTGTACCGGCATTCGGGGTCAGCACAGCGGCCTGCTTGTAGTCAGCGCCGGAGACCACCGTTTGATTGTTCACACGCACATTGACTGCTGGCGCGTCAGAAGACGCATGAACGACCCGGACACTGGTTTTCGCCGGATCGTCGTCACCATCGAAACACCCGGCCAACAACACAGTACTGGCCGCCACCAAAGGCAAAGCAAATTTTGTCTTCATTGTCACTCATCCTCAATTCCGAGGTTGCAGATCAGGGTTTGATGGTTCGAACCTGCACAGATTCATTCCATGAACTGTACGCAAAACAATCTACGGATGGGTGCAACAAACAGATTTACAATTTTTGACAACCGGACTCACAAGACTGGACGCTAGCGCTCATCCGCCAGCACACGAAGTGTTCGTGTCGTCAGCCGCCCGGCAAGCGGAGCAACGAAAATAACCAGCGGAAAGGCCGAGCCCCAGGCCACGAGAAAGGCGGGCCCCCAACGCGCCAGGAAGCCCTCGATGAGCCCGGTGTTAATAAACGTGATGATCCCTGACATCATCAGGGACATGATGCCGGACATGTAAAACGCAAAGACAAACTGGCGAACACGTGCGAACTTTTGCTTGGACATTGAATCTCCATAACCTGGGGCGTGGCGAGCTTCTGCCGGCTCCATCCGTTCCAGGCCCTGGTTCGTAATATCTATGACAGGGAATGCATGATAATGAGCATGCAATGTTTTTCCATTGGGCTTTACGCTGAGGCACCGTGATGAGTTCTCTTGCCTACCGGCCGAGCGCCATGATTCGAGCAACTGCGTTACTCCTGACTTTGGCGTTACTCTCGGCCTGCAGCTCAACGCGCACGGCTTACCGGTACGCGGATTGGGGCGTTACCTGGTGGGTCGACGACTACGTAACCCTGACCAACGAGCAGGAACAGCAACTGGCGAAGGACCTCAACAACCTCCGGCAGTGGCACTGCACGGCAGAACTGCCCCGCTATCGCCAATGGCTGCATGAACTGGTCCGGGACACGCGGTCGGGCGATCTGGACCGTGGAAAAGTCAGCTACCATCAGGAGCGACTGTTCGACTTCCTGCCCGGGTTACTTGAGCAGGCCGCGCCGACTGCCACGAATATGCTCGCCTCGCTCAGCGACGAGCAGGTCGCCGAACTTGCCAGGAACATGGCCCGCAACCATGGGGAGATGGAGGAGAAATTCCTGCTGGATTCTCCCGAGGCACGAGCCGAAGCCCGGGCTGAGCGGACGATGGAGCGTATCGAAAACTGGCTTGGCCCCCTGAACAACCGGCAACAACGAATTGCCCGTGAGTGGTCGGAAAGCCGGGGCCGGCAGACCGAGATCTGGCTGGAGGGCCGACGGAATTGGCAGCTGGCGCTGCTGGATGCACTAGAAGAGCGGGATTCGCCGAATTTCGGGGAGCGAATCCGCTCCTTGTTGGTGAACTCGGAAGAGGTCCGCGGAGAGGCCTACAAGGAGATGATGGCCGAGAGCCGGGTGGCAATGGCGGATCTGATGTATGAGCTGATTGAAGCCGGAGCACCTTCGCATCTGGCGCATCTGGAAGCCCGGGCGGTTGAGCTTCGGGGGGATTTCAGGGCGCTGACCTGTTCGCCGGCGTGAGGGGTGACTGTGAGTTGGCGTGAAGTTGGGGTCAGATGAAGGCTTTCATCAGACCCCGTTTCCATAGTCAAATCTCGAGGTTAAGCCTGCGGCACCGGGGTCTGATGAACTTGTTCATCTGACCCCATTTTCATGGCCCAAGCTCGAGGTGAAACCCAAACATGGGGTCAGATGAAGGCTTTCATCAGACCCCGTTGCCATGAGGTTAAGCCGTAACTTGGGGTCAGAAGAAAGCTTTCTTCTGACCCCGACTTCACCGCCCCCATCAAATGGTCAGGTAACCACCGTCGGCGTTAATGCAAGCCCCCGTCGTGTAGCTGGACGCCCCGGACACCAGATAAAGCACCGTACCCGCCATCTCATCCGGATCCGCCACGCGCTTCATCGGGATGTGCGCCATGGCCTGCTTCTTGATCGCCTCGTTGGTGGTCAGGGCGCTGGCGAACTTGGTATCGGTCAGGCCCGGGAGCAATGCGTTGACGCGGATGTTCTGCTGGCCCAGTTCCATGGCAAAGGACTTGGTCATGGAAATCACCGCCGCTTTGGTAACGGAGTAGATACCCTGGAAATGACCAGGGTTCACGCCGTTGACGGAGGCCACGTTGACGATCGCGCCGCCCCCATGTTTCTTCATCATCTGGGCGCCGCGTGCACACATGAAGAAATAGCCGCGGATGTTCACGTCTACGGTCTTCTGGAAGGCGCCGAGGTCAGTGTCCTCCACCGGTCCGAAATAAGGATTGGCGGCCGCATTGTTGACCAGAATGTCCAGCTTGCCGTGTGCCTTGTCGATATGCTCCCAGATGGCCTCGATCTGGTCCATTTCCCCGATATGGCAGGCAACCGCTTCGGCGCTGCCGCCCTCGTCACGAATACTGCTGGCCACCTTCTCGCAGCCATCAATCTTGCGGCTGCTGACGATGACGTGGGCTCCGTAATGAGCGAGGGTCCGGGCAACGCTTTCGCCAATACCACGGCTGGCGCCGGTGACCAGGGCCACCTTTCCGGACAGATCGAACAGGTTCTTGGTACTCATGGATTTCCCCTAATGCGTTATCGGAATGTCACCAGGGCGGGATCTTCCGCCTCCAGGTGGCTGTAGTTGTTAAAGACGGCCAGGCTGCGGCGCGGGCCGGAATAGAGAATGCGGGAGACGCTGGTATTGGCGATGACGTTGTTCACCGCCAGCGCTTTCTCATCGGAGAGCGCCAGCAGGTGCTGGGCAATGACGGCAATCGGGCCGCCAGAAGTGGACACCAGCACATCGCCACCGTCGGCATAGCCAATCAGTTCGTCCAGCGCGGCAATGACTCGCGCCTGAAACGCACCCCAGCTCTCGGCGTATTCAGCGTCATACTCACCGCTGATCCAGCGCGCCATGGCCTCCTCGAACACCTGCTGGAACAACCGCGCAGGCTTGGGAAAGGCGGCCATATCGCGGGCCATTACCTGACGATCCGCCCATTCCGGCTTCAGTCGCTCGACCACCTGCATGTGGTCGAATTCGTTCAGCCCTTCAACCGCCTGCATATCCGGCAGCGCCTGGCCGAACCCGGATGCGATGGCCTCAACGGTCTCCCGATGGCGCTCCATGTTGCCACCGAACACCGCGTTGGGCGTGACTTTGCCCGCCAGCCAGCGGCCAAGTACCTGCCCCTGCTCCCACCCCCTGGGCGACAGTTGGTCATAGTTGTCCTTGCCAAAACTGGCCTGGCCGTGTCGGATCAGATAGATAGTCGCCATTACAGGGTGCTCTCGCTGATCAGCCGCTGGCAACGCTTCTCCAGGTAATTGGCGGCGTGGCCGAAGGCGGCGAAACGTTTGTCCTTGGTCTGGCCGTGATAGAAGCGGTAGTAGATCTGCTGGATGATCACCGCCAGCCGGAACAGGCCGTAGATTTCGTAGAAGTCGAAATTATCGGCACGAAAACCCGACTTCTCCATGTAGTAGTCGACAACTTCTTTGCGGGTCAGCATGCCAGGCCGGTGCGTCGGCTGACGCCGAAGCATCTGGAACGGCCCCTCGTCGTCCGCCTCGATCCAGTAGGCCAGGCTATTGCCCAGGTCCATCAGCGGGTCGCCGATGGTGGCCATCTCCCAGTCCAGCACACCGATGACTTCGAAGGGGTTGTCCGGGTTCAGCACCACGTTGTCGAAGCGGTAGTCGTTGTGGATGACTACCTGAGCGATATCTTCCGGCATCTTGTCGTTGAGCCAGCTCATCACCGCCTCGAAATCACCCACATCCTCGGTGCGTGCCTTGCGGAAGCGGTCGCTCCAGCCGCCAATCTGGCGTTGCACGTAACCGGCGCCCTTGCCCAGCTCATAGAGACCTGCGGCCTGGGCGTCGACCCGGTGCAGATCCACCAGTTTGTCGATCACGTTCAGGCACAGCTTGCGGGTATCGGCCTCGCTCAGCTCGAAATCCTTCGGGAAGTCCTGGCGCAGGATAATGCCCTTCAGGCGCTCCATAACGTAGAAATCACATCCCAGAACGTCATGATCGTCGCAGATGGCCACAATATTCGGCACGTACGGGTACACCGGCTTCAGCGCCTGCATCACCCGCGCTTCCCGGAGCATGTCGTGGGCGGACTTGGCGATCTTCCCGAACGGTGGCCGGCGCAGCACGTAGGACTGGTCACCGTAATCCACCTGATAGGTCAGGTTGGAGGCGCCACCCGGGTATTGCTTGATGGCGGGCTGGCCCTCCAGCCCCGGAATCGCGTGTTTCATGAACCGGTCGACGGCGCCGATATCCAGTTCCTCACCCTCACGGATATCCACCGCCTGGTCGATCTGAGTCATTCACTTTCTCCTGTGGTCTGTTCCGGCCACTCAGGCGTTGGCCTTGTCGCCCATCTTGTTCATCCAGCGCTTGCTCTCCTGATGCATCAGCCAGTCAAAAGCCCACGGCGCGTGGCGCTTCAACACCCACATCCGGCGTTCTTTCGCATGAGGCAGCACCCAGAAACTCTTGTCCTTCACGCTGCGGAAAATGTCCTCAGCCACATCCTCGGCGGTGATGCTGGAACGCTTCATCAGCTTGTTCACGTTCTGCTGGATGCCGGGAATATCCGAGCGCATGGTACTGGCCAGGTTGGTCTGGAAGAACGCCGGGCACACGCAGCTGACATGAATGCCAGCGTCCCGCAGCTCCTGGCTCAGGGTCTCGGACAGGGCGATAACCCCGGCCTTGGAAACATTGTAGCTATCCATCAACGGCGCCAGCATCAGTCCGGCCATGGATGCCACGTTCACAAACGCCCCGGAGCCCTGTTGTTTGAACAGCGGCGTAAACGCCTTGCAACCACGCACCACGCCCAGCACGTTGATGTCCAGGATCCATTCCCAGTCCGCCATGGTGGTGTCTTCAATAGACCCGGCGGAGGCCACACCAGCATTGTTCACGACAACATCCACACCGCCCCACTTCTTCTCCAGGTCATCCCGAACTTTCTCGAAATCCGTCAGCCGGCGCACATCGCATTCGACAAAGTAGCCTTCGCCGCCGTCCTTATTGATCTCCTGCTCGACGGCCGCACCCTGGTCCGGGTTGATATCCCCGATGCAGACTTTGGCGCCTTCTTTGGCGTAACGCAGTGCGATTGCCCGACCGAGGCCCGAGGCCCCGCCGGTAATGAATACTCTCTGTGTCATCGTTTTTATCCGTTGGTTTCTCTTGTTTTCAACAAAGGTGGAAGAGCCGTCAATGGGACTTCCTTTCTGAAACACGCTGTGAATACATCCCTGTACGCTCTGCTCCGCCATCCATGGCTCCGCAAGGTTTCAGAAAGGAGGTCCCATCGCCGACTCCCGAGCTCTTATATCAGCCTGCAAGATTTTCGGAATTCTGCTCGATACCGCTGCTCTAAATTCTGCCTAAATGCATGCTCCCAAGCTTTAAGGGAGCGGGTGGGAGACGGTTTTTGAAACTGTGCGGAGCCATGGATGGCGGAGCTCAAGCGTCACATGGACGTGCCGAAGGAGCGGGTTTCAGAAACCGTCTCCCACCCGCTCCCCGCCCCCAAGTTAGAGGCCTAGCGATCCAGACGCCCAAGCCCGACTTCAGGACTGATACTTCCGAAGCTCAAGTCGAGCCACCATAGCCCGATGAACCTCATCCGGCCCATCCGCCAACCGCAATACCCGAGCATAGGCAAACAACTGGGTCAACGGGAAGTCATCATCACTGACACCGGCACCACCATGAATCTGAATGGCCTGATCGACAATGGTCTGCAGCATCTGCGGCACCACCGCCTTGATCATGGAAACCTCCTGCAGAGCCCCCATAATGCCCTTGGTATCCAGTGCCCATGCACACTTCAGAGTCAGCAGACGCGCCTGCTCGATGGCCATACGGGCATTGGCAATAATGTCCGGGTTACCACCCAGCTTGGCAATCGGCCGGCCAAAGGCCTCCCGGGTGGTAGCCCGTTTGATCAGCAGTTCCAGCGTACGCTCGGCGGCACCGATGGCCCGCATGCAATGGTGGACGCGGCCCGGCCCCAGACGGCCCTGGGCAATCTCGAATCCGCGTCCCGGGCCGGCAATGATCGCACTCTTGGGCAGGCGCACATTATCGAACAGCACCTCACCGTGACCGTAGGGCTCATCGTAGGCGCCGAAGACCGGCAGCATACGCTCGATCTTCACCCCCGGAGTATCCAACGGCACCAGCACCATGGAA
The DNA here is from genome assembly GCF_039523335.1 of Marinobacter szutsaonensis. Taxonomy (NCBI): domain Bacteria; kingdom Pseudomonadati; phylum Pseudomonadota; class Gammaproteobacteria; order Pseudomonadales; family Marinobacteraceae; genus Marinobacter; species Marinobacter szutsaonensis. Next base: position 266,813 of record NZ_BAAAFC010000002.1, on the reverse strand, counting down.
TGCTGGCGATGCTTGTGGGCATCAGGATCCGTCAGCCCCATGAAGATGCCCACCTTGCAGTCCGGATGACCGATTCCGGTGCTCCACCACTTGCGGCCGTTCAGCACCACTTCATCGCCCTGGACGATGGCTGTGGCTTCCATGTTGGTGGCGTCGGATGAGGCCACGGCCGGCTCAGTCATACAGAAGGCGGACCGGATCTCGCCGCTCATCAGCCTCGGTAGCCATTCAGCCTTCTGTTCTTCAGAGCCATAGTGAATCAGCACTTCCATATTGCCGGTATCCGGCGCGTTGCAGTTGAAGATCTCCGGCGCGATGAAGCTGCGGCCGGTCTCTTCCGCGATGAGGGCATAATCCGAATTGAGCAGGCCGCATCCGTATTTGTCGTCCGGGAAGAACATATTCCAGAGCCCCTGGGCTTTGGCCTTTTCCTTGAGCTCCCGGATGATCGGCAGGACGACCCAGCGGTTTTCCTGCGAAGCGAGTTCCTTGTGGTACTGCTCTTCGATGGGATAAATCTCTTCCTTCATGAAATGCTTCACTCGGTTGAGATAATCCTGGCCTTTTTCGGAGATGTTGAAGTCCATTGCCTGTCCTCACTGGTTCTGAAAAGCCGGCGAAATTTTGCGCTTGTTCGGACCAGTCTAGGCAGGACCAAGGTATTAGACGACTGAATTATTCTTATCGTTTATCATTACCCCCACTTATTGTAGAAACGGACCCGAGACATGGCCCTCAATCGCCTGGACCTGAACCTGTTGCACGTATTCGACACTATCTATCGGGAAGGCAGTCTGACCCGCGCCGCCAAGGCCCTTCACCTCACGCAGCCAGCGGTCAGTCATTCCCTGTCCCGATTGCGGGATCACTTCGACGATCCGCTGTTCACCCGCCAGGGCAACCAGATGATCCCCACGCCTCTGGCCCGCCGGTTCCTGGAATCGATGCGACCGGGGCTCACCCAGATCCAGAGTGCGGTGAACCAGTTCCATGCGTTTGATCCGGCCAATCAGCGCAAGACCTACGCGCTGGGGTTAAGGGATGTACTCGAATCCACATTTCTCCCCCAGTTGATGCAGCAACTGGATGACTATCCAGAGCTGGAGATAATTTCCCGCCGAATTGCCCGACGGGAGATGGAAACGCAACTAGCGGCGGGCAAACTGGATTTTGCGGTTGATGTACTCTTGCCGGTGAGCAGTCAGACCGGCCACGAGCTGCTGCGCAAGGACCGGCTCGTGGTTCTTACTCGCAAGGACCACCCCCTTGCAGGTGATACCCTGACGATGGATGGCTATCTCTCGGCACAGCACGTGCTCGTTTCATCCCGCACGGAGGGGCCGGGCATCGAGGATTTTGAACTTTCACGCCTGGGTGTGCACCGAAACATCCGCTTGCGTTGTCAGCATTACTTCGCGGCCTGCCGGGTGGTGGAGGGCACAGACTTGCTGCTGACCATGCCGGAAACTTATGCCCGCATTATTGCGGAAAATACCGCGCTCACCCTCATGGCTCCTCCCACTGATCTACCCTCACTAGACGTGCACCTATATTGGCACAAAGCCTACGAGAAGGAACCGGCGCTAGTTTGGCTCCGGGAGCAGCTGCGCCAGATCGAGTGATCCTGATAGTCCACGCACTGTCGTTATTGTTCGCTTTGACGACGCTTTCGTTAAAGTCCGCGTTACATCCCTGGTTTACCTTGTCCTGAACGTGGACTTCTGCCGATTACAACTCACAAAAAGAGGGCTCCGCTGTGGAAATCCTTGATTTCGTCATGACCAACCTGAACCTGCTCGGCAAGCTCACTCTCGAGCACATCAGCCTGGTAGTCGTCGCTGTGGGTCTGGCAACGCTGACAGGCGTCCCGATTGGTATTGCGATCACCCAGAACGAGCGCATTGCCACAGTTGTGCTTTATGTGGCCTCGGTTCTCATCACGATCCCATCCATTGCGTTGTTCGGAATCATGATTCCGATTCTCTCGACCATTGGCCACGGGATTGGCTACCTTCCCGCCGTTATTGCGGTACTGCTCTACTCCCAGTTACCCATTATCCGGAATACCTACACCGCCATTAACAATGTCAGCCCCGGTCTTCGCGAGGCCGCCAGGGGCATCGGCATGACCAGTGCCCAGCGGCTCCGGAAAGTGGAAATTCCGCTGTCCGTGCCGGTCATCATGGCGGGCGTGCGCACGGCCGTGGTTATGAACATCGGTGTCATGGCGATTGCGGCCTATATCGGTGCCGGCGGGCTGGGCGTACTGATCAGTCGCGGGATTTCCCAGAGTGATCCCCGGCAACTGGTGGTGGGCGCGATTGCCGTCAGCCTGCTGGCCATTGTCGCTGACCGCTCCCTGCTGTCACTGCAACGCAAACTGACCCCCAGGGGCCTCTGATTCCTCGAGATAACAACAACCGGGATACGGAACATGATTACACTCGACAACCTGACCAAGATTTTTGATACCGACCGCGGCGTAGTGACTGCCGCCGACCATATCAACATGGAGGTGCCGCAGGGTGAAATCTGCGTTCTGCTGGGACCTTCCGGGTGCGGCAAGACAACCACCCTGAAAATGGTGAACCGGATCATCACCCCGACCTCCGGTCGCGTCCTGATTAACGGTCAGGACACCACCGACCAGGATACCGTCTCCCTTCGCCGGAACATCGGTTACGTCATCCAGCAGATTGGTCTGTTCCCGAACATGACCATCGAGGAAAACATTTCGATCGTGCCGAAGCTGATCGGCTGGGAGAAAAGCCGCTACCTCAAGCGCGCTTCGGAACTGCTGGAAATGGTCGCTCTGGACCCCGCCATTTTCCTCAAGCGGTATCCGAATGAGCTTTCCGGCGGCCAGCAGCAACGGGTCGGTGTCATCCGCGCCCTGGCTGCGGATCCCCCCGTCATGCTGATGGATGAGCCCTTCGGTGCGATCGATCCTATCAACCGGGAAGTGATCCAGGACGAGTTTCTGAAACTGCACCGGGAGCTGAAGAAAACCATCATGTTCGTCAGTCACGACATCGATGAGGCGGTCAAGATGGCGGACCGGATTGCCATCTTCAAGGACGGCAAGCTGATTCAGTACGACACCCCTGACGATCTGCTCTCCCATCCAACCAACGACTTCGTCAAAGGCTTTGTCGGAAGAGATCGGGCTCTGAAACGCCTTCAGCTGGTGACTGTCTCCGAGGTGATGGAGACAGAATCCAGTGTGGTCACTGCCGAGGATTCGCTGGCCATCGCTCTGCAACGGATGGACGACGCCGGGTACGAAAGGGCCATCATTGTCGTCGACGGCAATGACCGACCCGTGGGCTATGTCTCCCGCAGCGTGGCCACCACTGCCAAAGGCAAATGCGGACAGCACAGCTACAACCTGCGTACCGTGGTCCGCCCCGAGGATGATCTGCGAACCGTGGCCTCCAAGATGTTTACCCATGACGCCACCTGGCTCCCCTGCGTGTCCGAACAGGGCAAGCTTATGGGCGTGGTGACCCAGCGCGGCATCACCCATTATCTGGGCGCGACCTACAAGTCATCCCGCAGTGATGACCAGAACGTTCGCCGCATCAGGGTGGCAACATGAAAAAGCTCAAGCAGTCCCGTTTCTTCCAGTTGCCGGCACTGATTGCCGTCCTCCTGATGGGGGTCTACCTCCAGCGTTCGGGCCTGATTGACGGCATGCTGTTCTACTGGGAAGACATCGTTTACCTGACCAAGCAGCATATCCAGCTGACTGCGATTTCCGGGACGCTGGCGATTGCCGTGGGTGTCCCGCTCGGGGTCATCCTGAGCAGGCCCCGCTTTATCAAGGTCTCCGAATGGGCCATGCAAGGGCTGAACGTAGGCACCACAATCCCGACTCTGGCGATCCTGGCGTTATCCATGAGTCTCCTGGGCATCGGCTTTATACCCTCGGTATTCGGCCTGTTCATCGCCTCCCTGCTGCCGATCGTGCGCAATACCTACACGGGGTTACTGGGGGTTCCTGCGCACCTGAAGGAGTCGGCATCTGGCATCGGAATGTCTCCGGGACAGATGTTGTTGCGTGTCGAAATCCCGAACGCCGCGTACGTCATTTTCGCAGGCATACGGACGGCACTGGCCATCAACGTGGGAACCGTGCCACTGGCTTTCCTGATCGGCGGTGGCGGCTTGGGCGAGCTGATTTTCACCGGCATCGATCTCTTCGATACCGAAATGATGCTGGCCGGAGCCCTCATGACAGCCCTTCTGGCCATAACCGTAGACATTCTGGTAGCCGCCTGCGCGTTCCTGATGGTTCCCCGGGGCGTTAACCCATCCCGCGCCTGAGGTCGCATAAGGCGGCCCGGGCTGTGAAAACCGGCCACTCCATACAGGGGGGCCACAAAACAAGAAGTCACCTGGAGCACTGAAACATGAAAACCCTCAAGAAACTGGCATCCGTAGCGACCCTCGCCATTTCCATGACCTTCGGTGGCGTCGCAGCTGCCGAAACCATCGTTGTCGGTGGCAAGAACTTCACCGAGCAGCAACTGCTGACCTCCATGACAGCCCAGTACCTGCGTGCCAAGGGCTACGACGTAGATACCCGGGCCGGCATGGGCAGTGCCGTTCTGCGATCCGCTCAGGAAAATGGCCAGGTGGACGTGTACTGGGAGTACACCGGCACCGGCCTGATTGTTTACAACGACGTCAAGGAAAAGCTCGGTCGCCAGGAAGGTTATGAGAAAGTGCGCGAGCTGGACATGGCAAAAGGCCTGGTCTGGCTGAATCCCTCTGACGCCAACAACACCTACGCCCTGGCAATGCAGGCCGAGGAAGCTAGCGCCATGGGCATCAAGACCCTGAGCGATATGGCTGCCGCCATCAACGATGGCGAGGAACTGGTCCTTGCCAGCAACGCCGAATGGTATGCCCGTGAAGACGGCTTCCGCCCGTTCGCCAAGGCCTACGACTTCAAACTGCCGCGCGACCAGATCAAGCGTATGGACTCCGGTCTGACCTATACTGCACTGAAAGAGGGTGAAGTGGACCTGGCGCTGGTGTTCGCCACTGACGGACGGATCCCGGCATTTGATTTCGTATTGCTCAAGGACGACCAGAATTTCTTCCCGGACTACGCGATCACTCCGGTGGTGCGCCAGGAAGTTCTGGACCAGAACCCGGAACTGGACGATCAGCTCAACAAGCTTTCCGGCTTGCTGGATAACGAGGTAATGTCTCGTCTGAACGCGCAGGTGGATGTCGAAAAAGAGGAAATCGAGAAGGTTGCCCGCAATTTCCTCGAGCAGAACGACCTGATCTGATCCGAGTCACACAAAGCCCTGCGCATCCCTTACGGTGCACAGGGCTTTTGGCGTTTCAACCCCGTCTGTCAATTACCGAGAAGCCGACATGATTACCAACCTCAATGTGGCCGTCGCACAGATCAACAGCCAGTTGCTGGATGTTGAAACCAACCTTGAACGGCACCGTGAATATGCTGAGCAGGCCCGTCAGAGTGGCGCGGAACTGCTGCTGTTTCCCGAGCTGTCGCTGACCGGATACCAGGTCGGTCGCGATGCTCCCTCCGTTGCAATGCGCCGGGACGATCCCGCCTTGCTCAGTCTTGCCAGGCAGGCACAGGGCATCACGCTTGTGGTCGGTTTTGTGGAACGGGCACGGGCAGGCGAACTATACAACGCCATGGCGTACCTGCGTGACGGTGAGGTAATCCACGTTCATCGCAAGATCAATCTGCCCACCTATGGCGGCCTGGAAGAAGGCAAGTGGTTCCATTCCGGCAGTCAGATCGGCAACGTGGCAATCCGGGAGCGCTGGGAATCCACCTGCCTGATCTGCGCGGACCTTTGGAACCCGGCCCTCACCCACTGCGCTTTCCTCAAGCAACCCGAGCTGATGCTGGCACCCATCAATTCCGCCTCCGGCGTTGTCAGTGAGAACTTCTCCAACGAGGACAACTGGAAGACCAATATCAGCTTTTACGCCATGATCTACGGTACGCCCGTGGTGATGGCCAACCGCTATGGTCACGAGAAAGACCTCTGGTTCTGGGGCGGGAGCTGCATCCTCGGTCCGAAAGGCGAGATTCTGGCCGCTGCAGACGACCGCGAATGCATTATCCAGGCAGAGCTGAACCAGGAGTCCATCGACCGCGCCCGCCTGGAGATGCCGACTGTAAGGGATTCCAATACCCGCCTGATCCGACGTCTGCTCGACGATCAGTACTGAGTTCAAAGCATAAAAAAGGGCGGCCACGGCCGCCCGAAAAACATCTTCGTCAACGCTTCAGTCATCAAATCCATACAAGCGGGCGGGATTGGACACCAGGATTCTTTCCCGGATCTCCGCGTCAGGCACCCAGGCGGCTAGATCTTCCAGCAGGTCCGTATCATCCGGCATCAGCCCCGGGAAATGTGGATGGGGCCAGTCGGATCCCCATACGCAACGGTCGGCATTGGCGACCACGAGGGCGCGGGCAATTGCCGCAACGTCCGGATAGGGGTACTCGCCCTGCAGGGTGACCCGGTAGCTGCCGGAGAGCTTCACCCAGGCCTTGTTGTCAGACAGTAGCTCGAGCAGCTTGCGGAAGCCGGGCTCGTCGGCCCCCAGGGCTGCGGGCATATGTCCCATATGGTCAAACACGACCGGAACAGGCAGATCCGCAACGCGATCCATAATGTCGCCACAGTCCGAAACATTAATCAGGAATTGTAAATGCCAGCCCAGGGCTGCAATCCGGTCCGCCAGCCCCAGAACGTCATTCCATTGCAGGCCACCACGGAACAGCAGGTTCATCCGCACCCCCCGGAAGCCGGCCTCATGGAGTTCCTGCAATTCGGTCATCGAGATATCCGGGGCCACAACACAGACACCCCGATAATCATATCCCCGCTCCCGAAGTTGCCGGAGGGCATGGAGATGCAGAGAGTTATCCGCGCCATAGACACTGGGCTGTACCAGAACCCCGCGCTCGATACCCAGCATCCGGTGCAGCTCAAGATACTGCTCCAGGGAGGCTTCTGGCGGGGTGTAGGTGCGATTGGGGGTAAAGGGGTAGTCCTCGTGACGAGCAAAGACATGGGCATGGGTATCGCAACTCTTTGCCGGAACCGCCACGTCCGGCCGGCGCAACACCTTGCGGGCCGCCTCGCAGAAGGGAATCTCGGAACTCATAATCGGTCACTCAAAGGTAAAGCGGCGGCCAGGGGCCGCCGCAGCAGAGCTATCAGAAGGTGGAGGTGATCCAATCGGCAATCTTGCCGGCAAAGGCCTGGAACTTGGGGTTCTCGTCCAGCATCCATTCAGTGTGGCCGCCGCCCTCGAGCAGGAACAGCTCCTTCGGGCCCGGGTAACGGGCGTAGAGGGAACGTGCTTCGGTGACCGGATGCAGGTCGTTCTCTGCGCCATGGGCGATCAGCAACGGAATCTGCGCGAACCGGTCATCGAGGTGCGCTTCCGGGCAGAAGCTGATCAGCGAATCCGCAAAATCGAATGTGGAAGTCACGCCATAACCGGGTGCCTTGACCAGCTCGGTGTAAACGTATTCGCGGCTGACCGGATCCAGCGGATAAATCTCGAACGGGTCGATACCCTGGGGCTCTCCGCCCTTGGCCAGACGCAGACGCTCGTTGGCCATGAAGGCGCGGAACTGCTTCCAGCCATGCTCACCGCGCAGAGCTTTTTGAACACGCACAGCGTCGTAGAAACCGTTCATGGCGATCAGACCGTCAACCTGGTCCTCACAGACGCGGAAGGCGTCCAGCACCAGACCACCGCCCATGCCCCAGCCCGCCAGAACGACTTTGCGTTTCTCTTCTTTGGCGCGCTCGGCAACCACAGCCACCGCATTGGCGATATCACGAACCTGTTCTTCGATGAGGACATGCTCACGCTCACCCTCAGACTCGCCAAAGCCACGGTAGTCGAAGCCAAATACGGTGAAGCCCTTTTGGGTCAGGAAACGGGCATAACGCTCGGGGTGGATGTTTTTCTGTCCGGTGAAGCCGGAGCAAACAATGACGATCGGCAGACGCGGGTCGTCGTGCTCCTCATTCTTGAAGAAGGCGCCGTCGAGGGTGAGCTTGTCGCTCTGGAATTTCACTTTTTGTTCGATCATGTCGGGTTCCTGCCAATGGGCGTTGTTGTTAACGACTACGGGTCCCATCATCAGAAAATCCGGATCGACAAAAATTTAATAAAACGCCATCATGCACTAAAAAAGCGACATTCCGTTCAGGTAGCCCAATGACAGAACCGGAAACCCGGAAAATTGGCTTTCTCGCCATTCCACAGTTCTCCATGCTTTCGTTCGTCGCGGCACTGGAACCCCTACGCGCGGCCAACCGCCTGAGCGAGCAGCCGCTGTACGAATGGCATATCTTTTCCCAGGACAACCAGCCCGTGGCTGCCAGCAACGGCTTGCCAATCAGTCCAGACCGGCGGTTTGATGAAACCGGTGATATTGACCTGATGATTGTGGTGGCAGGTATCGGCACCACCCTTATACGGGACAAAAAACTGTTTGAGTGGCTGCGTCAGCTCTCTCGCCGTGGGGTGGCGCTGGGTGCCACTTCCACCGGTTCTCTCCTGCTGGCCCGCGCCCGGCTGCTGTCCAATCACCGATGCACCATTCATTGGGAAAACAAGGAGAGCTTCGAGGAGGAATTTCCCGAACTCAACATGACCGGGGAGCTGTATGAGATTGACGGCAATATAATGACCTGCTCAGGCGGGCTGGCTAGTCTCGATATGATGTGCCACAAGATCGCCCTGGAGCACGGGGCGGATCTGGCAATGGGATGCGCCGAGCAGTTCATCCATCCCCAGATCCGACCGGCCAATGAAAAGCAGCGGATGGAACTTCAGTTCCGGCATAACACCAATCATCCCCGCCTGCTCAAGGTCATCCAGTTGATGCAGAACCACACGGAAGATGTCCTGAGCTGTAGCGATATCGGCGAGAAGGTGGGATTATCCATCCGTCAGATGGAGAGGCTTTTCCGCACCCACCTGAGAACCACACCCAACGCCTTCTACATGGAGCTTCGACTGGAACGGGCAAGGCACCTGCTACTGCAGTCCACCATGAGCATTACCCAGATCGCAACGGCCTGCGGCTTCAACTCCACGTCCTATTTTACCCGTTGCTACACCAAGGGCTTCGGGCTGACACCCCGGGAACAGAGGCAAAAACGGACCCAAGGCTAACGAGAAGTTGTCGTCTTTATGACAGCCAATGTCGGTTTATTCGCAGCCGGCCAGCCCCTTAATCCCAATGATGTAGGCACAATAATACCGAGTGCCTACTATGTCCGACCTTTCGCTACCGAAGAAGATCCTGGAGCTCGACGCCACAACTCTGCCAGATCCAGTCTACACACTGGCGCGGACCTGCCTGCTGGACCTTCTGGGCGTGGCAGCAGGTGCAACCAGCACGCCCCTGGCCCGGACAGCCCTCGAGTTTGTACGCAATCAGTATCCCGGCAGGCAGCCACTCCTGTTCTCGGAAGGTCAGGCCTCAAGCGCCGGTGCGGCGCTGTATGGCGGCTGGCTGATTGACGCCCTGGATGCCCATGACGGCCATGTCCTGACAAAAGGTCATGCCGGTGTTGCCATACTGCCCGGGATGCTCTCTTTGCCCGAGACCCGGAGCCTATCGGGACGGCAGTTTCTCGGGGAGTTGGCCATCGGCTACGAGATTGCCATCCGCGCCGGCATCAGCCTTCACAGCTCAGCCTGCGACTACCATACCTCCGGTGCGTGGAACTGCCTGGGCGTGGCCGCCGTTGCGGCCCGTGTGATGGGGCTGTCCGCACAGCAACTGGCCGAGGCACTTGGCACCGCCGAGTTCTACGGTCCGCGCAGCCAGATGATGCGCTGCATAGACCACCCCACCATGCTAAAGGACGGCTCTGGCTGGGGTGCCATGACCGGGATTTCCGCCGCACTGCTGGCCAGGGCCGGCTTTACGGGTGCCCCCGCGTTGTTGCTTGAGGAAGCCGACCACTGGCGGGACCTTGGGACCCGCTGGCATTTCCTGGACACTTATTTCAAACGTTACCCGGTGTGTTATTGGGCCCAACCAGCAGTAGAGGCACTGCTGTCGCTCCGAGCTTCAATGCCCGACATGGATCGGGTCGAGGAAATTCGAGTCACCAGCTTCCATCAGGCAATTCGACTGCATACGTCCCGGCCTCATAGTACCGAAGAGGCCCAATACAGCCTGCCCTGGGCGGTAGCTTGTGCTCTGCACCGCGGCACGGTGAATCAGCAGTCGGTGACCAATGATCTGGCGCATCCCGAGGTCCTGCAGCTGAGCGGAAAGGTCCGACTTTACGAATCTGCCGAGTTCTCCGCCTGCTTCCCGGCACACAGGTATGCCACGGTCACGGTCCGACTGAGCGATGGCCGGGAACTGGTCAGTGACCGATTCGAGGCAAGAGGCACACCGGGCAATCCGATTCCCCGAAGCGAACTGGTCACCAAATTTCACGAACTGGCAGGGCCTTTTCTCGGCCCGGCAGCCTATTGCCTGGAGCAGGCCGTCCACGGCTTGTCTGACCAGCCGGTGACAGACCTTCTGGCACAACTGACTCAACCCCAGCCACATCAGGACCAACAGGAAAGCAGTCCCAGCCATGCTACCTCGACTTGAGCAAATTACTCCGACACAGTCCCGTTACGTCGCCTTCCTCGAAACTCTCAAGAAATCGGGTTTCCGGGGAGAAATGACCCCGGACTATGCAACCAGGACGGTATTGGCGACCGATAATTCCATATACCAGGTCTTGCCACAGGCGGTTGTTTTCCCGATGGACAAGGCAGATGTCCAGGCATTGGCACGTCTGGCTGCAACAACTGATTGGGCGGATATTGTCTTCAGTCCCCGTGGCGGAGGTACCGGCACCAACGGTCAATCATTAACAGATGGGATTGTGGTGGACCTGTCCCGTCACATGAACCGGATTTTGGAAATCAACGCTGCCGAGGGTTGGGCGCGGGTCGAGGCCGGAGTCGTGAAGGATCAGCTGAATTCAGCTGCAAAAACCCACGGTCTGTTTTTCGCGCCGGAGCTGTCTACCAGTAACCGGGCTACCATCGGCGGCATGATCAATACCGATGCCAGCGGCCAGGGCTCGGTCATGTATGGCAAGACCAGGGACCATGTCCTGGAGCTGGAGACCGTGCTGATGGACGGGAGCCTGCTTCAAACCGCCGCCCTCGCCCCTGACCAGGAGACGGCCGCAACCACTCAAGCGTCGCTTGCGGGCAAGATCTACCGAACTCTCACTGATATCTGGGATCGTCGCCGGGCGGATATAGAACAACACTTTCCCAGGCTGAACCGATGCCTGACCGGTTATGACCTGGCCCACCTCCGCGATGAACAAGGTCGGCTCAATGCCAACAGCGTCCTGTGCGGTTCAGAGGGTACGCTGGGGTTCATCGTCGAGGCAAAAATAAACCTGGTGCCGATTCCTGCCTTCCAGGCACTCGTGGTGGTCCAGTACGACAGTTTCGATGCTTCCCTTCGGGATGCCCGTGCCCTGATGGCAGCCGGCCCAGCCTCAATCGAAACCATCGACAGCAAGGTACTGGAGCTTGCCAGGGGTGACATCGTCTGGCACGACGTGGCGCCGTTTTTTCCGACCACCGCAGACTCTCCGACCCGAGGCGTAAACCTTGTCGAGTTCACCGGGAGCAACGAGCAAGAGGTACGTCGGGCCGTGAGGGCTTTGACTGAGCTGCTGGAAGATCCGGAACGGACGCCGACCTGCCATTACGCCATTGCATTCGGGGAACAGGCGGTCAACCAGGTCTGGAAAATGCGCAAGCGGGCCGTGGGGCTGCTGGCCAAAACTTCCGGGGAGGCCCGCCCGGTGGCGTTCGTTGAGGACACTGCCGTCCCGCCGGAGCATCTCGCGGACTTCATCGGTGAGTTTCGCGAGGCCCTCGACCAGGAAGGGCTGAGCTACGGCATGTTCGGGCACGTGGATGCAGGCGTGCTCCATGTCCGCCCAGCCCTAGACCTCAAGGATCCGGAAACGATCAACCTCGTTCGTTCGGTCACCGAAAAAGTGGTCGCACTGGTGCACAAGTATCATGGCCTGCTGTGGGGCGAGCATGGCAAGGGCTTCCGTTCCGAGTTTGCCCCCGGCTTTTTCGGGGACCTCTACCCGGAGTTGCAGGCCGTGAAACGGGCCTTTGATCCCCACAATCAACTCAACCCCGGCAAAATTGCGACACCCGATGCCCGAATCCCGCTGGTGAAACTGGATGAGCCCGGGCAGCGCGGAGCACTGGATCGCACCATTCCGGTTGCCAGCCGAGGCAGCCAGCCGGACGCCATGAACTGTAACGGCAACGGCGCGTGCTACAACTTCGACCCGGACGATGCCATGTGCCCGTCATGGAAAGCGACTCGCGACCGCCGGCATTCTCCAAAGGGTCGCGCCTCCCTCGTCCGGGAGTGGCTCAGGCTACTCGGGGAGCAAGGTGCGGACACCGAATCGCTCGCGGCACAGACAGACTCGACCCCGGCGCTTCGGAGCCTGCCCACCAGGTTTCGGAATACCCGGGCGCGTAACCGGGGGCAGTACGACTTTTCAAATGAAGTCCGGGAAGCGATGGACGGATGCCTGTCCTGCAAATCCTGCTCCGGCCAATGCCCTGTCCAGGTCAACATTCCCGAAGCCCGCGCCCGGTTCATGCATCTGTACCATGGTCGTTACCTGCGCCCGTTCAAGGATCATCTGATCGGGAGGCTGGAGCAACTGATTCCCTTCATCGCCAATCCCCTCGCCCGCCCCCTATACAATAGCCTCATGCGCTGGGCACCGGTCAAGGCGCTGGTCCGCAACATTGGCATGGTGGACAGCCCCCTGCTTGCATCGCAGACACCCGTCGCGGCCGCCGCACGGCTGGGCATCGGTGTAATAAATGAAAAAGAGCTGGCAGGCCTGAGCGAGGGGGAACGGGCTCGGTCGCTGATTATCGTGCAGGATGCGTTCACCAGCTACTTCGAGACCGATACCTTTGCCGCCATCCTTGAATCGCTTCAATATCTTGGCCTGCGGGTCTGGTTGCTGCCTTTCCACCCGAATGGCAAACCGCTTCACGTCCATGGTTTTCTGAAACAGTTTGAGGCCATTGCAGGCAGGCATTCCAACCTGTTGAATTCCTATACGAAGTACGACATCCCTCTGGTTGGCATCGATCCTTCGATGACCCTTGCTTTCCGGTCGGAATACCGGAAATACGTCGGTCCGGACGTTCCCAAGGTGATGCTGCCCCAGGAGTTCCTAGCCGCAAGGATCGGACAATTATCCCCGGGTTTTAAACTGCGTGCCGAGGAGCAGGTGGCCCTGATGGGCCACTGCTCGGAGAAAACCAACGCCGCCGGCAGCATGGATCAATGGCGGCAGGTGTTTGCAGCACTGGGCATCGGAATCAGAATTGAGACCACCGGATGCTGCGGCATGGCAGGTACATATGGCCATGAAACCCGAAATATCGAAACGTCCAGGGCCATCTATGACCTGTCCTGGGGTCCGAAGATCAGCACTTTGAAGGATTGCGGGACGATACTGGCCACCGGTTACTCGTGCCGATCACAGGTGAAAAGGTTTGATGGTGCGAAAGTAAGGCATCCGCTGGAGTACCTGCGGGACAGGTTGCGGGAGGAGGTTGGTGACAGTGAGCGAGTTGGCTGAACCTGGGGTCAGAAGAAGGCATTCTTCCGACCCCTGAGTTGAGGACCGGCGTGAAATTGGGGTCAGATGAAGGTTTTCATCTGACCCCTGAGTGTGAGTCGATGCTCGCGGGGAAAAGCGGGGTCAGATGAAAGCCTTCATCTGACCCCATGTTCAATAAGCCCCCACCGCGGCCAGGAACCCGAAAAAGCCGGCGGCGGTAATCCCCAGAGACGCCACCACAATTCCCAGTCCCCACCAGACGGCCGCCGCATCAGAGATATTTACCCCATGCCCGCGCAGGGTGCGGTAAAAGGCCCAGGGCCCGAGTATGAAAGCGCCGGCGACGGCAAATACCAGGCCGACGCTGATACCGGCAAAGGTCCAGGTGGCCAGGACGGTGGCGCGGTCGGAAACCTGGTCGGTCACGCCATGATGCTCCAGGAACTTCTTGCAGAAGAACCAGATGAGCCCGAACAGGGCAGCGACAAAGACCAGCGCGCCGATGATGGTGATGATGCGATAGAGCAATTTCGTGTCCTTTCAGGTTCGGTGAAAGCTTGGCTCAGGCAGGATACTCGGGTTCCGGCAGGCACTCAAAACCCGGTTTGGCGAACAGGAACCCCTGGAACAGGGTGATGCCCTGGGAGCGCAGCCAGAAATACTCCTCCTTGGTTTCCACCCCTTCGGCGATGATGCGACCACCCAGGCGCTCCATCATGGCAATGATGCCCGCAATCACCGCCTGCTTGTTGGGTTCGGCATTGATACTGCGGACCAGCCCCATGTCCAGTTTCAGCAGGTCCGGTGGGCTCGCCATCATGATGTTATAGCGGGAGTAGCCAGCCCCAAAATCATCGATCGCGGTACTGAATCCCATCCCCTGGTAGGCCTCGATGATCGACACCAGGTGCTGGACGGAGGACAGGTTTTCGTTTTCGGTCAGTTCGAAGATGATCTTGCTGGTGTCGAAGTTGTAGGTCTTGGCCGCTGCCAGTGTTGTCCGGATACAGTATTCCGCCTGGTACACCGCATTGGGCATGAAATTGATGCTGAGCATCGAATCCATGCCGAGACGGGAGGCAAGTTTGACCGCCTTGACCCGGCAGACCTGGTCGAAGGCATACCGGTTCTGGTCGTTGACCCTTGAAAGGACATGGTGCGCCCCCTGGCCTTCGGTTCCCCGGACCAGGGCTTCGTGGGCGAACACCGAGCGGTTGACGACATCCACGATTGGCTGGAAGGCAAAGCTGAACGAAAAGCCCAGACCTTCTCCGCAGGCGCATTGACCGCAATGGGACGCGTCAAAGAGAACTTCAGGTCGCTCCACATCTACTCCTGGTTTCTCAGTACAGGCGACGGCCGCATGTCTGTTTAACATACTTATCCAAACTATAGTTGTTGGCTTTCCGTTGGTAAAACCACGTACTCAATCGCCGGGGACAACCGGTGGCATCCCCGGAACGGGTGACTACACTGACTTTTGTACTTATACGCGTCTTTTATGAAAAGGAGTCTCCAGAATGGTCCAATCTACACGTATTGCCGTTACACCGGGCGACGGCATTGGTCCGGAAGTGGTAGCGGAGGCAGTACGTTGCCTTGAAACCCTGCGCGCCAAACATGGCCTGGCGCTGGAATGGACCCGTTTCCCCTGGCCATCTCATGCCTGGCATGAGGAGAACGGAGAATCATGGCCTTCGGATGCACTGGAGCAACTCAAACAGTACGACGCCATCCTGCTGGGCGCCCTGGGTGATCCGGGCCCGATGGATGACCCTGACCGCTACCTGCTGCCGGACAGCATTTCCCTGGCCCCGCTTCTGGATATGCGCAAGGGCTTCGATCAGTGGGTATGTGAACGCCCTGCCCGCCTGCTCGATGGCGCTCGGCAGTACCTGGCTGACGAGCGGGCCAAGGATATCGACATGCTCGTGATTCGGGAAAACAGCGAGGGCGAGTATGTCAGCCAGGGGGGCCGCCTACGTCAGGGCACGCCGGATGAAGTGGCTACCCAGATGGAGGTGTTCACCCGCAAGGCCACCGACCGGATCATTCGTTACGGCTTCGAGCAGGCCCGGAGACGGGCGGAAGAGCGGGTCCGGGATGGCCGCACCCGCAGCTTCCGGACTCTGGACGGAAAGACCTGCGAGAGCCAGGTATGCCTGGTGACCAAGCGCAACGCCCTGCGTTACTGGGGGGATATGTACACCGAAGCCTTCGAGGCGATCAGCAAGGAATACCCGGATGTTGCCACCCATCACGAACTGGTGGACGCCGCCTGCATGAAGTTTGTCCAGGCCCCCTGGGCATTCGATGTCGTCGTTGCCAGCAATCTCCAGGGCGACATCCTCACCGACCTGGCCGCGGTTCTGTCCGGGGGTATGGGGGTGGCGCCGTCCTGCAACCTGAATCCCACCGACAGCAACATGCCGTCCATGTTCGAGCCGACCCACGGCAGCGCTCCGGACATCGCCGGACAGGGCCTGGCGGATCCCACCGCCATGCTGTTCACCACGGCCCGCATGCTGGAATGGCTGGGCCGGAAGGACCCGACCCTGGCTGCAGCCGGCAAGGAACTGTTCGATGCCGTTGCCGCCGATCTGGCCCAGAATGCCGGGACTCAGCGCGGCACCCACGAAATAGGCCAGGCCATTTGTAAACGTCTGGAGACCTGACTAGTCTGCAAAAGAGGTATTCCACTCACTTCTGGAGGTGCAATGTGACCGAGCACAAAGGCAAGTTATCCCCCCTGCTCAAGCAGGCCACCGGCATCACTGCCGCCAAGGGCGAAGGCGCCTACATTATTGATCCGGAGGGTAAGCGCTACCTGGATTTCACCTCAGGGATCGGGGTAACCAGTACCGGTCACTGCCACCCGAAGGTTGTGGAGGCCGCCCAGAAACAGGTGGCGACCATGATCCATGCCCAGGCCACCACGGTGATGAACCCCAGGCTGCCGGAGCTGGCCGAGAAGCTCGGTGAACTGACGCCTGATCCCCTGAATGCCTTCTTTTTCTCAAATGCCGGGACAGAAGTGGCCGAGGGTGCCATCCGGCTCGTGCGCCAGGTTACGGGACGCCCGAACATCATCGTGTTCCACGGTGGCTTCCACGGCCGGACCATGGGGTCTCTGTCCCTGACCACCTCCAGTGTCGGCCTGCGGGCCGGCGTGAGCCCGATGATGGGTGGCGTGGTGGTTGCCCCCTTCCCCCACGCCTTCCATTACGGCTGGAGCGTCGAGGAGGCCACGGATTTCTGCCTGAAGGAGCTGGACCGGATCTTTGTGACCTACTCCGCCCCGAAGGAAACCGCTGCCATGCTCATCGAGCCGGTTCAGGGGGAAGGCGGATACGTGCCCGCCAATGCACGCTTCATGCAGGGCCTGCGTGAACGCTGTGACAAGCATGGCATCATGCTGGTGTTCGATGAGGTTCAGGCTGGCTTTGGCCGCAGCGGCAAGTTCTGGGCCCATGAACATTTTGGTGTCACGCCGGATGCGATCATGATCGCCAAGGGCCTGGCCAGCGGCTTCCCGATCTCGGCCCTGGCAGCCTCCGAGGAAACCATGGCCAAGGGCTGGCCCGGGTCCCAGGGGGGCACCTACGGTGGTAATGCCGTGTCCGCTGCGGCAGCCATCGCCACCATCGATGTCATCCGGGAAGAAGGCCTGGTCGAGAATGCCGCCAACATGGGGCAGCGCCTCTGGGACAATCTGCACGCCCTGAAGAAGGACTACCCCGAGATGGCGGATATCCGCGGCAAGGGCCTGATGGTGGGCGTGGAAATGCGCCGGGGCGACTGCCCGGATGGCGAACGGGCCGGCAACCTGCTCAAGGAATGCGAGAAGCGCGGACTGCTGATGCTGCGGTGCGGCCCCTATCACGAGATCGTGCGCTGGCTGCCGCCGCTGATTGTGAACCAGCAGCAGATCGACGAGGCGACGGGGATTTTCGAGGAGGCGTTGAAGGCGACGGCCTGAAGTTTGAAGCCAGACCTAAGACGACGGGGTCAGAAGAAAGCTTTCTTCTGACCCCTTTTTCAAATCTGTAGATAGACCCAAGACGGGGTCAGATGAAGGCTTTCATCTGACCCCATGTTAGCGACCCCACTTTCACTCGTTATCCATCACGAATTCCAGGCGGCCTGGCGCCACCCGCACATCCATCGGCACCATCCCGAACATCCGCTGGGCAAAGTCGGCCTCATCCAGACGGTACACCGGCATGGTTTCCAGCATCTGTGCCACCACGCGCATGACGGTATCGGTCACCGGCGCCAGATCACCCTTGAAGAAGGGAGAGTCGATACTGCTTTCCAGCAGTTGCAGGCGCCGGATATAGACGGCCTTTTCCTGGCTGTCATAGTAAGGCGCCCCTTCCACTTTCAGGGCGATGTCCACGGGCAGCTTTGCCATCAGGGCATTCAGGGCCACCTGACCGCGCACATCAATCACCGCAACATCCCGTCCATCCGGGCCCAGGGTGATGTCAGCGTCATCGAGGCTCAGGCTTAGCGGAGAGCCACTCTGCAGTTGCTTGCGGTCATACTCCGCCACCACGTCTTTCAGATGACTCTCCAGCTCCCCCTCTGAAATAGCGTAGGGGGAGATGCTGGCACAGCCACTGGAAAGCAGCGCTACAACGGCCAGAACGGCCCACAGGGCGCGGTTGGGCAATGTTTTCATCAATGATTCCTCCGAAAGATGCTCTTATCCTGCGCCACGGGACGGGATCGGGCAACTGCGGGACGTTACAGATTGGTCAGGATAACCCGGACTTACTCATTTTCGGCCCGGGCTTCAACGTGGGGCGTGAGGTTTTCGTCGATGGTCACATGCAGCAGGATCGGCTGGCAGCAAACCTGGCAGTCCTCCACGTACTCCTGCTCCGCCACTGACGGGTCGACGCTGATGTCCAGCGTCTCCCAGCAGTAAGGGCATTGGATGAGCACAGACTCCAGGGCAGACACGCAGGCTCCTTACAGTTGCTGTTTCGCCATCCAGGGGATGATCCGGTCAAATGCTTCCTCAAGCCGTTCGCAGGTGGTGGAGAAACTGATGCGCAGGGCATTGGTGCACTCCTCCCCGAAGGCATCCCCCGGCACCACGCAAACCCCGGTTTCCTTGAGCATGCGCAGCGCCAGATCCGAGCCGTCCACATGGGGTGGCAGGTCCGGGAAGGCAAAGAATGCGCCCCCTGGTTTATACCCGGTCATGTAGGGCGTCTGATCAATCAGTTCCACCACCTTGTCCCGGCGCTCCCGGTAGATATCCACCATGTCCCGTACACACTGCTGGTCGCCGGTCAGGGCCGCCACACCGGCGAACTGAGCCGGGGTATTGGCCACCGAGGTGGTGAACATGTGGTACCGGCGCAGCGACTTGATCGCTGCCTGGCTGGAAATCACCCAGCCAACCCGCAGGCCTGCCATGCTGTAGGTCTTGGAGAAACTGCTGATGCACATGATGTTGTCCAGGTCCATGGAACAGTTGAGGACACTGGCAAAATCGTCGTCATCGAAGATCAGGTGATCGTAGACTTCGTCGGCGTACACCTGGATACCCCGGTAGGCGCACTCCTCCAGGATGGTCTCCACGGTGCTGCGCGGATACACCGCCCCGGTGGGATTGTTCGGGTTGTTCAGAACCAGCGCGAAGGTCCGGGACCCCATGGCCCGGATCACGTCATCCGGGTCCAGCTGGTGATTGTTCTCGGCCCGGGTGGGCACGTACTTGACCTCGCCACCGTTCATGCGGATCAGCGGAGCGTACAGCAGGAACGAAGGGTCCGTCACGATGAACTGCCGGCCCGGTGCCGAGGTGGCAGACAACGCCAGGTACATGGCCTCGGTGGCGCCACTGGTGATCAGGATGTTGTCCCGGGTGAGTTTCCGGTTGTAACGGCGACCATAATAGTCTCGCAGCGCCACCAACAGCTCCGGCAGGCCCGCATCCATGGTATAGCCGGTCTGGCCCGCATTGAGGGCGTCAACGTAGGCATCAATGATGTGCTTGGGCGTTGGCAGATCCGGCTGGCCGATGGACAGGTGGATCACGTCCTTCATGCTCGAGGCCATATTCACCAGACGACGAATACCGGATACCGGAATCGCCTGCATGGCAGGGTTCCAACTGGCCTTCGCCTTACGATACTTGATCTTGCGCGGCTTGGCCTGGCCGGTTTCGCGGTTGGGAGCTTCTGCCATAAATACCTCCTCGGGACGGGACGGGAAAGACCTACCTCTGCAGGTTAGTCAGTAAAAACAGGCGGTACAAGACAAAAACCAACAAAGATGAGATAAGTAAAAATACGGCCCCGGGGTCAGACGAACGCCTTCATCTGACCCCTTCTTGGCGACTAACTCCAGGTAGGGAATTCCGGGGTCAGAAGAAGGCCTTCTTCAGACCCCTGACTTGTGGCTTCCGGCCATCCCCCAGGGGTCTGATGAACACTTTCATCTGACCCCATCTTGACGAACACCCAAGGTTGACCCCACTGCAAGCTCAAACCAGACTGTAAGAGGCGGTATACCCAACCCACCGCAGCAATTTCATTGTTCACCGATAACGAGGCGGAGGCCCAATGACTCAGCAAAGCAAACCGGTTGTAACCGTTTTGACAGCCCCTGGCGAACAGCAGCCACCGGGCATGGATGCGCTAAAAGCCCGGGCCGAGGTCCGGTTTGCCTGTGATGAACAGACGCTGAGAGATACCCTGCCCGGTACCGATGTGATGATGGTGACCGATTTCAGGACCGAGGCTCTGGAAGCAGCCTGGCCCTGCGCCGACAAACTCCAGTGGATTCACGCCACCAGTGCCGGCGTCGATGCCCTCATGTTCCCGGGCCTGATCGAAAGCGACGTGGTCGTCACCAACGCCCGGGGCATCTTCGATCGGACCATTGCCGAGTACGTGCTCTGCACCATCCTTATGTTCGCCAAAGACTTCCCGAATTCCATCCGCCTCCAGAACCACCATGAGTGGAAACATCGGGATACCGAGCGCGCCGAGGGCAAGCAGGTGCTGGTGGTTGGTGCCGGCTCCATTGGCCGCCAGATCGGCCGACTGGTCCGGGCGGCGGGGCTCCAGCCCCATGGCATCGCCCGCACCCCGCGCCACGACGATCCGGATTTCGTGGCGGTGCATGGTAACGATGACCTGTTCAATCAGCTGCCCCACTATGACTTTGTGGTCATAGCTGCGCCCCTCACTCCTCAGACCGAAGGCCTGTTCGACCACAAGGCGTTCAAGGCCATGCGCAACAGCGCCCGGCTCATCAACATTGGCCGCGGCCCCATCGTGAAAACCGATGATCTGATCGTTGCCCTGGAAGATGGCGAAATCGCCGGCGCTGGCCTGGACGTGTTCGAGGAGGAACCCTTACCCAAGGGGCACCCGCTCTGGGACATGGAGAATGTCATCATGACCGCCCACATGGCCGGCGATTTCATCGGCTGGAAGCGGGCCCTGACCGACCAGTTCCTGGAGAACTTCGATCTTTGGCACAAGGGCCGTGACCTGTTCAACCTGGTGGACAAGAAACTCGGTTACGCCGGCAGCAAATAGCAACTGGCACGTAGACACCGCGCCAACAAAAAACGGGAGCCCGAGGGCTCCCGTTTTCAGTTCAAACCCGGGGTCAGATGAAGGTTTTCATCTGCCCCCAACTTCAATCAACCACCCGAGAGCGACTGATCCGACGGATCGATCTCCATCTGCTGGATTGCGATCACTGCCTGGGTCCGGTTACGAACCCCCAGCTTCCGGAATACCGCCGTGATATGAGCCTTGATGGTCGCCTCCGACACATCCAGATCATAGGCGATCTGTTTGTTCAGAAGGCCCTCGGCCAGCATACCCAGCACCCGGAACTGCTGTGGCGTCAGGGACGCCAGACGCTCGGAGAAATCCGTCGATTCGGACTGCATCCGTTCGATCCTTTCTGCCACACCCTCCGGCAGCCAGACATCCCCTTCCAGGACTGCCTGAATCGCCTCGGTAATGGTCGGCAGCGGCGCCGACTTCGGAATGAAGCCGGACGCCCCGTAATCGATCGAACGGCGCATCACCTGCAGTTCCTCCGATCCTGACACAACCACCACCGGCAAGCCCGGATACTGCCCGCGCATGAACACGAGCCCGGAGAAGCCGTGGGCACCCGGCATGTTCAGATCCAGCAGAACCAGATCCGCGTCCGGGTGCGACTCTACCGCCGCCTGCAGTGACTTGATGCTGTCGACTTCAACCGTCTTGGCATCCGGCACCGCCTGACTGACCGCCTGCTTCAATGCTGCTCGGAACAGCGGGTGATCATCAGCGACGATAATTGTTTGTGTCATTCAACAGATTCCTCACAGGTTATTGGCTGACAGCCGACGTTACTTGAACGCCCGGCTGCTGATCAGCTCGTCCACTACACCCGGGTCTGCCAGAGTAGAGGTATCGCCCAGCTGATCATGCTCGTTAGCGGCAATCTTACGCAAAATCCGACGCATAATCTTGCCAGAACGAGTCTTCGGCAGTCCAGGCGCCCACTGGATCACGTCCGGAGAAGCGATCGGACCGATCTCCTTGCGCACCCACTGGACCAGTTCTTTCTTCAGCTCTTCGCTGGGCTCCTCGCCCTGCACCAGGGTGACGTAGACATAGATGCCCTGCCCCTTGATGTCGTGCGGGTAGCCAACCACGGCAGCTTCCGCCACCTTGTCGTGGGCAACCAGTGCGCTCTCGACTTCGGCGGTACCCAGGCGGTGACCGGACACGTTCAGTACGTCGTCCACGCGGCCGGTGATCCAGTAGTAACCGTCCTCATCACGACGGGCACCGTCACCGGTGAAGTACATGCCCTTGTAGGTGCTGAAGTAGGTCTGAATGAAACGCTCGTGGTCACCGTAGATGGTGCGCATCTGGCCAGGCCAGCTGTCCAGGATAACCAGGTTACCCTCGGTCTTGCCTTCCAGGATGTTGCCTTCGTTATCCACCAGCGCCGGCTGGACGCCGAAGAACGGCAGGGTCGCGGAACCCGGCTTGAGGTCCACGGCACCGGGCAGCGGAGAAATCAGGATGCCGCCGGTCTCGGTCTGCCACCAGGTGTCCACAATCGGGCACTTGCTGTTGCCGATAACGCGGTGGTACCACTCCCAGGCTTCCGGGTTGATCGGTTCGCCCACGGAACCCAGCAATTTCAGGCTTTCGCGGGTAGTACCGTCCATGCAGGACTCGCCCTGGGCCATCAGTGCACGGATGGCGGTCGGGGCAGTATACAGGATGTTGACCTTGTGCTTGTCGACCACCTGACCCATACGGGAGCTGTCCGGGTAGTTGGGCACACCCTCGAACAGCAGGGTGATGGCACCGTTGGCCAGCGGGCCGTACAGGATGTAGCTGTGGCCGGTCACCCAACCGAAGTCGGCGGTACACCAGTAGACGTCACCGTCATGGTAGTCGAACACGTACTGGTGGGTCATGGAAGTGTAAACCATGTAACCACCGGTGGTATGCAGAACGCCCTTCGGAGCGCCGGTAGAGCCGGAGGTGTACAGCATGAACAGCGGATCTTCCGCATTCATCGGCTCGGGCTCGCACTCGGTGGAGGCGGACTTCATCAGGTCCTCGTAACGCAGGTCACGGCCTTCGTTCCAGGGTACTTCCTTGTTGCCGGTGCGGGAGACAACGATCACCTTGTCGACGTTGGCGTTTTCTTCATGCTTGAGTGCGGAATCCACGTTCTTCTTCAGGGGGATCGCACGGCCACCACGCAGGCCTTCGTCAGCGGTAATAACGAAACGGGATTTGCCGTTGACGACCCGCGCCGCCAGTGCTTCCGGTGAGAAGCCACCGAAGACCACGGAGTGGATCGCGCCGATACGGGCACAGGCCAGCATGGCAACCGCGGTTTCCACGATCATCGGCATGTAGATGGTAACCACATCACCTTTCTTGACGCCCTGATCTTTCAGCACGTTGGCGAACTTGCAGGTCTCTTCGTACAGTTCACGGTAGGTGACGTTGCGGGATTCGGAGGGATCATCACCTTCGAAAATAATCGCAGTCTGGTCGCCGCGATCGGCCAGGTGACGGTCCAGGCAGTTGGCGGAGGCGTTCAGGACACCATCCTCGAACCATTTGATGGACAGGTTGTTGTAGTCGTAAGTGGTGTTCTTGACCTTGGTGAAAGGCTTGATCCAGTCAATCCGCTTACCATGTTCGCCCCAGAAGGTATCCGGGTCTTCGACTGACTGACGATACATTTCGTCGTACTGTTCCCGGGTTACCAGGGCCCGTTCGGCCACTTCCGGGCTTACCGGATATAGCTGTTTATCAGTCATTGTGCTCCCCCTTTGAGTTAGAGTCTGTTGTCATTGTCGGTTTTTTAAAAACAGAGCGATCGGGCCTCTCCGGCCCGGAAGACGGATAGTCGTAGTTCAACATGTGTGCCACCACACAATGAATTAGACTAACGTCCTAATGTGCCTGCACTTTTAGTCCCAAACTGACGGCAAACTGCAAGAAACGGCTGGAAAAAACACAAACTGAGAAGCTATCTTGAGGATAGTCCGAGACGGGAAAATCGCCAGTAAAAATGGCCGGATCCGGTCATTGCGACCGGACCCGGATGCCCGATCGGGTCAGGCCGCTTTCTTTTTACGATCACGGGACGCGCGCAGGCTGTACAGTTTTCGTTCCTTGAGCGCATAGCGGTTGAGGCCGGCGAGGTGGATCTTGCGCAGGTACATCGACCAGTCAATCTGCCGGGCATCCACCGGGAACAGCGCCTGATCCAGACTACCCATTTGCGCTGACAGGGCCATCAGTTCATCGTTCCGGAAAATATAATCCGGAGCCGTGTAGAAGCCGAAGATGGTCGCCAGCGAACGGGTGGTGTCCAGGTTCCGGAGCATTTTCAGTTCCCGGGTGTGGCCCAGCAGTTTGAGCACCCGATCGGTCAACTTCAACGGGATGCGGACCCCGCCAACCACGGTATCGAACAGCTTGCGGTTCACCGCCACGAAAGGCTTGCTGGGCTGACGATAGAACAGCTGGTCGTACTCGGCATAGTTGCTCTTGGACTCCGCCATCAGGTGGTCGATAAACTCGCCCAGGGAGATCGGGTTGGAACTGCCACTGCAGCATTGGTAGATGCGGTGAGCTGCCTGCTCGGACAACGCCTCGGCCAGTCCCAGGATGATGGCATTGGCGACAAGGTCCACCGGAATGACGTCGATGACACCGGAGCGCTTGCCCGGGAACAGGGTCACCTTTTCGCGGGCATAAGCCAGGATAATGGCATCCGCCACCTTCACACCTTCAATCCAGCCGGGCGCCGGCTCTTCCAGTGCGCTCTCGATGATGGACGGGCGAACAATGGTCAAAGGGCGGCCTGCCAGCGCCTTCATCAGCCGCTGCTCACCCAGCCATTTGGTGAAGGTGTAAGTGTCACTCCAGCCGTATCGGTTGGCTTCCCGGATACCCAGCTCCACCAGCTTTTTTTCCAGCAACTTGCCGGAATAGCGTGAACGCACGTCTGCAATCTTGTCTTCGAGCAGGTTGACCAGCTCCTCGATCTCGAAATAACCGCTTTCACTTCGGGGGATCGCTTCACCGGCAGGCTTGATGATGGACTCGGTCACCTGCCCTGCATTCATTCCGTTCACGTAACAGGTGGAGACCTGAATTACTGCCAGCTCCGGGTTGCTGAGCGCCAGTCCGGCGATATTGTCGAGGCACAGGGTGTTGATCGCCAGGGCCTTGTCGAGCTCCTCGCGGAAATTCACGCTCGCGGCAGAGTTGATCACCGCATCCAGGCCGGAGGCCAGAGCGTTGAAATCCCTGGGGGGCAGGCCGAAGCGGGGCTCGGTCACTTCGCCGGTGACGCAATGGATCTTGTCCTCGACGAAGGCTTCGAAACCCTCGAAATCCTCCGCTCGCAGGCGTTCGAACACGGATGAGGTGGCAATTTCGTTCAGGAACCGGCTACGGGCATCCGGGTGGCGTTTGTTTCCCCGAATGAGCAGGTGTATGCCGCCAATATCCGGCACGGTCCGAATCAGCTTCTCCAGGGCAACCTTACCCAGAAAACCGGTGGTACCGGTAACCAGAACCTGCTTGCCGCGAAGTGCATCGAGCACCTTCGATGAAGATGCTTCGGGGGTGATTTGCTGTGTTGCCATGAACGAACTCCTTCTCTGACTGAGCTGGTTGGCCGGATCGATACCTGCCGGGGCGGTGGCCCCGGATCACATCCAACCTTTCACCGGATGGGCTGCATATTACGGGCCACCATGCCCATTTCTGCGATCAATGTTTGCACAATCTCCGTGACAACACGGTGACAAACCGCAAAATTACGACACATAAAACACAAATAAAATGACAAGAAAACAGGCATACCGTAGACAAATCTCAGGAACGGCCACCAACGTGACTGGCGAGGGCGCGAAGCAGCTGATCAATGGAAACGTCCGCCGGTTGCTCCCTAAGAGCCCGCACCAGGCGCTCCTGTTCTCCAAGGCTGATGCGGTCAAACAGGGGTTCGGGGGCTGCCACTGGCACAGCGGCTGGTTTGGGATTCTCACTCTCTGGCGGCGCAATCTGGTCTGCCAGATGCCATAAGTGAGTGGCCATGTGCTGCCGGTCCGCGGGCGGCATCTTTTCCCAGGGCATGGCCGCCAGACCGGTCTGGATAAACTCGATGCTATCGGCATCCAGATTGCGCCCCAGCAGTGCAAAAAAACGATTGAATGCCTCATAACGCAGCATGGGGTCGATACGCTCACCGAGTACCGAGTCCAGCTCATCCATGGCGGCCGAGAGACGTTCTTCCTCGCTCCTGGGTTGCCCGACAATCTCTTCCTGGTGGTGCAGTTCCGTTTTGTGTCGGCGTCGAAGAACCGACTGCCAGTAACCCGCCACTCCCGATTTTTCCGGTGGCAGGCGGGAAAGGCGGACGTCGAGCATATCGGCGAGGGTGTGGAACTGGCGGCAGGAAGGATCGGATACCGGCAAAGTCGCCACCGGGACTCCGGTCGTCACGGACTGGCGCAGAGTTTCGTCACGCCAGATCGCGCCGAGATAATGCAGGGAATCCCCCAGATGACGCCCGACGGCACCATCCAGCCGCTGGAAAATCGACTGTGCCTGACTGGCTCCGGATGCCATGTTGACCACTACGCTGGGCACCCGCCGGTAACCACGTTTTCTCAGATTCCGGACCAGAGAAAACACCTGTTTCAGGGAATCGGGATCCGGTGTAACCACCGTACAGGCCAGTGCCGCGCTGGCCACCATGTGCAGCCCCGGAAGATCGGTGCCGCTGCCGGTATCCAGAATCACATAGTCATAGCCGTGCTCCAGTTCATCCAGTGCCTCCAGCGCAGTCATGGCATCACGCTGATCCATGTCCGGGCATCGGTGCAAGCCGGCCACTCCGGGCAGGATATCGAGGTCATAGTCCGCGGTCAGCAGGGCATCTTCCAGAGCATATTGTGCTTCAAGCACCCCGGAGAGATCTCTGCCTGCCCCCAGTCCCAGCCGTGCTGTGACACTGGAGGGCCCGGTGTCACCGTCCAGCAACAACACCCGTTTACCCTGCCTCGCCAGGGTCAGGCCCAGGTTCAACGCCACGGAGGTCTTTCCTACCCCGCCCCCACCTCCGGCAATGGCAACCGTGTGAGGGTGGTTCAAATTGTGCTTGTCGGTATCCGGTTGAAGGGCCATCTGAATGTGTTCTCATCCCTGGGAAAACAGCGAATAACAAACTAACCTGTAAAAAGTCTACACATATCACAGATGAGATAATATATTGCTCATTAAAACAACAAAGAGCTTTTAATTACCGAAAGCGATTGTTTAGGATTTTCGGATAACAAGAATGAAACCGGCGTCAGGAAACGACGTCTGATCAGGGTTCGGCAAGGCATGCCTATGGAACTAGCGCCAGATCTACAGCTACCGAGTCTCCCGGAGGTAACGCTGCGGGCGCTCGAGGCTTGTCATGACGACGCCAGTTTCCAGACCATCAGCGGCATCATCTCTGCCGATACCGCACTCGTTGGCCGCGTTCTCTCCCTCGCCAACCTGACCACAGAATCCCACGAGGGCCCCATTCGATCCATCGAGCAGGCCCTGGTTCGCCTTGGCCCGCAACGGTTGCGCAGCCTGGTACTGACCGCAGCGCTGAACCAGCTGCAATTCGGGCTTGGCAACGATGACTGGCGGCAAATCCGGGATTTCTGGCGCCACTCCCTGACCACCGCGCTGACCGCCCGGGCCCTGGCCACACTTACCGGCTATCCCTACCCCGAAGAAGCCTTCATGCTCGGCGTCCTCCATAACATCGGCGAACTGGTTGCCATTAAAGCCACCACTCCGGATGCCCGCCAGCATTATCTGAACAACCAGTCCGACGTTGCCGCTGACCTGGTCAGCGCCTGGGGATTAGGACCAATGGCCGCGGACGCCATGCGCTATCAACAGGCCGCACCGGAGGAGTCCAGGGACGCCGGTCACCTGGTCAAACTGATCAGCCTGGCCACCCGGCTCGCCCTGTCCGATGCGGCAGGCATTGCCGCTGCCGACACCGTTTTCGGTCTCAGCGAAGAGCTGACCCGGGAGATCAACCGGCGCATCGCCCATGAAGTGGCCGGCATCGCCAGTTCCCTCGGGATTGCCCTCGATGACAATTATGACGGCGAGCGGGCAACCCGGGAACTGCAAGAGGCAATCCTCCAGCAGGCCATCGTCAACCAGGCCCTGGACTTCGCCGAACCGGGACAAACCACCGACAGCCTGATTGCTGAGGCGGCGAACAGCCTGGCCCTGATCACCGGCTCTCCCGTCCTTGGCTTTGCACCCAGGGATAAATTCCTCGCATTAATCGCGGGGACAGGAACCGACGCTCCCGAGCTCACGATTTCACCGAATCCGGGCGGCAGTGCCCTGACCGAGGCCTTCAATACCGGCAGCCCGGTCAAGCTCACCGGTCGCAACCGCACAGTACTTGACCGCCAGTTGCTGTCCCTGCTTCAAACGCCCTCAATGATAGCCATACCGGTCAACGCCGGCAGCGGATGCGCCGGCGTTTTTGCACTGGGCTCCGATGAGAGCAGGCAGAACAGCACTCTGGAGCTGGCGAGTCTTTTCAGTCATCGCCTCGGCCAGATCGTTGCCAACCGCCAATCCACCGGGCAGATCACCGATTCCGCCGAACACCTGCAGCAGGAGCTGGACCGCCAGCACCTGCGCAAACAGGTTCACGAGGTCAATAATCCGCTAACCATCATCCGCCAATACATTTACCAGTTACGAAACCGGCTCGATGATCCTGATGTGCACCAGGAGCTGGACATCATCCGCGAGGAACTGGACCGGGCGGGCGACCTTCTGCAACAGATGGGCCAGACGGGGACAGGGACGGAACACGCCGGCGGCATCTCGCTCAATGACGAGCTCGACAGCCTCAGCCGCATTGTCGAGGACAGCCTGTTCGATGACGGCAAACGCCGGCTCAGGCTGGATCTGACTGACAACCCCGCCCTGGTAAGCGGTCCCGCATCGGCTCTGCGCCAGGTCATTATCAACCTGTTGCGCAACGCCTCCGAGGCATTGCCGGAGAGCGGTGGCACGGTCACCTTGAGAACCTCGGCCCCGGTCTGGCAAAACCAGAGAACCTGGGTGGAGCTAGAAATATCCGATACCGGCACGGGCATCCCGGAAGCAGTCCGGGACAAACTGTTCGCGCCGGTGAAAACCACAAAGGGAGACGGCCACAGCGGTCTGGGCCTGAGCATTGTGAAACAACTCGTTGATGACATGGACGGCATCATCGCTTGCCGGACGGGGTCGGACGGAACCACTTTCCGCATCCTGCTCCCGGCAACGTTCCAGAGAAAGAAAACGCCTGATGACAAACCGACGGGTACCGACCAATGAAACCTGAACACGCTGATCAAACCTCGAGCCAGGGGGTCCCGGCCAGGCTCCTGGTAGTGGACGATGAGCCCCGGCTTCTGAGCTCGCTTGCCTCCCTGCTGCGTAGCCAGGGCTATGAGGTAACCGAAGCCGAAGGGGGCGAGCGAGCCTGTGAACTGATTGATCAACAGTCGTTTGACCTCGCACTGCTGGACCTTCGAATGCCCGGCGTGGACGGTTTCGAGGTCATGGCGGAACTGTCCGGCAAGCAACCGGACTGCGGCACCATTGTCGTCAGCGGCGAAAGTTCGTTTGCGGCGGTCAGCCGCGCGCTGCGCCGGGGCGCGCTTGATTACATCCGCAAACCCTTCGACCCCGAGGAATTGCTGGCAACCGTCGAGAGTGTCATCAACAAGCAATCCCTCATGCGGGCACACGAACATATCCAGGTGCGGCTGGAAAAATCCGAAGCCCTTCACCGCTATATCGTCAACACCTCACCGGACATCGTGTTCATGCTCGATGAGGAAGGCTATATCTGCTTCATCAACAGCAAGGTCGAGTCCCTGCTTGGCTACCAACCGGAGGAACTCTGCGGCAAGCATTTCCGGCAGATTCTCGACGACCGGGACGTGTCCAAGGGAACTTACGCCCTGAAAGGGGCCAACATCACCGCAGATAACCCGCGCACTCTGGAAGTGCGGCTCAAAACCCGCGGCAGCCAGCAGGCAACCCGTCATTTTGAGATCACGGCCTTTCCGATCGATCCTCAGACCTGGCCACACACCGGTGACAGCCAGATCGGCGCAACCCCGAAATCCGCCCGCTACTATGGCACGGCCCGGGATGTGACCGAGCGCAAGGAGGCCGAGGCGTTCATCAATTTCCAGGCCTATCACGACCTGCTGACGCGCCTGCCCAACCGCGCCCTGTTCAAGGACCGCCTGGAACTCGCAATCGCCCAGGCCCGACGGGGTAAGGAAAAGCTGGCAGTCATGTTCCTGGACCTTGATCGCTTCAAGATCATCAACGACACCCTCGGCCATGCCATGGGTGACCGCCTGCTCCAGGCCGTGACCCAGCGGCTGGAGAAGTGCCTGCGAAAGGGAGACACCCTGTCCCGCTTCGGCGGGGATGAATTCACCCTGCTACTACCGGCGATCCATGACAATGACGACGCCCGGCAGATCGCCCGAAAGCTGATCCGGGCACTTCAGGCTCCGTTCCAGCTGGGCGAGCACGAGGTGTTTGTCGGTGTCAGTATCGGGATCGCGGTTTATCCCGAGGCCGGCGAGAACCTGGATCAGCTGATCCAGAGCGCCGATATCGCCATGTACCACGTCAAAGGGCGTGGCAAGGATGGTTACCGGTTCTACTCCCAGACCATGAGCGTGGATACCGCCAACCGGCTGAACCTCGAACGGGATCTTCGCCTGGCCCTGGAGCGTGATGAACTCCGGGTGTTCTACCAGCCCCAGGTTTGTTCCAGGAGCAACCGCATCGTCGGTCTGGAAGCACTGGTGCGATGGCAGCACCCGGAACGCGGACTGCTCTATCCCGGGGATTTCCTGGCCCTGGCCGAGGAGACCAAGCTGATCGTCCAGCTCAGCGAATGGGTCATGGACCGGGCCTTCCGGGATGTCGGTGACTGGATCCGGAACGGCCATCCGGACCTTCGCCTGGCGGTGAACCTCTCCCCGACCCAGGTGGAGCATCCCCGCTTCGTGGACAATCTTGTCAGGCGGATGACCAAACAGTACTTCCCACCCGACAATCTGGAGATCGAGATCACCGAAAACGTGATCATGAGCGATCTGGACCAGATCAGTCACAAGTTGCGCGAACTGGCAACGGTTGGTGTGCGCATCGCCATCGACGATTTTGGCACGGGCTATTCGTCCCTCAACTACCTGCACCGGCTGCCCATCCATACTCTGAAGGTCGATCAGTCCTTTGTCCGTGCCATTCGCAGCGGCGAGGAGGGGGCCTGTATCGTCAACGCAATCGTTGCCATGGCCCATGGCCTGAAGCTGGAAATCGTCGCCGAAGGCGTGGAAACGGACGAGCAGCTTTCGTATTTGCGCAACCTGGGCTGCCACCAGGTTCAGGGCTTCTTCTACGGGCCCGCCCGACCAGCCGAGGAGGTTTTCAAGGCCCTGGAAGAGAGGACTGTCAAAGCCGTTTCCTTCTGACACCGAACTGATTGTCTGACACTCCTAGCAAAATTCTTGACCGGGTTTGCAAAGTGTTGCGTTGCGTTACTTTGTGTATCCGGAAATGCGCAGTACTGCACATAATTCCCCCCACCTGTTCTCTACTCTCGAAGCTCAAGGCGCTGAAACGGAACTCCCTGTTACGAAATCAGGGTCAACAAAGACAATAACGTTTCAGCATCCCCCGAACAGGTACAGGCAACTGTGATCATGCGCGACAAGTATAAGTACATTGGCCCCGTCTACGATTTCCTGAGCAACCTCTACAGCGGCAAGAACATCCATCGCTGCAAGACCGCCATGCTGGATGTGGAAACCATCCGTCCGGGTGACCGCATCCTGTTTGCCGGTGTCGGCCATGGCCGGGACGCCATCCGTGCCGCCGAGCTTGGCGCCGACGTTACCGTAGTCGATCTGTCCGAAACCATGCTGCGCAAGTTTGCCGAAGCCCAGCAGGAAGAGGCACCGCACCTGAGTATCCGCCGGATTCACAGTGACATCATGAAGGTCGAGGAATTCGAGCAGTACGACATGGTCGTCGCCAACTTCTTCCTCAACGTGTTCGACGAGGACATGATGGTGAAGGTTCTGGAGCATCTGATTCGACTCGGCAAGGCCGACGCCAGGGTGGTGGTCGGTGACTTCTGCTACCCCACCGGTAACCTGTTGTCCCGCCTGTTCAAAAAGCTCTACTGGTATATGGCCGTGTTCGTATTCTGGCTGTTTGCCAACAATGCCTTCCACAAGATCTACAACTACCCGGAACACATGCAACGCCTCGGCCTCGAGGTCACCGACAAGAAGCACTTCAAGCTCCTGAACATGGACTGTTACTGGTCCATCCTCGGGCGCAAACAGGCCTGACTCCAAGACATTGCCCAAGAACAATAACCCCGGAGCAGAGACATGACGGATCAGATTCTTGCACTGGACAGCGCCCGCGAACTGGACAGCGGCAACTTCAGTTTTGCCGAACGGGTGAGTTACCTGAAGAAGTACGGCACCCACTCCCAGTCCTTTTCAACCCTGCAGCCGGGCATGCGTTTCTTTGACCTGCCGGGCATCGGCTACATCGCGTTCATGCGTAAATGGGGGGGCACCTTTGTCTTGTCCGATCCGGTCTGTGCCCCCGAGAACTTTGCCGAGATTCTGGAGCAGTTTCACGGGCGCTACCCCAATGCCAGCTATATCCAGGTGTCACAACCAGTCGTGGATTTCCTGCACCAGCGCTTCGGCCTGTTCGGAACCCAGTTCGGCAGCGAATCCCGGATCGACCTGTCCCGCTGGAGCCTCAGCGGCAAGAAAAAACAGATTCTGCGCACGGCCCTGAACCAGGCCCAGAAGAACGGGATCACCGTGAAGGAACGTTTCAGCGACGACCACACCCGGGAGATCTCCGAAGCATGGATCCGCACCAGGAAATGCAAAAGTAACGAAATCCGCTTCCTGATCCGGCCGATGGAGATGTCATACCGGGAGAATGAACGGCACTTCTATGCCTACCAGGATGGCAAGGCGGTGGGGTTCATCTACTTCGACCCGATCTACCGGAACAACGAGATCATCAGCTACGTACCCAACATCTCCCGGGCCAATGCGGATTTCCGCCAGGGCATCTTCTACACGCTGATGGCCCATGCCATGGAGATATTCAGGGCCGAGGGTGTGCCCTACCTGGACCTGGGGCTGATTCCGCTGTCGCTGGACAGCACCATGGAACACCAGGAAAGCCGTCTGCTCAAACGCCTGCTGCTCCTGGTGTACGAGAAAGGCAATTTCCTATACAACTTCAAGGGGCTGGAATTCACAAAGTCGCGGTTCCGGGGCGAGGTCTTCAAGACCTACTGCTGCCACCGCCGGGCCATCCCGGCCATGGAGTTCCTGGCCATGTTCAAACTGACCCGGTTGATCTGACCGGGTCCGCCAGCCCACCCCAGCGCGCCTCGATTTGCCGCACCGCGAGGCCCAATGACGCCATGAACTCCGCCAATCCGTGGGGCACCTCCCCGGACAGCAACACCGCACGGACCGGCTCGGGATGCTCGCCCCCGGCGATGGCCCCCAGATCCCGACTGGTCTCTCCGAGCAGGAACTGCACTCTCCGGGCAATGGCATCGCCGGAATCCACCCAGTGCCGGACCTCCGGCAACGTGGTTTTCAACGCGTCCAGCAGCAGCGGGTAATGGGTGCAGCCAAGCACCACGGTATCCACCCCTGACCGCTTCAGGGGAGCGAGCACCTCCTGCAGTTCAGCCTCCGGCACCGAAATCCCCCGCACCAGCTGCTCGGCCCAGCGCACCAGGGCCGGGTGCCCGACCCGCACCACCTGGCAATCACCGGCGAACTCATCAATCAGTCGATCCAGGTAGGGCCGGCGGACGGTGGCCGGGGTGGCCAGCACACCGATCCGGCGATTGGCGGTTTGGCCGGCTGCGGGTTTGATCGCCGGAACCACCCCCACCACCGGCACATCAATCAACGCCCGCAGTCGCGGCAGAACCACGGTACTGGCGGTATTACAGGCCACCACCACCACGTCACAGGGTATTTCCCCAAGCGCCCGGCGAATCAGAGTGGTACAGCGTTCGATCACCACCGGTTCCGGCTGATCGCCGTAGGGGAAGCCGGCATTGTCCGCCAGGTAGACCAGCTCGGCACCCGGCAGGGTCTGGTGGATGCACCGGGCAACGCTGAGGCCACCCACGCCGGAATCGAAAACCAGGATGCGTGGCGCCGGAGCGTCAGTCACGGGTGCCTCCTGCCTCGGCTATCTCCCGCTCCATGAGCCGGATCAGCCGGCCGGCAATGGTCGTCTGCGGTGGCACCGGCGGTGTATCACCCGGGCGGTACCAGCCGGCATCGGACAACTCGTCCTCCTGGAGTACCAGTTCACCACCGGCGTAGTCGGCGAAAAAGCCCACCATGAGCTGGTGCGGGAACGGCCAGGGCTGGGATTCGCAATAGCGCACGTTGGTGACGGCCAGACCGGTTTCCTCCATGACCTCCCTGGCCACCGCTTCCTCGAGGCTCTCACCGGGTTCCACGAAACCGGCGATCAGGCTGTAGAAATGACGTTTGACCCGGGCATTCTTCGCCAGCAGGAAACGATCATCCCGGCGAATGACCACGATCACACAGGGCGCAAGCCGTGGATACCAGGGAATATGGCAAGTGTCGCACCACTTCGCCCGCTCGCGGGGATGGAACCCGGTCTCCCCGCCGCAGCGGCCACAAAAACGGTGATCCCGCCACCACTGCCAGACCTGGAACCCCGTACTCACCAGGGCCGAGGGCACATCCTCCCGCATCAGGATCGCCTCCCGCAGGTTGACCAGCTCGAAGCCCGCGGTATCTTCCGGCACCTCGGTAACATAGACTGCCCGCTCACGGATGGAACCCAGCGCCACCGCATCGGCATCGACACCGACGAGCCGGGGGTCATCCCGGCTTACAAGCCAGCCTTCTTCAGGCTTGAGGATATGGGCTCCGGAAACCAGCAGTACCAGGTCCCGCGGCTCCGGCCCGGCGATAGTCCAGCCGGGTTTCCAGTCTGTGTCTGAATAGTTCATCCAAATGGTCGCTTTACAGAAAACGGTGAGGGAGAAATGTACCACATTGCGGCAAGTGCCAAGAATCGCGGGCCGACTTTCCGCACCGTACGCAACCAAGTAAACTTAGCGCCTGTTTTCAGTCACCGGAGCGTCAATTTATGCGACTTTACCAGGGCATTCGCAGCCTGATTCTGACCATTCTCCGCAAGATCCTGTTCTTGTGGGTGCGGACAGACGTCAGCGGAAACAATGCCGAATCCCTGGGCCTGGATCCGGACAAGCCGGTGTGCTACGTGCTCCAGTACAGCTCCCTGTCGAGCCGGCTGGTGCTGGAACAGGAGGTCATCCGCGCCGGGCTGCCCGGTGCAACCGAGGCCTTGCCGGTGAAGAACGGGCCCTCCCACTCGTTTTTCTTCCTTTATCGTCGCATCGGGGGCCTGTTCAGCGGCGGTCGCCAGACCCCGGTACCCACCAACGAATTCAAGTCACTGGTGCGCTACGGCCTGGAGCATCCGGACCAGGACGTTCAGATCGTGCCGGTGTCCATGTTCTGGGGCCGGTCTCCGGACAAGGAGAAATCCCTGGTCAAACTGCTATTGTCCGACACCTGGTCGGTAGCCGGCCGCCTGCAGAAGTTCCTCATCATCATGGTGCACGGCCGCAACACCTACGTGCAGTTCAATCAGCCGCTGTCCCTCAAGCAGGTGATTGATGAGTACCGGCACAGCGAGGAACGGGCCAACCGCAAGCTTGCCCGGCTGCTGCGTACCCATTTCCGTCGGGTGCGTCAGGCCGTACTCGGGCCGGACCTGTCCCATCGCCGCACCCTGGTGGAGGGACTGGTGCGTACCCAGGCGGTGAAGGAAGCAATCCGCGAAACCGCCGCCAGGGACGATATTCCGCCGGAGAAAGTACGAGCCAAGGCCTACAAGTACGCGGACGAAATCGCCGCCAGCATGTCCGTCGTAACCATACGGTTTCTGGAGGTGGTGCTGTCCTGGCTCTGGAACCGCATCTACAACGGCATCGCGGTGAACAACATCAAGGTTGCCAAGGAAGTGGCCCAGGACAACGCCGTGGTTTACGTGCCCTGCCACCGCTCCCACATCGATTACCTGCTGTTGTCCTACGTTCTCTACAAGAACGGCCTGATGCCCCCGCACATCGCTGCCGGCATCAACCTGAACATGCCGGTCGTCGGGCCGATCCTGCGCCGGGGCGGCGCCTTTTTCATGCGTCGCTCGTTCCGGGACAACCCGCTGTACGCCACCGTGTTCAACGAATACATGCACGTGATGTTTTCCCGGGGCTACTCGGTGGAGTATTTCGTCGAAGGCGGCCGCAGCCGGACCGGGCGCATGCTGCCACCGCGTCCGGGCATGCTCTCCATGACCGTTCGCAGCTTCCTGCGGGATCACCGCAAACCCATCGTCTTCGTGCCGGTCTACATCGGCTATGAGAAAGTCATGGAAGGCCGATCCTACCTGGGCGAGCTGCGTGGCAAGAAGAAACAGAAAGAGAGCGTGTTCGGGCTGGCCAAGACTGCCCGCAAACTTACCAATTCCTTCGGGCGGGTTGCGGTGAACTTCGGTGAAGCGATTCCGCTGGCCGACGTCCTCGACGATGTCCACGAGAGCTGGCGCCAGGAAGCCTACGACGCCGAATATCGGCCGGCGTGGTTGACCCGGGCCGTTGACCAGCTCTCGCTCCGGGTGGCTTCCAACATCAATGCCTCGGTTGCCGTCAATCCCATCGGCATGACCGCCACGGTATTGCTCGGGACCGATCGCCTGGCCATGGACGAGGGCCAGCTGATACGCCTGATGGACCAGTATGCCGGCCTGCTGAAGGCCTTCCCCTATGCCGACACGGTCACCCTGCCCGAAGGGTCGGGCAAGGACTGGGTCGCCTACTGCGAGGACATGGGACTGGTCACTCGCCAGCCCCAGAAGCTGGGCGACATCATTGCCCTTGAGGGCAGCAATGCCATCCTGATGACCTACTACCGAAACAACATCCAGCACCTGTTCGCCCTGCCCTCGCTGGTTGCCAGCCTGTTCGAGAACAAGGACTCCCTGCGCAGGGACAAGATCGTGTTCCTGGCGACCGTGGCCTACCCCTACCTGCAGTCCGAGCTGTTCCTGAAGTATTCCGCCGACGAGGTGGAGGGCGTCATCAATCACTGGATTGACATTCTGGTGGACCAGGGGCTACTGGAAGCCCTGGAGGAAGATCGCATTGGCCGCCCCGAGGAAGGCACCGAAGCCATGCTGCGACTGCGGGTGCTGTCCCGGTTCATCATCCAGACCCTGGAGCGCTACCACATTGCCCTGGGCATCCTGCGCAAGTATGGTTCCGGCAAGATCAGCGCTGCGGAATTGGAAGAGCAGAGCACCCTGCTGGCGGAGCGTATGTCGATCCTGTTTGGCCTGAATGCACCGGAATTCTTCGATAAAACGCTGTTCCGGAACTTCATTGCCAACATGCAGGAGAATGGCGTTATCACCACCGATGACAACGGCCTGATCAACTACGGCGAGGGACTGGAAGAAGTGGCGGATGACGCCCGCCTGGTGCTGAGCGTCGAGAAGCGTCAGGCCATCCAGCAGGTCACCATGCTCGGCGCCTGATCCGCTCAGGCTGCCGGCAGTGCCTTGATGGCGTAGATATCGTAGCGGCTGCTCTTGCCTTCGACCCGGGTGCTGGGGTCAGGGCCTTCGATGGCGGGAGCCTTGCGGGGGCGTTTGACCACCACCCGGTAAGTGGCGACTTTCATCGCTGCCTCGAGCAACTCGGAGGCGTCCTCGTCATCACCCACGATCTGCCGGAACACCTCCATTTCCTTCTTCACCCGGGCGGATTTGTCCCGGTGCGGGAACATGGGGTCCAGGTAGACCACATCCGCTGCCCCACTGTGAGCCTGCCGCAGCCAGTCGATGCTGCTGCCGGCGGCCAGGGTCATCCTGGCGACGATCGGCGCACACTCGACGTTGAGCGCAGCACGGGCCAGGCCATCCTCCAGTAAGGCATGGATGACGGGATTGCGTTCAAACAGGGTCACCTCGCACCCGAGGCTCGCGAGGACGAAGGCATCCTGGCCGAGGCCCGCGGTCGCATCCAGCACGTGAAGCCGGGCCTTGGTCTTCTGGAGGCCCACGGCTCGGGCAACCAGCTGGCCGGCGCCGCCACCATGCTCACGCCGATACCCCATCTTGCTGGAAACAAACTCGACCCGGACCGGGCCGGGCGCGCCTTTCCCGGTCAGCTGCAGGCAAAGCCCCTGCTCGTCCAGGAACAGCAGTACCGGTACATCGGAAATATCGCGGGGGCGAACCACCCCGAGATAGGGAAATCCCAGGCGTTCGCTCAGCTCCACGGCCCGGGTGTGATCGCCCAGGGGGCTACGGGCAATAGCGAGAGAGTAAGATGAATGATCAGGATGAGGAGAGGCCACGGGTTACTCGCGGCCAGGCAGCTTTTTCCAGGCCACCTCATCACGGATGTAGACCGGTTGCGCCTGTTCAGCGGGCACGGTGTGACCCTCTGCCGCCGGTTTCTCGGCCAGACGCGCCACCCAGCTGGCCCGTAACAGCAGCTGCGGCGCCACGGACACCATCGGGCCGGACACTTCTGCCGGCATCTGGTCGCGGAACTGCCAGCCGGGACCCGCACCATACCAGTGTTCGGCTTCGCCGGTCAGGCTGACCGCCTCCGGCGGACAGACCCGTTCCTCGCCAAGCAGTTCGGGCAGGCCGTCACTGCGCCGGTAACAGCCCCAGTAGACCTCACCCATGCGGGCATCGAACGCTACGGCCACGGCATCGCTTTCGGCGATATCGAGGGACTCCATGGCGCCATAGGCCACGGCAGCGAGAGAGGAGACCGGAACCACCGGAAGGTTGAGGCCCCAGGCCAGGCCCTGAACCACGCCGGTGGCAATCCGCAAACCGGTAAACGACCCCGGCCCGCAGGCAAATGCAAGGGCATCCAGATCGGCGGGGACCAGCCCCTTCTCCGCCAGCAATTGCCGCACCATGGGCATGAGCAGCCGGGTATGGCCGCGGGGAGCGACTTCGAATCGCTCGGTTATCTCGCCATCAACAAGAAGGGCTGCGGAGCAGCCCTCTGATGACGTATCCAGTGCCAGCAGTTTCACGGCAGTGAATGCCTCAACGTCAATGATGGATTACTGGAGCTTGGACAGGATCTGGTCGCGGATGCTGTCCAGGCTGCCAACGCCTTCCACGCGCACGTACTTCGGTGCAGCGGAAGGATCCTTCCCGGCCCAGTCCTGGTAGAAGCCCACCAGCGGAGCGGTCTGCTCGTGGTAAATCTTCAGGCGCTTGCGAACGGTTTCTTCCTGGTCGTCCTCACGCTGAACCAGCGGCTCACCGGTTTCGTCGTCCTTGCCTTCCACCTTGGGCGGATCGTATTTGACGTGATAGATGCGGCCACTGCCCTCATGGACGCGACGGCCGGACAGGCGGCTGACGATTTCCTCGTCATCGACGGCGATCTCGACGACATAGTCGATGGCAATACCCTGGTCCTTGAGCGCTTCCGCCTGAGGAATGGTGCGCGGGAAACCGTCCAGCAGGAAGCCGTTCTCGCAGTCCGGCTGCTGGATACGCTCTTCGATCAGGGCGATGATGATGTCGTCGGATACGAGACCACCGGAAGCCATGACTTCCTTGACCTGGTTACCCAGCTCGGAACCGGACTTGACCGCGGCCCGCAGCATATCGCCAGTGGAGATCTGGGGGATATTGAAGCGTTCAGTGATGAACTGTGCCTGAGTCCCCTTGCCTGCGCCTGGCGCGCCTAACATGATGATTCGCATAACGCTGTGCTCCCGTTTTAGTCATTATCGTTTGAAAAGCTGTGGCAAAAACCCCTGCCTTTGCGACAACCTCTCTGATCGGTACAGATGTAAGCCCGGAACGGCGAACGCGCATTATACGAAGTCAGCCTGCCCATAGAAAGTCGACCTCAGTATCATGCACCGAAAAGCAGCAGCGTCAGACTGTCGCAGGCGCCGGAAGGCAATCAGGATGGGCGGGTAGAGGTCAGTGCGTCAAGGTCGGGGGACAGGCTGTCGATGTCCTTTTCGAAGTCGTATACCGCGTCCTGTCTCAGGCCCAGGGAAGCGAGCAGTACCGGGACATTATCCTCGTTGAACTCATCCCCGATACCCCTGGATTTCAGCAGTCCGTTCGCCAGCTGCACGATCAGCACATAGGCCTCATGCTCGCCGGTGTAACCCTGGTACTGGTGCATGCCAGCGGCCTTGATGACCGGCTCGGGCAACTGCCAGAAACGGTGGAAAAGACCGCCAATGGCACCATGGCCCACGGCCAGCTCACCTTCCTCGTCACCATGCCCGAACACCTGCTGTTCGAGGGCCTTCATACTGGCTTCGGGATTGCTCTCCCGTAGCCGACTGAGCTCCTCGAATTCCGCCGGGAACAGATACCCCAGCAGTAGCAGACCAAAGTTGTGAAGCAATCCGCACAGGTAAGCCATGTCCCGGTCGACACCACAACGGGGTGCAATCCGCTGGCACAGGAACCCGCAATAAAGGGCATGGGACCAGAATGCCTGTATGCCCAGGATCCCATCCCGGGGAATGCCGAAGCCACCAACCAGGGCACTGCCCTGGACAATATGGGCCACCCGGTCGACCCCCAGGACCCGGGTGACCGCCTGACGCACGGTTTCAGTCGCGCCGGAGGTTTCGAACAGCCCGGACCGGGCGTAACGCAGTATCTGCGCCGTCAGGCTGGGATCCAGCTCGATGACGTCAGCCAGGTCTTCGGCGACCGCCCCTTCACTGGCTGCCATGGAAAGAATCTGGGGTGCCAGGGCCGGCATCGGAGGAAGCCGGTAGATATTTCGCAACTTGCCGGCAACTTCGTCCAGGGTCAGTGCCCCCCGATCACGGCCACCCTGACCGTGAATCACCAGCCGGGCCCGGAAGGCATCCGCCAACAGGGTTTTCAGGGTTTTCCCATCAATCTCGACCAAGGCATCGTTTCGGCCCCCGGAAAACAGCACCGGCTGGCCATTGATAACATCCTCATCCACCAGCACCGGCACCCGGTAGGCGCCGCCGGCCGGCGGCACGAATCCCGGCTCGCAGTCCTCGAACAGCCGCCTGCTCTGGCGGGAAGTCAGGGGTTGGAGCCGGCGCCCGGTCAGCTGCTGTACCGCCGGAAGATCCAGGGCGCTGTCGAACCGGTGAACGGCCATCACCACCCCGTCGATATCGAGCAACAGCGTGGCCTGGACAAAATCGTGCTGGGACCGGCCCGAGGCAATCACCGCCGCGTCCAGGTTCGGGACCGGCTCGATGGCCAGCTCCCGATAGGACAGACCCTGTTCACTCAGATACTGCTCCAGCCTGGCAGCAAGCGCCACACCCGGTACTCCTATGTCTGTGTCTGGCAGATGGTGAGCGCCCGGTCAGCCGGTGTTGCGCATACCGGCCGAGATGCCAGCCATTGTCACTTTAAGGGCCCTTTCCACCATTTCCGGCACCTGACCCTTGCCTTCGCTTTCCCGGTCACGCCTCAGAAGCTCGGCCTGGAGGTAATGCAGGGGGTCGGTGTAGGGATTGCGCACTCTCATGGAGTGGGCAAAGACCGGTTCCTGCTCCAGCAAATCCTGCTGCTCCTTCAGCTCCAGCACCCGTCGGATGCAGCCAGCGAGGCGTTCACGCAGCCCCTCACCCAGGCTCAGCAATTTGCTGTCCTCGACCAGGGTCTGTTCATAATAGCTGGCAATCCTCAGGTCGGCTTTCGCCAGTACCATTTCCAGCATATCCACGTAGGTCCGGAAGAACGGCCAGCCCTGCATCATTGCCCGGAGTTCCGGCAGCCGGTCCTCCCGGGCGGCTTCCTCCAGCGCCACATCGCTTCCCAGCCAGCTCGGCAGCATCAGCCGCATCTGGGTCCAGGCGAAGATCCAGGGAATGGCGCGCAGGCTCTCGACACCACCGGAGGGCTTGCGCCTGGCCGGACGGCTGCCCAGGGCCAGTTTGCCGAGCGCCTGTTCCGGCGTCACCTGACGGAAATAGGGTACAAAATCCGGATTCTCCCGAACCACGTCCCGGTAAGCCTTCAGGGAGCGTTCGGTCAGCCAGTCCATGGTCTCGCGCCAGCTGTCCTCGGGTTCCGGTGGTGGCGCCAGGGTCGCCTCGATCACCGCCGTGCTGTACAGGGTCAGACTCTGCACCGCCAGACGCGGCAGGCCGAATTTGAAGCGGATCATCTCGCCCTGCTCGGTGATCCGGAAACTGCCGTTCACCGATCCGGGCGGCTGGGACAGGATGGCGCGATTGGCAGGGCCACCACCCCGGCCGACGGTGCCACCACGACCATGGAACAGGGTCAGATGGACACCGTACTGGTTGGCCACATGGGTCAGTTTTTCCTGGGCCTGGTATTGGGCCCAGGCGGCCATCAGCTGGCCGGCATCCTTGGAGGAATCGGAATAGCCGATCATCACTTCCTGACGACCCTGGCAGTACTCCCGGTACCACTCCACTTCGTACAGGGCCGCCATGGCATCGGGCGCGCCCCGAAGATCATCCAGGGTTTCGAACAGGGGCACCGCCCGCATGGGAAACTTCATGCCCGCTTCCCTCAACAGCAGGATCACGCTCAGCACGTCCGAGGGTTTGCTGGCCATGGAGATGACGTAGGAGCCGAGGGCTTCGGGTGTCTGTGCAGCTACCACTTCGCAGGTGGCCAGCACCTCCCGAACGTTGTCCGATGGCTCCCAGTTCCGCGGCACCAGAGGCCGCCGGCCCTGGAGCTCCTTGACCAGGAAGGCCTGGCGCTCGTCCTCGGACCAACTGGTGTAGTCGCCGAGCCCCAGGTAGTCGACCATTTCAGCCACCGCCTCGGCGTGGCGGGAGGCCTCCTGGCGGATATCCAGGCGGATCAGCGGCAAGCCAAAGGTGTGGGCACGCCTGATGGTGTCCAGCAGCGGCCCGTTGGCAATGGTTTCCAGGCCGCACTCCATCAGGGAACGGTAGCAGAGTTCCAGCGGTCCGGTGAGATCTTCGTTCTCGAACAGGATACCCTCGGCATCGGCCGATTGCCCGTGCACCCTGGCCTCGGCCCAGTCCCTGGTTTTCACCAGCCGTTCCCGGAGTTCCGCCAGCACCTGGCGATAGGGTTCCCGGGACTCGCCGACCACGGCTTTCAGTTCATCACTGGCCTGCCACATGGACAGCTCCGCCCGCAGTGACTGGATATCCCGCAGGAACAGGTCCGCCGCCATCCAGCGACCGAGCAGGAACACCGTGCGGGTCACCTCGTGGGTGACGTTGGGGTTACCATCCCGGTCACCGCCCATCCAGGAGGCAATGCGGATGGGCGACACCTGGAGGGGCAAGCCCTTGCCGGTGGCATCGGACAGTGAGACATCGAGACTGCGCAGAAAATCCGGCAGGGCCTGCCAGAGGCTGTTCTCGATAACGGCAAATCCCCATTTGGCCTCATCCACCGCAGTCGGCCGCTCATGGCGGATCTCATCGGTATGCCAGGCCTCGGCAATCAACCGGGACAGTCGCGCGACGATCTCGTCCCGCTCCGCCGGCATGAGATCGTCATGGTCCAGCTGGGACAGGCAATCGGACATCTCGTCGTATTTCATGATCAGGGTGCGCCGTGCCAC
Source organism: Marinobacter szutsaonensis (assembly GCF_039523335.1). NCBI lineage: Bacteria > Pseudomonadati > Pseudomonadota > Gammaproteobacteria > Pseudomonadales > Marinobacteraceae > Marinobacter > Marinobacter szutsaonensis. The sequence continues at coordinate 222,765 of NZ_BAAAFC010000002.1, read as the reverse complement.
CTCGGTGGGATGGGCGGTGAGCACGAATTCGATGCGCAGGTCAGCAACCCGGCGATGCAGTTCCTCCGCGGGCACGCTACCGGATTTGAGCCGGTCGAACACTTCCCCCAGGGATTCCACCATCAGATCGGACTGATGCCCGCGTTTGCGGCGGATGCCATGGTACTGCTCGGCCAGGTTGGCCAGGTTGAGAAACTGGTTGAACGCTCTTGTGACCGGCAGCAACTCATCGTCGCCAAGTTTTCTCAGCAGGCTCACCAGCCGCTGACCGGAGCCACTCTCCTGCCGGCGATCGGCTTTCGCCGCCGCCCGGATTTCCTCGATCAGGTCATAGCAGTCCTGGCCGGGGAAGCGCTGGATACTCTGGCCCAGCAGTTCGCCCAGCATTCGTACGTTTTCGCGCAGATCCGGATGTAGCTCAGTCACATTGACGTCCTTTTGAATTGACGGAGGCGAAGTAAACTTACGATACTAAGAATCAGCCGAGAAAGTCTATTGGCGTAACCGCTTGTGGTCGCAAGGAGTATTCATGAAAGTGACTGATCTTCCCAAACACTGGGAAAACGAGAAAGAGCCCGTGGAACGTACCCACGACTACAACCTCCGCTTGCCGCTGGAGGATGCCGCCAGGATCGCTGCCCTGGCAGAGCTGTATCCGGATCGTACCGAGGCCGACATTCTGAATGACATGATCGGTGCCGCCCTGGACGATCTGGTGCGTCAGAGCCCGATCAAGGACAAGCTGGAAAGCAAGGATAAGTAAATAGGGGCAGGCAGTTGTGCCGGAGTGGTGAAAGCACCACTCCGGAAAAGCAATTCAGGCTGGATTTCTTGCCGTGGTCAGGCCACGGATTCCAGCTGGCGGGCCTTGAGGCGCTGGATGTGCTTCTGGCTCAGGCTGACAAACTTCGGGGTCAGGCCCTGATCCTCGTAGATCTCGAACCCATCTTCATCGTAAGCCACCACGCGGGTCCCCTGAACATATGGAAAACTGGTTTCCAGCTCGTCCAGGGCTGCGGAAATCAGGTCCCGCATCAGATCCTGTGGCGACTTCATCGGATAAAGTGCCGCGAGTTTCTCAAGTCGCTTGTGATGCTGGTCAGACAGCGCCATAAAATAGGCGTCTCGGGTCAGCCGTCCCCGTGCGTGCTTGTCCCAATAGTTGACCAGATCTTTGATTTTCATGGTGCCTGCACTCCTGCATCTTATTGATAGCATCCGGCGCACTGAAGTTGCGCGTCCGTTACCGGAAGTGTAGACGAAGCCTCGGGTTTGGGAACCACCGGATTGGTAACGGATTGTACTTACCGGAGACAGGTCCTCAATGCCCGGAGTGGTCCTTCTCGACGCCTTTTACCGCCTGCCAGATGGCATCCAGCGCCTCCAGGGACTCCTCGTCCATGTCGCGGCCCTCCTGCGCCAGCACCTGCTCGATGGCCCGGAACCGGGCCTCAAATTTGTGGTTGGTGCGTTTGAGAGCCTGCTCCGGATTTACCTTCATGAACCGTGCCAGGTTGACGCAGACGAACAACAGATCCCCGAGCTCATCCTCGACGGCATCGCGATCATCGGTACCGGTCTCCGCAGCCTGCCAGGCTTCCTTGAGCTCGTCGATTTCCTCGTGGAGCTTGTCGAACACCGGCTCGATGTCGGGCCAGTCAAAACCGTGGCGGGCCGCCCGACGCTGGAGTTTCTCGGCCCTCGCCATGGCTGGCAGGGTGCGGGCGATGCCGTCCAGGCGACTGACGGGCTCCGTGGTTTCAGGCTTGTCGGCACGCTCTTCGGCCTTGATACGCTCCCAGCTCTCCTTGATCCAGGCTTCACTGGGCCGGTTATCGGGGTCGATGCGGCTCTCCAGCGTGCCCTCGGGGAAGACATGGGGATGACGCCGCACCAGTTTGCGCACCAGGTGGTCGACAATGGCGTCGAAATCGAAGTGGCCGTCTTCCCGGCCGATCTGGGCATAGAAGATGACCTGGAACAGCAGGTCACCCAGCTCGTCCTTCAGGTGGGGGTAGTCCCCCCGCTCGATGGCATCCGCCACCTCGTAGGCCTCTTCGATGGTGTGCGGCACGATGGTGGCGTACGTCTGCCTGATATCCCACGGGCAACCGGTTTCGGGGTCTCGCAGCCGGGCCATTAAGGTCTTGAGATCGTCAATGGTATAACTCATCCGCGCTTGCGCCTCACGTCGATGATGTTTGGCAGGTTACGGATCTGCGCCAGCAACCGCGCCAGCTGCTCCAGACTGGAGATTTCCACGGTAACCGTCATGGTCGCGGTGTTCTCGTCTTTGTTGGTCTGGGTGTTGAGTGCCAGCACATCACTCTTGGACGCAGAAAGTACCTGGGTGATGTCCCGCAACAATCCGGAACGGTCGTAGGCCTCGATCTCGATATCCACCGGATAGACCGCCGCCGGTTTGCCGCCCCAGTTCACCTCGATGATCCGGTTCGGCTCGAACTCCCGCAGGTTGAGGAAGGTAAGGCAATCCTGGCGATGCACGGTCACCCCGCGACCCACGGTGATATAACCACCAATGGCATCCCCGGGCAGCGGCTTGCAGCATTTCGCCACCTGGGTCTTGAGCTTGCCCACCCCGAGAATCTGGATATCCGATTCGGTGTCGTAGGGCTTTCGGCGCTGGGTGGTCAGTTTTAGATCCAGCTGCTCCGACCGGGGTTCCAGCATCTGCTGGGCCACGTTGGCCACGTGAGTCGGGCGCAGATCCCCTGCCCCGACTGCGGCGAACATGTCGGCAGAGCTATGGACGTTTACTTTCCGGGCCAGCTCCTCCAGATCCACGTCATACAGGGACAGGCGCTTGAACTCGTCCTCCAGGATGGCGCGACCGTCAATAATGTTGCGGTCCCTGTCCTGCTGTTTGAACCAGTGGGTCACCTTGGCGCGCGCCCTGGAGGTCTGGATATAGCCCAGGCTCGGGTTCAGCCAGTCACGGCTCGGGGCCGGGTTGTTGGAGGTGAGGATGAACACCTGGTCCCCGGTCTTCAGCGGATAGGTCAGCGGGACAATCCGGCTGTTGACCCGGGCACCGCGGCAGGCATGGCCAATCTCGGTATGCACCCGATAGGCGAAGTCCACCGGCGTCGCGCCTTGAGGCAGATCCACCACGTGGCCTTCCGGGGTGAAAACATACACCCGGTCCGACGCCACATCGGACTTCAGGTGATCGGCCAGACCGGACAGGTCGCCCAGCTCTTCCTGCCACTCCAGCACCTGGCGCAGCCAGTTGATCTTGGCGTCATAGCCCGTGGACTTGTTGTGCTTGTCGGTACCTTTGTACAGCCAGTGGGCACAGACCCCCAGTTCCGCTTCCTGATGCATCTTGTGGGTCCGGATCTGCACCTCCATGACCTTGCCCTCGGGCCCGATCACCGCGGTATGGAGCGACTGGTAGCCGTTTTCCTTCGGATTGGCGATGTAGTCGTCGAACTCGTTGGGAATGTGGCGCCAGAGTGAATGCACGATCCCCAGCGCGGCATAGCAGTCCCGCACCTCGGGCACCAGGATGCGCACGGCGCGCACGTCATAGACCTGGGAAAAGTCGATACCCTTGCGGCGCATTTTCCGCCAGATGCTGTAGATGTGCTTGGCCCGGCCGGAGAGCTCGCCCTCGATGCCCGAGGCCCGCAACTCCGCCTGCAGGGTTTCGATCACCCGACGGATATAGCCCTCCCGGTCGAGACGTTTCTCGTCCAGCAGCTTGGCAATCTTCTTGTAGGCGGTTTCGTGCAGGTAACGGAAGGACAGATCCTCCAGTTCCCACTTGATATGACCGATACCCAGCCGGTGGGCCAGGGGCGCGTAGATGTCGAAAACCTCGCGGGCCACCCGCATGCGCTTCTCTTCCGGCGCGTTCTTGACTGCCCGAATGGCGCAGGTCCGCTCTGCCAGCTTGATCAGGGCAACGCGCACGTCGTCGATCATGGTGACCAGCATCTTGCGCACGTTATCCAGCTGACCCTCACTCTGGCCCAGCACATTGCCCTTGAGCGGGTGATGGATGGAGGAGATTGCCGCCATCTGCTGGACACCGTTGATCAGCCCGGCGACTTCATCGCCGAACTCCTTACGGATTTCTTCCAGTGGCACCCGTTCCTCGCGCACCGCCCGGTAGAGGATGGCGGCGACCAGACTGGCCTGGTCCAGGTGCAGCTCCGCCAGCACCTGGGCCATCTCCAGTCCGATCCGGAAACTGCTGGACCCCGGCGCCCACAGCCGGTCTTCCCGGAAGGCCTGCAGATCGATCTCGGCCGATTTCTCACAGGCCCGGCGGAACTGGTCAACGTCTTCGAGATGGGTTTGCGAGGCGATGTGGCTGACGCACCGTTCGATGTCGACTTCGCCATCACCTGTTACGGCATAATCTTCGCGAACTTTTACCATATCGGTCTTGTTGTTCCTGTTCGTTGTCGCGGACATCCCTGCCCGCGCTCAATCCTGTTCAGCGATCGGCCCGCTCGAACAGGGCGATAGACTCCACGTGGGTGGTGTGCGGGAACATGTCCATCACACCAGCGCGCACCAGGCGGTAGCCATTGCGCACCATCACGCCCGCATCCCGGGCCAGGGTTGCCGGGTTGCAGGAAACATAAACGATCCGACCGGCGCCGAAGGCCGTCAGGTATTTGCAGATCTCCTCGGCACCGGAGCGGGGCGGATCGATCAGAATCTTGTCAAAGCCCTCTTTCGCCCAGGACTGACCGGTAAAATCACCGTGCAGGTCCGCGCCGTGAAAAGCCACATTGTCCAGACCATTGCGTTCGGCATTCTCCCGTCCGCGCACCACCATGGCCTCGTCACCCTCGACACCGACTACCTGACCGCCCCGACGGGCCAGCGGCAGGGTGAAGTTACCGAGCCCGCAGAACAGGTCAAGCACCCGCTCGCCCGGCTGAACATCCAGCCACTCGACCGCACGGTGTACCATGGACCGGTTGATGCCCGCATTGACCTGGGTAAAGTCCATGGGATGAAACTGCATGGTCAGATCGAACTCGTCCAGACGATAGCTCAGCCGCTCATCGTCCCGACCAGCCGATTCCGGCCAGATCCGGTGTACGGTATCCGGCCCCTTGGGCTGCAGGTATATATGCAAGTCATGGGCCTGGCCGAAGGCGATGAGCTTTTCCCGGTCGCCGGGGCTGAGCTCATCCATGTTCCGGAACACCATGGCCGCCAGATCATCACCGCAGGCCACCTCAACCTGGGGAATCCGGTCGAAGGCATCCATGCTGTGCAGCAATTCGCGCAGCGGCAGGATTCGCTCACCGATGCGCGGATCCATGACCACACAGCGATCGATATCGGTCAGGAAGCTGTTGCGCTTCTCCCGGAATCCCACCAGCACGGATTCCCGGGCCTTGACGAAACGGACGCCCAGGCGAGCCTTGCGCCGGTAGCCGAGGCTGGCCTCGGAACGCATGGGCGCCACCCATTCCTCCGGCTCGATGCCCCCGAAATGGGCAAAATGCTGGCGCAGGGTGTCTTCCTTGAACCGGATCTGGGCATCGCCACTCATGTGCTGCAGGCTACAGCCGCCGCAAAGATCGGCAAACTCACAGGGGGTCTCCTGGCGCTCGGACGAGGCTTCCAGCACCTCCAGGGTGCGCAGCTCGTCAAACTTGCTGCGGGTGGAGACCACTTTCGCCATCACCGTTTCGCCGGGCAGTGCGCCATCCACGAACTGGGTCTTGCCGTCATTGCGGGCGATACCCCGGCCGTCATGGCTCAGGGTTTCAATTACACAGCGCACAGGCTCCTTGGGCAGAACCTTCCTGCGTCTTCTACTCATACTGAAATCTCTTGCTGGCTGGTTCAGGCGCCGGGAAAGACACCTGTCGACAGGTACCGGTCACCGCGATCACAGATAATGGCCACGATCACGGCGTTTTCAACCTGCTCTGACAACTTCAGGGCCGCTGCGATCGAACCGCCGGAGGACACCCCACAGAAGATGCCCTCCCGGGCGGCCAGGGCTCGCATGGTGTTCTCGGCCTCGTCCTGGCCGATATCGAGCACCTGGTCCACGCGACTGGCATCGTAGATCTTCGGCAGGTATTCCTCGGGCCAGCGGCGGATGCCGGGAATCGAGGCGCCTTCCTTCGGCTGCAGGCCGATGATGCGGATATCGGGGTTACGCTCCTTCAGGTAGCGGGAGACCCCCATGATAGTTCCGGTGGTACCCATGGAGCTGACAAAGTGGGTCACCCGCCCTTCGGTCTGCTCCCAGATCTCCGGGCCCGTGGTGCGGTAGTGGGCCAGCGGATTATCCGGATTGCTGAACTGGTCCAGCACCTTTCCCTTGCCTTCGGCTTCCATCGCCAGGGCCAGGTCGCGGGCTGCCTCCATGCCCTCTTCTTTGCTGACGGTAATGATTTCGGCACCATAGGCGCGCATCGAAGCCCGACGCTCCTCGCTCATGTTGGCCGGCATGATCAGCACCATGCGGTAGCCCTTGATCGCCGCCGCCATGGCCAGGGCGATTCCGGTGTTGCCACTGGTGGCTTCGATCAGGGTATCCCCGGGTTTGATCTCGCCACGGCGCTCGGCCTCCTGGATCATGCTCAGTGCCGGGCGGTCCTTCACCGAACCGGCCGGGTTATTGCCCTCAAGCTTGGCCAGGATGACATTGCTGGTATCACCCGGCAGGCGCTGCAGGCGGACCAGCGGGGTATGGCCAACATAATCTTCAATGGTGGGGACATTCATAATAAAACCCTGTGGTACACTTTTGGCTCCGAATCATACGCGTTATGGCCCCGGCATCCCAATACAGCTTCTCGCTATATCCATGACCGGCGGCTATAACCTGTACTTTTTCTGTCTGGTCCGGGACAGATACCACAGTCAGTCCCGGCCGGATCATCTATTCTGACAGGGAAGTGACTACGGGTTCATTCCCGTGGCAGGGCAATTTTCAGGAAAATCGTATGCGGCGTTGGGGCATTCGCAAGAAAGTGCTGGTGGTGACTCTGGTCCCCACCCTGCTGACCACCCTGATTCTCGGGCTGTTCTTTACCTACAGCTGGGTAAACAACATCGAGAGCCTGCTCAGCGATCGCGGGGAATCACTGTCCCGGCAGCTGGCTGCAGGCTCCGAGTATGGCCTGTTTACCGCCAATCGCAGCTTGCTGAGCAGCCTTTCCAACGCTCTGCTGGAAGAACAGGATGTCCGCTCGATCACCTTCTATGGCAGCGACGGCCGTCGACTGCTGCACACCGGGCCCGGCAGCTCCCAGGCACCCGCCTCCGGAACCCTTCCCCCTGACCATGCCATGCGTATGGCCAGTGAGGACAGTACGCGGTTCGTGACCCCCGTGCATCTGCAGGACCTGATGATCGAGACCATGCTCGATCCGGACGCCCGCCAGTCCATGAGCCAGCTGAAGGAGCCGCTCGGCTGGGTATCGGTGGAGATGTCCCATGTCCGCACCGAGAAAGAAACTTACAAGGCCATGCTCATTTCCCTGCTGCTGGTGCTCGGTGGCGTGCTCCTGAGTCTGGCCATCGCCATGCGCCTGAGCCGCGCCTTCACCGACCCGGTGTTCGAGCTGAACGAGGCGGTGGCCAAGCTCAAGGAAGGCAAGCTCGATACCCGGGTCCATACCGGTGCCGGCCCGGAATTCGAGCAGCTCGAATCCGGCCTCAATGACATGGCCGAGGAGCTGAGCAAGGCCCAGGCCGAGATGCAGCAGAATATCGATCAGGCCACCGGCGACCTGCGCGAGACCCTGGAAACCATCGAGATCCAGAACATCGAGCTGGACTTTGCCCGCAAGGAGGCACTGGAAGCCAGCCGGATCAAATCGGAATTCCTGGCCAACATGTCCCACGAGATCCGGACCCCGCTCAACGGCATCATCGGCTTCACCGAACTGCTGCTGAAGAGCCCCCTGCCCCGGCAACAACGGGACCATCTCAACACCATCCGGAAATCCTCGGAGATCCTGCTGACGATCATCAACGACATCCTGGATTTCTCCAAGATCGAAGCTGGCAAACTGATTCTGGACCGGGTGCCCTTCCAGCTTCGGGACATCATCGAGGAAGTCATGGTCATGCTGGCGCCGGCGGCCCACAGTAAGAACCTGGATCTGGCGCCGCTCGTTTATAACGATGTGCCGGACAACGTCATGGGCGATCCGCTGCGAGTCAAGCAGATCATCACCAACCTGGTGAACAACGCCATCAAGTTCACCCAGACCGGGGAAGTGGTGCTGCGGGCCAGCCTGGAGGACGAGGACCAGGAGAGCAACCAGGTGACCGTGAAGATCAGCATTACCGATTCCGGCGTCGGGCTTTCCCGGGCCCAGCAGCAATCCCTGTTCAATGCCTTCAGTCAGGCGGATGCCTCCACTGCCCGGCAATATGGCGGGACCGGCCTGGGGCTGGCCATTTCCAAGCGCCTGGTGGAGGAAATGGGCGGCCAGATCGGGCTGGAGAGTGAGCTGGGCAAGGGTTCCACCTTCTGGTTCACCCTGAGCACCGAACTGTCAGCCACCGGCGAGGCCGTCACGCCCAGGGACGCCCTGAAAGGCGAAAAGGTTCTCTACCTGGAACATCAGAAGACCACGGGGCTGGCCGTCGAGCATATGCTTCGGGACTGGGGCATGGTGGTGGATCGCGTTGCCTCCTCCGGTGCCATGCAGGAACAGATCGAGGAAGCCCAGAAAAGCCAGGCCGGCTACGCGGTTGCCATTGTCGGCATCACCCGGAACCTGCTCAACTCCAGCCAGTACCGCAACCTGCTGCATAACCTCGAAGTCGAGCGTGATTGCCGGACGCTGCTGCTCACGCCTACCCTGGAAAGCCATGATCCCGGGCTTTCGGGGCTCGCCAGTGGTCATCTGACCAAGCCGGTGTGCCGCAACGCCCTCTATGACGAACTGCTGCTCCTCGTGCACGGCATCAACGCCGGCGGGCGGGCCATCGACAGTTTCTCTCCTGGCGCCGGGCGCCAGGCCCGGAACAACGTCCCCAGGGTACTCGCAGTGGACGACAACGAGGCCAACCTGAAGCTGGTCATGGCCCTGCTGGATGACTGCCAGCTGGAGGCGGAGTCGGCCTGCAACGGCTTCGACGCCCTGAGTAAGGCACGGCAGAAGGCCTTCGACCTGGTGTTCATGGACCTGCAGATGCCTGGCATGGATGGCGTCGAGACCACCGCCCGGATCCGCGAGCTGGACACCAACACCCACCGGACCCCCATCATCGCCCTGACCGCCCATGCCCTTGCCGATGAACAGGAGGCGCTGGCAAAGCAGGGATTTGACGGTTACATGGCCAAGCCGATCAGCAGTAGTGAGCTGACCGCGATTATCCGGGAATACACAGGGTATGATTGCGGCAATCGCAGCACTCCACCCAATTTTTCCGAAGTCCGGGATACCCGGAAGCCGCTCCGGCCTTCTTCGCGCAGGGTGCAGGAGGATTGCGTCAGTGTGTCAGAGAGTATCCAGCTGGCTGCCGGCAAGGCAGATCTGGCGGAAGAGCTGTTCAGCATGCTGGTTGAACAGCTGCGCCCGGATATGCAGAAAATCCGGGATTTCTGGGCAGAGAGCGATATGGACAGTCTGCTGGACTGTGTCCACAAACTGCACGGTGCTACCCGCTATTGCGGTGTGCCGGAGTTGAGAGCCGCCGCCAACCAGCTGGAAACCGCCCTTAAGTGCTCGGCCCCGGATATCGGGGCTCACAAGGATCAATTGCTGGAGGCCATGGAGCGACTGCACGCCTGGAGCGAGCAGACCGACTGGCAACCGCTATTCCGGCAGGACCAGTACCAGACCGGCACCGCGCCCTGAATCCCGGCGTCAGGCGCGGCCGCAGGCCCGGTCAATAATGGCCTTCATGTCGGCTACCGCTTCTTTCAGGCCAGTGAACACGGCCCGGGCAATGATGGCGTGGCCGATATTGAGCTCGTTGATGCCGGGGATGGCGGCCACCCGCTCGGTGTTGTGATAGTGGAGACCGTGGCCGGCGTTCACGATCAGCCCCTTCTTGCGGGCATAGGCCACGGCATTGGCAATGATCTGAAACGCCTTGTCTTCCTCTTCGGCGGTTTTTGCCTCGGCATATTCGCCGGTATGCAACTCTACCACCGGCGCACCACAGCGAACCGCAGCATCGATCTGGACCGGGTCCGGATCAATGAACAGGGAAACCTCGGCACCGATCCGGCCCAGCCGCTCGCACGCCTTGGCGACCCGCGTTTCCTGGCCATCAACGTCGAGTCCACCCTCGGTGGTCAGCTCTTCCCGCTTCTCGGGCACCAGGCAGACACACTCAGGACGCACCTGCTCCGCAAACGCGAGCATGGCGTCGGTGACGGCCATTTCGAGATTCATCTTGGTCTGCAGGACTTCCCTTAGCAGCAGAACATCGCGGTCCTGGATATGGCGCCGGTCTTCCCTGGGGTGAATGGTGATACCGTCGGCCCCCGCTTCCTCGGCAAGGATCGCCGCCTGTACCGGATCCGGGTAACGGGTGCCTCGGGCCTGGCGCAGGGTGGCCACGTGATCGATGTTGACGCCAAGCAATACTCTAGGATTCATGGTGTTCTCCCCGAAGGTGACTGAAAAGGCTTCGACTGTTCAATGGGCGGCCCTGCAGCAGGTAATCGACCAGCACCCGCATGACCCGTTTGGCAATCCGGCGGCTGGCGGCGGATTCCAGGTCGCCGGCGGCGACCGCCAGCAGAACCTCACCCGGTAAATCCTGCAAACGTACGCCCTGAAAAGGTTTCGAGACAATGCCCTGTTCCGGATCATAGCAGTAGCGCTGGCCGGCCTCGACCGCTTCACCGGTATCGGTGGTTTGGTCCCAGGCAAAGTCGTAGCCAAGGGCGCCGGCGAAGGTCCGCTCGAACCGGCGCAGCACCGGTTCTATGTCGGAGGTGGCAGAGAGTTCGCTGATGGCATCGATGTAGGCGGCAAACAGAGTGGGATGAGGATCGGCCGCAGGCAGAATGCGTTGCAGCAATTCATTCAGGTACAGTCCGCTGTAGAGCGACGCGGTGCGCCTGAGCTCCGGCCCGGGACGCACCTCAACCTGAGTCAGGGTTTTGAGGTCACCGCGCCCGGTCCAATCCAGCAGCAGCGGCTGGAAAGGTTGAAGCTGGGCCTTCAGCGGGCTTCTGGCACTGTTCGCCCCACGCGCGATGACTGTCATCCGGCCCCGGTTCAGGGTGAAGACATCCACCATGAGGCTGGTTTCCCGCCACGGGCGACGGTGGATGACATAGGCGGGCTCCTGCTGTTCCGGCCCCCTCATAGACGCCTCAGAAGTCGTTCATGCCCAGGCTTTTGAGTGCCCGGTCACTGTCCGCCCAGCCGCGCTTCACCTTGACCCACAGCCGGAGCATGATCTTGCTTCCGAACATCCGCTCCATGTCGGTGCGGGCTTCCTGGCCGATGCGACGCATGCGCTCGCCCTTGTCGCCGATGATGATTTTCTTCTGGCCTTCCCGCTCCACCAGGATCAGGGCGGAAATGTGCAGGGTCTTGCCCTGATGCTTGAACTCTTCAATCTCCACTGCCACGGAATAGGGCAGCTCGGCACCCAGCTGACGGGTGATCTTTTCCCGGACAATTTCCGCTGCCATGAATCGCTCGCTGCGATCGGTGATCTGGTCATCCGGGTAGAAGTGCACACTCTCGGGCAGGTAGCGGCCAACCGCCTCTTCCAGGGGTTCAAGGTTGGTTTCCCGCAGCGCCGACAGCGGAATGATTTCCGCGAATTCCCGCTTCTTCGACAGCATCTCCAGGTGCGGCAACAGGGCGTCCCGGTTTTCCACCTTGTCGACCTTGTTGACGGCCAGGATCACCGGGCACTTCACCCTGGACAGCTTCTCCAGCACCATTTCATCCGCGGTGGTCCAGGCCAACTGGTCCACCACGAACACCACCACATCCACATCAATCAGGGCCGACGAGGCCGCCTTGTTCATGTAACGGTTCAGGGCCCGGGGCTCGTCTTCATGCATGCCCGGGGTGTCCACATAGATGGCCTGGACCGGACCGTCGGTCTTGATGCCCAGCACCTGATGTCGGGTGGTCTGGGGCTTGCGGGAGGTAATGCTCAGCTTCTGTCCCAGGATATGGTTCAGCAGAGTGGACTTGCCGACATTCGGGCGGCCGACAATGGCCACGAATCCACAACGGCTGTCGGGATTCTCGGGACGGGTAATATCATTCATCAGGAATTCTCCACACCCAGCTCTTTCAGGGCGTTACGGGCCGCCTGCTGCTCGGCCACACGCCGGCTGTTACCGGTGCCGGTAGTCTTGCGGTCGAGGGATGGCAGGGCGCAGGATACATGGAAGGTCTGGTTGTGTGCTTCGCCGTCGACTGAGATGACGTCATAGCGGGGCAGCGGGAACTGCCGCGACTGCAGATACTCCTGCAGCCGGGTCTTGGGATCTTTCTGGGTATCCTGCAGATCCAGGTTTCGCAGGCGCTGCTCGAACCACCGCAGCACCTGGGAACGACAGGTGTGGAAATCGCTGTCCAGATAGATGGCGCCGATGATGGATTCGACAGCATCGGCGAGGATGGACTCCCGGCGGAATCCGCCGCTTTTGAGTTCACCGGATCCCAGGCGCAGGTATTTCCCCAGCTCGAACTCGCGCCCGATCTCCGCCAGGGTCACGCCCTTGACCATGCGGGCACGCAGCCGGCTCAGCTGCCCTTCCCTGGCCTTGTCAAAGTTCAGGAACAGGTACTCGGCGATGACCATATTGACGATGGAGTCCCCCAGGAACTCCAGTCGCTCGTTGTTCTGGTTGCCGTAGCTGCGATGTGTGAGCGCCAGCAGCAGCCGTTCGGGAGACTTGAACTGATAGCCGATGCGCCGCTGTAACTGATCCAGATCCGGTTGTGAACTCACTTGCCCTTCAACTCATACTCATGCTTGAAGTGGATAACAGTATCCACGTTACTGAAAAGGTTGTTGCGAACCTCGTAATCCACCTTGATCACGACGAACTCGCCATTCTTTTCCACGGAAATATGCTTGGGATCGAAGCCACGCACATTGTTGACGCTCAGGCGCTTGTTGATCAGGGTAAGCACCTGCGCAGGCCCCATGGTCGAAAGACCCTCCGTGCCATCCAGGCTCTCCAGGGCCTCCTGAATGGTGATGTCATCGATATAGACTGGCCCCAGCTTGACCACCAGTGTCAGCAGGCTGCCGAAAAACAGCACCATGATCAGAATGGTCAGGACGGATGCGCCGCCCTGACGCCCCATCGTGGAGAGATTGTTTTTCTTCATTATAACTGCACTCCAGATTAGTCTGCGTTATTCGATACCACCGACACGATCAAAGGATGGCAGACTGGTGATCGATTTCCAGTGCATCCAGATCGCAAAGGCCTTGCCGACGATCAGTTCGTCCGGCACCGTGCCCCAGTAGCGGCTGTCATTGCTGTTGTCCCGGTTATCGCCCATCACGAAGTAATGGCCTTCGGGAACTACCCACTCGCCTTCACCGGAGTTGCCGGCCCGTCCGAGAGTCAGGAAGATATCGTGTTCCACCTCTCCGAGGTCCTCGCGCCGCAACTCCATTGGTGGCAACCGCGCAACGAACCGGCTATCCACCTGGTCCCCATTGATGAACAGCTGTTTGTCCTGGTACCGGATGCGATCGCCCGGCAGTCCGATCACCCGCTTGATGTAGTTGGTGGCCCCGTCTTCCGGGTACTTGAACACCATGACATCGCCCCGCTCGGGGTCGCCGACCTCCAGGATCTTGGTACCGGCCACAGGCAGGCGAATTCCATAGGCGTACTTGTTGACCAGGATGAAATCACCCACTTCCAGTGTCGGCAACATGGAGCCAGAGGGAATCTGGAACGGTTCTACCAGGAATGAGCGCAGGATCAGGACGATGGCCAGAACCGGGAAGAACGAACGGCTCAGATCAACCAGGTAAGGCTCTTTCGGTTCCTCCTCGCCGGATACCGCTTCATCTTCCTGGCCGGTGCCCGGGCTGCTGGCCCGGGCCGACGCAAGCCGGCGTTCACGCAGGAATAGCTTGTCCGCCAGCCAGATCAGACCTGTCGCAAAGGTCAGTACTACCAGAACCAGGGGAAAATCGATATCCATCCGGGTGCCTTCTGTTATTTGTCGACTTTCAACACGGCAAGAAACGCTTCCTGAGGCACCTCGACATTACCCAGCTGCTTCATACGCTTTTTACCTTCTTTCTGCTTCTGCAGCAGTTTCTTCTTACGGCTGACGTCACCACCGTAACATTTGGCGGTAACGTTCTTGCGCAGAGCCTTGACGGTCACCCGGGCCACCACATGGGTGCCGATAGCCGCCTGGATGGCGATATCAAACATCTGCCGGGGAATCAGCTCTTTCATCTTGTCGATCAGCTGCCGGCCCTTGTAGTGCGCCTGCTCCTTATGAACGATCAGCGCGAGGGCATCCACACGCTCGCCGTTGATCAGCACGTCAAGGCGTACCAGGTTCGCCGGCTGGAAGCGCACAAAGTGGTAATCCAGGGAGGCAAAACCACGGCTGGCCGACTTGATCCGGTCAAAGAAGTCCATCACCACTTCCGCCATGGGCAACTCGTAGGTGAGTTGCACCTGGGTGGACATGAAGTGCATGTTCTTCTGAATGCCGCGTTTCTCCTCGCACAGGGCAATCACGTTACCCAGGTGCTCCTGCGGCACCAGGATATTGGCCTCCACGATGGGTTCACGCATTTCCTCGATGGAGCCAATATCCGGAAGCCTCGAGGGGTTGTCCACCGACAGGGTCTCACCCTGTTTGGTCACCACTTCATAAATTACCGTCGGCGCGGTGGTAATCAGATCCAGGTCATACTCGCGCTCGAGCCGTTCCTGAATGATCTCCATGTGCAGCATGCCCAGGAAACCACAGCGGAAACCGAAACCGAGGGCGTCGGAGTTCTCCGGTTCGAAGAACAGGGAGGCGTCGTTCAGGGTCAGCTTTTCCAGGGCGTCACGGAAGTCGTCGTAGTCGTCCGCGCTGACCGGGAACAGGCCGGCGTAGACCTGTGGCTTGACCTTCTTGAAGCCAGGCAGCATCGGGGTTTCTGCCGCGAACTTCTGGTGCACGATGGTATCGCCCACCGGCGCACCATGGATGTCCTTGATGCCGGCGACCACGAAACCTACGTCACCTGCCTCGAGGATATCGGTATCCTTGGGCTTGGGATTGAAAATGCCCACCTTGTCGGCATTCCAGGCCTTGCCGGTGGACTTGATTACAATTTTGTCGCCCTTGCGCAAAGTACCCTCGGTGACGCGTACCAGGGAAACCACGCCCAGATAGTTATCAAACCAGGAATCGATGATCAGCGCCTGCAGGGGCGCGCCACGGTCGCCCTTGGGCGGCGGAATCTTGCGGATCAGATCTTCCAGCACATCCTCCACGCCCAGGCCACTCTTGGCGCTACAGCGCACGGCATCGGATGCCTCAATGCCGATAATGTCCTCGATCTCGGCGGCCACCCGGTCCGGCTCGGCCTGAGGCAGGTCCATTTTGTTCAGGACCGGCACCACCTCGAGCCCCTGCTCGATGGCGGTATAACAGTTGGCCACAGACTGGGCTTCAACACCCTGCCCGGCGTCCACCACCAGCAGCGCACCTTCACAGGCGTACAGGGAGCGGGACACCTCGTAGGAGAAATCCACGTGACCCGGGGTATCGATAAAATTCAGTTTGTAGGTCTCACCATCCCGGGCCTTGTAGTTGAGCGTGACACTCTGGGCCTTGATAGTGATCCCGCGCTCCCGTTCCAGGTCCATGGAATCCAGGACCTGCTCGGCCATCTCACGGTCCGTCAGGCCGCCACAGATCTGGATGAAACGATCAGCGAGGGTGGATTTACCGTGGTCGATGTGGGCGATGATGGAAAAGTTACGGATTCGGCTCAGTTCAGTCACAGAAAATGAATACTCATAATTAAGACGAAGGATTGAGCCCGGAGGGGCCGCTACCGGGATCCGGGAACGGCGTGATTTTACCGGTTACCGCCGGCCATTGCCATGATCAGGAAATCAGCGGTTTCTCATACTGGCGAATCAGGAAGCCGATCAGGGCATCCTCATCCAGCGGATAACTGAATAGGTTGCCCTGGCACTGGGCACAACCGGCGGTTTTCAGGAAGCTCAGTTGCTGGAGCGTTTCCACGCCCTCGGCCACCACCGTCAGGTGCAGGTTACGGGCCAGCGCGATAACGGCGGAGGCGACATCGGTGGCACTGACGTTGTAGGGAATGTCGCGAATGAAGCGATGGTCAATCTTGATTACGTCCAGCGGCAGCTGCTGCAGCGCCACCAGTGAGCAGGAGCCGGTGCCGAAATCGTCGAGAATCAGGCAGACACCGAGGTCGTTGAGGGCGACCAGCAACTCCCTCAGCATGCGCGGGTCCTCGTTCAGCAACTCCGCCGGCATCTCCAGCTCCAGGCGCTCCGGTGAGACACCGGTTTCGGTGATCACCTGGCGAATCATGTCCAGGAATCCGTTGTCGGTCAGCTGGCGCACCGAGAGGTTCACTGCCATTTTCAGGGACTCAAAGCCGGCCCGCTCAAGGGCCTGCACCTGGATACAGGCCTGCCGCAGTGCCTGTTCGCCCAGGCGCACGATCAGCCCGGTTTCTTCAGCCAGCCCGATAAACTGCTGGGCCGAGACCAGACCTTTCTCGGGATGATGCCAGCGCAGGAAAGCTTCAACCCCGATGACCCGCTCGGTATTCAGGTCCACCTTGGGTTGGTAGTGCAGGACAAAGCGGTCCTCATCCAGGGCGGTCGCCAACTCTTCCTGCTGCAATAGCCGCCGGGCGGCCTGGATATTCATTGCCGGCGTGAAGAACTGGTAGGTGTTCCGGCCGAGTTCCTTGGCCCGGTACATCGCCAGGTCCGCGTACTTCATCAGCGTGCCGGAATCCTCGCTGTCCTGGGGCATCATGGTGATACCGATACTGACGGTCACACCCACTTCGTGGTCATTGAGCCGGACCCGCTGGCACAAACGGCGCAGAATGGTATCCGCTACCTTGCCGGCGGCATCGGGGCCACTGATCCTGGAAAGCAGCACCACAAATTCGTCACCGCCCAGCCGGGCGACCGAATCTTCCTCCCGGACACACCCTTCCAGCCAATAGGCAACCTGACGCAGCAACTCGTCGCCGGCATCATGGCCCAGGGTGTCGTTGATGCGCTTGAAGCCGTCGAGATCCAGGAACATCAACGCGGCCGAGTCTCCGCTGCGGCGACATCGACGCACCACATGGTTGAGACGGTCCCGGAACAGCTGGCGATTAGCCAGGCCGGTGAGCGGGTCGTAGAACGCCAGTCGATGCAATTCAGATTGCGCCGCCTTGAGCTGGGTGAGGTCGCGAAGGCTGAGCACCACACCATTGACCCCCGGCACCGACAACATGGCGGTATAGGTGCCTTCCATGTCCCGCCATTGGCCACCGGCATCCCTGATGCGGGCCCGGATGACCGGCATCTGCTTGCCCGGAGACTTCACCGATTCTTCAAACCCGCGCTGAAGCTGAGGCAAGTCGTCACTGTGGACCAGGTCCCCGAAGGCCAGTTCAGGCACTTTCTCCGGCTCGAACCCGAGGATGTCGAGACTGGAGGGGCTGGCATACCGGGGCTGACCATTACGGTCCATCACCAGGGTCACATTCGCGGCACCCTCGGTTATGGCCCGGTAACGGCCGGCGGTGATCTGGGCCATCAGGCGGGAACGAACCAGGACAAGCACGAACAGGAACAGCAGCACGCTGATGACCACACCGCTGCCCAGGACGATGGGCGGCCGCGGGTCGGAGGCCAGGTAATCAAAAGCCGGGGTGGAACGGGTCTGGAGCAGCCAGTCACGGCCACCATGGGTGATGGTCTGGCTCATCTCGAAACTGAACTCGTTATCCAGGGAGCCCAGGTTCGAGCCGTACATCACCGCATCCCGGCTGATGACGCCGTTGTCGTAGATCCTGACATCGAGAAAAGGTGCAATCAGCCCGACAATGCCATCGAGCAGGTTGTTCATTCGGAAAGCGCTGAAAACATACCCGGCAAGCATCATGCGCCGCTCGGCACGGTTCTCGGGAATGGTACCGCCCTGATAGACCGGATAGTACATCAGGAAGCTGGCCTGATCCTCGGCCACCTCCTCCTGAACCAGCACCACCTTGGGGGTGACCGTGGGAACAGCCTCGTCTCTGGCCTGTTCCATGGCTTGCCGGTGTCTGGGATCGCTGAACGCGTCATAGCCGAGCGCGCGCCGGTTCCGTTCGGTGCCCGGCTCCAGGTAAACCATGGGGTAGTAGTAGGGGCCGGTACCCAGCGGGGTCACCAGGTAATTGTGCACCCCTTCGGCCCTGACCGAGGCAATATGATCGGCCATTCCCCGCACCCCGATACGCCGGACATAACCTATGCCCTGGATTCCGGGGTAATAACGGTTGATATCGACCTTGTCGACGTATTCACGCCACTGTTCCCGGGAGACATCGCCGGCGACGGCAAAGAGTCCGGCACTGCCGGCCAGAACCTGCTCGTAGTTGAGCAGGCGTTCCTCGATGGCGGTCTTGAGCTGAAGCGACTGGGTCCGGAACCGTGCCTCGGTGCGATCCTCCACCAGACGGATCGACACCTGCCAAAGGACAATCGTTACAGCGATACCAACGGCGAAGACCAGCCAGGCTACCCAGGCATTGCGGAATTCCAGCAGTCTGCGGAGGGGAAGTTCCTTCTTGTTCATCATCGGTCCGGGTCCGTTCCTTGGCCTCTTTTTTTTCGGTTCGCGCGAGTATAGCAAAAGCCCCCTGGCCTGTCGCTCCGACCGGCCAGGGGGCTTTCTGACTGCTATTTACGGCTTCAGGATTACCGGATCAGGGCTTCATGACCAGGTACAGCGCCCTGCCCTGACGTACGATCCGCACCGATACGGCCCGACCTTCCGGCAGGGATGACACCACTTCCCGGAAATCGGAAACCGAACGCACCTCACGGCGATTGATCTCGGTGATCACGTCCTTGGGCCGGATCCCCGCTTCGAACGCCGGACCGCGGCCGATATCGGTGACCACCACACCGCCCGGAACCCCGAGCGAATCGGCCAGTTCCGCGGGCAGCGGTTCAATGGTCATGCCCAGAGGTGCTGAAGAGGAGCCACCCTCGTTACCAGAAGGCGCCTGGCTCTGGGCCTGGCCGTCATCCGGCAGCTGACCGATTTCCACCTCCAGGGTCATTTCCTCGCCGCCACGCAGGACCGTCAGGCGGGCGGTCTCGCCCACCGGAGTACGGCCAACCATGGGTGGCAGATCCGAGGAGAACTGGACTTCATCGCCGTCATACTCGAGTACGATATCACCGGACTGCAGGCCTGCCTGCTCGGCCGGCGACCCTTCCATCACTTCGGCAATCAGCGCACCGCGGGGCCGCTTCAGACCAAAGGATTCGGCCAGATCGCGGTTGACCTCCTGGATCAGGACGCCGAGCCAGCCCCGGGACACCATGCCCTTGTCACGGATCTGCCGGAACACATTCATGGCATCGTCAATGGGGATGGCGAAGGAAACGCCCATGAAACCGCCAGAGCGGGTATAGATCTGGGAGTTGATACCGACAACCTCGCCATCCATGTTGAACAACGGCCCGCCGGAGTTACCCGGGTTGATGGCAACGTCGGTCTGGATGAACGGAACGTAGTTTTCACTGGGCAGGGAACGGCCCAACGCACTGACAATACCGGCGGTCACGGTGTAGTCGAAACCGAAGGGTGAGCCAATGGCGAACACCCATTCGCCGACTTTCAGATCCCGGGACTTGCCAACCTTGACCACCGGCAGGTCACCACCGTCCTCGATTTTCAGTACGGCCATATCGGAGCGCGGATCGGTGCCCACCAGTTTGGCCGGCAGCTCGCGGCGATCGTTCAGGCGAACGACAATTTCATCGGCTCCCTCGACTACGTGATTGTTGGTCAGCACGTAACCGTCACTGGAGACGATGAAGCCCGAACCCATGGACCGCCGGGGCTGGGCGCCACCGGGCGAACCACCGAACGGCGACTGGGGGCCGCGGAAAAAGTGCTGGAAGAACTCGGGCATCTGCTCCAGCTGGCGCTCATCAAAGGGCATGCCGCCGAATCCGGTGTTACCACCCTTGGGCTCGGTGGTGGTGCTGATGTTGACCACGGCACCGGAGTTTTCCTCTACCAGCCCGGTAAAGTCCGGAAGGCTGCGGGCCGCAACGCCCTGGCTCCAGAACACCATCACCATGACGGACATCATCAGCAGGGCACCGAACACCTTGTCGATCCGGAATGCAGGCATGGTGCGGGTGGCCACTGTTATCTTTCTCGGCATGTTGAACCCCCTGTATTAACAACTCATAAGATTAGTTTTGAGGCCCGCAAAAGCGTTTTCAACTTACAAATCGGTAGGATTTATAGACAGGTTCGGGCCACAACCCGGATTGCGCCGCAGAAGCTTCGGCTCGTAGCCGCCACGACGGCCAGAAAAAAGCCTGGCCAGGAAAAAGCCGCCAGCGAGACCGGCAGCTGCACCCAGCATGGCGCCACCATCACTGCCCCCTGACAGATTATGTCCGGCGATGGTTCCCAGCACCATGGCACCGAGCGGAATGGCATAAACCAGCATGGAGGCACCGAGTAATGCCTGTTCCTCGATACCAATGGTCACTTCATCGCCCACCCTGGCATTGATGCTGTTGGCGACCAGGATCTGATTGGCCCGACCACCGGTCACCGAGGCCAGCGCCCTCTGGCCACAACCACTGCGGGCCGAGCAGCTCTGGCAGGCGCTGGCCCGGATGGTCTGTACCCAGGCATGATCGCCCTTGATCGCAATCACCTTGCCGGTCTCGGTAATCACGAGCCATTACCCTCAAGCGCCAGGGTGTCCTGCACCCGGACCGACTCGGCAACTTTCCGGGCAGTCGCCGGCGGGACTTCACCCACCACGGTCACCAGAAATTCACGTCCTCCGGACTCAAGCGCATGCATGTAGATGGTTGTGGCACCTATGCGGGAAACGCCCTTGGGCATGTTCAGGCGGCCAGCCGGTTCGACAAATACCGAGAACGCCGCCAGACCATCAGAGAACGCGACCACCTGACCACGGCCGGCACGGGGCGCCGCCGCGGGTGCGAAACCATCGGGACGCCACCCCAGCTCCCAGCCATTCATCCTGGAAACCGGAGAGGCCTCGGCAAGCCCGTCATCGGCGGCCAGGTTTCGGGATATTTCACGGCCCTCGGTCCGGATCTCGAACTCTTCATCCGGGATATTGTCGGTAATCTCCAGGCTGGTGAACTGGAACTGCTCCATCACGTCACCCGACGAGGCCCTGACATGGCTCTTCACCAGCAAGCCGGTTGTTCTCTCGAGCCACAACCGGTGGCTGTAGCGGTACTCGTCCCGGGACCTGAGCGCGATTTCGACCGCCTCATAGCCGGCGACCCGGTCCTCGCCCACCATCTCGGCACTGTACCAACGGCTGACCGGCATCAACTGACTGGTAAATGCCTCCGCGAAAGGGCCTGACGGAATAACCTGATCCAGCCGAATCCGGCCCCGGTCCGGCAGCACACAGACCACATTGACACCGCGACGGACAATCTCGCCGCTGCCTCCGTCCTGCATCACCAGACGCTCCTCGACGACGCCGTCACGATATCGATGAGCAATCTGCATGGAGTGCACCTGATCGCCACGGGCATAGACGAAAACGCCACGATAGGACGTCATGTTGAGGGCCGGCGCCAGGCGCTCCAGCCATTGGTTCACCTCACCCCTGTCACTGTCGGCCACCGCCAGACCCGGAACTGCCAGGGCAAGAACCGCCAGCAGCAGGGCCGGAATGCCAGTAGCTCTCAAGCGTGAGGACAGCCTGTTCATGCGCATTCGCACTCCAAGATATCAGTATCCATTGCCGGCACTGACCACCCGGGCGTAACCGACCGCACCGCGACCCGCCCCGACACTGTTGTGCTGGGCGTGCTCCAGCAGGTACTGGCTCATCTGCTCCCACTGTTCTTCATCCAGCCCCTGCAGGGTTACTTCACGGACCTGGGCGGCAGCCACCTCACTGTCAGGAACCGCTTGCGCAGCGATTTCGGGCGCACCGGCAGTTGCAGATCCCTCCCGGGAGTCCCAGCCAGCGCCTGCTCCGAAACCCACGACCAACGCCACCGCCACCATCGCCACCGCCGGCCAGCGCCAGCGTGAAGACGACGACGCGGTTCTGGCCGATACTCGGCGATGGGCCGTACCCGAGCGGCCATCGAGTGCCGCCCGAACGTTGGCGCTGACATCAACACCCTCCGCCGGGGTGTGACCACTGTGCATCAGATCCCGAACCTGCTGCCAACGCTGCCACTGGTCGCGTACCCTGGCCTGGTCATGATGTGACAACAGGCGGCGCACCGATAGTTCATCCGCTTCGTCATCCATCATGGCCGACAGGGTTTCTCTGAGACGATCATCCATCGGATGCAACCTCAAGTTGTCTCTGTGTGATTGAGCAATGGACCCAGGTGCCGATCCACGGCATCCCGGGCCCGGAAAATACGGGAACGGACGGTTCCGATCGGGCATTCCAGAATTTTGGCGATGTCCTCGTAACTAAGGCCATCGTACTCGCGCAACAGGAAGGCCGAGCGCAGCTCTTCCGGCAGTTCAGCGATGGCCCGGGACAACTCCTCCTGCAACTGCTCGCGCTGTAACAGCCGTTCCGGAGAAGCGGGATCCCTGAGCCGGATACCGTCATCAAAATTTTCGGCGTCGGAGACATCGGCACTGGCCTGCGGGCGCCGGCCCCGGGACTCCAGGAAGTTCTTAGCGGTGTTGACCGCGATCCGGTAGAGCCAGGTGTAAAACGCGCTGTCGCCACGAAACCGGTCGATGGCTCGATAGGCCTTGACGAAGGTTTCCTGGGTCAGGTCCATCACTTCCTGGGAATCGTAGACATAACGGCTGATGATTGAGGCCACGCGCGTCTGGTATTTGACCACCAGCAGGTCGAAAGCCGCCCGATCGCCATTGCGGACCTTGCGTACGAGCTGAAGGTCCGTCTGACTGTCGGAGTGCTCACCCTGTGTCTGATTCTGTTCAGGCGTCATGGACGGTTTGCCGGTTTTCCCTGATGTTGCGGCCAGCTTTTCGGCCGTTGCGAGATTTGCTTGAGTCATCACTGCTGTCCGGCGTCCGTTTTTGTCCATTTTAGGCGCACGCTCCACAGGGGCGCGCCGTCAGGCCAAATAGACAGCAGGCGTAAAGTTTAGTTCAATACACGTCCACATTATGGCCTGCGATACCGATCCAATGCCACAGTCCTACGAATACGATGTTCTCATAATCGGCAGTGGAGCTGCCGGTCTTACCGTCGCCCTGAACCTGCCCGACCACCTGAGCATCGGGGTCATCAGCAAGGCAGACATCAGCAGTGGCGCCACGCTGTGGGCCCAGGGCGGCATTGCGGCGGTACTCGATGACAAGGACTCGGTCGAGAACCATATCCAGGACACCCTGGCGGCGGGCGGCGGTCTCTGCCACGAGGACGCTGTGCGCTTCACTGTGGAGAACAGCAAGGACAGCATCGACTGGCTGATCGACTCCGGGGTGGATTTTACCCGGGAGGATGACAGCGAGCACTACCACCTGACCCGCGAGGGCGGGCACAGTCACCGGCGAATCATCCATGCCGCCGATGCCACCGGCCACGCCGTGTCCACCACTCTGACCTCCCAGGCGCAGGCCCGACCCAACATTCACCTGATGTCGAACCGGGTGGCGGTGGACCTGATCACCAACCGGAAACTGTCGCTACCGGGCAACCGGTGCGTGGGGGCCTATATCCTCAACCTGGAAGACAATCATGTGGAACTCTTCCGGGCCCGGTTCACCGTCATCGCCACCGGGGGTGCCTCGAAAGCCTACCGCTACACCACCAATCCCGATGGTGCCTCCGGGGATGGCATTGCCATGGCCTGGCGGGCAGGTTGCCGCGTCGCCAACATGGAATTCAACCAGTTCCACCCCACCTGCCTTTACCATCCGCACGCCAAATCGTTCCTGATCACCGAGGCGGTTCGCGGCGAGGGTGGGTTGCTGAAGCTGCCCGATGGCACCCGCTTCATGGACCGGTTTGACGAACGGGCCGAGCTGGCACCCCGGG
Organism: Marinobacter szutsaonensis; assembly: GCF_039523335.1. Lineage (NCBI taxonomy): Bacteria > Pseudomonadati > Pseudomonadota > Gammaproteobacteria > Pseudomonadales > Marinobacteraceae > Marinobacter > Marinobacter szutsaonensis. The sequence continues at coordinate 198,549 of NZ_BAAAFC010000002.1, read as the reverse complement.
ACATTGTCGCCCGGGCCATCGACCACGAGATGAAGCGACTGGGTGTGGACCACGTATACCTGGACATCAGCCACAAACCGGCGGATTTCATCAAGCACCACTTCCCGACCATCTACGAGAAGTGTCTGGGCTTTGGCATCGACATCACCAAAGAACCGATTCCGGTGGTTCCTGCCGCCCACTACACCTGCGGCGGCATCATCAGTGACGAACGGGCCCGCACCGACATCAACCAGCTTTATGCGGTCGGCGAAGCGGCCTTTACCGGCCTGCATGGCGCCAACCGCATGGCCAGCAATTCCCTGCTGGAATGCCTGGTCTATGGCCGGGCCGCGGCTGCCGACATTGCCCGCCGGGAATCGGATATCCCGGCGCCCCCGGAAGCCCCGGAGTGGGACGAAAGCCAGGTCCGGGACTCCGACGAGGACGTTGTCATCTCCCACAACTGGGACGAACTGCGCCACTTCATGTGGGACTATGTCGGTATTGTGAGAACCACCAAACGACTCCAGCGTGCCAAGCACCGGGTCGACCTGCTGGACCGGGAAATCAGCGAGTTCTACAGCAACTACCGGGTCTCCAATGACCTGCTGGAGCTGCGCAACCTGGTCACGGTGGCGGACCTGATCATCTGTTCGGCCCTGCAGCGCCGGGAAAGCAGGGGGCTGCACTACACCCTTGACTACCCGGGACTGCTCAACGAAGCCCGCGATACGGTACTGGTTCCGACCACCTACCGGACTCAGGCCCCCTGATCCTTCAATTTCTCTGGAAAACTGGCGATACCATTATGTCCAATACCCCCAACGTGCCCGACAACCCCGAGTTCAAGCGCCTCTGGTGGCACAGCCGCCGCGGTATGCTGGAGCTTGATGTACTCCTGGTGCCCTTCGTGGAAGAGGTTTACCGCGACCTTGATCCCGCGGACCAGGCCCGATACCAGAAACTGCTGAGCTGCGAGGACACCGATATGTTCGAGTGGTTCATGCAGCGCAGCCGGCCCGAAGACCCGGATCTCCAGCGCATCGTCGACATGATCCTGAACCGTGTCCAGCCGGATTGATCTCCGGCTGAGCCCCTCTGTCAGTGCCGGCCTGATTGCGACCCTGCCCTGGCTGGCACTGCTCGCCTTCGTCCTGACCGCAGTCTCCGAGAGCCGGCCCTGGATGCTATTCTTCGTTCCCGTGGCCGGCGCCGGTGCGATCCTGCACTTTCGCCGCTTTGGCCTGCTACGCGGCAAACGCTCCGTTACCGGGCTGGCGCTGGAAGCCGGTGAGCTGCAGGCGAGATTTACCGGGCGGGAAGCCATTCCGGTCCAGCCCTGCCGCAGCAGCCGGCTCGGCCCGATACTGACACTCTTGAAACTTCGCCCGACAGGCTCCAGATTAGGGGCGTACTATCTTATTCTCCTGGCCCCTGAGCCATGGCCTGGTGGCAACGTCTGCCCGGACCAGTTCCGCAGATTGCGCCAGTGGCTGCGCCTGGGCCAGTCGCAGTCGTCCAACTGATACACCACCCGGAGTTTCCATGACCGACACGGATACTGCTGCCCCCACGCAACCAGAAACCGCCAGCCTGCCGCTACCCGACCGGGGCTACGCCAGGCTCTCTGACCGGATCCTGGTGCGGGTTTCCGGCCCCGGAACCGACAAGTTTCTGCAGGGGCAGTTCAGCCAGCACCTCGAGGAAGTCACCGGTGATCGCGCCCTGCGCGGAGCTGCCAGCACGCCGAAGGGACGCGCCTACTGTCTGACGCGACTGGCACGGGACGGCGACAGCGTTGTTCTGGATCTCCCGACGGCACTGGCAGAGCAGACGCTGACCCAGCTGCGGAAATACCTGATGCTGTTCCGGGGCACGACCATGGAGACTCTGGACCAGGGCATGATCTGGGGCATCCTCGGGCAGGACACGGCACGGGCAGCCGCTGACGGGGATGTTTCCGGGCTTCAGGCTGCGGGTGACGTTCTCAGGCTCGAGTCGGGACTCCTGATCCGGGTTGAATCCGACGAACGTGGTCTCGAACGGTACGAACTCTGGCAGACCTCCGGTGAATCTCCGGATTTCGCGGGCGCCCCGCAGCTGTCACTGGCCGACTGGCACGCAACCGAGATCGCCGCCGGTGTTCCGGCCCTCGATGAAGCAGGTTGGGAGGCATTTGTGCCGCAGATGCTCAACCTCCAGCACCTGGATGGCATCCATTTCAAGAAGGGCTGCTATACCGGCCAGGAGGTCATTGCCCGCATGCATTTCCTCGGGCAACTGAAGAAAAGCCTGTTCCGGTTCCGGAGTTCCGGCGACGTCACGCCCGGCGCGGATATAAAAAAGGGCGACCGGAGCGTCGGCACGGTGGTGAACCGTGTGCGGTTCAACGATGGTTCGGTGGAATTGCTGGCGGTGGTCCGCCACGATGCTGCGGATCAGCCGCTGACGGCAGAGGGCAACAACCTGACTGTCCTTCCCCTGCCCTATGCCGTACCGGAGCGTAAGCAAGGGGATGATCAGGAGCCTTCAGCCAGCTGACACCGGTTTCCGATAGCGGGCAATCAGCTCCGCTTTGGCGGGCAGCGACCAGTCAATGGGCGGCTGCCCGTTGCCCTCGAGCCATTCGTTGGCCCGGGAGAAGTGCTTGCAGCCGAAGAAGCCCCGATAGGCACTGAGGGGCGACGGATGCGGGCCCTCCAGCACCAGGTGCCGGCTGCGATCGATGTGCTGGCCCTTTTTCCGGGCGTAACTGCCCCAGAGCAGGAACACCACGCCGTCGCGCTCCCGGTTGACGGTCTCGATCACCTTGTCGGTAAAGGTTTCCCAGCCCTTGCCCTGATGGGCTCCGGCCTGTCCCTGCAAGACCGTCAGCACGCTGTTGAGCAACAACACCCCGCGCTCGGCCCAAGGCTGAAGGCAGCCATGATCCGGCGGCTCGATCCCCAGATCATCCCGGATTTCCTTGAAGATATTGACCAGGGAGGGCGGAACCGGAACCTCCGGACGCACCGAGAAACACAGGCCGTGGGCCTGGCCGGGGCCGTGGTAGGGGTCCTGGCCGAGGATCACTATTTCCACCTTGTCGAGCGGCGTGCTGTTCAGGGCATTAAAGCAGTGGGTGCTGGGCGGGTAGATCACCTTGCCGGCCTGTTCTTCCGCCGCCAGAAAAGCCGCCAGCTGCTGCATGTAGGGCTGGTTGAATTCGCCGGTGAGGTGGTCGTCCCAGCCACGGCCGGGTTTGAGCTGGCTGGCCAGGGTTTGGGCGGGGTTCATGGCCGACTCCTGGGGGGATCGCTGGGTTGATTGAAAGTGGGGTCAGAATAAAGCGTTCTTCAACCCCCGGGACCGAGGCTGACCCGTTACTCCTGATCTGAAAATGGGGTCAGATGAATGCTTTCATCTGACCCCGTCTTCGGGACCTTCCCCGGGTTTGACCGGTTATTCCTCGTCTTCCGCCTGATGGTGCTCTACCTTGTGCTCCGGGCGCATGTGCGGGAACAGGATAACGTCGCGGATGGACGGCGAATCGGTCAGCAGCATGGCCAGTCGGTCGATGCCGATACCCTCACCGGCCGTGGGCGGCAAGCCGTACTCCAGCGCCATGACGTAGTCTTCGTCGTAGAACATCGCCTCGTCATCCCCGGCGTCCTTTTCCGCCACCTGGGCGTGGAAACGCTCGGCCTGATCCTCGGCGTCGTTGAGCTCCGAGAAGCCGTTGGCCAGTTCGCGACCGCCGACGAAGAACTCGAAACGCTCGGTGACGAACGGGTCATCGTCCTTGCAGCGCGCCAGCGGGGAGACTTCCTTCGGATAGTCGGTGATGAACGTCGGCTGCACCAGCAGGTGCTCGGCGGTTGCCTCGAAGATCTCCACCAGCACCTTGCCGAGGCCCCAGGTGTCCTTCAGCTGAATACCCAGTCCATCGGCCACCCGGCGGGCGCTGGCTTCGTCGCCCAACTGACCGGCCTGGATGTCCGGATTGTGTTCCAGGATTGCCTCAACCACGGTCATCCGCTTGAACGGCATGCCGAAATCGTACTCCACGGTTTCGGTCTCGCCGTTCGCCAGCTCCCGGGTGTTGACCACGGTGGTGGTACCGAGTACTTCTTTGGTGATCTGCCGGAGCATGTCTTCGGTCAGATCCATCAGATCGTTGTAATCGGCATACGCCTGGTAGAACTCCACCATGGTGAACTCGGGGTTGTGCCTGGTGGACAGTCCTTCGTTACGGAAGTTGCGGTTGATCTCGAAGACCCGTTCGAAACCGCCCACCACAAGCCGCTTGAGGAACAGCTCCGGCGCAATCCGCATGTACATATCGATGCCCAGGGCATTGTGATGGGTCACGAACGGCCGTGCGGTGGCGCCACCGGGAATCACCTGCAGCATCGGGGTTTCCACTTCCATGAAACCACGGGCATTGAAGTAGTTGCGCATGCTGTTGATCAGCCGCGTGCGGATCTGGAAGGTCTTGCGGGTCTCCTCGTTGACCATCAGGTCCACATAGCGATGCCGGTAGCGGGCCTCCATGTCGGTCAGGCCTTTGTGTTTCTCGGGCAGTGGCCGCAGGGACTTGGTCAGCAGCACGTACTCGTCCATGGTCACGTACAGGTCACCCTTGCCGGATTTGGACAGGGAACCCCGGACACCGATGATGTCACCCAGATCCCAGTGCTTGGTTTCCTTCTGGACATCCTTGGTGGCATATACCTGGATGCGGCCGGTCATATCCTGAACCACCTTGAATGCCTTGCGGTCCAGCATCATGCGACCAGCAATGGCCACCTTGATATCAAGCTGCTCCAGCTCCTCCTTGCTCCTATCACCGTATTTCTCCTGCAGTTCGGCAGCGGTGGCATCGCGACGGAAGTCATTGGGGAACGGATGGCCGTGGCGGCGCATGTCGGCCAGTTTGGCGCGGCGCTCGGCAATCAGCTTGTTGTCCTCGTGCTGTGCGGCGTGTTGGGTGTGTTCAGTCATGTTGGCTCACTAGGATTCGGATTGTCCGGTTTAATCGGGTTGGACGAGAATGGCGCCGGTTACAGCGCCATCTTCAGACTGGCTTCGATGAACTTGTCGATATCGCCGTCCAGAACCGCCTGGGTATTGCTGGTTTCCACCTTGGTGCGCAGGTCCTTGATCCGGCTGTCATCGAGGACATAGGAGCGGATCTGGCTACCCCAGCCGATATCGGCCTTGGCATCCTCCGCCTTCTGCTTCTCGGCGTTGCGCAGCTGCATCTCACGCTCGAAGAGCTTGGCCTTCAGCTGCTTCATGGCCTGGTCTTTGTTCTGGTGCTGGCTTCGGCCAGCCTGACAGGCCACCACGATACCGGTCGGATTGTGGGTCAGTCGCACGGCGGACTCGGTCCGGTTTACGTGCTGACCACCGGCACCGGAGGCGCGGTAAACGTCCACCCTCAGATCGGCCGGGTTGATCTCGATCTCGAAACTGTCATCCACTTCCGGCGAGACAAACACGGAAGAGAACGAGGTGTGGCGACGGTTACCGGAATCGAACGGGGATTTGCGCACCAGGCGGTGCACGCCGGTTTCGGTGCGCAGCCAGCCGTAGGCATAGTCGCCCTGGATGTGAACCGTGGCACTCTTGATGCCGGCCACGTCCCCTTCCTGCAGTTCGACAATCTCCGCCTTGAAACCACGGCGCTCAGCCCAGCGCAGGTACATGCGCAGCAGCATGTTGGCCCAGTCCTGGGCTTCGGTGCCACCGGAGCCGGCCTGGATGTCCAGGTAGGCGTTGTTGGCGTCCATCTCGCCGGAGAACATGCGGCGGAATTCCAGCTTCTGCAGCTTACCGTCAAGCGCGTCCAGATCAGACTGGATCTCGTCAACGGTGCCTTCGTCGTCTTCCTCGACTGCCATCTCCAGCAGGCTTTCAGCATCGCTGAGGCCGTTGGTTAGGTTGTCGATGGTGTGGACGATCAGCTCCAGGTCCGACCGCTCCTTGCCCAGGCCCTGGGCCCGCTCCGGGTCGTCCCAGACGCTGGGTTGTTCAAGTTCCCGCTCTACTTCGACCAGACGTTCACTACGCTGATCGTAGTCAAAGATACCCCCTCAGCGCTTCAGTGCGCTCGCGAAGCTCTTTGATCTTCGTCACTATGGGATTGATTTCCATGAAACCCTTTCTCGCTTTGGCAAATGGGGTGTAAAACAGAGGCGGAATTCTACCGGAATTCCGCGCTTAAATCAGCCGTACCACGGAATTGCGACGCAAACTCAGGGGCTGACCGGAAGACGGGGTCTGACCCCGCGGGGTCAGACCCCAACTTCACCGAAAGGCCCACGCAACGGTTCCAACCGCAAACTCCGGGGTCTGACCCCGCATGGGGTCAGACCCCATTTTCACCTATAAGGCTTCGATGTAATCCACCAACAACTGCAGATTCGTCCGCCCCCGAAAGGTATTGGCATCCGGCTTGTACACCAGTCTTGCCCCCGAGCGGGTGTAATCCGGCACTTCCGGCCCAGTATTGAAGGCAATACCGTCAATGATTCCGCCTCCGTCCGCCGGTTGCAGCACCAGTTTCAGGTGGTTTTCCCCGACAATGCGCTGGCTTACCACGCGGAATTCACCATCAAACACCGGCTCCGGGAAATGCTGCCCCCAGGGACCGGCCCGCTTCAGCAGGTAAGCGGTATCCAGGTTCAGCTCATCGGCACCCAGCGGGCCATCGGTGATAATGGCCGCCTCCAGATCCTCCGGGGTGAGTGCGTCCCGCACGGCCTTGTCGAACGCGTCGCTGAAGGCATCCAGGTCTTCTTTGGCAAGGGTCATGCCGGCGGCCATGGCGTGGCCCCCGTATTTTTTCAGCAGCCCGGGATGGCGGGCGTCCACCACGGCCAGGGCATCACGGATGTGCAGGCCCGGAATCGAACGGGCCGAGCCCTTGATGTGCTCACCATCGTCATCGGGTGCGAAAGCAATGGTGGGCCGGTGGGTCTGTTCACGGATCCGGGCCGCCAGAATGCCGATCACGCCCTGGTGCCAATCCGGATCGAACAGGGCCAGGCCCCAGGGCAGGCCCTCGATCTCCAGCGACATGGACGCCAGCAATTCCTGGGCCTGGCTCTTCATGTCCCGCTCGATGGTGCGGCGCTCGCGGTTAAAGGTGTCCAGCTCCCAGGCCAGACGCCGGGCTTCGTCGGGATTGTCCGCCAGCAGACAGGCAATACCCACGCTCATGTCGTCCAGGCGACCGGCGGCATTGAGACGCGGCCCGACGACAAAACCCAGATCGGTGGAACTGATGTGGGCATGGTCGCGACCGGCCACTTCCAGCAGAGCCAGTATGCCCGGCCTTGCCTCACCCTGCCGGATCCGGCGCAGCCCCTGCTCCACGAAGATGCGATTGTTGTGATCCAGCGGCACCACGTCCGCTACCGTGCCGAGGGCCACCAGATCGAGCAGACACCCCAGGTTCGGCTCCGGCTGCGGCAGCCTGCCAACCTCCCGCAGGTGCTTGCGCAGGGCGGTGAGCACATAGAACATCACACCCACCCCGGCGGCGTTCTTGCTCAGAAACGGACAGCCCGGCTGATTGGGATTGACGATGGCATCGGCATCCGGCAGCACCTCGCCGGCCAGGTGGTGATCGGTGACCACGACCCGGATACCCATATCCCTTGCCACCCTGACGCCCTCGATAGCGGAGATACCGTTGTCGACGGTCACCAGCAGATCCGGCAACTCGCCCTCTTCTTTCAGGCGCTCAATGATGCCAGGGGTCAGGCCGTATCCATCCGCGAACCGGCTGGGCACCCGGAAATCGATATTCCCCAGTCCCAACATGGACAAACCGAGCATGGCCACCGCCGTGCTGGTGGCGCCATCCGCATCGAAATCCCCCAGTACCAGCACCTTCTGCTGCCGGTCGATGGCCTCGGCCAGCAGCTCCACGGCACGGTCGATGCCCCGCAACTGCAGGGGTGATGCCAGATGCTTCAGGGTGTAACTGAGTTGCTCATCGGAGGTGACGCCGCGGGCCGCATAGAGGCGGCGCAGCAAGGGAGGCAGGTTTTGGCCCCAGGCCGGCACGTTGTCCGGCCGGGGGCGACGCAGGATCTTTTTCGGTGTCATACCGGATCAGGCGTTTTTCCAGTGCTGGGCAATGAATGCCTGGACACCGGCCACATCGTTGTCGAGTACCGTGTAGCGCTCTTCCCGCTCGAACAGATCAGCCATGTGGGCCGGCAGCTCAGGCTTCACGCTGAGGCCGGATTCGGCAATCGCATCCGGGAACTTGGCCGGATGCGCGGTACCGAGGGTGATCATCGGCACCGCGGGATCACGGCGGCAGGTGCGTGCGGCACGGACACCGATGGCGGTGTGCGGATCCAGCAGGTATTCGTTGCGCTCATAGATCTCGCGAATGGTGTCACAGGTGGTCTTGTCATCCACCGCGTCGCTGTCGAACAGCTTGCGGGCGTGGCGCCAGCGGTAGTCTTCAATGCTGACCGGACCCTTGGCGGCATTCTCCAGCAGCTCCTTAACCGCCGCACCATCGCGGCCATGCAGATCAAACAGCAGGCGCTCGAAGTTGCTGGACACCATGATGTCCATGCTCGGCGAAAGGGTATGTTCCAGCTGGTGCTGTTCATACTTGTTGCCGCTCATGAAGCGATGCAGGATATCGTTGCGGTTGGTGGCAATCACAAGCTGGGAGATCGGCAGGCCCATCTTCTTCGCCAGGTAACCGGCGAAGATATCGCCGAAATTACCGGTGGGCACCGAGAACGCCATGCTGCGATCCGGGCCACCCAGGGCCAGAGACGCCTGGAAGTAATACACGATCTGGGCCATGATCCGCGCCCAGTTGATGGAGTTCACCGCCGCCAGCTGGGTCTTGCCACCCAGGAAAGACTGGTCGCCGAAACTCTCCTTCACCATGCGCTGGCAATCGTCGAAATTGCCCTTCACTGCGATGTTGTGGATGTTGTCACCCTTCACCGTGGTCATCTGCCGGCGCTGCACCTCGGAAACCCGCTGGTGCGGATGCAGGATGAAGATATCCACGTGCTCGCAACGGCGGCAGCCCTCAATGGCCGCTGAACCGGTATCACCGGAGGTCGCCCCCATGATCACCACGTGCTGGTTGCGCTTCTCGAGCACATAGTCCAGCAGGCGGCCCAGCAGTTGCAGGGCGAAATCCTTGAATGCGAGGGTCGGCCCCCGGAACAATTCCAGCACCCATTCGTTGGTGTCCAGCTGGACCAGCGGCGCCACCGCCTGATGGGCAAAACCGGCGTAGGTTTCGTCCAGCATCTTGCGGAAATCATCCGCCGGGATGGCATCGTCCACAAACGGGTGCATGACGTTGAACGCCAGCTCGCTGTAGGACAGCCCACGCCAGCTGCGGATCTCTTCCAGGCTGAAATGCGGAAGTGATTCCGGAACGTAGAGGCCGCCATCGCTGGCCAGGCCGGTCAGAAGGACGTCTTCAAAGCCCAGGGCAGGAGCTTCGCCCCGTGTACTGATGTATCTCACGTTCGTACCTGTCAGTTGAAGTTTTCGGCGCGGATGCGGACCACTTTGCCATCGATATCCGACAGCGCTTCCATCTCCTCGATCGCCAGGTTCATCTGGCGCTCCTGGACGGTGTGGGTCAGGATGATCACCGGAATCCGGCCGTCCTTGAACTCCGACTCCTTCTGCATGATGGACTCGATGTTGATGCCATGCTCACTCAGGATGGAGGCAATCTTGGCCAGCACGCCCGGATGGTCAAAGGCCTGGATGCGCAGGTAATAGGCGGACTGGATATCCTCCATCGGCAGGACACCCAGATCCTCCATGGCCTCCGGATGAAAGCCGAGGTACGGAACCCGGAGGGCACTCTCGATGGACACCGCTCGCGCCACATCGACAATATCGGCGATCACGGCGGAAGCAGTTGCCTCATCACCGGCACCCGGGCCGTAGTACATGGTCTGGCCGACGGCATCGCCATCCACCAGAACAGCATTGAGAACACCATCAACCTGGGCAATCAGGTGACTGCGGGGAACCAGTGTGGGATGGACCCGCAACTCGATGCCGTCATCGCGGCGACGGGCGATACCCAGATGCTTGATCCGGTACCCCAGCAATTCCGCGTGGGCAATATCGTACGGGGTGATGGAGGAAATCCCCTCGGTGTAGGCTTTCTCGAACTGCAGCGGCACACCGAACCCGGAGGAGGCCAGGATCGTCAGTTTGTGGGCAGCATCGATACCTTCCACATCGAAGGTCGGATCCGCTTCGGCATAACCCAGGTCCTGGGCTTCCTTGAGCACTTCACCGAATTCCCGGCCGGCACGCATTTCGGTCAGGATGTAGTTACCGGTGCCATTGATGATGCCTGCGATCCAGTCGATCCGGTTCGCGGCCATACCTTCGCGCACCGCCTTGATCACCGGAATACCACCGGCGACACCGGCTTCGTAAGCAACCACGACACCGGCCTTTTCTGCCGCTTCGAAGATTTCGTTGCCATGTACCGCGATCAGGGCCTTGTTGGCCGTCACCACATGCTTGCCGTTACGGATGGCTGCGAGCACCAGCTCCTTGGCGGTGTCATAGCCACCGATCAACTCGACCACGATATCCACCGCCGGGTCATTCACGACGTCGAAAATGTCAGTGGTGAAGGGTACATCCCCCAGAGCCAGGTCGTCGCGACTGCGACGGCTGGCCACCCGGGTAATTCGGATGTTGCAACCGGCACGACCCGCGATAAGCGCGGCGTTACGGGTCAAAACATTGAATGTACCGCCGCCAACGGTTCCCAGTCCGCAGATTCCGACACTGACGTCTTTCAAACTCTCACCTCTGATCCCGAAGGGGTGCTGATGGATTGCAATGAAGTGGCATAGTATACCGATTCAGGGGCGGCTGAATAAGCCCTGAATCGGTCAGGTGGTATGCAAAAAAAACAGGGCCGGACCTGATGCCCGGCCCGGCAACTTACAGGAGGCCGAGACCCTTGGCCAGGTTGTCCGCCGGCACATAGCCCCGCACCATGTTACCGTCTTCCAGCAGAATGGCCGGTGTGCCGGTCACCCCGACACGGCCACCAAGGCGATACTGCTCCAGCACAGGGTTGTCACAGCTGGCAGATTCGACCGACTTGCCGGACTTGGCGGCATCCATGGCAGCCTGCTGATCGTCGGCGCACCACACTGAAACGTACTTTTTGAAGGACGGTGTGCCAGGACCCGAGCGCGGGAAGGCATAGTAATTGACGGTAATGCCGTAATCGTTGAGCTGGGGCACCTCGTCGTGCAGCTTGCGGCAATAGGGGCAATCGATGTCGGTGAACACATTGATCACCGCCTTCTCCTCACCGCTTGCCGGGAACGTGATCAGCCCCTCCGAGCCGTATTCCTCCATCGCCGTCAGGCGTTGCCCGGCCCTGCCCTGTTCGGTCACATTGGCAATACCATTATCGGTGATCTTGAGCAGATCGCCGGTCAGCAGGTACTGACCATCCGCAGTAGTGTAGATGGTCTCGCCGTTGTTGCTCTGCACTTCGTACAGGCCTTCGGCCTCGGATTCGCGAACAGAAGAAACCTTCAGGCCGGGCACGGCTGTGGCCAGGCGCTCAGCAATGCGGTCCTCGACCTCACCCGCTGCTGCGGTTGCAACGAACAGACTCGCGACCAGCCCGGCCGCAACCCCCAGTGGCTTGATATTCTTGGTGACAAACATAAACGATTCCAGTCTGATAGCGTTGGGCCCGCACGGCATGGACGGACCGGGTTGACCCTCATTGCGACAAAGGGCCGGCGCAAAAGTTCAGCGAGGATAACACATAGCCGGTAATCGCCAAGGCTCAGCCCCGGGGATGATGCTCCCGGTGCATGGCGTGCAGGCGCTGACGGGCAACGTGGGTGTAGATCTGGGTCGTGGACAGATCCGAATGCCCCAGCAGCATCTGCACCACCCGGAGATCCGCACCATGGTTCAGCAGATGCGTGGCAAAGGCATGGCGCAGGGTATGGGGCGACAGGTGCTTGTGGATACCGGCCCGGATTGCATAGTGACGGACCCGGTGCCAGAAGGTCTGGCGGGTCATGGCCGCGGCCCGGTTACCCGGAAACAGGGCGTCACAGGGCCGGCCCTTGAGCAGTTCGGCACGACCTTCCCTCATGTACCGGAGCAGCCAGTCCACCGCCTCTTCTCCCAGGGGTACCAGCCGTTCCTTGTCGCCCTTGCCGGTGATCCGGATCACGCCCTGACGGACATTGACCTGGTCGACCCGCAATCCGGTCAGCTCCGACACCCGCAGACCGCACCCGTACAGGATCTCGAGCATAGCCTTGTCACGGAGCTCCAGCGGAATGGAAATATCCGGCGCCGACAGCAGAGCCTCGACCTCTTCTTCGGTCAGAGAGTCAGGCAGCCGGCGCGGAAGCCTGGGGCTGTCGATCCGCAGGGTCGGATCCTCGGCGATCACCCCCTCCCGCATCAGGAAACGGTAGAAGCGTCGCACCCCGGACAGGCGACGCGCTGCAGTGGAGGTCTTGACCCCCTCGGCCAGGCCCCGGGCCATCCAGGCCAGCAGATCCGTGCGCCTGGCGGCGGCGAGCAGCGGGGCGCCCGGCTGCTGCTCCAGCCATTGCGCCAGGCGCGCAAGATCCCCCCGATAGGCTTCACGGGTTTTCTCTCCCAGGCCATCTTCAAGCCAGAGGGCGTCGGTAAACCGACGGATGATCGCGTCGTCGTCAGGTCTCACGGTACCGGTTCCCGGGCACAAAAAAGGCAGCCCCTCGAGGCTGCCTTTTTAACTGGCCCTTTGACGATTCGTCAATCAGCCCAGCTTTTCCTTGATGCGAGCTGCCTTACCAGACAGGTCACGCAGGTAGTACAGCTTGGCCTGACGTACGTCACCACGACGCTTCACGCTGATGCTGTCGATCAGCTTGGAGTAGGTCTGGAAAGTACGCTCTACACCAACACCGTAGGAAATCTTGCGCACGGTGAAGGAGGAGTTCATGCCACGGTTGCGCTTGCCGATAACCACGCCTTCGAACGCCTGCAGACGCTCACGGTTACCCTCGGTTACGCGAACCTGAACGACCACGGTATCACCCGGCGCGAACGCAGGGATTTCCTTGGTCATCTGTTCTGCTTCAATTTGACTGATGATGTTGTTCTTGCCGCTCATCGTAATGCTCCTGATACCCAATCTCTCAATGCCCTGATCACTCAGAGACACCCGGTTCATTCAAAATTTCTTCCAGCAGCTCACGCTCTTCGTCCGTAAGCACCCGCTTTTCCAGCAGGTCGGGGCGTCGCTCCCGGGTTCGCCTTAACGACTCCTTGAGCCGCCAACGCCGGATCTGCTCGTGGTGACCGCCCAAAAGAACTTCCGGCACCGCCTGACCTTCGTAAACTTCGGGCCGGGTGTAGTGCGGACAATCCAGCAATCCATCGGCAAAGGAATCCTGCTCTGCCGACTGCGCATGACCCAGCGCTCCGGGGATGAGGCGTGTCACCGCATCAACAACGACCATGGCCGCCAGTTCGCCACCGGAAAGAACAAAATCACCCAGTGACACTTCCCGATCGACTTCCGTCGAGATCAGGCGTTCATCAACACCCTCGTAGCGCCCCGAAACCAGGATCAGTTGCTGCTCCTCCGCAAGGGATTTAACAACAGACTGAGTCAGGGTTTCTCCCTGGGGCGACAGGTAAACCACACAGGCTTTACCAGGTGCCGCCTCCCGAGCCGCATGAATGGCATCCCGCAGCGGCTGTATTTTCATCAGCATACCGGGACCGCCACCGTATGGCCGGTCGTCTACCGTGCGGTGACGATCATGGGTAAATTCCCGGGGGTTCCAGCTCTCGAAGGTCAGCAGACCTTCCCGAACCGCCCTTCCGGTTATCCCGTAATCAGTAACCGCACGAAACATTTCCGGGAACAGACTGACAGCGCCAATCCACACCCGTCAGAACTCCGGATCCCAGTCAACAACCAGCCGGTTGCCAGCCAGATCCACTTCCCGGACGACTTGATCCGGCAGATAGGGAATCAGCCGCTCGCGCTGGTCTGCCGAGTCCCGGGTGGCATGCACCACGAGGACATCGTTGGACCCTGTTTCCATCAGGTGATGAACCTTACCCAGGTTCAGCCCCTCAACCGTGAACACCTCCAGGCCTTCCAGCTGATACCAGTAGTATTCGCCACTGGGCAGCTCCGGCAACTCTGCCGTCGGAACCAGGATTTCTGCGCCACTGTAGGTGCGCGCAACTTCACGGTCATCAATACCTTTAAGCCTGACGACGATCCCCTGCCCCTGGCGGCGACCCTCCTCAAGCCTGGCCGGAATCCTCTTACCGTCCAGGACCAGTGTCCAGTCCGGGTAGTTAAGGATTCCTTCCTTGGGGTCAGTGTAGGAAAAAACCTTGAGCCATCCCTTGACCCCAAACACCGAGGTAATCCGGCCGATCACAGTTTCCTGCGAATTCTGTGTCATGCCATAAACCCCGGCTTCAGTACTGTCTTACTCAGCAGCCTTCAGCAGCTGGGCAACGCGCTCGCTGGTCTGTGCGCCTTGACCGAGCCAGAATTCGACACGATCACGATCAACACGCAGACGCTCTTCCTGGCCGCGTGCGACCGGGTTGAAGAAACCAACGCGCTCAATAAAACGACCGTCGCGGGATTTGCGGCTGTCGGTGACTGTCAGATGGTAGAACGGGCGCTTCTTGGAGCCGCCACGAGCCAAACGGATTATTACCATTTCGACCAATATCCTGTTCTGTTGTACGAACTTTGTACGATTCACGCCCGCCGGAGACGGCTGACGCGAAGACCCATACTCGAAAGGGGCGCTATTCTATGCTAAAAAAGCGCCAAAGAAAACAGGGAAACCAGCTGTTTCCCCGTTTTCGGCATAAGGCTTTTTACATACGGCCAAACGGGGGCATCCCGCCACCGCCGCCGGGCGGCATCATACCACCCATGCCGCGCATCATGTTGGCCATTCCGCCTTTCTTGCCAAACTTTTTCATCATCTTCGACATCTGCTTGTGCTGCTTGAGCAGACGGTTCACATCCTGGATCTGCGTGCCGGAGCCCGCCGCAATCCGACGCTTGCGGGAGTTATTGATGACATCCGGATAGCGGCGCTCCTTGGGTGTCATCGAGCAGATGATCGCCTCCATCTGGCCCAGGGACTTGTCGTTGACCTGCTGCTGGGCCATCTGGGCCATCTGCCCCATACCCGGCAGCTTGTCGAGCAGGCCGCCAATGCCGCCCATATTTTTCATCTGCTGCAGTTGATCCCGGAAATCCTCGAGATCGAACCCTTTGCCCTTCTTGATCTTCTTGGTGAGCTTCTGGGCCTTTTTCTGGTCCAGCTTGCGCTCGGCCTCTTCAATAAGGGACAGCACATCGCCCATGCCCAGAATCCGGGAAGCCACCCGATCCGGATAGAACGGCTCCAGGGCATCGGATTTCTCACCGACACCGAGAAACTTGATCGGCTTGCCGGTGATATGACGGACCGACAGGGCGGCACCACCCCGGGCATCACCATCGGTCTTGGTGAGCACGACACCGGTCAGCGGCAGGGCATCGTTGAAGGCCTTGGCGGTATTGGCCGCGTCCTGACCGGTCATGGAGTCGACCACGAACAGGGTCTCGACCGGCTTGACCGCCTGATGCAAGCGACCAATCTCACCCATCATCTGTTCATCGACGTGCAGACGACCGGCGGTATCGAGAATCACCACATCTATATGCTTCTTGCGCGCCGCGCCGATCGCACCCTCGGCGATATCCACCGGGTCCTGGTCCGCCGTGCTCGGGAAGAACTCGACACCCACCTCGCCGGCCAGAGTCTCCAGCTGCTTGATGGCGGCCGGACGATAGACGTCGGCACTGACCACCATCACCGATTTTTTCTGGCGCTCTTTAAGGAAGCGAGAAAGCTTGGCCACCGTGGTGGTCTTACCCGCACCCTGCAAACCCGCCATCATGATCACGGCAGGCGGCTGAACCGAGAGGTTGAGGGACTCATTACCCTCACCCATCACCCGCTCAAGTTCCTGCTGGACAACCTTGACGAACACCTGACCCGGGGTCAGGCTGCGCTGGACTTCCTGGCCAACTGCCCGCTTGCGAACTCCCTCCACGAAGTCTTTGACCACAGGGAGAGCAACGTCCGCCTCGAGCAAGGCCATGCGCACTTCGCGCAGGGTATCCTTGATGTTGTCATCGGTCAGTCGCGCCTGACCGGTAATCTTGCGCAAACTGCCGGAAAGCCGGTCCTGGAGATTTTCAAACATGCGTCTCTTCCGTACCCCGGAAATAAAATGTATACCGAATCAAAGAGCCAGACGGCCCGCCTTGATTCCTGTTGCATAATCGCGACATTATAACCAGACTATCGCCCTGAAACGACCAACCCGGTCAAATCGGCTGACAAACAGCCGCTTATCCAGCCAGTAGAGTAGTAATAAGGAAGTCATGGGAACGCTGATTCTCGCGGTCACCTCTCTCTTTTTATACAGCGTTGGTACCGCGCTGCAGGCGCTCCATTTCCGTGGACGGGTGCAAAGCAACCTGGCCATCACTACCCTCATCGGGATCCTGGCGCTGACCAGCCACGGCCTGCTGATTGCCCAGACGGTCTACTACGACGGCGGCTTTGACCTCAGCTTTTTCAAAAGTTCACTACTGATCTCGTGGCTGATCGTCTTCCTTTTATTGGGCCTTAATCTCAGAAAACCAGTCCAGAGCCTTTTCCTGGGCGTGTACCCGCTCGCGGCACTGACCATCCTTCTGGTACTGATCACCCATACGCCTTCCCGACTGGTTTCAGAACAAAGCTACGGCATGCTGTCCCACATCGCGTTATCCGTGACAGCCTACAGCCTGTTTACGCTGGCGGCCATCCAGGCCATCCTGCTGTACTTCCAGAACCGCCAACTCAAACACAACTACAACAGCCTGCTGGTCCGCAATCTGCCGCCGCTGCAAACCATGGAATCCCTGTTATTCGAGATGGTCTGGGCCGGGGTGGTACTGCTGGTGCTGGCGATTGTCACCGGGGCCCTGTTCATCGAGGACCTCTTCGCCCAGGACCTGGCCCACAAGACGGTGTTTTCCCTGCTGTCACTGCTGGTCTTTGTGGCCCTGCTGATCGGTCGATACACCCAGGGGTGGCGCGGCATGACTGCCAGCCGCTGGACCCTGGCCGGCTGCATTCTCCTGATGCTGGCCTTTTATGGCAGCAAATTTGTCCTCGAACTGGTGTTCCACCGCGGGGGCTGAAAGGCCAACCGGATCCACCCGCTTGACACCTGACCGGAACAAAACCTATTTTCCCAACTTGTCAGTAAAATAAGGACCTTATCCTTTGAACGAAACATCGCTTACCGCGCTGTTTGCCCTCCTTGTTGCCCTCATCTGCCTGTCGGCCTTCTTCTCGAGTTCCGAGACCGGCATGATGTCGCTGAACCGGTATCGGCTGAAGCATATGGCCAAGACCGGCCACAAGGGTGCCAGGCGGGCCCAGGGACTGCTCCAGCGAACTGACCAGCTGATCGGGGTCATCCTCATCGGCAACAACTTCGTCAATATCCTGGCCTCATCCATTGCCACCGTAATCGCGATCCGGATCTGGGGTGACGCCGGTATTGCCATCGCCACCCTGCTGCTGACCATCGTCATCCTTATTTTCGCCGAGGTAACCCCGAAAACCCTGGCGGCCCTGTTCCCCGAGAAGATCGCGTTCCCGGCCAGCTACATCCTTGGCCCGCTGCTCAAGATACTCTACCCCATAGTCTGGGCGGTCAATCTCTTCACCGGTCTGATCCTCAAACTGCTCAAGGTATCTGCGGAGGACGCCGCCTCCGAACACCTCAGCCGGGAAGAACTGCGCACCCTCGTCAATGAGGCCGGCGCCCTGATTCCCGCCAAGCACAAGGATATGCTGGTCAGCATCCTTGACCTGGAAAAGGTGACCGTGAACGACATCATGGTGCCCCGGAACGAAGTGGTTGGTGTCGACCTGGACGATGACACCGACACCATCCTCCGGCAGCTCAGAAGCAGCCAGCATACCCGGCTGCCGGTGTTCAAGGGCGACATCAACAACATTCAGGGCATCCTGCACCTGCGTAGCGCTTCCAAGCTGGTCCAGCAGGACGAGATCAACAAGGCAATGATCATGCAGCTGTGCCAGGAGCCCTACTTCATCCCGGAGAGCACTCCACTCAATACCCAGCTGATCAATTTCCAGAAGGGCAAGCGCCGCTTCGGTATCGTCGTGGATGAATACGGGGATGTGCTCGGGCTGGCGACGCTGGAGGACATCCTCGAGGAAATCGTCGGGGAATTCACCACCGATTATGCCGCCACCAGCCCGGACATCATCCCCCAGGACGACGGCACCTTTATTATCGATGGCACGACCGCCGTTCGGACGATCAACAAGACCCTGGGCTGGAAACTGCCGATTGACGGGCCGAAAACCCTCAACGGCCTGATCACCGAAACCCTGGAAAACATCCCGGACACCAACGTGTGCCTGAAAGTGGATGGTCACCGGGTGGAAGTGCTCCAGATCAAGGACAACGTGGTCAAGGCCGCTATAGTGCACCCCCGCAAGCGGAAAAAGCGGTCGCTGCACCTCGGCAGCCGCTGATTTTTTTGACAAGGCTCTCAGGATGGCGTTTATTCATGTTAATGTACGGCAAATTGCGGTAAATTTAACCAATAACGAGAACACATGGAGTTCCAGCTCGGTCATGTATCCGGTTAAGGCGTAGACAGGAGAAGGCCATGAATAAGCAGTCCGGCATACATTACCTCCGCGACCCCAAGCAAGCAGCCAGCAGCAAACCGGTTCCTGCAGAGGTTACGCGTATTCGTGACACGGTGGTCGCCGGACTGGGCGATCTGCTGCAGGGAGCCTTTGACGCTGTCGACGACTCCCTGTTCGAACTGGCTAACAATGCCCGCAGTAACAACGAGCAGAATCGCTACTTCGAGGCGATGCGGGAAATCCGCATCAAGCGCAAGGGCGTGGAGCGCCAGTTCCAGAATTCTGTCGCCGGATTGTTTGCCGATCCCCCTCGCACCGGCCAGACCCAGGGGGAAACCCCCGCCTACAGCACCAGCGCCGATACACTGTCGCTGGTCGGTGACGAAGACCTCGAAGAGCAGGTTGCTCTCAACGCCATGATCGGCAAGGCCAGGGCCCACTTCCAGGGGCCGCTGCTTCAGCTTCAGGCGCGCTTCAGCCAGGTCTATCCGGACGCCAGCGATGAGGCCCCGGTCAACCCCATGGCCCCCGAGCATCTCTGCGGCGCCTTTATCGAGGCCATTCACGCACTGGAAATCCAGATCCGGGAACGGCTCATCCTGCTCAAGCAGTTCGACCGCTACGTGGTATCGAACCTGGGCATGCTCCTGGACGAAGCCAACCGTATTCTGATCCAGGCGGGCATCATTCCCAATTTCCGGTACCACGGAAAGTCCGGCCAACAGGCGGAGAAGAAACGCACCGAGGCATCGCAGTCGGCGGCAGAAAAGCCCGGCGCCGGCCAAGCGGCCGGCGGCGAGGAAGCCAGCCCCGTTTTCGAGCAGATCCGGCAGATGCTGGCCATGCAGCGGGCCAATGCCGGCATTCCCGCCCGATCTTCCAATACCCAGATTCGGGTTGTAGGCCATGCTGAGCTAGCCAGCCTTCTGAGCGCCATACCGCTGGCCGACTCCTATTCACCGGATGGCGACCTGAGCGAGGGCGAACCGGTGACCGTGGATCTCCGCGCCATCGTCGAGCAGCTGCTGGCACGGACAGAATCGGAAGACGGCCGCAAGCCCGCCCTTAACGAGGTCGACGAGGATCTCATCAACCTCGTGTCGATGCTGTTCGAATTCATTCTGGATGACTACAACCTGTCGGCACCGGTCCAGGTGCTGATCAGTCGCCTGCAGATCCCGATCCTGAAAGTGGTTATCCGGGACAAATCGTTCTTCAGTCAGGCCTCTCACCCGGCCAGGAAACTGCTCAACTCGCTGGCAAGGGCCGGTATCGGCTGGAGCAAGAGCGACGAAAAGGCCAAGGACAAGCTCTACAGCCAGATCCACGAAACGGTCCAGAGAATTCTCAACGAGTTTGACGGTGATATCAGCCTGTTCGACACCCTGAACCGGGAGTTTGAACAGTTCCTCGAACGAGAGAACCGCAAGGCGTCCCTGGTCGAGCAGCGCACCCGGGAATCCGAGCGCGGACGGATCAAGTCCCAACAGGCTCAACAGACCGTCGACACCATCCTCCGCAAGAAGCTGGCACGGCACAGATTGCCGGAAGTTGTGCGTGACCTGCTGGTCAATGGCTGGAGCCGCTTCATGTTCCTGGCTTACCTGCGGGATGATGTGGAGCACCGCTGGCAGGAGTCGGTCAAGGTAGTCGACGACCTGATCTGGTGCCTGCACCCCCATAACGGGGATGAAGAACGCGATCAGTGGGTCCGGGTCGTTCCCGGTCTGCTCAAGACCCTGCGAGCCGGCCTTGAGGAAGTTTCCTACAACTCGTCGCGACTTGACGAAACCATGGCTCAGCTGAAACACGAACTGGCAGAGGCCTTCCGCACCAACGCGGTCGCCGAGACCGTGCAGGAATCACCAGAGGAAGCCGCCGAAACCGGGGAAGAAGGCGAACTTCCCGGCGTCCAGAAGAGCGCGGTGGAACGCCAGCAGGAACTGGAGGACGCGGCCATCGCCGAATTCGTCACCCAGATCGACAGCATCGAGATCGGTGACTGGGTGGAATTCCGCCTGGTCAATGGTGCCAGCTTCCGGTGCAAGCTCTCGGCCATTATTGAAGAGGCGGATTCGTTTGTTTTCGTGAACCGCATGGGGCTCAAGGTGATCGAAAAGACCCGCCTGGAACTGGCCCACGAGATGCGTCGCGGCCGGCTCACCCTGCTGGAGCAGGGCGCCCTGATTGACCGGGCACTCGACGCCGTTGTCGGCTCACTGCGGAGCAAGACCGCCTGACACCGATGTCAGTGCCCCACCCTTCAGTAAAAGGGCTACCGGACAGCTACCGGATAGCCCTGGCGCTGTCCATTGCCATCCTCCTGCACACACTGTTCCTTTCCGGGCTCCCGTTCCCAAAAGCGGACGCGCCGCAACACCATCACCGACTGACGCTCGAGCTGCTGACTGCCGGGGCTACCCCGGCAACATCCAGCCAGCCGGCGACACCTGCCGAGACTCAGCCCCGGGAGCAACCTGCCGAGCGGAATCCCCGGTTCGAAATACCCGAACCTGCCACCGAGGTACGTCCCGAGCCCACTCCGGTAACCTCTACATCGTCGCCCCGGAAAGTCTCCGAACCTTCACCGGGGAACAGCCCCCCGGCGCCGGACCAAACCAGACCTGAACCGGCCGAACTGCAGGCCAGCCCATCGAAGCCAGCCAGTGTTGCCAGCGAGGCGGGGGAGCCCGAGGAGATAAAGGAAGAGGCTGACAACACGGAGCTGACCCGGATCACCCGGTCCCCAAGCCAGCAGGATCCCTACCTGATCCGGCTCGCGGTACACCTGGCCCAGGAACTGGAACGACTGCGGGTACCGGCCATTAGCCGGCTGACAGACAGTGCCAGGATGGAGATCGAGCTTCAGCTGATGAAAAATGGTGCCCTGACCCGGGCCAGAGTGGTGAAATCGACGGGGATTCAAACAGTGGACGAAGCCGCTTATCGCGCGGCCCTTGCGGCAAGCCCCTACCCGGAGCCTCCTGCGGACAGTGAAACCGGGGACCGCTTCGAGGTGGAACTGGTGTTCTCCCCGAAGCGTCTCTGAGCCCCCGGGCGGAGATCAGGCCTCGGCTTGCTTGGCCGCTTCCTTGACCATCTTGGCCAACTCACCGCTTTCGGACATCTCCAGAACGATGTCACACCCGCCTACCAGCTCGCCATTGATGTACAGCTGTGGATAGGTCGGCCAGCTTGAGTAGACCTTCAGCGCTTCCCGCAGTTCCTGGTTGTCCAGGATGTTGACGAATGCGAAACGCTCGCCACAAGCCATCAGCGCCTGCACGGTCTTGGCGGAGAAACCGCATTGCGGAGCCTGCGGGGTGCCCTTCATGTACAGAATGATCGGGTTTTCTTCGAGCTGGCTCTTGATGGTTTCATTGATGTCCATGAACATTCACCTCTGATTGAAAACGGAATCGCCCTCGGGCAATCTGCTGAGCTTATTGTACACGTGTCCGGGACCGGCCACCAAACACCCGGATGGGGTAGGCAGCGTTGTCATCCCTCCCCCGAAGGGCTAGACTTGATGCCCCGTTTTTCCCGGCACAGCTTTCCATCAACCAGACATCAGGAACCCCGCGAGTCGCGGTTTCATTGAGGTAAGGGCCATTTCATGGCGGCACGACATTTTCTGACACTGAATGACATGTCCACCGGCGAGCTGGAGCAGCTGCTGGACCATGCAAGCAAACTCCGTAACGAGTGGCGGCAGGGCAAGGTACGCGATTCCCTGAAAAACCGCGTGCTGGCCATGATCTTCGAGAAGTCCTCGACCCGCACCCGAGTGTCGTTTGAAGCCGGCATGACCCAGCTCGGCGGTTCGGCCCTGTTCCTGTCTCCCCGGGATACCCAGCTCGGGCGCGGCGAGCCCATCGAGGACTCCGCCATTGTCATCTCCAGCATGGTCGACGCGGTGATGATCCGTACCTTTGCCCATGAGACAGTCGAACGCTTTGCGGCGGCATCCCGCGTGCCGGTGATCAATGCCCTGACCGATGATTTCCATCCGTGCCAGTTACTGGCCGACATGCAGACCTATCGCGAACACCGCGGCAGCATTCGCGGCGCCACGGTGGCCTGGATCGGCGATGGCAACAACATGTGCCATTCCTACATCAACGCAGCCACCCGCTTCGATTTTCACCTGAACGTGGCCTGCCCCGAGGGCTATGAACCCAGCGAGACCCTGATGAAGGAGCACGGCGACCGTGTCACCATCGTCCGGGATCCGGCCGAGGCCGCCAGAGGCGCCCAGCTGCTGGTCACCGACGTCTGGGCCTCCATGGGGCAGGAAGATGAGCAGAAAGCCCGGGAAAAGGCCTTCCGGGACTACCAGATCAACCCGGATCTGATGGCCGTGGCGGACAAGGACGCCCTGTTCATGCACTGCCTGCCAGCCCATCGCGGCGAGGAGATTTCCGCCGACATGATGGAACATCCGGGGTCCGTGGTCTGGGACGAGGCAGAGAATCGCCTGCATGCCCAGAAGGCCCTGCTCGAGTTCCTTATTCTCAACCGGTTGGACTGATCTATGGGTGTGCCCGCTTCCCCCGCCGGGGACTGGTTACTGGAAGTCAACAACCTGTCCTGCGGCTATGGCGCCGACTCCGTGGTCAAGGGAGTCAATTTCGCGCTCAGCCATGGCGATATCGGCTGCCTGCTCGGCCCCAGCGGCTGCGGCAAGAGTACCATCCTGCGGGCCCTGGCCGGCTTTTTGCCCCTGAACAGCGGCGAGATCTGCCTGGAATCACAGACCATCAGCCTGCCCGGCCGCACCCTGGCACCGGAGAAACGCCGGATCGGCATGGTATTCCAGGACTACGCCCTGTTTCCGCACCTGACCATCGCCGATAACATCGGTTTTGGTTTGAAAGGGATGAGCAAGGCGGAACGGCGCCAGAAAGTCATGGAACTTCTGGAAGTGGTGCATCTGCAGGACCTGGCGAACAGCTACCCCCACGAACTCTCGGGCGGTCAGCAGCAACGGGTTGCCCTGGCCAGGGCACTGGCGCCAGAGCCGACCCTGATCCTGCTGGATGAGCCCTTCTCCAACCTGGATGCAGACCTGCGCCGGCGCCTGAGCCTGGATGTACGGGAGATTCTCAAGACCCTCGGCATCAGTGCCATCCTGGTCACTCATGACCAGCAGGAAGCCTTTGCCATGTGTGATCAGGTCGCGGTACTGAAAGGTGGCGAACTGCTCCAGTGGGATGTGCCCTATAACCTGTACCACGAGCCGGCAAACCGGTTTGTGGCCAGTTTCGTCGGCCAGGGCGGGTTCATACCGGGCAAGGCCCTCGGGCCCGACACCATCGAGTCGGAGCTGGGTATTATCCACGGCAACCGGGCTTATAAGTGGGAACCGGGCACTCTGGTAGACGTACTCATCCGGCCGGACGACATCGTCTTCGACGAGAACTCGGACCTGCGCCCGAAGGTGGTGGAAAAAACCTTTGCCGGTACCTCGACCCTTTACCGCTTCCGCTGTTCCGAGGAAACCGAGTTCGAAGCCCTGTTCCGGAGCCACCTGGACTTCCATCTGGGTGAGCAGGTACCGGTCCGGGTCGAGGCCGACCACCTGATTGCCTTTGAGCGCACTGGCTGAGATTCTTTAGCGGTTACACACCCGGTCGACCGCGTCCAGCCAACCGGCATACAGGGATTCCCGCAGTGACGGCCTCATGTCCGGACGGAACTGGCGCTCGCACTCCCAAAGCCGGGAAATCTCCTCCAGACTGCTGTAGACGCCGGTCTGCAAACCGGCCAGGTAGGCGGCGCCCAGAGCGGTGGTTTCGGTGATCCGCGGCCGGTCCACGGTGACATTGAGAATGTCCGCCAGGAACTGCATGACCCAGTCATTCACCGCCATGCCGCCATCCACACGCAGGGATTCCAGGCGGGCGCCGTCATTCTGGATGGCCCGCACCAGGTCCTTGGTCTGATAGCACACGGACTGCAACCCCGCCGTCACGATTTCCCCGATTCCGGTATCCCGGGTCAGGCCCATGATCGCCCCGCGGGCGTGGGGATCCCAGTGGGGGGCGCCCAGCCCCGTGAAAGCCGGAACCAGGTATACCGCGTTCTCCACCCCCACACGCTCGGCATGGGCCAAGGACTCGCCGGCATGAGCAATCAGGCCGAGACCGTCCCGCAACCACTGCATGGCCGCCCCGGCCACAAAAATACTGCCCTCCACCGCATAGGTCGGCTTGCCGTCGAGCCGGTACGACATGGTGGTCAATAACCGGTTCTCGGACCGCAGGGCCGTGTCGCCAGTATTGAGCATCAGGAAGCAACCCGTGCCGTAGGTGCTCTTGGCCATGCCGGGCTCGAAGCAGGCCTGTCCGATCAGGGCGGCGTGCTGGTCGCCGGCAATGCCCGCCACCTGAAGCTCCGCGCCCAGCCATTCCCTCTCGGTGGTGCCGAAGTCCGCGGCGCAGTCCAGCACCTCGGGCAGCAGTTGACGGGGCACGCGGAACAGGTCCAGCAGCGTATCGTCCCAGCTCTGGGTGTGGATATTGAACAGGGCGGTACGGGAGGCATTGGTGGCGTCGGTGTAATGGGAGCGGCCGCCGGTCAGGTTCCAGAGCAGCCAGCTGTCCACCGTCCCGAAGGCAAGCTCCCCGGCTTCCGCCCGGGCCCGAGCGCCCTCAACATTATCAAGGATCCAGGAGATCTTGGTGGAGGAAAAGTAGGGATCAATCAGCAGGCCTGTGCGCTCCACCACCACATTTTCAAAGCCATCCTCCTTGAGCTTGGTGCACCAGGAGGCGGTTCGGCGATCCTGCCAGACGATGGCGTGGTGGATCGGCTTGCCGGTCGCCCGTTCCCAGATAACCGTGGTCTCGCGCTGGTTGGTAATCCCGATACCTGCGACATCCGCCGCGTCGATTCCCGCCCTTTCCAGGGCGGACCGGCAGACCGTCAGGGTGCTGTCCCAGATTTCAAGCGCACCGTGCTCGACCCAGCCGTCACGGGGAAAGTACTGGTGGAACTCCTGCTGGGCCACGCCCACGATGGTACCGGATGGGTCGAAGATGATCGCGCGCGAGCTGGTGGTTCCCTGGTCAATCGCAAGCAGGTAGCGGGTCATGGCAAGCCTCCTTTGTTTTCCGCAAGTCTACCAGCAGAAACCATTGAAGGAGAGGCGCAGGGGCCGGAAACGGGAGGAAGGGCATAAAAAAAGGGCCGGAAAAACCGGCCCTTAAATGACGAATGAAACAAGGAAAGTTCGTAAGAACTACAACCTCAAAAGTCATCCCTTACGCTTTTAATTATGGGCATCCGGGGAAAAACCGTCAGTTGGCGTTATGTAGCAGCTTTGTTACATCAGGTGAGGCAGTGAGGCCTGGTTCACAAAACCGAATCCGCCGGCTTTCGCCTCGGCCAGACCAGGCTGAAGCGTGCGCCGCCAAGCTCATCGCTCCGGCTGACGAAGGCCTGGCCACCATGCCAATAGAGGATTCGGCGAACTATGGACAAACCCAGTCCGTAGCCGCCCGAGGTCCGCGTCCGGCTGTCATCTAGCCGGGCAAACGCGGTAAAGACCTTCTCCCAATCCTCTTCGGGGACCCCCGGGCCGTCATCCTCCACATCCACCCGGCAGTTGTCCTCATCAATGCGGCAACGAACCAGAACGCGGCCGTTGGCATAACGCCCGGCATTACCCACCAGGTTCTGGATCGCCCTGTGGATGTACCTTGGTTCGATATCCGACAACGAGCAACGCTCGGTGTCTTCGTCTATATCACTCTCGATGCTGAGGTTCGGGCGAATCAATCGCTGCTCGGAAACTACCTGGCGCACAACCTCCGTTACCGAGTGCTCCCGCAACGAGAACACCGGACCGCCCTGCTCCAGGCGGGCATAGGTGAGAATCTCGTCAATCAGTTCATCCAGCTCCTGGATGTCGCCATCAATCCCCTCCAGCTGTTTCTGCAGCATGTCCTGGTCCTGGCAATCCTCGATCATCTGGACCCCGAAACGGATCCGGGCCACCGGGGTGCGCAGCTCATGGGAGACGGCATGAATCATCTCGCGCTGAACCTGGACCAGACGCTGGATATGCTCCGCCATGCCATTGAAGGCCGCCGCCAGCCGGCTGACCAGGGTGCCGGAGCCTGCGTCGACGCGCGCTCCCATCTCACCCCGGGCAATACGGACGGCCACCGATTCCACCTGCCGAAGATTGTTGTCCACGGCCTTGATCGCCAGCCACAAAGCCAGGGCCAGAACGCCGCCAACGAGTAATACCAGGAGAGTGATTACGGGCCATCCGTAGGCCGAGAACGGGGCCGGCAGCTCCACATTCACCAGGGCGCCGTCACTCAGTCTCAACAGGGCGTCGCGACGGTTTCCGTGATCCGGCCCGTACAACACCACATCCTG
Source organism: Marinobacter szutsaonensis (assembly GCF_039523335.1). Lineage (NCBI taxonomy): Bacteria > Pseudomonadati > Pseudomonadota > Gammaproteobacteria > Pseudomonadales > Marinobacteraceae > Marinobacter > Marinobacter szutsaonensis. The sequence continues at coordinate 171,394 of NZ_BAAAFC010000002.1, read as the reverse complement.
CTCGGTAATCTGCTGCAACACCGGACCGGGGGGCAACATCCCGGCCTCATCCAGCCATTCGATGGACACTCCCAGGTGACTGGCCAGGCGTACTGCCATGTCTTCCCGCCCCACCCTGTTCACCGACTCCAGGTGCCAACGGACAACGAGGGCCAGGGCCCTGGAAACGTCCAGGTATGGCTCTTCAAAGCGCATCTGCAGGATGGTCCCGCCCGGGGTCTCGACCATAAGCCGGTAACCGATCGGTGCATCTTCCGCCACAACCTGTCCATAGCCCAGGCGCTCACCAATCACCGGTGATAATTCCATGTCTTCGGGGCGACGGTTTTTCAGGTCATACCAGGCAGCCAACCAGTGATACTGCTGCTCCGGCGACGGTGTCGCGGCCAGCCATCGCATCAGGGGTTCGGGAAAGCGCTCCAGCCAGAACTGGTGCCGGACGGAGTTGAGGCCATTGAACAGGACAATACACACGAGAACCACCAGTGCGGCCACACCGGCAAGACGGGCGTAAAGTTTGAGGAAAAGCTTCAGGGACATGTCAGGAATCCTGGCAGGCCCGCCCCGCCCCCATACTGCCCGGGGTTCGGAGCCGGCAACAGGAACGTCAGGCTTCCTTCACAAACAGGTAGCCCTTGCTGCGAACGGTCTTGATCCGGCGCGGATGGATAGGATCATCACCGATCTTCGGGCGGATCCGCGACACCCGGACATCAATTGAACGGTCCTGACCATCGTATTCAATGCCCCGGAGAGCGGTAAATATCTCTTCACGACTCAGCACGCGACCGGCGTTGCTGGCCAGCAACCAGAGCAGGTCGAACTCAGCGCTGGTCAGGTCAATGCTCTGGTCACTGAGCCAGGCTTCCCGCATGGAGCGGTCCACGATCAGGTCATTGAACTGGAGTCGAACCGGCTCCTCACCGGCAGCCTCTTCACCACCACCCTGGCCGGATTCGGTCACCCGCCTCAGCATGGCACGGATACGCGCCAGCAGGACCCTCGGCTTGACTGGCTTGCTGATGTAGTCGTCAGCACCCATCTCCAACCCGAGCACCTGGTCCAGGTCATCGGTACGGGCGGTGAGCATGATGATCGGGCCGTTATAGAACGGACGCACCTTGCGACAGACCGACAGGCCATCTTCACCGGGCAACATCAGGTCCAGAACCACCAGATCCGGCTGCTCGCTGCGGATCCGTTCGACCGCTGCCGAACCGTTTGCCTCAAGGCTTACGATCAGTCCATTGCTTTCCAGATATTCACGGGTCAGCTCTGCGAGCCGTTCGTCGTCCTCAACAATGAGAATTCGCCAACTTTCGTTCGTCTGTTCCACGCCATCCATCTCTGGTTTTGTTATTCCGGTTTCGGTTGCTTACAGCCCCTGACAATACAGGCAACCCGATGTAACAGCAATTATACATGCAATTCAGAAATATACATGGAAGCACCTCGCCGTTACACCCCGTGACAAATCGACCTGCACTGACAACACCTGTCATACAGCGGTCATTGGACAGTCACCCCAGTGTCACAGCCGGTTCATAGCCTTGTCGGTAAATGGACACAAAGAGACCAAGCCATGACCGCACAAACCGCGAAAGCCAGGCAAAGCTCACGACAGCTCCGTACCGACATCACCCGTGACCCGGCCACCATCGAGCAGGCCCAGCGCCTTCGCTACGAGGTTTTCTCCGCAGAATACGGCAGTGACCTCGGCGCCACCACACCCGGCATTGACGCCGACGCCTACGACACACTCTGCGATCATCTGATCGTGACCGACAGCCGGACCGGCAACCTGATTGCCACCACCCGGGTACTGCCTCAAAGCCGGATCAGGGAGGTCAGCGAGTTCTATTCAGCGGGGGAATTCGATCTCTCCGCCCTGGCCTCGCTGTCCGGAAGCGTGGCTGAACTGGGACGTACCTGCGTCCACCCCGACTACCGTAACGGTGCCACCATCAGCCTGCTCTGGGCCACCCTGGCGGAATACCTGATCAAACACGGTATCGACTACCTGATTGGTTGCGCCAGCATCGGCATGTCCGACGGCGGCCACAAGGCCTGGCGGATTGCCAATCACCTGCAGGCCACTTACCTGGCCGACGAGTCGTTCCGGGTCACCCCGCTACGGGAATTGCCGCACCTGACGAACGCCCCGGCCACCGACCGCCCGGTCGATGTTCCACCACTGATCCGCGCCTACATGCGACTGGGCGCGAGGGTGTGCGGTGCGCCTTGCTGGGATCCGGAATTCCGGTGTGCTGATTTGCTGGTACTGCTGGAAGTGGACAATCTGGCCGCCCGGTACAGCCGCCATTTCATGGGCCGGGCGTCGTGAGCCCGGCCAGGTCAACCCGATGATCGGCTCACTGCGACTGGCCATTCGCCTGGGTGTCTTTACCCTGTTTCTGGCGGCCATCACCGTCCTCGCCCTGGCTCTCAGGGTCGGAGATGTCATGACCGGGAAAAAACTGGACCGAACGCCCTGGGCGGGCCGCTGTTTCCGGGGTGCCGGCCGTTGCCTTGGTCTCGACATACGATGGCATGGACCGACACCGCAGGCCAATTCCCTGGTGGTCAGCAACCACATTAGCTGGTGCGATATTCCCATCCTGGGCGGGCTGGCGCCGGTCCGGTTCCTGTCCAAGGCCGAGGTGGCGGAATGGCCCCTGATCGGCTGGCTGGCCAGGCAGGCCGGCACCCTGTTCATCAAGCGTGGAGGCGGGCAGGCACGACAGGTAAAATCCGCCATCCGGTCTACCCTGGCATCCGGGGAATCGGTGCTGATCTTCCCGGAGGGTACTACCAGTGCCGGTCTGACCGTACTTCCGTTTCACGGCCTGTTACTGAGCGCCGCCCGGGAGGCCAACGTCACCATCCAGCCGGCGACCATCTGCTATCGGCGGGAAGGTCGACCCGACCATGTGGCTCCGTTCATCGGTGACGATGCCTTCCACAGCCACCTGATCCGGTTGCTGAAAAACCCCGCATCCCGGGTCGATGTGCTGTTCCATGAGCCAGTTGCAACGACTGACGCCCTCAAGTCATCGGAACTGGCCCGCCAGCTTCAGGAGACGGTTCTGGACGGCCTGCACCGATTGCAGGCCGGTGAAGCGGACCGGGCTGTGGCGCCAATCAGAACAGGGGTCGTCCCTGGGCTATCTCGTCTTCGGTAGCCTCGCGGCGGCCGACGATTTCCAGATCGAAATACAGGGTGAAGCCGGCCAGGGGATGATTGGCATCCACTTTCACCAGGTTTCCGTCGATACCGACTACCTGCACCACCTGGGCCTCATCCCCGGTATTGGTCTGGAACTTCATGCCCACCTGGAGGTTTTCCACGCCTTCGAACAGCGAGCGTGGCACCTTGCGCACCAGCTCTTCCCGATGCTCGCCGTAGGCCATGGACGGTGGAATGGTAACCTCCAGACAATCCCCCACATTCCGGTCCTTCACAGCTTCCTGAATGCCCTTGATGATCTCGGGGCTGCCATAGACAAAATGCAGGGGCTCGCTGCCCTCGGAGGTATCAACCAGTTCTCCGGCCTTGTTTTTCAGGACATAGTGAACGGTAAAGACATCGGGCTTGGTATCGGGTTCTTGCATCAGGTTTCCGAGTTTCCTGTATCCGGTGGTGTTTCAAGCTGCTGCAGGCCGTGAATGACCAGTCGCTGATCCAGCTTTTCCCGCAGGCCACGGGGATTTCGCAATCCCATTCGTTCCAGCAGGGGCTGGTAACGCCCCTCCTCATCACTGGCACGGGCAGCCTGCCAAAGGGTCGACAGTTTACCACGGCGGGTGGCCGTTGCGGCCTTGAGCCCTTTAAGGGCTTTCCCTAACGTCAATTCCTCATCCGTGAAATCCCGGCCAAACGGGAAGGCGGAGAACCGGTCGCCGTTGCCCGCTGCCGCCAGCGCCGCCCGTATGGCCTGCGGCGTGTTGTTACACCAGGAGGCTGGCAGACGGAAAGAGGGATCCACCTTGCGCGCCTTCTGAGCCTGTTTGAGCAGCTCCTGCTGGAACCTGGAGTCGGCGATGCGGATCAGACGCAGGTACACCTGCTCGTCGGGCTGGCCCCGGAGATCGGCTATGCCGTACTCGGTCACCACGATGTCCCGCAGGTGGCGGGGTATGGTGCAGTGGGCGTAGTTGAAGACAATATTAGAAACGGTTTTGCCTTTCGAGGTTCGGGTTGCCCGCATGGTCAGGATGGAACGCGCACCGGGCAGTTCATGGGCCATGGCGACAAAATTGTACTGGCCACCAACGCCACTGACCACACGACCATCATCCAGGCCGTCAGACACCGCCGCGCCGCTGAGTGTGTACATCATGGCCGAGTTCACAAACCGGCCATGCCGACGCTGCGCCGCCTTCAGCCGCTGCCTGCCGAACGGGTGATCGTAGAGATGGTTGATGTAATTCACGCTGGTCATGCAGATTCGGTCGCGCTGATGCTCCGGCATATCGCGCAAGGATTGATAGAAGCTTTCGGGACCGACGTAAAAGCCGCCATGCATGCTGATCCCGCCTTTCAGACTATCACCCAACATCTGCGACTCGATCATGCTGCGGACATCGGGATTGTCCAGGTCCCCGTCCACGGATTGCCCGGAAGTGAGCAGGCGTCCGCCTTTGAACTCGACCGCCGGCGCGAAAATTCCCCAGCGGACCAACCAGTTCACATCCCTGGCCCTGAGCGGAGAGTCAATCAGCTCCGCCTCTCTCAGAGTATCCAGCATGGCCAGGCTCGGCGTGGTATCGATATCGCCCCGGTTGATCAGTTCCTGCAGGCCTGCATGATCAAACACCTGGCGGGACAGGATGCCGGCCTCCAAAAGGTACAGGAAGCCATCCACCATCATCTCACTGCAGCCGTAGATGCCCTCGTCGAAGCGGCCGGTGCCGCCATACTCATTCACCACCGGAAACTCGTCGCCGACCCTGAGGTGGTCGAAGAGGGCTCGCCAGTCATCGTTATGCTTGTGGCGCAGAATGGCACTGTAGACAAACGCGGCTCCCAGTGAGCCGATCCCCACCTGCAGGGTTCCGCCATCCTTCAGCAGGCAACTGGCGTAGAATCCGATCATGTGATCTTCCGGACCGATCGCCATCTGTGGCGCCGAGAACAGGGGATAGTCGGTCGAGGGCTGATCCAGAACCACGTCGAAACTGTTCTCATCAATGGCCGCGTGATGCCCCATGAAAGGCAGATTGGCGTTCAGTTCGGCCACCAGCGCCACCGGCATGCCGGCGGATTCCCGTTCCCGCATGAGGGGAATGAGATCCAGAGTCAGATCCGGATTGCAGCTCAGGCTCACCTTGCCCGGCGCACCGTGGTTGTCGCCCGGCGACACCATCTGTCCCAGTACGTTCACACCGAGGGCCATCAGATCCCGGATGGCATGGGTGTAATTGGTACAGACGTAATTCCGTTGCTGGGCCTGATTATTCAGTTGGGCGCCGGCCTTGAAATAGAATTCGGAGACGGTGACATTGGCGGGCAGGCAGTTGCGCGAGACATCCCGGGCAAAGGCAAGATCCGGAATTCGCCCGTAAAGGCGCTCAGCGAAGGGGCCCATGAACCGCTGCTCCAGGGAAGAGCTCCCCCGCGGCGCCAGCAGGGACAGCGCGGTGAAAATGTGCAACTGGATATCCGGGTCCTGTTTTGCCCGCTCATATAAGGCGTTTACGAAGCGAATCGGCTTGCCCAGCCCGAGGGGTAGCCCGAGGGTAATCTCCTTGCCGACCCGGCGAATCACCTCATCCACGCAGGCATTCACGTCTTGCAGGCGTTGACTGCTTTCCGACATCACCAAGCTCCTTCTTGTTCTCCGGACCACAACAGGGTTATGGACAGATAATCACACGGGAGGGCCGCGCAGACAATGCGCCAGATCAGTATCCAGACTGGTTGGTATTGGAAAGGTGGGAAGACAGGGGGAGGTAAAACAGGGCAAGCGGGAATTCAGGGGGGGTTCAGATTCAGAAGTTCCACTTCAGGTTGAGACAGGCGCCCTCATTGAGCAGGGCAATACCGTGGTCCGCCTGAGCAGGATCAGACGCGTATTGCTTGCCATCGGACCGGGACCGGGTAAAGGTCAGGCTGAGCAGGCGCGAGCCGATTTCGGTGAAAGCCTCGGAGCTGTCCTCCTCGAAGTTCCCCACCGTACGCTCCTGGATCTGGTAGATCTCCTGCACGGTATTCACCGGTTCCGGTTCCTCACCAAACGGACGCTCGGCTGCATCGGCGCGGACCACAAAAGCGACGAGATTGAGGACAAGCAGGGCGACAAAAATACGAATAATCATGACACTGACAAAGACCTGTAAACCGGGATGGAGAATGCTCGATGACCTAGGCTAAAGTCTAATGAATGATCCCGGAAAAGATGTGACTTTGCACACAATCACGCCGACTTTTTGTCAATTTTTAGCCACTTTTTTGTCAAAAAATAATCCCCAATTTTTCAGAACGTAACAGCAGCTTCGGACCCGGCCTCAGCCAGGCCCAAAACTGACGTTTGCTGACCCGGAGAATCAGGGACAGGGATAGGTAAACTCCCGGTGGATCTCCTCAATGGCCTCCAGCACCGGCTCACCCAGCGTGATATTGGCAGAGCCGATGTTCTCCCGGAGCTGATCCATCGTGGTCGCGCCGATGATGTTGCTGGTAACGAAGCTCCGGCTGTTCACGTAGGCGAGGGCCAGCTGGGTCGGCGTCAGGCCATGCTGCCCGGCCAGTTCGGCATAGGCGCGGGTTGCATCCATGCCACGGTCCGAGGTGTACCGGCTGAAGCGTTCATAGAGGGTAAGTCTCCCCTTCTCCGGCCACTTGCCGCCGAGATACTTGCCCGACAGCATGCCAAAGGCCAGGGGCGAATAGGCCAGCAGACCGGTCTGCTCACGATGGGCAAACTCCGCCAGCCCCAGCTCGAATGAGCGATTGAGCAGGTTATAGGGATTCTGGATACTGACCACCCGGGGCCAGCCTTTTTCCCGGGATAGACGCAGGTACTCGGAGGTCCCCCAGGGCGTCTCGTTGGACAGACCGATATGACGCACCTTTCCTTCCCGGACCAGTTCGTCCAGCGCCGACAGGGTTTCCTCGATCGGCGTGGCGTCTTCATCCGGCTTGTGTACATAACCCAGTTTGCCGAAGAAGTTGGCGTTCCGGTCCGGCCAGTGCACCTGGTACAGATCGATGTAATCCGTCTGCAGACGCTTGAGGCTGTCCTCGCAGGCCTGACGGATATGGTCCCGGGTCAGCCGCGGGCCGTTGCGCAGATAGCTCAGGCCATTGCCCGGCCCTGCCACCTTGGAGGCAATCACCAGGTCGTCCCGGCGACCGCGCCGGGCCAGCCAGTTACCCAGATAGGTTTCTGTCCGCCCCTGGGTGTCCGGTTTGGGCGGCACCGGGTACATTTCCGCGGCGTCGATGAAGTTGATGCCCTCACCCGTCGCATAGTCCAGCTGTTCGAAGGCTTCCTGCTCGGTGTTCTGCTCGCCCCAGGTCATGGTGCCCAGGCAGATCAGGCTCACATCAATGTCGGTATTACCTAACTTTCGCGTCTGCATATCGTCTCCGCTTCAGTTCATTGCACGGGTAAAAGGAATGTCACGGGAGTGTCGCATAACTGTCATGTGCGCTTCCCATAGTGAAGGCATGTAAGCGGAACCACAGGAAACACCGTGACCCAGACCACCCAGCCCAACCGGCGCCAGCAACACATTACCATTGTTTCCGAGACTTTTCCGCCGGAAATCAATGGCGTGGCCAATACGTTGCGACACCTGTGCCAGGGGCTGATGCAGCGAGGCCACCGGGTAACTGTGGTCCGGCCCCGGCAGCGTCACGAACTGACCGGCTCCGTGGCCAGTGCTGGTGACGCCCTGTTCAACGAGGAGCTTGTGGTTCCGGGCCTGCCATTGCCCGGCTATGCCGACCTCCGCTTCGGCATTACCAGCGTCCGTCGCCTGGCCCGCCTGTGGCGGGAAGAGCGTCCGGATGCGGTCTATGTTGCTACCCAGGGGCCGCTGGGCGTAGCGGCGGTGAGCGCGGCAAAACGGATCGGTATCCCGGTCAGCTCCGGTTTTCACACCAACTTCCACCAGTACAGCCGCTACTACGGCATCGGAGCCCTGGAACGGGTGCTTTGCGCCTACGGCCGCTGGTTCCACAACCGCACGGACGTAACCCTCGTGCCCACCCGCAGGATGCAGCAGGTAACCCGTGCCATGGGGATCCCTGCCACCGGCCTGTGGAGCCGGGGCATAGACTGCAACCGGTTCTCCCCCCACAAGCGGGATAACGAGCTTCGCAGGCAATGGGGGCTCGCGCCGAACGACCGGGCGGTCATCTATGTCGGTCGCCTGGCCCCGGAGAAAAACCTCCGTCTGGCGGTGGCCTGCTACGAAAGGATCCGGGGCCTGCATCCCAACTCGCGATTCATCCTTGTTGGCGACGGCCCCCTGCGCCGGGAACTGAGCGAGCGCCATCCCGAATACCTGTTCTGCGGCATCCGTCGGGGAGAGGAGCTGGCGAAATTTTACGCATCCGGGGATCTGTTCCTGTTCCCGAGCAAAACCGACACTTTCGGCAACGTCGTACTGGAAGCCATGGCCAGCGGCCTGGCGGTGGTGGCGTTTGACGATGGTGCAGCCAGCGAACACATCCGGAATGAAGAGAACGGGATGAAAGTCCCCCTTGAGGATGACGAGGGCTTTGTCGACGGCGCCCTGAGACTGGCCGACCAGCCGACACTGCTTGGTCGCCTGCGTAACCAGGCCCGACTCGATGCACTGGAACTCAACTGGTCAGCCCAGATCGAACAGTTCGAACAGCTGGTCCTGAACCCGGATAACAAGGCGGGGTACCATGCCCTCAACAAGCAAAGCATCTCGATTCTTTGAGCGGGCAGACCAGCGGGAGTACCTGCTGTGCCAGGCCATTAACCGATCGGTCCGGTTCCGGCCGGTGCTGGGTTACTTCCGCACGGTCAGCCGGCTGGGCGATGGCTGGTTCTGGTATGCGCTGATCCTGTCACTGCCACTGATCGAACCGGCTGCCGGGCCCGGCCTGGCCCTGCTGATGGCCATAACGGGCCTGACCTGCACAGTCACCTACAAGCTGCTGAAACGGTGGCTGATCCGGGAGCGGCCGTTCATATCCTTCCCGTCCATCAACTGCGGCACACCGCCCCTGGACCGCTACAGCTTTCCCTCCGGCCACACCCTCCACGCCGTCTGCTTCCAGGTCATGCTGATGGTCGCCCTGCCCGGGCTGGCGCTGTACATCCTGCCCTTCACCCTGAGCGTTGCCGCCTCGCGGGTGATTCTGGGCCTGCATTATCCGACCGACGTGATTGCCGGGGCGCTGATCGGGGGCACTATCGGGTATCTGTCGGTCCACCAGTTATTGGGGGCGGCCATGGCGGTGATCGCCAGCTGATCAGTCGAACAACCTCAACTGGGTGACCGGCGCGTCATCATTGCGGAACCGCACCCCCACCCCGAGCAAACGGACCGGGCGCTCAGTATTCGTGACCAGTTCATCCAGCAGGGGCTGATAATCAACCACCTCGGGCTCGGCCACGTGCTCCCGAACTCTCTCCAGGGTGTGGGTGGAGAAATCACTGTAACGGATCTTGATAAACAACTTGTGGATTGGCTTACTGCGCCCTTTACGGCCAAGCCGGAGGTTGAGATCTGCCACCAGGGCGGGCATGACCGACTCGCAAGCGCTCTTGTCCGGCAAATCGTGGGAAAAGGTGCGCTCGACACTCACCGACTTGGCGATGCGGGACACCACCACCGGCCGATCGTCCCGGCCATGGGCCATCTCATGCAGGCGATAGCCCTGTTTGCCAAACCGGTCCAGCAGGACATCCGCTCCCAGCGCCTGCATGTCACCGCAGGTCTTCACACCAAGGGCATGGAGCTTGGCGGCGGTCACCTGCCCCACCCCGAACAGCTTTTCCACCGGAAGGTCACGGACAAACTCCTGCACCCGGTCCGGGGTGATGACAAAAAGGCCGTCGGGTTTCTCCCAGTCGCTGGCAATCTTGGCGAGGAACTTGTTGGGCGCCACCCCGGCGGAAACCGTAATGCCCACTTCCCGGTTGATACGCTCCCTGAGATAACGGGCCATGAGAGTACCGCTGCCCTTGTGGTCGGCAACATCCGAGACATCCAGGAAGGCCTCATCCAGGGACAGGGGTTCCACCAGATCGGTCAGCTCCCGCAGGATATCCATCACCTGGCGGGAGACCGCCCGGTACTTGCCCATGTCCGGGGGCACTGTCACCAGGCCTGGGCACAGGCGCCGGGCTTCGCTGCCGGGCATGGCGGAACGGACGCCGAAGGCGCGGGCCCGGTAATTACAGGTAGTTACCACGCCCCGACCACCCTCGCCACCCACGGCCAGGGGAACATCCCGTAGGTTGGGGTCGTCTCGCATTTCCACGGCGGCGTAGAAGCAATCACAATCCACATGGATGATCTTGCGCTGGGGCATGGTCAGGGGGCTCGCGTCCACACTCTGTACATATATACAGCCTTGTATATTACGCTAACATGCCGAGAATGTCAGGGAACTCCAACAACACTACCAGGACTACCGCGAGGGCCCCATGAGCAACCCGATCCCCGAATCCGAACGCACTGAAATTGAAGCGGCGGCCTTCCGCCGTCTGGTCAAGCACCTGCGCGACAACACCGAGGTGCAGAATATCGATCTGATGAATCTGGCCGGGTTCTGCCGCAACTGCCTGTCAAAATGGTACCGGGCCGAGGCCGAGGAGCGCGGTTTCGGGATTTCCGATCCGGACGCCCGGGAAGAAATCTACGGCATGCCCTATGAAGAATGGAAAGAGCGCTACCAGGTCGGCCCCAAGCAGGATCACAAGTAATGAACGTGAACGAGGCGGTGCGCATCCATCTGGCGGCCCTGGAGGCCGGCCGCAGCGATTTCGATGACACCCTGGCGCTGGTCGAACGCTACTTCGAGTACCAGCCGACCGGTTTTCACAACGGCCCGCTGTTCAACGCCGCCGGAGAGAACGCCGGATCCTGCCGGGTGTTCGGGCTCGGGCGCCACTGCAATCTCAGTGAGTCCGAAACCCTCCACCTGTTTGCCCAGCATTATCAGCAGGTTCTGGACGAGCCCGCCGGTGACAGCCACGGCAATATCCGCCAGTTCATCAGCACCGGCTGGTCCGGCATCCGCTTTGACGGCGAACCCTTGCGACCTCTCACTGCGCCCGATACCAAGGAAGAGACACCTTCATGACAGATACCGCCAGCACCGGGGTACAACAGAGTTTCCAGTTCAAGAGCGCGAACGTCTCACTGACAGCCCTTGAGCTCTATTACTTCGATAACGACGAGTTCGAGACCAACCTCCGGGAAAAGATCAACCAGGCGCCCGGGTTCTTCAAGGACATCCCGCTGATCATCAGTCTGGAGAAGTACGAAGGGCTGGACAGCGAACTGGACTTCTTCAAGATCATCGGTACCTGCCGCCGGCACAACATTCAGGTGATCGGCGTGCGTGGCGGCAATGAAGACCAGCGCCGGCTGGCCCGGGGTGCGTCACTGGCACTGCTGCCGGGCTCCGGCCAGCGGGACAAGCCCCAGGAACCGGAGGCGGTGGCCGAACCGGAGAGCGAACCACAGACCGGGCAGCCCACCGGTCCGGCACCGGCCCGGATCATCAACCATCCGGTCCGTTCGGGCCAACAGATCCATGCCCCGGAAGGCGACGTGATCGTGCTCGGACCGGTGCAAGCCGGGGCGGAAATCCTGGCGGCTGGCAACATCCACGTGTATGGCCCGCTTCGAGGCCGGGCACTGGCCGGAATCCACGGCGGCGAATCCGCCCGGATTTTCTGCCAGTCACTGGAAGCAGAGCTTGTGTCCATCGCCGGACACTATAAAATCTCCGAAGATCTTCAGGACAACGGCTGGAAGAACGCTGTGCAGATCCAGCTCAGGGACGACCTGCTGGTGGTAACGCCACTGGACAAGGCCTGATGTTTACAACCAACAATAACGACCAAGAAGACACGACGAATCCACCGCGAAACAGGAACTGAACCTTGGCTAGAATCATTGTCGTAACCTCAGGAAAAGGCGGCGTTGGCAAGACCACCACCAGCGCCTCAATCAGCACCGGCCTTGCCAAGCGCGGTCACAAGACCGTCGTTATCGATTTCGACGTGGGACTGCGCAATCTGGATCTGATCATGAATTGCGAGCGCCGGGTCGTCTATGACTTCGTCAACGTCATCCAGGGCGAAGCCTCACTGAACCAGGCCCTGATCCGGGACAAGCGGGTAGATACGCTCTACATTCTCCCCGCCTCCCAGACCCGGGAAAAAGAGGCACTGACCCGCGAAGGCGTGGCAAAGGTTATCAACGACCTGTCGGAAACCTTCGACTACATCGTCTGCGACTCCCCGGCCGGCATCGAGCATGGCGCGCTCATGGCCCTGTACCATGCCGACGAAGCCATCGTGGTCACCAACCCGGAAGTTTCCTCCGTGCGCGACTCCGACCGCATCCTGGGCATTCTCCAGAGCAAGTCCCGCCGGGCGGAAATGGGCATGGACCCGGTAAAGGAGCATCTGCTGCTGACCCGTTACAATCCGGACCGGGTCTCCAAGGGCGAAATGCTGTCCGTGGGGGATGTGGAAGAGATCCTCGCCATCCCGCTGCTGGGTGTGATTCCCGAAAGCCAGGTGGTACTCAATGCCTCCAACCAGGGTTTGCCTGTCATCCTCGAGGAAGACAGCGATGCCGGCCAGGCCTACGAGGACGCCGTCGCCCGCCTGTTGGGGGAGGAACGGGAGCACCGTTTCATGACCGCCCAGAAGAAAGGGTTCTTCACGCGGATGTTCAAGGGAGGCTAAGGGATGAGTTTCCTCGACTATTTCAGGAGCAAGAAAAACGCCAGCGCCAGCGTCGCCAAGGAGCGATTGCAGATCATCGTGGCCCACGAGCGCGGCCAGCGGGAGCAGCCGGACTACCTGCCTCAGCTTCAGCAGGAGCTGCTGGAGGTGATCCGAAAATATGTGCAGATTTCCGATGACATGGTGCAGGTCGAAGTTGACCGCAATGAACGCTGTTCGGTGCTGGAGTTGAACGTCACGCTACCGGAGAATTAGCCTTGCCCCGCTACCAGCGGGCAAAGTGATCTTCCATGAGTCCCCGTAGTCCCGCTACGGGGATTTTTGTTCCCGCCTCGTCAATAACGGTGCCGGTGAAGGTGCCCACATACTGGCGGAAGTTCGACGCCAGGATACCCGCATTCAGCTTCTCCTTCCGCACGCCCGCCGGCACAAAGCGCAGATCCACCCGCCCATCCGTCGTCGTCACATGCCAGTCACTACTGGCCTGGTAGCGGTCGAACTCGAACCGGGCCGAATCCAGCCTGGAACAGATACCATCGAACCACAGGGCGTTCTCGGTCATGCCGGTCTCGTTGACGCCGGCGGCCAGATTCAGCCCGAATGACCGGCCATCTGCCAGCACGCCGGCAATGGCTGCCCAGTTCCAGGCGGTTTCCCGGCGCATGAAGCCACAGCTCCAGTCGATACTCCCTCGCGTGTTTTCGTCGCAGCGCCAGATCTGATGATCCCAACGGATTTCTCCCTCCACTTTCAGACCGGCGGACTTGCGAGTGAACACCCAGCCGTTGTAACCCGCGGGGCAAACCAGTCGCAGTGGGTTACGCTCCTCGCGTAACTCAAGATCGACAGCAATGCCCCCCGGTGCCGACACTGACACGTTCCGCCCGCCGGTCGCCGGCGCGATGTGGAGATCGACATCCCCTTTCTGGAACCGGGCCAGACCATGTTCCGGGTATGGCTCAAGGTGCGTCCCCATTGCCAGCGGCTGCAGGAACGATTGCTCGAGCAGTGTGCCGGTCTCGAATTCGTAGAGATAGAAGAAGCCATTTCCGAGCAGCTTCAGATCCACCAGGGCCATACCGAACACCCAGCCAGGGCCCATGGCACTGACGAACTGGAACTGGTTGAACCGCCACCGGCGCGCCAGTCGTGAGCGGGGCCGGTCCATGACCGAACGCAGGTCATAGTCCAGGTAGTTGATGGTATCTACCGGTTCACTTAGCACCCCGGCAGGAACTCGTCCCTTGTCGTCAATCAGATTTTTCATGGTCATAGCGGTCGTCAGATCGGGCCAATTCGCGGGACCATCCGCCAGTGGAGTTACCTGGTTCACAATCCCCTGTGTTCGTACCTTTGCCGGCTTCCGGGCCATGCTAGACTCGGCGGCATCGTCTTCAAGGAAGTGTACTCTATGAGAAGTCCAAGAGCCCATGGGTTTGCAGGCCGGGGCATTGTCTTTGCAGGGATGGTCGGCACCTGGATGCTCGTAGCCCTGAGCGGGACCGCAATGACGGCGGAACTGCCCGATGAGCAGACCGCCGACTGGGAGCTGCGCACGGAAACCGACAACATCCGCATCTACACCGCCGGCCAGCCCGGTTCCAAATTCAAGGCCTTCAAGGCCGTTGCGACGATCGATGTCCCGATCGAGAACCTGATGGCGGTCATGATCAATCCGGCCTCCTGCACCGAGTGGGTCCACAATTGCAGCGAATCCTATGCCTTCGGCGAGGGCGACTTCCATGACCGCTACGCCTACTCGGTGAACGACATGCCCTGGCCGGTGGCGGACCGTGATTACGTACTGCGCATCCGCACCCGGGGCGACCGTGCCAGCGGCGAGGTCATCATGGACCTGAACGCCACCCCCGACCTGCGGGCCGAAAGCAGCAACCGTATCCGGGTAGACCGCTCGGACACCCTGTACCGGTTCATCCCCGAGGGCGACAGCACCCGGATGATCTGGGTACAACACACGGATCCCAACGGTGCCCTGCCCGGATGGCTGGTCAATTCCCTGCTGGTGGACATTCCGATGCGCTCCATGCAGGCCCTTGAGGACGTCGCCCGCGCGCCCCGGTACCAGGGATTCGAGCTGGTCTGGGACGAACAAGGCAAGCTGATGGATGTGGTGCTTTCGGATTCGTGAGGGATGACGCCCCCCGCAACACGCGCTAAGCTTTACGGAAAAGGACAGCAACAAGAGGCAGGCCTCACCCGATGACCGTTCTCGCCCACGAGATCATGACCCCCAGCATCAAAGCCGTACCCCAGAACTGGACGATGGACCGTCTGGCCCGCTTCCTCACCGATAACGAAATCACCGGCAGCCCCGTCACCGACGACAACGGGGAAATCGTCGGCATCGCCACCCTCAAGGACATCACCGAATTCCGTTGGAATGCGAGCCGCTCGGACACCGGTCCCCGCCTCACCCCGGAGGAGGAAATCGAGGCTCGGCGTCTGCGCATGGCCATCTTCGAGGAGATGGGCAAGGTCCCGGTGGAAGTCCGCGATATCATGACCCCGATCGTTTTATCCGTTGACGAGCAGACGCCGGTGCGAGACATTGCCAATATCATGATGCGTGAGCACCTGCACCGGATCTTTGTCACCAGCGATTCAAGAATTACCGGTATCATCACGACCTACGACATGCTCAAGCTGATATCGGACAAGGAACTGACGCAGCGCTGCGCCGAGAACGACTGAGCCACCAGAGAGGTAGCCTCCCCTATGCCAAGAGCACCGCAAGCTCGGAAGAAGATGTACGTCCTCGACACCAATGTCCTGATCCACGACCCCAACGCCCTCCTCAACTTCGAAGAACACGATGTCATTATCCCGATGACCGTCCTGGAAGAGCTGGACAGCCTCAAGTCCGGCAAGCAGACGGTCGCCGCCGATTGCCGCCAGGCCATCCGCAACATCGACAAGGTCCTGGGCGATGCCAGCCCGAAAGAAATCGAGAAAGGTGTGCCGATCGTGCGGGGCAAGAAAGCCGCGCCCCTGGGCAAGCTGCTGATCCTGATGAGCACCGAGCACCTGGACTCCCATTCACTGCCTGAGCACCTGAACGACAACAAAATCATCAACACCCTGGCCGCACTGCAGAACCGCCACAAGTCCCGGGACATCATCCTGGTGAGCAAGGACATCAACATGCGCCTGAAGGCGCGCGGATTCGGCGTCGAAGCGCAGGATTACCACAACGACCAACTGCTTGATGACATCGACCTGTTGCCCAAGGGCTACCACGAGTTCAGCAATTCCTTCTGGGACAACATCGAGAAGGTGGAAACCGTGCAACGGGAAGGGGTCACCGAGCACATCCTGCGCCGGGAAGGGCCTCTGGCCAAAATCAACATCAACGAGTTCGTACTCGACGAGCAGGGTTTTGTCGGCAAGGCGGTGGATCTGGACGAGGAACGCATCATCATCCGGGACCTGCACCAGCACGACCTGATGAACGAGGAAGTCTGGGGGCTGGTACCCCGGGACATCTACCAGGCTATCGCCCTGAACCTGCTGCTGGACCCGGATGTCCATATGGTCAACCTGACCGGCTCGGCCGGCTCGGGCAAAACCATCCTGGCCCTGGCCGCGTGCATCGAGATGACCGTTGCCAGCAAGCTGTACAAGCGCATCATTGCCACCCGCTCCACCCAGGGCCTGGACGAGGACATCGGTTTCCTGCCCGGCACCGAAGCGGAGAAGATGGAGCCCTGGCTGGGGGCCATCGTGGACAACCTGGAGGCGCTGCATGAGGACGACGAGAACATGACCGCCTCGGTGGACTACATCCTCAGCAAGGTCCCTCTGCACTTCAAGTCCATGAACTACATCCGCGGCCGCAGCTTCCAGCATAGCCTTATCATCATCGACGAGTGCCAGAACCTGACGCCGCACCAGATCAAGACCATCATCACCCGGGCGGGCAACGGCTCCAAGGTGATCTGCCTGGGCAACCTGGCGCAGATCGATACGCCGTACCTGAGCGCCCTCAGTTCCGGCCTCACCTACATGACCGAACGTTTCAAGGGCTTCCGCCATGGTGCCCATGTGCACCTGCAAGGCGTGCCCCGCTCGGTTCTGGCGGAGTACGCCGAAGCCAACCTCTGATCCCCCAGAGCTGTTGACCCTGGCGACATGCGCCAGGGTCGATCCTGCCATCGCCGACCCTTTGTTATCGAACTAATGTGATCCCTATCCCATACGTGACACATCGTAATAACAAATGACAAAGGCGATACCATGCGAAACCTCATCCTGTTCACCCTTGCCGGGCTGTCGGCGGCAGCCCTGACTGGCTGCGGTGGCGATTCTTCCAGGAATGCCACAACCGACGTCCAGAGCCAACAGAAAGAGCCGGTTGTCAGCAGTGCCAGCCCCAGCCGCTACAAGCGCCCACTGCCGGACAGCGAGGCGGAACTCACGGCGGCCTCCTGCTCCGAAGGCACCGACCTGACCGGTGGTCGCAGCTACCGGGTGCAGATGCCCTCCCGGGTTGATGGCGCCGCCATCGTGTTCCAGGTGTTCGAACCCACCCAGTTTGACTGCCAGACCCGTCACCCCCTGATCCTGCAGGGACACGGTTTCAGTGGTTCGCGCTCGACCGAGGCGGGCAGCGATCCGCTGGCCCCCATCGAGCCCCTCATTGATGCGAGCTATGCGGTGATCAGCATCGACCAGCGCGGTCACGGGGAAAGCGGCGGTACCATCCGGGTAATGGATCCGGACCTGGAGGGACAGGACCTGGTGCAAATCGTGGACTGGGCCGAGGCCAACCTGGATTACCTGAAATACGAGCGGGACAACCTGCTGCTGGGTGGCGTCGGTGGCAGTTACGGTGGGGGCTTCCAGTACCTGCTGTACAACGTCGATCCGGACCAGCGAATGGATGCCATGGTGCCCCACATCACCTGGCATGACCTGACCTACAGCCTGAACCCGGGCGACGTCACCAAGAACTACTGGCTGGCCTTCCTGTCGGTGATGGGAGACAGCCAGACCGGCCTGTCCATGGACCCCTACCTGCGCAGTTCCCTGGTCGACGGCATTGCCACCGGCTTGTTCCCGGTCAGCGCCCTGGACTTCCTCCACTACCACAGCCCGAGTTACTTCTGGCAGAACGAGCGCGACCTTGCCCTGCTGGACAGCGGCAACACCGACGATTACCTGCTGGAGCCGGTCACGGGGGAGCTCCCCCTGACCAGCGATGGCCGCTACATCGTCAAGACACCGCCTCGTGCCCCCTACCCGGTGGACGTGCTGATGTTCCAGGGCATGCGTGACAGCCTGTTTCCGTTCAACGAGGCGGCGGAGAATTACCGGATCCTCAAGGCCGCCGGCGGTGACGTCCGGCTGCTGACCTACCCGTTCAGCCACCATTACCTTGCCCCGAACGTCGGCCTGATCCAGGAAACCCTGGCCAACCTCACCTTCTACAGCGGTGAGCTGCCGACCCTGGCCACCGGCGACCTCAATGCCCTTGCCCGATGCGGTGACATCAGCGCCAACCAGGCCGCGGTGGCCTGGTTCAATGAGAAACTGCTTGGCCGTGGCAACGCCGACAACGTCATCACCACCGGTGACCAGATCTGCTACACCCTGGCCCCGGGCGACGCCATCTCGGCGCCGGGAATCACCACGGGCGGCACCACCTTCGAGGTCGGCTTTGATCTGCTGGGCACTCCCCTGCCTGCGACGGTAATGCTTGGTGCCGCAGGCCTTGCACCGACGGTGGTACCGCTGGCAACCCTGGAATCGGAGGCAGTTGTTGCCGGCATTCCCACGGCGGATCTGAGCATCGGCACCGGACTGCCGGATCTGGATAGCCAGTGCCTGGAGAGTTCCGACCCGATCCTGCATGCGGGCACCTGCGACAGCATTGTCTTTGCCGGTATCGGCGTGATTCGCCAGAACCACCTGGCGCCGGAGCTGATCGATGAACAGGTGCATCCCCTGCGCGGCCTGGGCCAGCATACCGTGGAGCTGACCGGTATTGCCGAGCGGCTCAACCTCGGGGATCAGCTGGTGCTGATCCTGTATGGCCAGCACCCGACCTTTGCCGGCGCGTTCTCCCGGGATCCGGTGGTGCCGGCGGTGCAGGTGACCGGCGAGGTGGCGCTGCCGCTGCTCAGCGCAGATGGCCAGTCACCGCTGCACATCGAGACTATGAACTGACAGCGGAAGTTCGCCCCGGCCGCAGGGCTCTGAAAACGAAAGGAATGGCGACGAGCGCGCCGGTGAGCACTGCTCGTAGCCAGTCCTCCAGGTGCAGGGGGTTGAGATGTAACCATTGCGCGGTCCAGGGCATCTGGATCAGCACCAGTGCTGACAGCACCCCGCCAGCCGTAATCACCACAGCCACCTTTCCCTTCAGACGGCTGAGACTGGCGGTGATTACGGCACCGGCGACAATGAGCGCCGCCAGGGCCATCGAACGGGCGTGCTCCACGTCCTGAAGTTCGCTCAGACTCCGCAGGTAGCTCCAGTACACCAGACCGGTGGTCAGAAACCCGACCAGCAGAATCTGAAGCGTATCTGTCCTGGAGAGAAGGCGTACCCGCTTGCCGGGCGGTGTTTGCGGCAACCTGGATTGTTCCGGGAGATTCTGGAACACCAGCATGGCGGTCGGATGAATGATCAGCTCCAGCCAGACGATGTGGATGGGCAGGTACAGTACCGGAAACCCGAGTAGCGGAATCAGGGAGGCGGTCAGGACCAGCGGAATGTGGATCATCAGCAGGTACTGGAAGCTCAGCCGGAGATTCCGGAACAACTGCCAGCCCTCTTCCATGGCCCGGACGATCGTTCGGAAGTTGTCATCCATAAGCACGATGGCCGATACCTCCCGTGCACTCCGGGTTCCACGTTCCCCCATGGCGATGCCGATGTCCGCCGCTTTGAGAGCCGGGACATCGTTCACGCCGTCCCCGGTGACCGCCACAATCTCTCCGCGTCGTTGCAGGGCCTGTACCAGCTCCAGTTTCACCGAGGGCACTGCGCGGGCCACCACATCCACCTGATCCAATACCAGGTCTTCCCCGGCAGCGAGCCTGTCCAGGAACTCCTCGCCGGTCAGAACCCGTGGCTTGCCAGCTCCAAGCCCAATCTGCCGGGCCACCGCTGCCGCCGTGCCGGCATGGTCCCCGGTCACCATGATCACCCGCACACCAGACGCTTCACAACTGGCAAGGGCCTCGACAACCCCCTCACGGACCGGGTCTTCGAACGCCAGCAGCCCGGCAAACCGGAATCCCGATTCGGGTTCAGCGGTCGATTCAGTCCCGTCGGCCAATTCCTGCTGCGCACAGGCAATGACCTTATGCCCGGAGTCAGCCAGCTCACCTACTTTCTCCAGCCAGTACCGATGGCCGGCCTCCGATTCCGTGCACATGGCCAGCACCGTCTCCGGCGCGCCTTTGACAGCGGCCCAGAGCTTACTGCCCTGGAGAATGAGGGAGGTCTCGCGCTTACGCTGCTCGGTGAATGGAAAGCTGGCCGCTACCGCCACTTCCGGGAGTCTGCCCGCCACCGCCAGAATCGCTTCATCCATGGGATCACCGGAGTCGGCACGACTGGCCCGGGCCGCCGTCTCCAGCAGCCCGGATTCCTCGACCTGCTCAGCCGGGTACCAATGGGCCAGTATCAGGCGCCCCTCGGTGAGCGTACCGGTCTTGTCACAGCAAATACAGGTGGTCCGGCTGATGTTTTCGACCGCAACGGCACGCCGGACCAAAGCATCCCGCCGTGCCAGACGGAAGACGCCCAGGCCGAGGAAAAAAGTCAGCACTACCGGAAACTCCTCGGGCAGTGCGGCGACCGCGAGCGTGACTGCACTGAGCACGGCGTCCAACCAACCGTGCCCCTGCCAGAGCCGGGTCATGGCAAGCAGGCCGCAGATGGCCAAGGCAATCCAGAGCAGGACCTTGACCAGGTGGGCAACCGCATGCTGCAGGGGCGTCCGCCCCTGGGTGCCAGCCACCGCCGTACGTACTATCTCCCCATACAGGGTCTCGGGGCCGGTATAGGCAACACGCAGCCGGGCGGTACCCGTCAGCACCCGCGTGCCGGCGAATGCCCAGACATTATCCCGGAGCTTTTCGTCTGCCAGGGCGGCCTTCTGATCGGCAAAACGGGCTTTCCGGACGGGATAGGCCTCTCCGGAGAGTACCGATTCATCAACCTGGAGATTCTCTGCAGCGACAATCACCCCGTCGGCCGGAAAAGGCTCACCACTGTGCACTTCCAGCAGGTCCCCGGGGACGACTTCTTCGGAGGGCACCTCGGTCACCTGACCGCCAATCCGGACCCTTGCTACCGACGCCAGCTGGCTCCTGAGGGTGGCAGTAGAAACCCGGGTTCGATGGTGCAGGAAGGCATCCATACCCAGAAATGGCACCAGCGCCACCAGCAACACCAATGCCTCGATCAACTCACCGACCATCAGAAAGACAACGGCCGTGCCCACGAGAAACCAGAGCATCGGGTCCCGGAGCGTGTCCGCCAGAACACTCCAGATTCCGTGCCGAGCCGACTCGACAATGACATTGGCCCCGTAACGTTTTCGGCGTTCCAGCCGCTCCTGGGCGTCCAGACCTGCCGGATTGTCCAGGAGGCCGTCAAGACGGTCCCGGGGAAGTGGCTGTTTCATCACGGTTCTGGAAACCCTCTGTCCGAAGCTGCCCCTTAACTATAGCTGCTTGGACACCGTGACAATCAAGGCGAGCTCAGTCCTTGAACTGGGCCTTGTCCAGGCCGTGCTTTTTCATCTTGTCGTAGAGGGTCTTCCGGGCAATGCCGAGCTGGACCATGGTGTCCTTGATGCTGCCGTGGCAGGCGTTGAGGGCACTGACGATCGCCGTGCGCTCGAAGCTGTCCATCATCTCGGCCAGAGTCTGGCGGCCTGAGATATCGCCCTCACTGCCGGGCTCATTCTCATCCAGGGCGGCCGGCCCAAGCAGGACGTAACGTTCCGCCAGGTTCCGCAATTCCCTGACATTCCCCGGCCAGGACCGCTGCATCAGACGGGCCGCCTGACCGGCATCCAGGGGCACGCTCTCCCGGTCATAGCGGGCGGCGGCAATCAGCACGAAGTGGTGGAACAGCAAAGGGATGTCCTCCTTGCGTTCCCGCAACGGCGGGATATCCACCTTCACCACGTTCAGCCGGTAATACAGGTCGGCGCGGAACTCCCCGTCATCGCTAAGTTTTTTCAGGTCCGCCTTGGTCGCGGCAATGATGCGCACATCCACATCCTGCACCTGGTTGCTGCCCAGGCGCTCGACCTTCTGTTCCTCCAGCACCCGCAGCAACTTGATCTGCAGGGGCATGGGCATGCTTTCCACCTCGTCCAGGAACAGGGTGCCCTTGTGCGCATGCTCGATCTTGCCGATCCGCCGCTTGTCCGCCCCGGTGAAGGCGCCGGCTTCGTGGCCGAACAGCTCGCTCTCGATCAGGTTCTCCGGCACCGCGCCACAATTGATGGCGACGAAATTGTGGGCGCTGCGCGGGCTGTTTTCGTGGATGTAACGGGCCAGCGCATCCTTGCCGGAACCGGTTTCGCCGTGCAGCAGGATGTTGGCGGAGATATCCAGGATCGGATCGATGGTCGCCATCACCTTCTGCATGGACGGCGAGTCCCCGAGGATTCGCGGTCCCGGTTTGGCCATCTGTCGCAGCTGGGCTTTCAGCCGCCGGTTTTCCAGCGCCAGGTGCCGTTTTTCCAGGGCGTGGCGCAGCAGCTCGATCAGCTCCTCATGATCAAAGGGCTTCTCGATGAAGTCGTAAGCGCCCTGCTGCATGGCGGTGACCGCAGTGCTGATGTCGCCCTGACCGGTAAGGATGATGACCGGAATACTGTCGTCCACCGCCCGGACCTGCTCCAGCATCTGCAAGCCATCCATGCCGGGCATGTTGTAGTCACACAGGACAATGCCCCCGAAGTCCGCCGTGATGGTTTTCAGGGCCGGCGCCGCAGCCTCGAAACAGGCCACCGGCAAGTCTTCGAGAGTCAGGGTCTGGGCCATGGCCTGGAGAATGTGCGGGTCATCATCCACAAAGATTACCGAGGGTTGTGTCATTCCGTTGCCTCCCGCTGTTGCAAGGTCAGTACAAATTCCGCGCCGGGACCGTCCGGGCGGTTACGCCCGGTAAGGGTGCCGCCCAGGGCATCGACGATCTGCCGCGAAATGGACAGGCCAAGCCCCAGTCCCTGCTTGACCGACTTGGTGGTAAAGAAGGGTTCAAAAATCTGCTCCGTGTTTCCCGGCAGCCCGTAACCGTTATCCCGCACCGTACAGCGCCAGTGGCCGTCGACCGCTTCCACATCGATGGTGATCAGCGGCGCCTCGCGCTCTTCCACGGCCTGTGCCGCATTGGCCAGCAGGTTCACCATCACCTGCTCGATCCGGATCAGGTCGCCGTGACACATCACCGGCTGTTCCGGACGGTTCCACCGGATGTCGATACCGGCGCTGTTCTTCTGAGCCTTGATGATTTTCAGGGCCGCATCCACCGACAGGCGCAGATCCACCACCGACGGTGGGCCTTCGGATTTGCGGGCAAACACCTTGAACTGCCGGGTCAGCTCCGCCATCTTGTCGCACAGGGTGATAATTTCAGACAAGTTGGCGTCCACCATATCCGTGGCACCCTTCTCCAGAAAACGGCGGCTGTTGCGGGCATAGGTCTGGATGGCGGTCAGCGGCTGGTTCATTTCGTGGTTCAAACCCGCCGACATCTGCCCCAGCACCGCCAGTTTGGCAGCCTGGATCAGCTCCTGCTGGGTTTCCCGAAGCTCGCTCTGGGTCCGTTCCCGCTCACTGATTTCCTCCAGCAACTGCTGATTGGAGTGCTCCAGGTCCCTTGTGCGCTCGGCCACCCGGCGCTCCAGCTGTTCTCCCCGCAGGGCCAGCTCTGCTTCCCGGCGATAGCGCTCCCGCAGATACAGCCAGGCCAGCAGGACACCAACGTAGATGGCAAAGCCGGCGACCAGGAAGCCCAGCCGGGTCCACAGCACCGGAGCGGTCGAGACCATGACCTGCAGCGTCCAGTCAAGTCTTGGTAACGGGGTCCGGACACTCAGGTATTCCTGGTTGCCCTCTGGCGTGCGGAACCGGATTTTCGACGATTGCTCTGACAACCCCCAGGGCCGCCCCAGTTCCGCAATCTGCATGGGGTTCAGTTCGCGCTCCGGATAACGCTGCCGGGCTTCCAGTGGCAACGCGCCGTTGCTTCCCCCGGAAAAGTCCCGGTACAGCCAGGCAGGCCGACTGGCCAGGAAGCTGACACCGGACTGGTCCAGCACCACCATTTCCGCCTCGCTCAGGGACGCCGGCCGATGCCACTGGGACTCCAGTTCATGCACCAGCACCTTGACCGCAATGACACCGGCGATCTCGCCACTGTCGCTGCGCACGGGATGGGAAAAGTACAGGCCACGGACACCGGACATCAGCCCGAGGGCAAAATAGATTGCCGAGTCACCGCTGGCCATGGCATCCGAGAAGTAGGGCCGGAAATCGAATCTCCGGCCGACAAAGCTGTCTTCCTGCTGGTAGTTGTTGGCGGCGATGGTCAGGCCACTGGTATCCATCAGGTAGACATCGGAACTGCCAACGATCGTCGCCATCCTCTGCATTTCCTCATTGGCATCGAGAATGGTCCGGGGATCATCCGGATTCTGCAGCGCCCGCGCCATCAGCGGATGCTCGGCCATCAGTTCGGGAATGGGGAGGTAGCGGTTGAGCTCGTTGGCCACCAGCTGCCGGTAGCGAAAGGATTCTTCCAGACTCTCCTGCTCCACCTGCCGATAGCCGGCCCAGCCACCCATCACCCAGGACAGGCCAAGGGTGATCAGCAAGAGCAGGACAGCACCGATTCGCAAAGGCATGGCAGAGAGTTCCGGAAAAAAGCGCTAGCCTAGCGCTCCGACCGGACCGGCACAACCGGGGCTGTACCGGCCGGTCAGAATGCGGCTCAGGCCATCAGGATACCGCGGGCGCGAGCCGGGCCCGGCGCTGACGCTGCATCAGGAAGGCCAGCACCGCCGCGGCCACACCGCCAAGGTCGGTCCAGAGCCCCCCCTCGATCATCAGCAAGGCCGCACCGATCAGCAGCAGACGGGTCAACCAGGGCGCAGCCACCTTGGCGAACCAGCCCATGACACCACCGGAGAGCAGGTAAACACCGAAAGTAGCCGTGACCAGAGCACGGGCGATCTCGAACCAGCCAGCTTCCATCAACAGTGCGTCGTTGTAGAAGAACATGAACGGCACGATGAACGCGGCAATACCAATCCGGAACGACGCGACTGACGTTTCCATGGCGTTGGCGCCGGAGATACCGGCTGCAGCGTAGGACGCCAGGGCCACCGGCGGCGTGATGGCGGAAACCACCGCAAAATAGAATACGAAGAAATGGGCGGTGAGCGGCTCGATGCCCAGCTGCACCAGCCCCGGTGCCACTACCGACGCGGCCACCGCATAGGCAGCGGTCGTCGGCATGCCCATCCCCAGCAGAATGGAGATGAACATCGCAAAGATCAGCGCCAGCAGGTTACTGTGCTCAGCTACGTCCAGCAGCAGCACCGAGAAACGCGCACCGACACCGGTCAGGGAAATCACCCCCACGATGATACCGGCGGCGGCACAGACCACGATGATCTGGATCGACATGATCGACGCGAGATCCAGTGCATTCAGGATCGAACGCAGTCCCATCTTGTTCGGGGAGATCCAGCTCACCACCGCCGCAGAGACGGTAGCCAGGGTACCGGCCCGGATCACCGAATAGCCCATGAACAGGGCAACGACCAGGATGATAATCGGAACAAACAGGTAACACTGCTTCATCAGGCGGCCAAGCTTGGGCAGCTCGTCCTCACGCATGCCGCGCATACCGGTCTTGGCGGCCTCGAAATCCACCATGAAATAAACGGAAGCGAAGTACAGGATCGCCGGAATAATCGCGGCAATGGCAATCTCAGTGTACGGAATACCGGTGATCTCCGCCATGATGAAGGCGCCCGCGCCCATGATCGGCGGCATGATCTGGCCACCGGTGGAGGCCGCGGCTTCCACCGCGCCGGCGGAGGTCTTCTTGTAGCCCACCTTTTTCATCAGCGGAATGGTCAGGGAACCGGTGGACACCACGTTGCCGGCACTGGTGCCATTGATCATGCCCATCAGGCCGGATGCGAAGATCGACACCTTGGCGGGGCCACCACGGGAACGGCCGGCCGCGGCAAACGCGAAGTTGACGAAGTAGTCACCAACCTTGGACGCCTGCAGGAAGGCGGCAAAGATGATGAACAGAATAATGTAGGTGGAGGAAACCGCCGTAGTCGGCCCGAGGATACCGGCGTCGGTATACACCTGGCTGAAGAAGCGCTTCACACTCAGCCCCGGATAGCCCAGGAAACCGGGCAGATAAGGACCGGCAAACACATAGGCCAGGAATACCAGGCCGATGATCACCAGCGCCATGCCCGCCACCCGGCGGGTCAGCTCAAGAATCAGAGCGGAACCGGCAACAGCCGCAAAAGAAATACCGACCGGTGAGAACGGGGTACCCGTGGACATCCGGATCGGAGTATTGAACACCACCAACAGATAAGCCGCGACAGCCACAGAACAGACCATCAGCACCAGGTCCGGCAGGCTGAAACGCCCCCGTCCGCGCTGGTGGAACCAGCTCACAACAATACCCACAGCGGTCGCCGCAATCAGCGGCCAGCCGTAGTGCCAGGTCTCCAGCTCCGGGGCGATGCGCAGCGCGCCGTCGTTAAGCATCTGGTAGAAGGCAAAGCTCTGGTACACCGCGTACAGGGCGGGCAGCATGGCCACCCCGGCGATCCAGTTGGTCCACCGGTGACGTGCCTCGCCTTCCTCTGCGGAAACAAAACGGGCTCCTGCATAGAGCATGAAGCCCAGGAAAAGGGCACCCGCGACGTGGATGATCCGGAAGGACCAGGTCTCCAGCGGCGCAATGTTCAGCGTGTACAGATGGAATGACGAATAGGCGATGGTCAGCAGTGTGACGAGCTTGAGCAGCCCGCCTTCAAACATTCGGCGGTTGGCCTCAACGGGTTCCTCGTCCACGTTATGGGCGAGGATGTGATCTTCGTCCTCGGTGACCCGGGGCGAATGCTGGATTTCGTGTTCAGTGGACATGTTGCAACCTGCTATCGGAAAAGCCGGACCGGTTCAGAACCGGAAATTGGGGGCCGCCATGCGGCCCCCTCAGACACAACGGTTACTTGCCGATCTTGCTTTCCGGAATCTCGTAGCCGTTTTCGTTGAACCAGCGTGCTGCACCCGGATGCCAGGCCAGTACGTTGTTCTTGGTGTAGTTCTCGGGGATGGTGGTCCGTGCCGCCTTGTGGATGGAGACCATCTTGTCGTTGTTCTCCATGGTCAGCTTGACCATCTCGTACACCAGGCTTTCCGGTGCATCGCAGTTCGCGATGGCAAAATTCCACATGGACACCACGCGGGAGGGCTCTTCCAGGGACTGGTACGTGCTGGCCGGAATCACGAACTCGGAGACCGGGAACGCCTCGGTGATGGTCTTGGCCTGCTCGTCGGTCATGCCGATGATGTTGACGTCAGTCTGGACTTCCAGCTGGCTAACCGCAGGAATGGGGATACCGGCCGCGAAGGCCACCACATCGATCAGACCATCCTGCAGCTGGCCACCCAGGTCGGACCAGCTACCGTTACGGCGCTCGAAGTCCACACCCAGAGTTTCCATCATGCGCGGGAAGTAGGTGTCAGAGGTGGAACCGGACGGACCAAAACCGATGGTAGCACCGTCCGGAATGTCGTCGATGGAGGTGATGCCGGAGCTGGCCAGGGTGGTGATGGAGAACGGAGTCTCGTACATCGGGAACATGGCACAGACGTTATCCATCGCCATGCCCGGGGCCAGCGGGCTATTGCCTTCCAGTGATTCACGGGCCGGGCCCATGGTGGTCAGGCCGAAGCTCAGGTCACCGGTATGTACCAGGGCCATGTTCTGCATCGGACCGCCGGTAATCTCGGCGCCACCGGAGATACCCAGGTTCTCGGCCATGAAGTTGGCCCAGCCTGAACCGTAGGCAAAGTAGGTACCGCCCTGGCTGGCTGTACCAATGGTAAAGCTCTCGGGCCAGTCTGATTTGTCCTGGGCCATGGTCGGGCTGGCGATGGCGGCGGAGGCAACGGCTGCTGCCAGAATGGCTTGGATCTTCATAGAGGATGCTCCCCATATCATTTTGGTTGTCGGGTGCTTGACGCGACCGTCAACGGCCACGGTGAGTTCTGGTATCAGCAAGGACCGGACCAGCTTCGGAAAATACCTATAAAACAGAGCCTTATTGGTCCGACACTGAAATGAACGACTCAAGAATGTGTGGATATCCACCCATCACCGGGAGGCAATGGGTGGATATCCATACCTGAGTGTAGACACTGGCAGGAGGTTCGAAAGGACGTTGACGTAAACCGGGACTCTTACCACCGCCCCTGAAGCGTGGCGACAATCCGGCGGCTGCCGGCCCGGTCCCGATGCTCACAGAGATAGATGCCCTGCCAGGTCCCCAGGGCAAGATGGCCTCGTGACACCGGCAGAGTGAGCGATGGACCGATCAGTATGCTCTTGATGTGGGCCGGCATATCGTCCGGCCCCTCCATGACATGCTCATAGTGGGGCGCATTCTCCGGGACCATGACATTGAAGTGACGCTCCAGGTCGCCGCGCACATCCGGGTCGGCATTCTCGTTGACCGCCAGGGAGGCCGAGGTGTGCTGGATAAACAGGTGCAGCAACCCCATCTCGCAGTTGTTCAGGCTCGGAGCCTGCGCCAGCACCTCGTTGGTGACCAGGTGGAAGCCCCGCGGGAGCGGGGCCAGCTCAATGATAGTTTGATCCCAGATCATGGTAACTCCCGAGTTCCGGCTTATTTCTGCAGTTCGTCCCAGGGATGGACCGGCACCACCGCCTCACTGACCTCGGCTTCGAAGGAACTGCGGAAATAGTCCATGGCCTTCTCGGCTTCGCTCAGTTCGTCGAAGCGGGCGATGTGGTAAATGGCTTCCCCCTCGTTCACCAGCGGCAAGTTGTTCACACAGATCACAATGCCGGAACAGGGTGACGTAATCGCTGCCTCGGTCTCGCCGAAGGGATCAGCCACCATGGCAAGTTTCTGGCCTTTACGAACCTTCTGCCCGAGACGGGCCACGGGGCGCATGATGCCGTCAATGTCCGCCCTCACCCACTGGGAGTTGGCAGCGGTTTCCGAGCGCTTCTTCGGAGCCTTGGGCCCCTTCTTGGCCGGCACCATTTCCAGCTCCCGCATGACCCGGATCACACCCTTGACCCCGCTGGTGATAACCACGTCATCAAACCTCAGGGCCTCACCACCCTCGAAGGTAATGACCGGAATATCCTGGGAATCGGCATAGGCCCGCAGGCTGCCCTCCCGGAGACTGGCATTGATGATGATCGGGGCACCGAAGGCTTCCGCCATCCGCACGGTTTCAGGGTTCTTCAGCTCCGCACGGATCTGGGGCAGGTTGAACCGGTGGATTGCACCGGTGTGCAGGTCAATAATATGGGTGACCCGCTCCATCAACAGGGTGCGCAGCAGGTAGGCGATGCGCCCGCCCAGGGACCCGGTTTCACTGCCCGGGAAACACCGGTTCAGATCCCTGCGGTCAGGCAGGTAGCGGGTGCGCTGGACGAATCCGAAGATGTTGACGATGGGCACCGCCACCAGGGTACCGCGCAGGTGCCGCAACGCCGAGTTGGTCAGCACCCGGCGGATGATCTCCACGCCATTGATCTCGTCACCGTGAATGGCGCCGCACACCATCAGCACCGGGCCATCCCGGCGGCCATGTACCACCTCCACCGGAATATGGAGTGGCGTGTGGGTGTAGAGCTTGGCGACCGGAACCTCGACGGTTTCCCGTGTCCCCGCCTTGATCTGGGTGCCCGCAATCTCGAACGGTGCCCGCCCCATCCGCGCCATGGTTCAGCCCCTTCCCTTGGTTCTGGTTTTCCAGGGCTTCTGGTTCTTTTCGGTCCAGTTGATGATCATGCCTGCCACATTCTTGCCGGTGGCATTCTCGATACCCTCCAGACCCGGCGAGGAGTTCACCTCCATGACCAGGGGACCGCGACTGGAGCGCAACAAATCGACACCAGCCACGTTCAGGCCCATGGACTTGGCCGCCATGATCGCCGTGCGACGCTCATCCGGCGTGATTCGCACCAGGGAGGCGGTGCCACCGCGGTGCAGGTTGGAACGGAATTCGCCTTCCGCACCCTGGCGTTTCATCGCCGCAATCACCTTGTCGCCGATGACAAAGCAGCGGATGTCGGCACCACCGGCTTCCTTGATGAACTCCTGAACCAGGATGTCCGCCTTCAGCCCCATGAACGCCTCAATAACGCTTTCCGCCGCCTTGCGGGTTTCCGCCAGCACCACCCCGATTCCCTGGGTACCCTGCAAAAGCTTGATCACCACCGGAGCACCACCCACCATTTTCAACAGCTCAGGCACGTTATCCGGCTTGTTGGCGAAGCCGGTTACCGGCATGCCCAGGCCCTTGCGCGCGAGCAGTTGCAGCGAGCGCAGCTTGTCCCGGCTGCGGGTGATCGCCACCGACTCATTGACCGGAAACACGCCCATCATCTCGAACTGACGCAACACCGCCGTGCCGTAGAAGGTTACCGACGCCCCAATACGCGGAATGACCACGTCAAAGCCCTCAAGGAGCTCCTCATGGTAGCTTATCTGGGGCTTGGCGGAGGTGATGTTCATGGAACAGTGCAGGCAATCGATGACCCGCACTTCGTGGCCACGGTTGATGCCCTCCTCCACCAGGCGCCGGGTGGAGTAGAGATTCTTGTTCCGCGACAGTACCGCTATTTTCATTTTTCAGTCCTTATAACCGGCTCACCGGCAAGATAGGAAGCTTCAGGAAATACCACCGAACGACCGTCCATGGCGGTGCGCCCGAGTAACATACGGAATCTCATGGAGTCCCGGTTGGTCAGGGTCATTTCAATGGGCCAGCTCCGGTCACCCACCACCACCGTGGTTTCAATGACCAACCGCAACTCCCGATGGCCACCGGAATCGGAAACGTTACGCTCGTCCAGGACCTTCGCATCACATTCCACAACCTGATGCAGATCATTCTGGATCGGATGCACCCAGAACCGGACCCGCCGCTCGCCATTCTCGGTATAGGGCTCGGTCCGGAACGTGTGCAGGCACGAGGTGCGGGCCCCCGTATCCACCTTGGCCTTGATGCGGGAGATATCCAGGTCCGGCAGTGCAACCCATTCCCGCCATCCCAGACTGACCCTCTCCTCAACGGGGATGGACTGCGCCTTCTCGGGGGCACCACGTGTTTTTTTCGACATCCGGTAAGTCCCTTTTTTCTTTAGGCAAATCAGCTTTAACTATAATCCAAACCTACCACCCCGGCGAATATCAAGGTTGGCGAATTTGTTACAACAGGGACCGTGATTACCCGTACAGAGGCGTCCCGGAATAACAGGAAATGCAATGACACAACTGGTCTGGTTCAGAAACGATCTCCGCACGGCCGACAACCCGGCACTCACCGCCGCCTGCAAGACAGACGACACCGTCCGTGCCTGCTACATCCTCACGCCGGATCAATGGCGTGAACACGACTGGTCGCCGGCCCGGGTCCGGTTCGTGATCGAGCACGCCAACGTTCTGGCCGAAGCCCTGGCACGCCTTGGCATCCCGATGTCCTTCCTTTACGGAAACCGGTTCGACGACAGCCTCGACCTCCTGCTCGCCCACTGCCGTGAACACAACGTCACACGAATCCACATTAACGAGGAATATGGCATCAACGAGCGCCGCCGGGACAAATCCCTGAAACAGCGCCTTGCCGACCTGCCGGTTGAACTGTGCAAATACCGGGACCAGACCGTCGCCCCGGTGGGCGACATCCGCACAGGGCAGGGTGACCCCTACTCGGTTTTCACACCCTTCTCCCGCCGCTGGCGCAGCTGGATCGAGGAAAACTCGCCACAACTGTTCCCGATTCCCTCCGCCCGAAGCGATGCGATCAAACCCGATCGGATTGAAGGCATACCGGAAGGATTCCGGGAAGCACCGCCCGCTTTGGTGAAAACCGGCGAAGATGCCGCCCACGACCAGCTGGAGAATTTCCTGCAGGAACAGGCCGGTGCCTACAAGGACCAGCGCGACTTTCCCGCCATCGACGGCACCAGCCAGCTGTCACCCTACCTGGCTAACGGCGTCCTCTCCGGCCGCCAGTGTCTGCTGGCCGCAAGACAGGCCCAGGGCAAGGGCGGCAACCAGGAAGGACTGGCTACCTGGACCAACGAAATCGCCTGGCGGGACTTCTACATCCACATCCTCTACCACTACCCACGGGTCAGCATGCACCGGGCATTCAAGCCGGAAACCGAAGCTCTGGAATGGAACACCCCCGGGGACAAGTTCGAGGCCTGGAAGGGAGGGCGTACCGGCATCCCCATCGTCGACGCCGCCATGCGCCAACTCAACGAAACCGGCTGGATGCACAACCGCCTGCGCATGATCACCGCCATGTTCCTCACCAAGAACCTGTTCATCGACTGGCGCCTGGGCGAGGCCTATTTCATGTCAAAACTGGTGGACGGCTTCCTGGCCTCCAACAACGGCGGCTGGCAATGGAGCGCCTCCACCGGCACCGACGCGGCGCCCTACTTCCGGGTATTCAACCCGGAGACCCAGAGCGAACGCTTCGACCCGGACGGCGATTTTATCCGGCACTGGGTACCGGAACTGGCAAAACTGGACGGCAAACGGATTCACGCCCCCGGCGCAAAGGGGGGTGTCATTCCGAAAGGCTATCCGAGACCCATTGTCGACCTGAAGGAAAGCAGAAAGGAAGCAATCGCAAAGTTCCAGGCACTGAAGGACTAACTCAAAAGTGCGGGCAGTGTTGGCCGGGGCCTACCCAAAACCCTGCGGAGCCATGGATGGCGGAACGGAGCCTACAGGGACGTATTCACAGCGTGTTTTGGGCAGGCCCCGGCCGACACTGCCTCCCCTGTCAGCCTGAACAGACTGGGCAATGGGGATCCCGCGCCAGCTTCATCTCGCGCCACTGCATCTCCCAGGCATCAAGCAACAGCAACCGCCCCACCAGCGGTTTGCCCACCCCCGCGATCACCTTGATCGCCTCCATGGCCTGGGCCGCCCCAATCATCCCCACCAGTGGAGCAATCACCCCGGCCTGGGAGCATGTCAGATCCTCATTACCCTGCTCCGGATAGAGACAGTGATAACAGGGACTATCCTCAACCCTGCGGTCGTAGACCGATAACTGCCCCTCGCCACGAATCGCCGCACCGGACACCAGCGGCACTTTCGCTGCCACGCAGGCCCGGTTCAGGGTAAAGCGGGTGTGGAAATTGTCACTGCAATCCACCACCAGGCTCGCTTCCTCCACCCACCGAGCCAGCTCCTCGCCATCCAGCCGGGCCTTCAGGGCGGTCACCGACACCAGCGGATTGATCCGCCGAATCCGATCCGCCAGGCTCTCCGCCTTGGAATCCCCCAGCTGGCTCTGGTCAAAGCCGATCTGGCGCTGGAGATTGGCCAGCTCGATATCGTCATCATCCACCAGCGTCAGGTGGCCAACACCCGCAGCCCCGAGGTAGAGGGCTACCGGGCAGCCAAGACCACCGGCACCAATCACCAGCACCCGCGCGGATTTGAGCTTCTCCTGCCCGGCAATATCAAACCGGGACATCAGAATCTGTCGACTGTAGCGCAGCAGCTCCTCGTCACTGAGCATACCCGCCTCCCCTTTTTGTCATGACTTGTTATCCGGATTGCCCGGCCACTGGCCGAGCGTCATACGGTCACGCTGGCCGTAATCCTGCCGGCTTTCCACCGACCCGAAGCCGCGGGCCCGGAATAACGCCTGCACGGCCCCGGCCTGATCATAACCATGCTCCACCAGCAGCCAGCCATTGCCAGCGAGCCAGTCCGGCGCCCGGGTCACAATTTCGCGAATATCGTCCAGACCATCAACACCCGATACCAGGGCCGAGCCCGGCTCAAAACGCACGTCCCCCTCGGCCAGGTGGTGATCACCTTCCTTTATATAGGGGGGATTGGACACAATCAGATCAAAGCTGCCCGGAGGCAGGTCGTCAAACCAGTGGCTTCTCACCACCGAAACGGAAAGGCCGAGCGCCCGGGCATTCTCGCTCGCCACTGCGACGGCTTCGTCCACGGTGTCACAGGCGCTGACCTGCCATTCCGGGTGCTCCGAGGCCAGTGCCAGGGCAATAGCACCGGTTCCAGTGCCCAGATCGAGCACACTTGCCTTGGCGGGCAATGGCAACGAAAGCGCAACCTCCACCAGGCACTCGGTGTCCGGCCGGGGGATCAGCGTGGAAGGACTGACTTTCAGCGGCAGGGACCAGAACTCCTGGTGCCCCAGCAGGTAGGCGATCGGCTTGCCGGCAACCCGCTCGGTCACCAGAGTCTGGAATGCCTCCACCTGTGCCGGCTCGAGGATCCGCTCCGGCCAGGCCCGGAAGCTGGTCCGGCCAAGACCGGTGACATGACTGAGCAAGAGCTCCGCATCGAGACGCGGAGTATCACTGACGATCCGGCGCGAAGCCTCACGAATCAGGCTCTCGCAGGTCAGTGAGGGATTACTGGTCATCGGCAAGTGCGGCCAGCAACTCGGCCTGGTGTTCCTGCTGGAGGGGAACGATGACTGCGTCCAGATCACCGGCAATCACCTCGTCCAGCTTATAGAGGGTAAGGTTGATGCGGTGGTCGGTCACCCGCCCCTGGGGGAAGTTATAGGTGCGGATACGCTCGGAACGGTCGCCGCTACCCACCAGACTTTTCCGGGTCTCTGCCCGGGCTTTCTGCTGGCGCTCGGTTTCCGCATTCTGCAAGCGGGACGCGAGCAGGCTCATGGCCTTGGCCCGGTTCTTGTGCTGGGAGCGCTCTTCCTGACACTCCACCACAATCCCCGTGGGCAGGTGGGTAATCCGGATCGCCGAATCCGTCTTGTTGACGTGCTGCCCCCCGGCGCCGGAGGCACGGAAGGTATCCACCCGCAGGTCGCCCTTGTTGATTTCCACGGCTTCGGCCTCATCGGCCTCCGGCATCACCGCCACGGTGCAGGCAGAGGTGTGGATGCGGCCCTGGGATTCGGTTTCGGGGACCCGCTGGACCCGGTGGGCACCGGATTCGAACTTGAGTGCACCGTAGACACCATCGCCGCTGACCCGGGCAATCACTTCCTTGAAGCCGCCATGCTCGCCTTCACTTTCACTGAGCATCTCCACCTGCCAGCGTCGGCGCTCGGCGTAGCGGGAGTACATGCGGAACAGGTCCCCGGCAAAGATCGCCGCTTCATCGCCACCGGTACCGGCACGGATCTCGAGGAAGGCGTTCTTACGGTCGTTCGGGTCCTTGGGCAGCATCAGGCGCTGGAGCTCCTCGTCCAGCTCCTCGCTTTTCTGGCGGGCACTTTTCAGTTCCTCTTCCGCCATCTCGCGCATGTCGGCATCGCCATCGCTGGCCAGCTCCTCGGCGGCTTCGATGTCGTCCAGGGACTGCTGCCAGGCCTGGAAGCAATGAACCACCGGTTCGATCTCGGCAAATTCCCGGGACAGGTCCCGGAACTTGTCCTGATTGCCAATAACGGAAGAATCGCTCA
Organism: Marinobacter szutsaonensis; assembly: GCF_039523335.1. Taxonomy (NCBI): domain Bacteria; kingdom Pseudomonadati; phylum Pseudomonadota; class Gammaproteobacteria; order Pseudomonadales; family Marinobacteraceae; genus Marinobacter; species Marinobacter szutsaonensis. The sequence goes on along the minus strand of NZ_BAAAFC010000002.1, from coordinate 135,735 downwards.
ACAACGCGCTGACCTCCTCGAAGCGGTCAACCAGCTGTTCGAGGCGGGACTGAATGGATGGCTTCATAGTTTTTCCGGTGTGGTGGCGGCGTCCGCTTCCAGGGCATCGAGCTGGTGCAGCTCTCGCAGCCACTCGGTAACCTCCGTACGGCCCTCGGTGGTGGCCTTGCGAACCTGTACGGACGGTTCATGCAATAGTTTGTTGGTGAGGCCCCGGGCCAGGCTGCGAAGCACTGTTTCCGGATCGCTGCCATTGCGCAGGGCGCGCAGGGCTTTTTCTGTCTCCACATCCCGCAGGGTCTCGGCGCGCTGACGGAACTGTTTGAGGGTGGAGACCGCATCCAGCGCCCTGAGCTGATTCAGGAATGCCTGAACCCCGTCGGTGACCAGGTTCTCAGCCTCCCGGGCGGCACCCTCGCGGGAACGGATATTCTCCTCGATCACCTGCCGCAGGTCGTCCACCGTGTACAGGTAGACATCCGCCAGGGAGGCCACTTCCGGTTCGATATCCCGGGGTACCGCGATATCCACCATGAAATAGGGGCGGTGCTTGCGCTTCTTCAGCGCCCGCTCCACGGCACCTTTTCCCAGGATGGGCAACGGACTGGCCGTGGAGGAAATGATGATATCCACATCAGGGAGATAGTCGGGAATCTCGGACAGGACAATCCCCTTCCCTCCATGGGCTTCCGCCAGAGACTGGGCGCGTTCCAGGGTACGATTGGCAACCACGAAGTCCTTCACGCCCGCCTCGGAGAGGTGCTGGGCCACCAGCTCAATGGTCTTGCCGGCACCAATCAGCAACGCACGATTGCGGGACAGGTCGGAGAAGATGTGGTGTGCCATGCTCACGGCGGCATAGGCCACGGATACCGGGTTTTCGCCAATCGCGGTCTGGGTACGCACACGCTTGGCCACCGAGAAGGTCTGCTCGAACATGCGCGAAAGGAACGAGCCGCTGGCGCCGTGCTTGCGGGCCAGAGCGTAGGCATCTTTCAGCTGGCCGAAGATCTGGGGTTCGCCCAGCACCATGGAGTCGAGGCCGGCAGCAACGCGCATGACATGGCGAACCGCATCCGCATCCCGATGGACATAGACGGCCTCCTCCAGCTCACCCGCATCCAGGTTGTGAAACCCGGCCAGCCAGCGCAGCACCAGAGGCGCGCAGTCATCATCCCCGGCAAGATACAGTTCCGTCCGGTTACAGGTGGAGAGGATCGCCGCCTCGCTGGCCCCGGAGGCAACACGGAGTTCGGCAAACGCCTCTTCCATGCGCTCAGGGGTGAACGCTATCCGCTCCCGGAGCTCCACGGGCGCAGTGCGATGATTGATTCCCAGCGTTACCAGTGCCATTTCGAGCGAAAAAACCCCATGCCTATAAAGGATATATTGCCGACATTTTAACTGTCACCGCCCTGACCTGCCACCCGAAAGCCGCCAATCTTCGGCAAGTGCGGACAGGTTGGGCAAGATCAGATGCTTATGCCATTATAGGGGCTCGGTAAAGGCCGGGACCCGATCTGCCTCAAGTTCAGGTCATTCTGATGTGTCGTTGACAAGTAACGGGAAGTTGCATGCACAAATCCGCACCGTTTTTGGCCACCTGTCTGATGGGCGCCACCCTCACTGCTCTTTCTGGCTGCGCCAGCCTGTCCGGATCAGAGGAGGAGGCCGCCACGCAGCAGCCTGAAACGCCCCGAGCCGAGCCGGCAGAACAGCAGATCGAGTACTCGGATTTCGAACCCGAGGTGCTTTACCTCCTGCTGAGCGGCGAAATTGCCGCCCAACGTGGCCGTTACGATGTCACCCTGGTTCATTATCTCAAGGCCGCACAACAATCCCGTGACGAGGGCGTCATCGAGCGGGCCATGCGCATAGCCCAGTCCCTGAACGGTGACAACGCACAGACCCAACTGGCCGAACTCTGGCTGGAAGTAAATCCGGACAGCACACAGGCGCACCGGGTTTCCGCCATTCAAGCGGTAAAACGCAATGATCTGAAAACCGCCCTTGGCCACATGGAAACCATCATGGACCAGGGCGGTGACGCAGACTTCGACAGCCTGGCGGTCATTGCCGGCAACATGCCGCCAGAGCAGCAAGCGGAATTACTGACCCTGTACCGGCAACTGGCCGAACGCCATCCGGACACACCCGAACTGGAATACAGCATCGCCCTGCTGATGAAAGTGTCGGGCCAGCCCCGTGATGCCCTTGCCCGCCTGGAGCCCTTGCTGGAGAAACACGAGAACTTCCAGCCGGCAATCGTGCTCAAGGGCGACCTGCTGTATGAGACCGGCGAGAAACGTCAGGCCCTGGATTACATGATGGTGAATACCCGTCGTTTTCCGGCCAACCGACAGATGGGCACGCTTTACGGGCGAATGCTCATCAACGAAGGCGAGCTGCAAGCGGCGCAGGATGAATTCAACCGGCTGGTCAAGCGCTACCCCGAGGTTCCCGGCCTGCGACTGTCCCACGCCCTGGTCGCCCTGGAAAACGAACAGTTTGAACTGGCGCGCAGGGAACTGACCCGCCTGGTCGAACAGGGCCACCATACCAACGAAGCTAACTACTACCTGGGCCGCATCGAGGACCAGGAGGGCAATACCGAACAGGCGATCGGTTACTACCAGAGTGTGGAACAGGGCAATTATTACTTCCCGGCCCTGGCGCGCTCGAGTGCCCTTCTGGCGCAGGAAGGACGGTTAACGGAAGCCCTCGAGCATATCCGTAGCATGCGGGAGGCGCACCCCAAGCAAGCCGAGAACTTCTGGCTGCTGGAGGTAAACCTGTTGCTGGATGAGAACCGGCAACAGCGGGCACTCGAAACCGCCACCGAGGCCCTGGATCAGTTCCCCGAGAATGTCCAGGTGCGGTACGCCCGGGCCATGCTCTACGACACCCTGGACCAGCCGGACAACGCCGAGACCGATCTGCGCCGGATCATCGACGCCGAGCCGGACAACGCGGTTGCGCTGAATGCACTGGGTTACATCCTCACGACCCGCACGGATCGCCTGGAGGAGGCCCGCACCTACATTGAGCGGGCCCTGCGCCTGGATCCGGAAAATCCCGCCATCCTCGACAGCATGGGCTGGGTCCTGTTCCGGGAGGGACAGCTCCAACCCGCCCTGGAATACCTGAAAAAGGCGTGGCAAGCCTATCCAGACCCGGAAGTGGCGGCCCACTATGGCGAGGCCCTGTGGATGGCTGGTGAAGAAGAGCAGGCCCGAATCGTCTGGCAGGAAGGCCTGGACCAGGATCCGGACCACGAGATCCTGCGCGAAACCATACAGCGACTGACCGGTAACGGAGACCAGTAATGGCCACCGGTGCCAGACTTGTCACGGCCCTGATCCTGCTCGCCCTGCTGCAAGCCTGTACCACCATTCAACTGGAACCCTTGCCGGAGGGCATGACCGACCAGCCACCCCCCGGCTGGGCCGACAGAACCCGCCAGCTGAGCCGATTCGACCAATGGGAGCTCTCCGGCAAACTGGCGGTTCGCCAACCCACGGACAGCGGCACGGCCCTGATCAACCACTGGATCCAGGATGGCGAAGCCTACGACCTGGCTCTCTCATCTTCCTTCCTGGGCATGGGCAGCACCTCGCTGAAGGGGGTTCCCGGATTCATCGAGCTCACCCTGCCCAACGGCGACAGCTACCGGTCCAGTGAACCGGAGGAACTGGTCGAGGCCGCCACCGGCTGGCAGCTCCCCATCGACAACCTGGCGTGGTGGATCCGTGGCCTGCCTGCACCGGGCGGGGACTTCCGACTGCTGTTCGACGAGCAGAACCAGTTGGCCATCATCCGCCAGGCCGGCTGGGAAATCCGCTACGACCGCTGGCAGGACTTCCTGGCAGACTATCCCGAGCTGCCCGCCCGGATCACCGCCCTCAAAGGCGAGAAGCGGGTCCGCATGGTGATCGGCCAATGGCGCAATCTCGAGAAAGCGCAATGAACACTTCGGTCACCCTGCCATCGCCGGCCAAGCTCAACCTGTTCCTGCATATAGTCGGTCGCCGGCCTGACGGCTACCACGAACTCCAGACCCTGTTCCAGTTCCTGGACTACGGCGATGACATCACCTTCACCCTGACACCGGACCAACCCGGCGTTCGCCTGGCAGACCCGGTGCCAGGGGTCGCGGATGAGGACAACCTTATTATCCGGGCCGCCCGGGCCCTGGAGGCCTGGGCCACGACCACCCTACCCGGAGTTACCATCAGCCTGGTCAAGCGCCTTCCCATGGGCGGAGGCCTCGGCGGCGGCAGCTCGAACGCCGCCACCACCCTGCTGGGGCTTAATTATCTTTGGCAGCTGGATCTCAGCCTTGATGAACTGGCAGAGATCGGCCTGAGCCTTGGAGCCGATGTACCGGTGTTCATCCGGGGCCATGCTGCCTTTGGCGAAGGCGTGGGCGAAAAACTCACGCCGGTGAACCCACCGGAGGACTGGTTCGTGGTGCTCAAGCCCGCCTGCGACATCAACACCGGAAAGATTTTTTCCGAAGAAGGGTTGACAAGGGACACCCCAAAAATCAAAATAGCGCCCGCTTTTGAGGGAGACGCCTCGAGGTACCGAAACGACTGTGAGGATGTAGTTCGTAAACTGTATCCGGAGGTTAACCAGAGCCTGGAATGGCTTTCACAATTCGGACCTGCAAGATTAACCGGAACCGGGGCTTGCATTTTTGGACGTTTCCCGACAGAATCCGCAGCCCGGATTATCTGGGAAAGCAAACCCTCCGGCATCACGGGGTTCGTAGCTAAAGGGGTGAACATATCACCTCTTCACCAAAAGCTGACAGAGCTGAAATGATGCCAAAAAAGCACGATACTGGGGTGTCGCCAAGTGGTAAGGCAACGGGTTTTGATCCCGTCATGCGCAGGTTCGAATCCTGCCACCCCAGCCACCTTTCTCCCGCTTCTTCTGAATCAAACGCCGATACTGAGAAGGATGCTGTCGTGTCCAAACTGATGATCTTCGCTGGCAATGCCAACCCGGCCCTGGCCCAGGATATTGCCAAGAAACTTCACATTCCCATGGGTCAGGCTACTGTAGGCCGTTTCAGCGACGGTGAAACCACCGTCGAGATCAATGAGAATGTCCGGGGCCATGATGTGTTCATCATCCAGCCCACCTGCTACCCGACCAACGATAACCTGATGGAACTGATCGTGATGGCTGACGCCCTGCGTCGCGCCTCCGCCACACGTATCACCGCGGTTATCCCGTATTACGGCTACGCCCGCCAGGATCGCCGTGTCCGCTCCAGCCGGGTAGCCATCAGCGCCAAGGTCGTTGCCGACATGATCTCCAGCATCGGCGTGGATCGTGTTCTGACCGTGGACCTGCACGCAGACCAGATTCAGGGCTTCTTCGACATCCCGGTGGACAACATCTACGCCACCCCGGTGATGCTCGAGGACATCGAGAAGCAACGTTTCGAGAATTTTGTCGTGGTGTCCCCGGACGTGGGGGGCGTGGTTCGCGCCCGTGCCGTGGCCAAGCGCCTTGATGACGCCGATCTGGCGATCATCGACAAGCGTCGCCCGAAGGCGAACGTCTCCCAGGTCATGCACATCATCGGTGATGTAAAGGATAAGACCTGCATCCTCGTTGACGACATCATCGACACTGCTGGCACCCTGTGCAAGGCGGCCAACGCCCTGAAAGAACACGGTGCAGCCAAGGTTATTGCCTACATCACCCACCCCGTTCTGTCCGGACCAGCCATTGATAACATCAATGCCTCCCAGCTGGACGAATTGGTGGTATGCGACACCATTCCAGTGGATGACAAAGTCCGGAATTGTGATAGAATCCGCGTCCTCCCCATGGCAGGGCTGCTCGCCGAATCCATTCGACGCGTGAGCAACGAAGAGTCCATCAGCGCCATGTTCGAGAACGTCTGAGCCGGCCAGGTGCCATAAGCTCAGGCTAAAAAGGCAGTTTTCGGGTCGGGAGCCCCAACGGGCTCCCGACTCTTTTCGTCAGTCGGGGAAAACCCCGGCTTCATCAGAAACATCATCTGTTCCGAGCCTGGTCGCGGGCCGTTCAGGTGACGATTGAGGTAAGAACCATGTCTCAGGAATTCGTAATTGAAGCATTTCCTCGTGACGACCAGGGGAAAGGTGCGAGCCGCCGCCTGCGTCGCGAAGAGCGTAAGATCCCGGCCATCATCTACGGTGGCGGAAAAGACGCTACTCCGGTTGCCATCTGGCACAACGAGCTGAAGAAGGCCCTGGAAAACGAAGCGTTCTTCTCCCACGTTCTGACCGTTGAACTGAACGGCAAGAAAGAGAGCGTGATCCTGAAGGACCTGCAGCGTCATCCGTACAAGCCGATCCTGACCCACGCCGACTTCCTGCGCGTCGACAAGGACCACGAGATCCACGTCAACGTACCGCTGCACTTCGTTAATGAAGAGAGTGCTCCGGCTATCAAGCTGCAGGGCGGCGTTGCCAACCACCAGATCAACGAAGTGGAAGTGATCTGTCTGCCGCAGAACCTGCCCGAGTTCATCGAAGTCGACATGGCTACTGTCGAGATGGACCACGTAGTTCACCTGAGCGACCTGAAACTGCCGGAAGGTGTCAAGATCGCCGCTCTGCTGCAAGGCGAAGATCACGACCTGCCGGTTGTGGCTATCCACAAGCCGCGCGGCGCCAAGGCTGACGAAGCCGAGGAAGGTGAAGAAGGCGAAGAAGGCGGCGAGGAGTAATCACTCCGGGGGCAACGGCGAATGGCACAGGATATTGTCATGGTGGTCGGACTGGGTAATCCCGGCCCCGACTACGAGAATACCCGCCACAACGCCGGCGCCCTGTTCGTCGAAGCGCTGGCCCGCGATGCGGGCCAGACGCTCCGCCCCGAAAGGAAATACCACGGGCTCTACGCCCGCATCCAGTGGCAGGGACTCGACCTGCATCTGCTGAACCCCTCCACGTTCATGAACCGCAGCGGCCTTGCGATCAAGGCATTGGCGGACTTTTTCAAGATCCCCCCCGAGAAGATCCTGGTCGCCCACGATGAGCTCGACCTGCCCCCGGGTACCGCCAAACTCAAGAAAGGCGGCGGCCACGGTGGTCACAACGGTCTGCGGGACACCATTGCCCACCTGGGCACCAACAGCTTTCAGCGCCTTCGTCTCGGCATCGGCCACCCCGGCGACAGCCGCAAGGTTACCGGCTATGTGCTCGGCCGGCTGGGCAAGCAGGAAGCCGAACAGCTCAACGCCGTGTTTGATGAGATCATGCGCGTACTCCCGGATGCCGCCAACGGCAAACTGGCAGCAGCCATGAACCGGCTGCACAGCTTCAAACCCGGGCCCTGATCAAGGCACAACCCCTTACTCGCACCCTTACCGATACACCGGTATAATCCGCCACAAATTTTTCAGTACCAGCAGAGGCATTCCATGGGATTTAACTGCGGCATCGTCGGCCTTCCCAACGTCGGCAAATCCACCCTGTTCAACGCGTTGACCAAATCCGGTATCGGCGCCGAAAACTTCCCGTTCTGCACCATTGAGCCGAATGCCGGCGTCGTCCCCATGCCGGACCCGCGCCTGAACAAGCTGGCCGAGATTGTGAAGCCCGAGCGTGTTGTGCCCACGGCCATGGAGTTCGTGGACATCGCCGGCCTGGTCGAAGGCGCCTCCAAGGGTGAGGGCCTGGGCAACCAGTTCCTGGCCAACATCCGCCAGACCGACGCCATCGCCCACGTGGTCCGCTGCTTTGAAGACGGCAACGTCATCCACGTGGCCAACAAGGTCGATCCCGCGTCCGATATCGAGGTCATCAACACCGAACTTGCACTGGCCGATCTGGACACCGTGGAGAAAGCCATCAAACGGGTACAGCGTGTAGCCAAGAGCGGCGACAAGGAAGCCAAGGCCCAGCTCGAAATGTTCGAAAAGCTCCTGCCGGTGCTGAACGAGGGCAAGCCGGTGCGCAGCATGAACCTGGACAAGGACCAGATGGCCCTGATCCGGGAACTGTGCCTGCTCACCGTCAAGCCCACTATGTACATCGCCAACGTCAACGAGGACGGCTTCGAGAACAACCCGCACTTGGACACCGTGAGGGAGATCGCGGCCGCCGAGAACGCGGTCGTAGTGCCGATCTGCAACAAGCTGGAAGCGGAAATCTCCGAGCTGGAGGATGACGAGAAAGCGATGTTCCTGGAGGAAATGGGTATGGAAGAACCCGGCCTAGATCGGGTAATCCGTGCCGGCTACAGCCTCCTGGGACTGCAGACCTACTTCACCGCCGGGGTGAAGGAAGTACGTGCCTGGACCGTCAAGATCGGCGCCACCGCCCCCCAGGCCGCTGCTGTCATCCATACCGACTTCGAACGCGGCTTTATCCGTGCCGAGGTGGTGAGCTACGACGACTTCGTCCAGTACAACGGTGAGCAGGGCGCAAAGGATGCCGGCAAATGGCGCCTGGAAGGCAAGGACTACATCGTCCAGGACGGCGACGTAATCCACTTCCGTTTCAACGTGTAATTTTTGGGAAAATTCCGGCTCAGGGCCTTGACACGACACGCCGGAATACTGAAAATACGCGCCTCGTTTGGGGCGTATCCCGAAGCGAAATGGCAAGGTAGCTCAGTTGGTTAGAGCACAGCACTCATAATGCTGGGGTCGGCGGTTCGACTCCGCCCCTTGCTACCAGTATTCCAAAAAGGGTTGCGATTTCGATCGCAACCCTTTTTTATGTGCCTTCCACAGTGGCAACACTCCCGAAATAATGCCCCCAGGGAAAGCCCAGCCGACAAAGCAGTTAGACAATAAGCACACAGTAATGTAAAACTTTCCGGAATTAGCCCTGCCGCTTAATTGCACCCACAGGAATCCAAAGTGTCTGTCGCTGAGATCGAAAAACAGTTAAGCAAACTGTGCGAGGCCTCGAAAGAGATCAAATCCAGCATGGTGGTGTCTTCTGACGGATTGGTTATCGCCCATTATGGCGACGCCAAGGACCCCAACCTGTTTGGAGCACTTTTCCTCGAACTGAAAGTTGTATGCGAAAAAATTATTACCCAGCTCGATTACGAGGATGTCGAGGAAGTTTATATTCGCTCAAAGTCCGGCGGAGTTACGGTTTTCCCAATTTTTGACAAAGGTTATCTTGCCTGCCTGTCATCAGTTAATCTGAACGCGGGAACCGTACAGATTCTGGCCTGGAAATACGTCAGAAAAATCTATGAACTTCTATGACAGGATCGCAACCAGCTCTCGTCGCCTGACCATGTTTTGCATAATTGCACATCCCTTAAACAACCTTTGACAATCTCCTTCGCCCAGTTGCCCTATCATCGGCAGAGCAAGTCCAACACGCCGATGGGAGCACCTGGCCCGCATGAAGACATCTCCTGCAGAGGTGGCCTTTCTCACAATTCTGATTCTCGTCTCCGCCCTGGTGTTTTCCGGCTTTGACCTGAAGATGCTGGCGATCTCCGTCGGACTCTTCCTTGTGTATGTGGCCATTTTTTTCTCCGGGTCCATCCAGGATTACTTTCGGGGCCAGAACAGACAAGGTAACGAGGAAGAGGACTGACTCCGTCTCATTCCAAAGTCTCAATGGCCTATGGCCGTCCTCAGGGTACAATCGCCTGCCTTTTCACCAGTGTATCCCTGTAGCGACATGAAAAAGATCTTCCTGGAACTTGCTGTGGTTCTGGCCATTACCTTCCCGGCTGTGATGATCATTGCCGAAAGGCCGGCTCAGGCGCTGTTTATCTGCGCCTCGATCCTGGTGGCCTACACGATCATCTTCTTGTCCATGAACCTGGGTAGCCGCCGCCAGGACCGCCGCTGGCGTGTCTGACCCTCTTACCCTGCCCTTCTCCCGTCCCCGGGAATAAATTAAGCTTTCATTTTTAGCCACGGGATCTGTCCATGCGGGAATCCGATGTCGTCGCTGGCCTGTCGCTCGAGCGTCTGGAACGAATAAACCAACACCTTGAGGATAAATACATCCGTCCCGGCAAACTGCCATGTGCTGTGACCCTGGTGGCCCGCCATGGCCAGATTGTCTGGGTGAACGCCCAGGGCATGATGGATGTCGAGCGCAACAGGCCTGCCCGGCGGGATACCCTGTTCCGGATCTATTCCATGACCAAGCCGGTCACCTCCATTGCGATGATGCAGCTGTACGAACAGGGCCGGTTCCTGCTGGATGACCCGGTGCACAAGTACATCCCCTCCTGGCGCAATCTGCGCGTCTATAAAGGTGGAACCTATCCGGAGTTTGAAACCGAGCCTGCGGCCACCACCATGACCATCCGGGATCTGCTGACGCACATGTCCGGCCTGACCTATGGTTTCCTCGAACGAACGAATGTCGATGCCGCCTACCGTCAGCTCAAGCTCGACGGAAGCTCGATTCTGACCCTGGACAAACTGGTGGACCGGCTGGCCGAGCTGCCGCTGGAGTTTTCGCCCGGTACCGCATGGAATTACTCGGTATCAACGGATGTGGTGGGTTACCTGGTCCAGCTGCTGGCCGACAAACCCCTGGACGACTACTTCCGCGAACATATTTTCGCGCCACTGGGCATGACGGACACCGGCTTCCAGGTCCGGCCGGATCAGCTTGAGCGCTTTGCCGCCTGCTACCTGCACCAGCCCGGTGACACCATGAAACTCCAGGACGACCCGGATCGCTCCAGGTTCAGTAAACCGCCCAGATTTCTCTCCGGCGGTGGCGGCTTGGTCTCTACCATCGATGACTATCACAGTTTTGCCCAGGCGCTGTGCCAGGGCGGCGAGTACCGTGGCCAGCGGATCATTGGCCGCAAGACCCTGGAATTCATGCGCCGGAATCACCTTCCGGGCAATCAGGATCTACCGGCCCTTTCTGTCGGTGCTTTCAGCGAGACGCCGTATGAGGGTAGCGGATTCGGCTTGGGTTTTTCGGTCAAGACGGATGTGGCGAAGTCCCTGACCAACGGCTCCGAAGGGGAATTTGGCTGGGGCGGACTGGCCAGTACCAACTTCTTCGTGGACCCGAAGGAGGACATGGTGATGATCTTCATGACCCAGCTGATGCCCTCGTCATCATACCCGGTCCGCCAGGAACTCCGGGCCATGGTGCACGGGGCACTGGTATAGAAAAGCCCGCGGATGGGCGGGCTTGGTTCATACGGTAACCGGTAACTCAGTCACTCCAGAAGTTCCACCAGGCCTTGGACTTCTCCTGTTTCTTGGCCTGGCCCTGCTCGCTGCCCTTGGAGGCGGGATCTGCCTGGCGGTTTTCGTTGTCACGGTTACCGCCTTCGCCCTTGTCCTGCGCTTTCTCTTCGCTGCGCTCCCGGGACCGCTCTTCCTCCTCCAGGCGTTCGCGTTCACGCTCCGCGTCGCCCTTGGCCCGGTCATCGCCCTCTTCAGCGCGCTCACGGTTTTCCATCTCCTCCTCGGAGCGCTCGCGCATCTCGTCGGCCTTTTCCCGACCCTTGCCCTTGGCCTCGTCCGATTTTCCCTTACCCTTCTTGAGCATCTCTTCCGCCTGCTGGCCATTATCAGTCGCTTCGGATTGCGCCAGAACCGGTGCCGAAACGAGGCTGCCGCCCAGCAGGAGACCGGAAGCCACAACGGTGGAGCGAATCAGTGTCAGTTTCATTGAATCTTCCTTATCCACGTAGGTGAGTTTTGCATCAAAACACATACTTCTTATAACAATATGACGTTTGGGACTGTGCTCAGGTTCCACTGGCTATGGCATACTCGGTGTCCTGATCCAATCAAGAATAATCCACCAGCAAGGAATGTTGCGATGAAACCGGAAACTCTCGCCCTTCACGCAGGCTTCAAGAGCGACCCGACCACCAAGGCGGCCACCACGCCGATCTACCAGACCACCTCCTACACCTTCGATGATACCCAGCACGGTGCCGACCTGTTTGACCTGAAGGTTCAGGGCAACATCTATACCCGCATCATGAACCCCACCAATGCGGTGCTCGAAGAGCGGATGGCAGCCCTGGAAGGCGGTATTGGCGCCCTCGCCGTGGCCTCCGGCATGGCGGCAATCACCTACGCCCTGCAGACCATCTGCAAGGTCGGCAACAACATCGTCAGCACCAGCCAGCTCTACGGTGGCACCTACAACCTGTTCGCCCATTCCCTGCCCAACCAGGGCATCGAGTGCAAGATGGTGCCCCACGACGATTTCGAGGCCGTCGAGAAGGCCATCGACGACCAGACCCGCGCCCTGTTCTGCGAATCCATCGGTAACCCGGCGGGCAACGTGGTAGACATCCAGAAGTGGGCCGAGATTGCCCACAAGCACGGCATTCCGCTAATTGTGGACAACACCGTAGCCACCCCTTTCCTGTGCCGTCCGTTCGAGCACGGCGCCGACATCGTGATTCATTCCCTGACCAAGTACATCGGCGGCCACGGCACCACGGTTGCCGGTGTGGTGGTGGATTCCGGCAAGTTTGACTGGAAAGCCAGTGCCGACAAGTTCCCCATGATGAACGAACCGGATCCTTCCTATCACGGTGTGGTCTACACCGAAGCCCTGGGCGAAGCGGCCTTTATCGGTCGCTGCCGGGTGGTTCCGCTGCGCAATACTGGATCGGCGCTGTCGCCTTTCAATGCCTTCCTGATCATGCAGGGTCTGGAGACCCTGGCGCTGCGCATGGAACGCCACTGCGAGAATGCCGAGAGGGTTGCACAGTTCCTGCAGGACCATCCCGCCGTGGAATGGGTGAACTATGCCGGGCTGGCCAACAGCCCCTATAAGGCCACCTGTGACAAGATCTGCGGGGGCAAGGCTTCCGGCATCCTTAGCTTCGGCATCAAGGGTGGCCGTGACGCCGGCGCGAAATTCATCGACGCACTGGACATGATCCTGCGCCTGGTGAACATTGGCGATGCCAAGTCCCTGGCTTGCCACCCGGCCACCACCACGCACCGCCAGCTGAACCCCGAAGAACTGAAAAGCGCGGGTGTCAGCGAGGACCTGGTACGCCTGTCCATTGGCATTGAACACGCCGATGACATCATTGCCGACATCACTCAGGCACTGGAAAAATCCCAGGCTTGATCTATCTCATCCGGGTACGACCAATGTCGTGCCCGGATACCCCGTGATTGCCCGTACCCGCCTTGTAACGACGCCCTCCTCGCTTTAACCTTTAGAGTTCTCCATACCTTTCATATGAGAGTCTCCGGTCAATGAGCGAAAGCGCAAAGCCCCGCGTCACCAGTGGTACCAAATTCCGCAGCGAGCATGGATTCTCCGCCATCAAGGACGGCGTCAAACGCACCGCCTCCGCAAGCACGGAAGAAAAGCCGGTGGAGCGCAAGCCCAAGTGGTTGCGGGCACGCATGCCCGGCGGCGAGCGTTATGATGCGGTGCGCCGCAATGTCAGTGAACACCGCCTGAGTACCGTGTGCCAGGAGTCCCATTGCCCGAACATCGGCGAGTGCTGGACCAATGGCACCGCCACCATCATGGTGATGGGCTCGGTGTGCACCCGTGCCTGCAAGTTCTGCGCGGTGGATACCGGCAACCCCAAGGGCTGGCTGGATCCCGATGAACCCGAGAACACCGCCAAGTCGGTGGAACTGATGGGGCTGCGTTATATCGTGCTGACCTCCGTCGACCGGGATGACCTGGACGATGGCGGTGCCGCCCACTACGCCGCCTGTGTCGCCGCAATCAAGCAGCGCACTCCGGAAGTGGCTGTGGAAGCCCTGACCCCGGATTTCGATGCGGTGATGAGTGACGTGGAAAAGGTCGTGGATTCCGGGCTGGACGTCTTCGCCCAGAATGTGGAAACCGTCAAGCGCCTGACCAGCCGCGTGCGCGATCCGCGGGCCGGCTATGAGAAAACCCTGAGCGTGCTGGCCCATGCCAAGAAGCACCGGCCGGATGTACTCACCAAGACCAGTCTGATGCTGGGCCTGGGGGAGACCGAAGAGGAAATCCTCAAGACCATGGACGACCTACGCGCAATCGGGGTCGACATCCTCACCCTGGGCCAGTACCTGCGCCCGACCCCGAACCATCTGCCGGTGGAGCGTTACGTCACCCCCGAGGAGTTCAACCGCTACCGTGAAATCGGCCTGGAGAAAGGCTTCATGGAAGTGCCTTCCGGCCCGATGGTGCGCTCCAGCTACCGCGCCGACAAGGTATTCGACAAGAACAACCTGGGCCTGGCCGTGCCGGAGGTCCCCAAGCCGGACAACGCCATGCAGATCCCGGTGAAGGCCGTCGACTGACAGACTCTCTTCCATAAAAAATCCCCCGTACGGACAGCTCCGACGGGGGATTTTTTATGCCAACTCCGGCCCGGGTGTTCCGTGGCCGGGGTTGTGAGCCCGGATTACTGGCCCTGCTGCTGTTGCTGCATCATCTGACGCTGCTGCTGCATCTGCTGCTGCATCTGCTGCATGCGCTTGTCCAGCTCGTCACGCTGTTCCTGGGTAAACACGCTGTCCACCTTGGCCTGCATGAGCGTGGAAAGCGCGGCAATTTCACCGGTCAGGTCACCCAGCTCTTCGGCATTCTCACGGATCGCTGCCTCATCATAGTCAGCCTTGATCTCTGCCTGCATCTGCTGCTGGATCTGCTGAGCTTCCTGACGCAACTGGCCGATCTTGCCCTGCATCTCGTCAAGGATGCCACGAATCTCTGTCTGCTGGTCATCAGACAGGCCTACCATCTGCGCCAGCTGATCCACCTGGTCCGGCTGGCCGCCAGCTGCCTGCTGTGCGAAGGACGGGGCGGAAAAGCTCAGTGCCACAAGAGCGGTTCCCAGGATTTTTACAAGCTTCATAAACATCTCCGTTTTGGGGTGGCCACTACGAGAAAACCACCAACAGTCGTTAATTTCACGGTTCAGGAGGTACACCCTAAAACATCCAGACCGGGAATTTCATCCCGATGTCCCCCCTTTTTTGTACACACATCTCACCCAATCACCGTTGAACCCGCCACACACGCGGATTCAATGAAATGTGAAACTTTATCCATTCCCCTTCATAATGGCGCCGACTGAACACTGCCGGAGTATAGAAGATGGCGATTAACTGGTTTCCCGGGCACATGCACAAGGCTCGCAAGGAGATCAAGAAGGTAATGCCCCAGATGGACCTGATCATCGAGGTCCTGGATGCACGCATTCCTTTCAGCAGCGAGAACCCGCTGGTTCCGTCCCTGCGCGGCGATACACCGCTGATCAAGGTCCTGAACAAGCGCGATCTGGCGGACCCGGAGATCACCGGGCGCTGGCAGGCGTGGCTGGAGAAGGAACGGGGCGTCCGCGCCATCACCCTGACCCACAACCAGCGTGGCGAGGCCCTGGACATCCTCAAGCTTGCCGAGGAAATGACCCCGGACCATGACCGCCAGAAAAGTGCCCTGAGGGTGATGATCCTGGGCATCCCCAATGTCGGCAAGTCCACCATCATCAATACCCTTGCCGGCCGGCCGGTGGCGAAAACCGGCAACGAGCCGGCGGTGACCCGGGCCCAGCAGGCCATCAAGTTGCCGGGCAACATCCTGCTGTATGACACCCCGGGCTTCCTCTGGCCCAAACTGTCGCCGGAGGCCTGTGGCTACCGCCTGGCCATCACCGGGGCCATTCGCAGTGCCGTGCTGGATTTCGAAGACGTCGCCCTGTTTGAGGTCGATTACCTGCTCGAGGCCTACCCGGAGCTGGTCCAGACACGTTATGGACTCGCCGAGCTTCCGGCGGACGGCATCGGCCTGATGGACGCCATTGCCGGGAAACGGCGGTTCTTCGCCCGCGGCGGCATCCCTGACCTGCACAAGGTGGCCGAGGTACTGCTGAACGAGTTCCGTTCCGGCAAACTGGGCCGGATCTCCCTGGAAACCCCGGAAATGGTTGAACAGGAAGCCCGAATTGCTGCCGAGGAGGAAGCTCGCAAGGCAGAGAAAAAATGAAAACTCCAGCGCCCCGTACCAAGGTCAAATATAACCGGGGCGGCAAAGGGCCTACACTGTCAAATATTGTCAATGTCTTGCAGGCTTGCTGATCGGCAGCCACTGAAGGAGGAAGAGCATGAGACGCGTCGTCGTCACTGGTATGGGTATCGTTTCCTGTCTGGGGAATTCCCTGGAAGAGGTCCTGGACAGCCTGCAAAACGGCAAGTCCGGCATTCGTTTCAATGAAACCTACAAAGACAAGGGATTTCGCAGCCAGGTTTCCGGCTCTGTTGACGTAGACACCTCCGTGATCGATCGCAAGGTACGCCGGTTCATGGGCCCTGCCGCCATGTACAGCTACCTGTCGATGGAGCAGGCCATTGCCCAGTCCGGGCTGAGCGAAGAACAGATCTCCAATGACCGCACCGGCCTGATCGCCGGGTCCGGCGGAGCTTCCTGCTCCAGTCAGGTGGAAGCCACAGACACTATGCGCGAACGGGGCGTGAAACGGATCGGGCCCTACATGGTGCCCCGGATCATGACCAGCACCGTCTCCGCCTGTCTGGCCACCGCTTACAAGATCCGCGGCGTGAACTATTCCATGTCCTCGGCCTGTGCCACCAGCGCCCATTGCATTGGCCATGGCATGGAACAGATCCAGTCCGGCAAACAGGACATCATCTTCGCCGGCGGCGGTGAAGAGGAAGACTGGAGCCTCACCATGATGTTCGACGCCATGGGTGCGCTTTCCACCAAGTACAACGATGCACCGGAGACCGCCTCGCGCCCGTTCGACAGTGGTCGTGACGGCTTTGTCATCGCCGGGGGCGGCGGCATGGTGGTGCTCGAGGAATACGAGCACGCGAAGAAACGCGGAGCCAACATTATTGCCGAGCTGACCGGATACGGTGCCACCTCCGACGGCTATGACATGGTTGCCCCCTCCGGCGAGGGCGCCAAACGCTGCATGGAACAGGCCATGGCCACCATTCGCGGCAAGGTCCAGTACATCAACGCCCACGGCACCAGCACCCCGGTGGGCGACGTGGCAGAGATGGGCGCGGTGAAGAACACCTTTGGCAGCGATATTCCGGCCATCTCCTCCACCAAATCCCTGTCCGGGCACTCACTCGGTGCCGCCGGTGTTCAGGAAGCCATCTATTCGCTGCTGATGCTGCAACACGGTTTCGCGGCCGGTACCAAGAACCTGCTCGATGCCGATGAAAAGATCCGGGATCTGCCCATTGTGGGTCCCGAGGCCCGGGATATGGCGCTGGATTGCGTGATGTCGAACAGTTTCGGCTTTGGCGGTACCAACGCTTCCCTGATTTTCGAGAAGATCTGACCCACCAGCGGTGGCGGTCAAGAGCCGCCACCGCTGGTAAATTTCTGGCCCGCCATGCGATTGATCATTGGCAAAAGGCGCTATACGTATTAAGGTACGAGGTTGATATGGATCAATTTGGACGGTTCATCCGCTATGGCGCAAGCAATCCCCATTCGTAAGAACTCGCCCCTCAAAGCCTCGTGTCACCAGTGCAGTCTGAGCAACCTTTGCCTGCCCCTGGCTATTGAAGAAAACGAACTCGAGCGCCTGGAAGACATCGTCCAGCAGGGACGGATCTTCAATCGTGGTGAGCACATCTTTGATCAGAGTACTCCGTTCCGCTCCTGCTTTGCGGTGAAAAGCGGCTCCATCAAGACCTCCATCATTACCGAAGGCGGCGAGGAACAGGTCACAGGTTTCTTCATGCCCGGTGAGCTGGTGGGGCTGGACAGCATGAGCGGCGAGACATACGCCTGCACGGCGAAGGCCCTGGAGCGAACCAGTGTCTGCGAGTTCCCGATCGAGAAGCTGGAAGAACTGACCGGCAAGATGCCGGAGCTGCAGCACCACATGTACCACCTGATGAGCCAGGAGATCCAGAACAGCCATCAGCTGGCCATGCTGCTAAGCAAGAATACCGCGGAGGAGCGCATCGCCGCCCTGCTGCTGTCTCTTTCCAGCCGCTTCCAGCGCCGCCGGCTGTCGCCGACCAATTTCAGCCTGCCGATGGCCAGGAATGACATTGCCAACTTCCTGGGCCTGGCAGTAGAGACCGTCAGCCGTGTGTTTACCCGCTTCCAGAACCAGGGCCTGATCCGCGCCCGTGGCCGGGAAGTGGAGCTACTGGACGTGGAAGCCCTGCAGACGGTAACCCGGGAGTTTTCCCGCCAGGGTTGCCAGTAAGACGGTTAAAGCAGGGTCAGAAGATATAAGACGGGGTCAGAAGAAAGCTTTCTTCTGACCCCATTTTCATCGCCCTGGCCTCAACCTACCCGGCCGTCTCCGTCGTTTCCTTCCCTTCCCGCTTCTTCAGCACTGCCAACTCCTCTACCAGCCCGGAACGCCAGGGTTGCTGCTTGACGCCAAAGGTATTGCGGATCTTGGTACAGATCATCGTGGTGTTCACCGGTTCCAGGTGGCCCCAGTCCGGAACCTCATCGACCACCCGTATCCCTTCGGGAATGCCGGGCAACCCGGCAATCGCCAGCCCCAGCTCATAGAGATTGATTTCTTCGGCACCGGCGTACTGGTAGGTGCCCCATACCTCGGCACCACAGTCCAGCTGCAGGATGACCGCAGTCATGACCCGCGCCAGGTCCTTGACGGCAACCGGCTGCCCCCGGCACCGTCCCGGCAGCGACAGGGTCTCGCCGGCGGCCGTACTCGCCTGAACCTTGCGGATGAAGCGGGCCAGGCTCCAGCCTGTGCGGAGAATAATGTGCCTCGGCAGCAGTGACCGTAACGCCTGCTCGCACTCCCACTGCCAGTTGCCCAGCTCGTTCATGGGCTGGCCCGGATTGGAGGTGATGTAGCCACTCTGCTTGCGGCCGTCGAAGACATAGCAGGATGACAGCTGGAACAGCGCAAGGCCGTGCTCCCGGGCATACTCGGCCATGGCCACCGGCAACGAGAACGCTGCCTTGTGAGTATCCTCAGGGTCCTTCTGCGCCACTTCGGGGTCGGCCAGCCACAGGGCATTGACGATCAGGTCTGTGTCTTCGGGAATCCAGTTATCCAGAGCATTGAGATCGGCACTGGCGGCGTCACTGACCAGCAGCGGACTGATCTGCAGGTGGGTTTCCCGCAGGCGCTCCAGCAGGACTTTCCCGAGGGGGCCGTAGTCATGGACAACAAGTACGTGCACGAGGAATCAATGCCTCCAGGTTTTCACTTGAGTGACGGACGGCCCGAAACGGTAAGGCCAATGGTTTGTTGGCCGGGCCTCTTAGAATAACACTCGGCCTGACACGCCAGCGTCTAATATCTTTGCCATCTCTTTCAAGAGCATACAACAACGGGAAGCCACATGCTGAAACAACAGAGCCATATTGTCGCGCCGATACCGGACGAACTCCGGACCCGTGCATTGTACACCGTGGGTGAACTCCGCGAACGCGGCAAGGCCGATAAAGAAGCAATCGACAAGCTCTACGAGCTGATCGTCGAACTGACCGAGGAAGGCCTGGACTTCTTCTTCCTGGAACCCCTACGCCGCCTCAAGGCCAGCAGCATGATGCTGGGCATGGCGAAAATGGGCATCAGCAGCATGCTCAAGGGCAGCAAGATGGTGGTCCACAAGGTGCTGAAAAAGCTCGACGACCGCAGCCTTGCTGCCATCCTCGACTTCATCGAGGAGATCATTCACGAACCGGAAGCAGGCTGAGCTGCGGCCGGGCGTTAGCGGTATTCTCGCGGTACCCGGGCGGTAATACCGGTCATCAGCTCATAGGAGATGGTGCCGGCGCAGGTAGCAACCTCATCCACGCCCACCGTCTCGCCCCACAACTCCACCCTGTCGCCGGGCCGGGCATCCGGCGCGTTGGTGAGATCCACCGCCAGCATATCCATCGAGACCCTGCCAATCAGCCGGATGCGCTGGCCACCTACCGCTGCGGGGGTGTCGGTACCGGCGTGTCGCGGATAGCCGTCGCCATAGCCGATGGCCACCATGCCCATGGGCGTGTCCTGTTCGGCGACCCAGGCGGAGCCATAGCCCACCGCCTCCCCTGCCTTCACAATCCGCGTGCTGATCAGAGGCGCCTCCAGTGTCATCACCGGCTTCAGACCCAGCTCCGGACCGATCTTGCCGACAGACGGAGAGCCGCCGTAAAGCATGATGCCAGGCCGGCTCCAGTCAAACAGAGGCTGGCCGGGCAGAAAGTGCGCTGCGGAGTTGCCAACACTGCGCATCAGCTCCGGCCAGGCCGCGGTGCCTTGAACGAAACTTTCGGTCTGCTCGGCCGTCCGGGAACTTGAAGGGTCGTCCGCGCAGGCGAAATGGGTGACAAACCCCAATAGTCGGGGGCGGGCTCCCATGGCATCGATTGCCGCCATCACACCGGGTAGCTCCGCCGGCCTGAAGCCCAGGCGATTCATGCCACTGTTCACCTTGAGCCAGAAGCCCGGCCGGTCACCGCAACACTCCAGCCACTTCAGCTGGGCCTGGCTGTGCAATACCGGTTCGAACCCGTGCGCAAGGCAACCTGAGAGATCCCCTTCTTCATGCACACCCTGCAGCAGAACCACCGGTTGCCGGAGGCCCGCATCACGGATGGCCAGCGCCTCTTCCAGGCAGGCCACGGCGTACTTGGGCGCCATTTCCGCCAGCGCCAGCGCTACCGGCCGGATACCGTGGCCGTAGCCATCGGCCTTGACCACGGCCATGGCCCGGGCGCTTCCGGCCAGCTTCTGCGCCAGGGAAAAATTGTCCCGGAGCGCCTGCAAATCGATTCGGGCGATGGTGCTGCGCGGCATCAGTAGTCGTCACCGTAATCGCTGTAATCGCCGTGGGCGAGGTCCTCGAACTTGGTGTACTTGCCGATGAAGGCCAGGCGCACGGTGCCGATGGGGCCGTTCCGCTGCTTACCGATGATGATTTCGGCGATGCCCTTGTCCGGGGTGTCCTCGTTGTAGACCTCATCCCGGTACACGAACATGATGACGTCGGCATCCTGCTCGATCGCACCGGATTCCCGAAGATCCGAGTTCACCGGCCGCTTGTTGGGCCGTTGTTCCAGACTCCGGTTCAGCTGCGACAGGGCCACCACCGGGCAGCTCAGCTCCTTGGCAATGCCTTTCAGGGACCGGGAGATCTCCGAGATCTCCGCCGTCCGCCCCTCGGTGTTGCCCGGCACCCGCATCAGCTGCAGATAGTCCACCATGATCAGGCCCAGCTTGCCGTCATTCTCGCGGGCGATACGGCGGGCCCGGGAACGCATTTCCGTGGGGCTCAGACCCGGGGTATCGTCAATATACAGGGGCTTGTCCTTGAGCAGGCTCACGGCGGAGGTCAGCCGGGGCCAGTCATCTTCCTCGAGCTTACCGCCCCGGACCTTGGTCTGGTCGATCCGCCCGAGGGAGGAGATCATGCGCATGGCCAGAGCATCCGCCGGCATCTCCATACTGAACACCAGTACCGGCGTACCGGTGCTGATCAGGGCGTTCTCGACAATGTTCATGGCGAAGGTAGTCTTACCCATGGAGGGGCGGCCCGCCACGATGATCAGGTCTGCCGGCTGCATACCGGAAGTCTTCTCGTCCAGATCCCGGAAACCGGTGGTCAGGCCGGTGGTCTGCTCTCCGGATTCGAACAGTTCCTCGATCCGGCTCAGAGTCTGGGTCAGGATCGGGTTGATGGCCTTCGGGCCGGAGCCTTCCTTGTTACGGGATTCGGCAATCCGGAAGACATTTCGCTCGGCCTCATCCAGGATCTCGTTACTGGTGCGCCCCAGGGGATTGAAGGCGGAATCGGAAATCTGGCCGGACACTTCCACCAGCTGTCGCAGGATCGAGCGCTCGCGAACGATGTCGGCATAGGCGCGAATGTTGGCAGCACCGGGAGTCTTTTCCGCCAGTTCGGCCAGGTAGGACAAACCGCCGGCGTCCTCAATGTCGCCGGCCCGCTCCAGAAACTCGGCCAGGGTCACCACATCCAGCGGTTCGCTTTCACTGGCCAGGCGCTCAACAGCGCCGAAAATCAGGCGATGATCCTGACGATAGAAATCCGCGGCCGAGATGACCTCGGCAATTTCGTCGAACCGGCGGTTATCGAGCATCAGGCCACCGAGGACGGCCTGCTCGGCTTCCACTGAATGCGGAGGCACCTTGATGCGGCTGGTTTCCAGGTCGGTACTGGCAGGTTTCAGATTGGGCTTGGCCATAAGAACGCTTCAGGATTGGGGTAAGCTCAGGAACTGATAAGAATACCAGAAACAAACGGGCCCGAAACCGTCTCCGGTTCGGGCCCGTTCAATCAAGCTCGGCCGGGTTGCCCCGACCTTACATTGACCTGCTGCGGATCAGTCCGCAACTACCGCCAGCTTGACGGTGACTTCAACGTCAGAGTGCAGCTGAAGTTCGATGTCGTACTCGCCGGTCACGCGGATCGGACCTTCCGGCAGACGCACTTCGCTCTTCTCTACTTCGGTGCCACCGGCAGTGATCGCGTCAGCAATGTCGCGCACACCGATAGAACCGAACAGCTTGCCTTCTTCACCGGCTTTGGAGCTGATGGTGAAAGAAGCACCTTCCAGTGCCTCGGCACGCGCCTGGGCAGCAGCCAGCTTCTCGGCAGCAGCCTTCTCAAGCTCGGCACGACGCTCTTCGAACGCCTTCAGGTTTGCTTCTGTGGCAGGTACAGCTTTGCCATAAGGAAGCAGGAAATTACGACCGTAACCGGCCTTTACCTTTACCTTGTCACCCAGGGAGCCAAGGTTTGCAACTTTCTCGAGCAGAATAACTTCCATCTCGTTAACCTCTTCGTGCTTTATTCAGCCGGCCCGGCAGGTTTGATACGCCCCCGGATATCCAGCCAGCTATCCACAAAAGCCATAACCACTAACAGAATCATCAGGCTTGGGCCCAGCAGCAACAGCGCGATGTAGAACATCGCCAGCCAGTTCCCGCTCAGCTGTTTACGACCAACAACGCCATGAACCAGGGCGATACTCGCCAGGAACAGGGGTGTGCCCGCAGCCCAAGCCAGCAACATCGAGTTCAGGCCCAGGAGGGGACCAATCAGCATGGTCACCGCACACAACACTGCCACCACCGGCGACAGCCGCAGGGCATGGAATTCCTTCCGGAAACCACCGGGGTTATAAAGCCCGGCCTGCCATGCCCTGGCCAGCATCGTCATACCCACGGCCGTTGCCAGGTAGGTACCCGCCATGCTGGCGTTCATCGTGTCCCGGATCACCTTCTCGAGATCGCCCCCGAGGGTGCGGGCCACTTCGGCGTTGTACTGTTCGTAAAATTCCACCCCGGCCTGAACGAGATCGTCCAGCAAACCGGGATAGAGCACGGGCAACATCAGGCCCGTGACAATCGCCAGAAAGCTCCCTCCAAGGAGGGCTCTTTCCCAGGACAGCGTGGTTCTGAGGATGTACGCCATCAGCATTGTCTGGAGCAATACCGCCAGAGCCGTCGGGTCCTGCCCGAACCAGCTCCAGCCAAGTGCCGGAAGCAATGCCCAGAGGCCGACATTCAGCCCCTGCGCGATACCCAGCCTGAGAATCACCAGGCCGACTACCGCTGCGCCTATCCAGAACAGCAGAGGTATCGCAGTGGTAACTGCTGCAACCCCGCCGGCCTGCAGGGGACCGCGCATTACAAACTGTGCTAGTGCACGCATGGCCCCAAATCCTGTCTATCTGTTTTTAGTGATCGTGGCTGTCCGTATACGGCAGCAGTGCCAGGTAGCGGGCACGCTTGATAGCGGTAGCCAGCTGACGCTGATAACGTGCTTTGGTGCCGGTGATGCGGCTGGGCACGATCTTGCCGGTTTCAGTGATGTAGCCTTTCAGGGTGTCCAGATCCTTGTAATCGATCTCTTTAACACCTTCTGCCGTGAAGCGGCAGAACTTACGACGTCTGAAAAAACGAGCCATAACTTAACTCCTCAACTCCGGTAAATTACTCTTCTTCGTCCTGGGACTCGGACTTCTGACGGCTGTCAGAATCGGCCGAACGACGCGGACGGTCTTCACCACCTGAACGACGGTCCTCACGGGACTCGGCGGCTTTCATCGGAGACATATCGGTCACGGCTTCATCGCGACGCAGGATCAGGTCACGGATGATGGCATCGTTGAACCGGAAGTTGTGAGTCAGCTCGTCCATAGCGGCCTGGGAACACTCGACGTTCATCAGGACGTAGTGAGCCTTGTGGATCTTGTTGATCGGGTAAGCCAGGTGACGACGGCCCCAATCTTCCAGGCGATGTACCTTGCCGCCATCTTCAGTGATGACGCCGGTATAACGCTCGATCATCGCGGGCACCTGCTCGCTCTGATCCGGATGTACCATGAATATGATTTCGTAGTGACGCATGAGTTCTCCCTACGGTTTAAACAGCTTCCTTTTTCAACCGCGCGGCGTCTTGCCGCCCTGTTGAGCATGAAAGCAAGGAGGTGACAGCCTCGGGCTGCCGGTTTCTTTTTGCTTTATCAATAAGGCTTTACAACGAAAGGCTTGATCAAAAGCGCGGCCTTACTGCCCGTTTGTTCAGGCAATAAAAAACCACCCCTTAAAAAAAGGGGTGACGTATTCTAGGCGCCCAGCGCCTTCTGTGCAAGGGTTAACCAAGGCGCTGACGCAGCGCCTCGTACAGACACACACCGGTGGCGACGGAAACATTCAGGCTGTCCACGTGCCCCAGCATGGGAATGTTGATCAACTGGTCACAGTGCTCTTTGGTCAGGCGCCGCAT
Source organism: Marinobacter szutsaonensis (assembly GCF_039523335.1). Taxonomy (NCBI): domain Bacteria; kingdom Pseudomonadati; phylum Pseudomonadota; class Gammaproteobacteria; order Pseudomonadales; family Marinobacteraceae; genus Marinobacter; species Marinobacter szutsaonensis. The sequence goes on along the minus strand of NZ_BAAAFC010000002.1, from coordinate 111,059 downwards.
ACCTTTGCCCTCGGCCCCCATCACCAGGGCCACCGCCCCCTTGAAATCCGCCTGATAGAGCGTGGCTTTGGCCTCGCCGGCAGTGCCGATCAGCCAGACGCCCTGCTCCTGCAGGGATCTCAGAAAACGCGCCAGATTGGTCACGCGCACGAACGGCACGGTTTCAGCCGCGCCACAGGCAACCTTGCGGGCAACCGGGGTCAGGGACGCGGACTTGTCCTTGGGCACAATGACCGCCTGTATACCGACAGCGTCCGCGGTTCGCATGCAGGCCCCCAGGTTGTGGGGATCGGTCACGCCGTCGAGCACCAGCAGAAACGGCGGCTTGTCGCTCTTCTCCAACTGGGCCAGCAGGTCGCCCTCGGTCCATTCCCGGCTTTCCGACACGGCTGCGACCACACCCTGATGAACACCGGAGACCCGCTCATCGAGTTCACGGCGATGTACAACCTGCCAGCGCACGCCGAGGTTGTCGAGCGCATCGGTGATGGCCCTGACACGCTTGTCCTGGCGCCCGGTCTGGATCCAGACCTGCTGCAATCTTTCCGGCTCGCGCTTGAGGACAGCCTCAACCGCGTGCCACCCGAAGACAAATTCCTGGGACACTGATTCTGATCCTGATTACGGGTTACTGTTCAGAACTCACTTCCGGGTTCTGCGCCTGGGTTTCTTGCCGGATCCGGCCGCTCCGGACTTGCCCGACTTCTTTCCGGCTTCGCGGGCGGCCTCAGCAACCAGCTTCTCCTTGGCACTGCCCGACTTGCCCTTGGCGGGCGCGGCCGACTCGGGCTTGCCCTTGCTCCGGCCCCGGGAGGCTTTTCTGCCTCCGGCACCACGGCCCTTGCCCTTGTCCTTGCCTTTCCCTTTACCGCGTTCCTCGCGACGGGAGATATCCAGAGCTTCCCGGTCCGCCTTGCGGCGTCGGGGCTCACTGACCAGCTCCAGATCGATCTTGCGATCCTCCAGATCCACCCGCGTCACGCGTACCCGGACATCATCGCCCAGACGGAAACTCACCGCCGTGCGTTCACCGATCAGGCGATGCTTGGCGGAATCGTGATGGAAGTAGTCGCCACTGAGGGTGGAGACATGCACCAGCCCCTCGATGTAGATGTCTTCCAGTGCCACAAAGAAGCCGAAGGGCACCACCGCGGAAATCACGCCGTTGTACTCCTCGCCCACGTGATCCTTGAGGAACTCGCACTTGAGCCAGGCCATGACATCCCGGGTGGCATCATCAGCGCGCCGTTCGGTCATGGAGGTATGCTCGCCCAGCTGTTCCAGGCGGGCATAATCGTAGGGATATTCCGCCAGTTCCGGATCGGTGACCGGAGGCGTGACCACATCCTTCTTGACCTCGGGATTGTGGATCCGGGACTTGATCGCCCGGTGCACAATCAGGTCCGGGTAACGCCGGATCGGTGAGGTGAAGTGGGCGTAGCTGGCAAAGCCCAGACCGAAGTGACCACTTTCCTCCGGGCTATATACCGCCTGACTGAGCGAGCGCAGCATCACGGTCTGGATCACATCGGCATCCGGGCGATCGGCAATCTGGGACAACAGTTCCTGGTAGTCCGCGGATGTCGGCTTGTCGCCACCGCGCAGCTGCAACCCGAGCTCGCCCAGGAACAGCCGGAGTGCTGCCAGTCGTTCTTCCGACGGACCTTCATGTACCCGGTACAGGGCCGGAGTACTGTGTTTCTTCAGGAAACGCGCTGTAGCCACGTTGGCACACAGCATGCATTCTTCGACAATCTTGTGGGCGTCGTTGCGGTGCACCGGCACGATTTCCTCGATCTTGCGATTGGCATCGAAGATGATCCGGGTTTCGGTGGTCTCGAAGTCGATAGCACCCCGCTCGGTACGGGCCCAGCGTAGCAGCTTGTAGAGCTCGTAGAGGTTGTACAGCTGAGGCAACACTTCTGAATATTGCTGACTCAGCCGGTAGCCCGGCTCGGAATCCGGCCGCTCCAGGATGTCGCTGACCTTGTTATAGGTGAGACGAGCGTGACTGTGCATCACGGCCTGGTAGAAGGAATAGCTACTGATGCGACCGTTGGCACTGAGGGTCATGTCGGCCACCATGCACAACCGGTCAACCCCCGGGTTCAGGGAACACAAACCATTGGACAGCTTCTCCGGAAGCATCGGAACCACATGATCCGGGAAGTACACGGAATTGCCCCGATTAAGCGCCTCCTCATCCAGCGGCGTGCCCGGACGGACATAATGAGACACATCGGCAATTGCCACCAGCAGGCGAAAGCCCCCGCGCGGGCGTGGTTCGCAATAGATGGCGTCGTCGAAGTCCCGGGCATCCTCGCCGTCGATGGTGACCAGCGGCAGGTGCCGGATATCGACCCGGTTCTGCTTATCCTTCTCTTCCACTTCCGCAGGGATGGCGGCGGCCTGCTCACCCACGGCGGGCGGCCAGCTGTGAGGAATCTCATAGGAGCGGATGGCCACGTCGATTTCCATGCCCGGCGCCATGTGTTCGCCGAGAATTTCAATCACCTTGCCTAACGGCTGAGTACGGACAGTGGGATGACGCAGGATCTCAACCACGACATACTGGCCCTGGTAGGCCTCACCAACGTGCTCCTCCGGCACCAGGATCTCGTGATTGATGCGGGCATTTTCGGGCACCACAAAACTGATACCACTCTCCCGGAAAAAACGGCCGACGATCTGGCTGGTATTGCGCTCCAGCACTTCGACGATCTTGCCCTCACGGCGGCCGCGGTCATCGACGCGGTCCACGCGAGCCGCAACCCGATCGCCATGAAACACCTGGCGCATCTGCCGGGCGGTAAGGAACAGGTCGGAGCCACCATCATCGGGAATCAGGAAACCGAAGCCATCCTTATGACCGGTCACCTTGCCGGTGACCAGATCCGCCTCTTCGATCGGCAGATAGGCGCCACGACGGTTACAGATCATCTGTCCGTCGCGACACATGGCAATCAGCCGGCGGCGTAAGGCCTCGATGCCTTCCGGCGAGCTTTGGCCCAACTCCTCACACAGGGTCTCGTGGGTGGCTGGCGCTCCCCGGTCCTTCAAATGCTTGAGGATGAATTCCCGGCTCTGGATAGGGTTGTCGTATTTCTGGGCCTCACGGTCGGCGTGAGGATCACCTTTGTCTTTCTTCCTGGAAACCATTCGGATCCTTGTTTTAAAGCCGCACAGGCGCGGCGGAATTAGTATTTCGTTGCAGTATAACGTTGGTACGGCGATGCTGCCTAACAAGGGGGCATTTGATAGGCACAAATACCACCGAAACTTTTTTGGAAAAAACGTTTGACAGCCTCGGGGGGAATCATTAAAGTACGCGCCATCGGTTGAGGCGACAAGCCGAAGCCAGCAACCAACGGCTTGAATTCCAAACAGAATTCAGTAGAATAGCCCAGAGTTGTAGTCACCTGCCGAGGTGGTGAAATTGGTAGACACGCTAGCTTCAGGTGCTAGTGGGGGCAACCCCGTGGAGGTTCAAGTCCTCTCCTCGGCACCATTTCCTTCCCCAGGAAATGGCATAGAAATCCCCGAGACTTAGCAATTATATCGAGCCAGCACAACTTTGTTGCGCCTGGATTTTTTGTGTTTTGCGCACGGACCTGTCTGCGCTCCGACTCACACAAGCCCGACGTCCCTCCTTCTCAATCAAGCAGCCCCAGCAAGTATTCCGACAGCAACTGATAGCTGTACTCCACTTTGGCGTAGGCGGAAGAAGGCGTCTCCTCGAACTCCCTTTTGCATTCCCGAGCACCGCTATAGCTGGTGAGGTAGGCCTCCCGGATCAGGTCGGGATTGGCTGGATCAAAGGTCGTCTGGTAATACATGGCCCACTGGAAACCCGACCCTGCATCCACATTGGCCAGACCAGAGAGATCCGGATCAAGGAATCCATAACGCAGCAATCGGCTGACCGGAGCCCCCGCTCCCTCGCCATCCAGGTCCCGAGTGTCGTATTCCAGCGCCAGATTCACAAAATTCGCGGGCTGCGGCTCGTAGCCGGTAAACGCATAGCCATATTGATCGGTAACAACATGATCCAGGGCAACGACCTCCGTATCCGTGGTCGGCAGGTCGGCGCATGTAGTCTCAGTTCCGCCAAGCTCCAGTGAAGCAATCCGTGAACCATTCTCGACCAAAGTGAAACCACCGAAATCATCGGGAGCCAACTCAGGCTCAGGCTGCGGCTCGAGCCTGCGCACCAGGATCGAGCCATCCGACCGGGGAATCTCCGCCACCAGCTCCCCGACGGCTCCCTCAGTCTGCTGCCAGTGATAGGTCACCTCCGGGTTACCGGCAAGCTCCGTGGAGCCCGCCGATATACCTTGATGTTCATGGCAGGTGGTCGACGTCTCGAAATAGATCCGCCGGTTTTCCCAATCGAAGATCAGGCGCTCGTCGACACCTTCCGCTTCATAGGCAATCCGGCTCTGGGGCGAGAGTGACACCGAGGGCCGCCACTGGCTGCCCAGCTGGTACATACGACCATTCACCTCGATCAGCCGGGCAAGCTCCGGCATGGACGGCTCCAGGCATCCCTCAGCCGATACCGACAACAACTGCCCCGCCTCGGAATAATCGAAGAAAAGCTCGGAGGACACCATCAAACTCGAGGTACTGACCGGCAGGTTCTGGTCACTTTCGGGCTGGGCCAGGATACGTTGGTGGGTCAGCAGGACGGGGTCACTGTACTCCAGCGGCACCTCCGGCAAGGACAGAGAACTCACATCGACATTGGCGTAATCACCTCCGGCGGTCTCATCTACCACGGCAATCACCGACGGGGCGTTCTGCACCAGAGAGATTCCCAGCAGGTAGGCTGCCTGCCTGCTCAGATACCGCTCAGTGCCGTCACTGTCGGGCCGACTTAGCGCCTCGTTGTAATCACCGGGAATCTGGCTGGCCATGAACCTCGCCAACGCGCGGGCATAGGCATGGGCACGCTCGTCACCCGATAGCACGTAATCCGCCACCAGGTTGAGACCGGCCAGACTGCCAGCGAGGTCATCGGGGGTCTGCAGGTAGGAACCCAGGCCAAACAGGCTGCGGTAACGGGCGAGAGTGGTAAGTGGTGTGATATTCCGGACTCCGGGTGCCGCGGACATAAGGAATGCCCGGGTCACCAGCACATCGCCCCGCCAGGTCTGCTCCAGGGTTTTTCCGGGTAAGGCGACTGCGTAAAGCGGGTAATCCCTGGGATCCAGATCGGGGCCGACCTCCGGTGAAAGACCCAGCTCTGTCACATCAAGAGAAAACTCACCTCCCTGCCCGCTCACGGTCGTGGGCTCACCGGATTCGAGCACCGCAATATTGCCGTTCTCCAGCTCGATCTCCAGCGGGCCGGGGGTGTACTGGCTGTCGCCATCCATATCCAGCCATACCCGGGCATGGGTCAGGTAACCGTCGATCACCTTCCCGGAATAGGGAGCCGGCTCGGAATAGGACACGCCATCGAAATCCCGACCATCCACAGGCGGGGAATCCGACTCCTGGCCACATCCGGCCAGAATCAGCGTCAGCAGTGCAATGGGTAAGCATTCCAGGCGTGTCATCGCGGCAACCGGTTCTTGTTATCAGAGATGTGCCGCTACTTTAGGGGATGTTGCCGGTGGAGACCTTGACAGGCTTGGCAATTTGTAAAGATAGGTAACAGAGGGCCTCGCCAGCAAACAGCCGGCGAGGCCGGGCACCGTCAGAATGAACGGGCAACAATTTCCTTCATGATCTCGTTGGTGCCGGCATAGATGCGCTGCACGCGGGAATCGGCCCAGGCACGGGCAATCGGGTATTCCCACATGTAACCGTAGCCACCGTGAAGCTGGACACACTCGTCCATGACCTTGCACTGGAGATCCGTGGTGTGCTGCTTGAGCATGGCCGCCGTGGGGATATCCAGCTTCTTCTCCAGGTGCAGTTCCAGGCAGCGGTCGGTAAATACCCGGGCTGCGGTGATCTCGGCCTTCAGCTCCGCCAGCTTGAAGCGGGTGTTCTGGAAGGCGATCACCGGCTTGCCGAAGGCCTTGCGCTCCTTGACGTAATCCAGGGTCCACTGCCAGGCCGCTTCCGCGGCCGCCACCGCGGCCAGGGCCACCTGCAGACGCTCGGCGGGCAGCTCCTGCATCAGCTGGAAGAATCCCTGCCCTTCCATGGAACCGAGCAGGTTTTCTGCCGGCACTTTGACGTCCTGAAAGAACAGTTCGGAGGTATCCTGCGCCTTCATGCCCACCTTGTTCAGGTTCTGCCCCTTCTCGAAACCTTCCCAGGCAGTCTCAACCAGTAACAGGCTGGTGCCCTTGGCCCCCTCCTTCGGATCGGTCTTGGCCACCACAATCACCAGGTCCGCCAACTGGCCGTTCGTGATGAAGGTCTTGGAGCCGTTCAGGGTATAGTGCTCGCCGTTCTTGATGGCGGTGGTTTTAACCCCCTGCAGGTCGGAACCGGCACCGGGCTCGGTCATGGCGATGGCGCCGATCATCTCACCGGAGACCAGTTTGGGCAGATACTTCTGTTTCTGTTCCTCAGAGCCGTAATTGAGGATGTAGGGAGCGACGATGTCCGAGTGCAGCCCCCAACCGATACCGGACAGGCCGGCCCGGGAGATTTCCTCGATAACCACGGCACTGTAGCGGAAATCGGCCCCCACACCACCGTACTCTTCCGGCATGGTCGGGCACAGGAACCCCAGTTCCCCGGCCTTTTGCCAAAGTTCACGACTGACCTGGCCGTCCTTCTCCCACTGATCGTGATAGGGCGCAGCCTCCTGCTCCAGGAACTTGCGAACGGAGTCGCGGAAGCCTTCCAGGTCGGCATCGAAAACGGTACGTGGAATCATGGTGAACCTCGGTGAATGACGTGTGTTGTGATTGTCGTTCACCAAGTCTCGGCCGGTGGCCGGTTTCGCTCAATGATGAAAACCATCAATCGCGCTGACCAAAACCATCGGCCGGAAGGCGCTTCAGCGGGGCTGTTTGGCATCGACCCGGGCTTCGCCCCATCGGGGCATCAAATCCTGCGGCAGGTCCAGGTGATCCAGCAGGCGGGCAACCACAAAATCCACCAGATCCTCGATACTCTGGGGCTTGTGATAGAAGCCGGGGCTGGCCGACATGACCACCGCGCCCATGCGGGTCAGGCGCAGCATGTTCTCGAGATGCACTTCCGAGTACGGCGCCTCCCTGGGAACCAAGATCAACTGGCGACGCTCCTTGAGGGCAACATCCCCGGCCCGCTCGATCAGGTTGTTGCTCGCACCCGTGGCCAGGGCCGACAGGGTTCCGGTGCTGCAGGGACAGATCACCAGCGGGGCCTTCTCGCCGGAGCCGGAGGCCGGAGGCGCAAACCAGTCCTCGCGGCCAAAGACCAGAACCTGACCCGACTGCGCACCGGAAAACTCCGTCAGGCATTCCTGCATGGCCGGTGGCGACCCCGGCAGCTTCAGATCCGTCTCGGTGGCGATGACCACCTGCGCAGCCCGGCTGACCATGACATGCACACGGCACCCGGCCGCCACCAGGCATTGCAGCAAACGCAGCGCATACTGGGCACCCGAGGCGCCGGTAATCGCCAGGTTTACGGTTCGCTGTGCCGGAGCGGGCTTGGTCATTCGTGTTTTTCCCCAGGGGTTGTCAGGGCGGGACGATCAGCCATGGATACGTTCAAGTTCCGCCACCAGTTTGCCGTGGATTCCGCCAAATCCGCCATTGCTCATGATGACAATGTGGCAGGGGCTGGGAAGGTCGTCCAGTACCCGGCCGATCAGCGTTTCAACCGAGGATTCAACCCGATGCAGGTCATTATCCTCGTTATCAGCCCGCCAGGCACCAACCAGCTCCTGCAGCCAGTCCATGTCATTCAGGTTCGCCCACAGAACCCGGTCCGCCAGCGCCGCACTGGCCAGCAGATTGTCCCGGTGCACGCCCTGCTTCATGGTGTTGGAGCGGGGCTCGATCAGCGCCAGGATAGGCTCATCGCCCACCCGGTTACGCAATCCCTCCAGGGTGGTGGCAATGGCGGTGGGATGATGGGCAAAATCGTCGTAGACCCTCACCCCACCAACATCCGCAAGCAGTTCCATCCGGCGCTTGACCCCCGAGAACCGGCACAATGCGGCAACGGCATGATCCGGGGTGACGCCCACGTGCCGGGCGGCGGCGATGGCGGCCAGGGCATTGCGGACATTGTGCATGCCGGTCTGGTCCCATTTCAGGGTAGCGACCGGCTGCTCGTGGTGAATCACCATGAACCGGCTGCCGTCCTCCGACAGCAACTCTGCCCGCCAGTCCGCCGTTCGGCTGACCTCACTGCCGATGGCGGTATCCTGAACCGGACTCCAGCAGCCCATGGCCAGGGCGTTATCCAGGTGCGGATCCACCGCCGGACGAACGATCAGTCCCTTCGAGGGCACGGTGCGCACCAGATGATGGAACTGACGTTCGATGGCCTCGACGTTCTCGAAGATATCGGCGTGGTCAAATTCCAGGTTGTTGAGGATCAGGGTATGGGGCCGGTAATGAATGAACTTCGAGCGCTTGTCGAAGAAAGCGCTGTCGTATTCGTCAGCCTCGATCACGAAGAAATCACTGTTTCCCAGCCGGGCAGAGACCGGGAAATCGAGAGGGACACCGCCCACCAGGTAACCGGGCTCGAAGCCGGCCTGCTCGAGGATCCACAGCAGCATTGACGTGGTGGTGGTCTTGCCGTGGGTACCGGCGACCGCCATGACCCAGCGGTGACGCAGCACTTCCCGGGCCAGCCACTCGGGGCCGGACATGTAATCGATGTTGAGGTTCAGTACCGCCTCGACCTCGGGGTTCCCCCGGGACATGGCATTGCCGATCAGCACCAGGTCCGGCCTCGGGTCCAGATGGTCAGCGCTGTACCCCTCCATGAGGCTGATGCCCTGACTTTCCAGTTGGGTACTCATGGGCGGGTAAACACCCTGGTCCGAGCCAGTCACCGTATGGCCAAGCTCTCGCGCCAGCACCGCAAGGCTACCCATGAAGGTGCCACAGATTCCGAGGATATGGATATGCATTCGGTGTTCGACCTCTCCGTTGAAACCTGCCAAGCCTCCCCTATACTCCGCAAGGCGTCAAGGCCCGCGCTATCCGCAATCCTGCTCATGAAAATCCCGGGCATTTGGCGTATCATCTGCGCCATTGTCGAACCAGCAGGAGGCTTCAGCCCGAGATGGCTATCAAGAATGCTTTTTACGCCCAATCCGGCGGCGTCACCGCCGTTATTAATGCCAGCGCCTGTGGCGTCATCCAGACCGCCCGCAAGCATCCGGACAAGATCGGCAAGGTGTTTGCCGGCCGCAACGGCATTATCGGGGCGCTCAGGGAAGAACTGATTGATACCAGCCTCGAGAGCGACGAGGCGATCCAGGCCCTGATCCACACCCCGGGCGGCGCCTTCGGCTCCTGTCGCCACAAGCTCAAGAACATTTCCGAAAACCGGGCCGAGTACGAGCGCCTGATCGAAGTGTTCCGCGCCCACGACATCGGCTATTTCTTCTATAACGGTGGCGGCGATTCCCAGGATACTGCCTACAAGGTCTCCCAGATCGCCGACAAGATGGGTTACCCCATTACCTGCATCGGTGTGCCCAAGACCGTCGATAACGACCTGCCGTTCACCGACTGCTGCCCCGGCTTTGGCTCGGTTGCCAAATACATCGCCACCTCGACCCTGGAAGCCAGCCTGGACATCAAGTCCATGTGCGAAAGCTCCACCAAGGTATTCATCCTGGAAGTGATGGGCCGCCACGCCGGCTGGATCGCCGCTTCCGGAGGCCTGGCCGGTCAGGCCGAAGGTGAACCGCCTCACATCATCCTGTTCCCGGAGATCCCGTTCGACCGGGAAGCCTTCCTGGCCCGGGTGGATCAGTGCGTGAAGGATTACGGTTATTGCGTGGTGGTGGCCTCAGAGGGTGCCCAGTACGAAGACGGCCGCTTCCTGGCCGACGCCGGCGCCAAGGATGCCTTTGGCCATACCCAGCTTGGCGGCGTGGCCCCGGCCCTGGCCAATATGGTCAAGCAGGCCCTCGGTCACAAGTACCACTGGGCGGTTGCCGATTACCTCCAGCGCAGTGCCCGCCACATCGCCTCCGCCACAGACGTAGAGCAGGCCTACGCCGTGGGCAAGGCCGCGGTGGAAATGGCGGTGGCCGGCAAGCAGGCGCTGATGCCCACCATCGTTCGCGAGCAGGCCAAGCCCTATCAATGGAAGATCGGGGAAGCCAACCTCAGCGAGGTGGCCAACCAGGAAAAGAAAATGCCGATCCACTACATCACCGATGACGGCTTCGGCATTACCCAGGATTGCCGTGACTACCTGGAGCCCCTGATTTACGGTGAGAGCTTCCCACCGTTTGAAAATGGCCTGCCAAAAGTGGCGAAGCTGAAGAATCAGCTGGTCGAGAAGAAACTCAAGACCGAGTTCAAGATCTGATCAGCCCTCAGAAACGAAAAAACCGCCCGGCTTCGACCCCGGGCGGTTTTTTTTATGCCTGAGGCTTCGGCTCAGCGGCTGGCGGCAGCCTCGTGTTCGCGCACATAGGCGTAAAAATCATCAAACCCGCCAATATGCTGCTGGCCGACGAAAATCTGTGGCACAGTGTGTACCGGCTTGCCGATCTTGTCGGCGATGTCAGCTTTGGAAATACCTTTTTCCATCATATCGATCCAGGTGTACGGCACCTGCATGGATTCGCACAGGTCCTTTGCCCGAATACAAAACCCACAACTCGAACGGCCATAAATCGTGACCTGCTCCATAGAACCTCCTGCAACGATGTCAAAAACCGGGATATGAACAAACCTGTCGTCAGCATACTGGCAAGGCAACAGAGAGTAAAAATTGATGGTTTGCATGGCAACCATAGTACGTAACCATACCGACAGGACCGGCAACCGGCATTGAATTCGGTCAAGACGGGGAAACGATTTGGTATACCTGACACTTTTTCTGACGGCCTTTGCCGCCGCGACACTGCTGCCGGCCTACTCCGAGGTACTGCTGGGCACCCTGGTAACCCAGGGTTACTCCTTGTGGTGGCTGTGGTTCTGGGCCACCGCTGGCAACACGCTGGGCTCGATAGTCAACGGCATCATCGGGCGCCAGGTGGACCGCTTCAAACACAAGCGCTGGTTCCCCGTCAGCGAGATGCAACTGCACAAGGCCCGGAACCGGTTCAACCGTTACGGCCAGTGGTCTCTGCTGCTGGGATGGCTGCCTCTGGGGGGTGATGCACTCACCCTTGTGGGCGGCATCATGCGGGTCCCCTGGCTGAACTTTGTCGTCCTGGTCGCCATCGGCAAGGGCGCGCGCTACGCCTTCGTGCTCTGGCTGGTGGCCGAGGCATCGGGCGCGTCCTCACCGTCTCCGTAAAGGTACTTGCGCAACAGGGGTTCACCATTGAACTCGGAGTGCAGCACGGCAATGAACGTATAGACACCGATCAGCTTCCGGTTCAGGAACACAAATTCCTTGGGAGGTACCCGGAAGTACCGGCTGATGGCGGAACGGGCCGCCTGGCGGGCAACCCGGGACGGCAGATCACTCTGTTTCCACCGATACTGGCCGTGACTGTTGACCGCGTAATCCGGCCATTCGAACTGGTCTTTCGCCAGGGGCTCGAGCACCGACATACAGACCTTGCCGAATTTCTCCAGCACTTCCCGGGGCCAGTCCAGACTCATGAAACGAAGCTTGATACCACCGTCGATCACCGCTTCAAGGTCTTGCTCGTAGGAAGCCCGGATCATCTGGATGACCGGCGTAAGGAACTCGTCCGAGTAGGACTGCACGGCACCGAAGTCGAGCAGGACGATACGGTCATAGCCTGGATCCTCGCCCTCCTCACCGGCGATGCGGATGCGATAGTTACCGAAGTTGGGATCGGTCTGGATCTCCCCCCAGACGAACAGCTCCCGGAAAAACAGCTCCAGGGCCGCCTCGCCAAGGGCGCTACGCCGCTCCAGCGAGAGTTCGCGAACCTCCCGGGATCCCACCGAGTGGCCATGCTCATAAGTCGAGGCGATCACGTGAGCTGTCGAGTATTCCTGCAACACCCTGGGCACGATGAACCGGGGGTCGGACGCCAGCATGGTCCGGAATTTCTCAGTGGTGCGGGCTTCCAGGCGATAATCCACCTCCCGGTGCATCATCTCCCGGACTTCCTCGAGCCAGTCATTGAATTCCGGCCCGAAGCTGACAAGCCGCGCCACTTTCAGCAGCTGTGCCACCGCATTCAGGTCGCTGTCGACGGCATCCGCAACGCCCGGATACTGGACTTTCAGCACCAGCTCCAAACCGTCGCTGCGCCGGACCGCACGGTGTACCTGACCCAGCGAGGCGGCACCGATAGGCTCGGGATCCACGTCCAGTTCCGCCAGCCGGTTGCTGCCCAGCTCTTCCTTGAGCACCCGTTCTATCGCCGGCCACTCCAGGGAGGTGGTCTGGTCCTCGAGGGTGTGCAGGGCCTCGGTGACCTCTTCGGGCAGAAAATGTTCGCCGTACAGCGCCATCACCTGCCCGATCTTCACCACACTGCCTTTCAGGCGCCCCAGTTCATCCACCAGGAACCGGGCCTGGTTGGACAGCATGGCCCGGTGCCGTTCATCGCGCTTGTCCTTGCTGCTGAACCAGTTGGTGGCCATGTGGGAGGCCATGCGGGTACCTGCCGTCAGGCCTGCCCGGGTCAGGCTAAGCCTGCGCTCGAAGCTGCCGGTCTTGATGCGGGAAACTTTTGCTCCTGGACGCTTGGATGACATGGACAACCTGTGGGTGTCGGAGAATTTGCGCTGTCTGCCAGCTGTTCATTCCATTATACGGATACAGTGACAACCTATCCTCACCGATTCGACCCGTTCTCCCTGGCCTGGCGGCCAATGCCGGCCTGCGGATTCCGGTTTAAATGTCACTGTGGTACCTGTTTACGTTTTACTACAGTCCTGATTGCCAATCGGGTCTAGTATGTCAGGCAGTATCAGGCTCGGTACAACACAAGAACAAGACTGAAAATGAAGCAAACGGCTGCCAAAACCCCGGATACCGAACTGTCTCAGTTTCGCGTGAAAGGCGAAATCCCGGTACCGGTACTGATCAACTGGCTCACCTCTGCAGCAGTACCCATCCTGCTGTTTTTTGCCGGCCGGGCCGTCAGCACCGCGGACAGTCCGTTCACGGCACCGTTGCTGGTCACCTTTTCAGCGCTGCTGGCGCTGAATTCCCTGGTCTATCTCGGGATCCGGCACCAGACCCTTCACCGCCGCGGATTTATCGGCCTGATCACGGCGCTGTTCACCTTTCTGGTGATCCAGGCGGTGGAGGATGGCTCCGCCATTATCTGGCTGTTTGCCTATCCGCCGGTCATTTTCTATATCAGCCAGGCCCGGGTGGGCGTCATCGCCTGCGCCGGCGGCCTGGCTGCTCTCGTGTTCCTGTTCAGTCCTGCCGGTGACCTCGTTTTCGAGCCGCCCTACAGCACCAGCTTTCGGATCTCGATGGTTATCGTACTCGGTTTCGAGATGGTCACCTGTTACATCCTTGACCAGAGCCGGCGACGCAGCAAGCTGCGCTTGCTCAGACTGGCGTCCGAGTTTGAATTCGCCGCCAAACACGACGCCCTGACCGGCCTGGCGAACCGTCGGGAGGGCCTGGAGCAACTGGAGACCGAGTACCAGCGCTACCTGCGCACCCAACGGCCGTTCTCGGTCATGCTGATGGACATCGATCTTTTCAAGGGTATCAACGACCATTACGGTCATCACGCCGGAGACGAGCTGATCAGAATGGTCGCCCGCACCCTGCGGGATCAATGCCGGAAAGTCGATACCGTGGCCCGGTGGGGCGGTGAGGAATACCTGGTCCTGTTACCGGAGACGGGGCCGGGCGAGGCCCTGCAGACGGCCCAGCGTATCCGTACTGCTGTCGAGGCGGGCTCGGTCGAGGTGGATGGCCACCAGCTCGGAGCCACCATCAGTATCGGCACGGCCACCATTACCGGGTCGGAGTCCATCGACCGCCTGCTGCAGAGGGCCGATGAAGCGCTCTATGGGGCAAAGAGTGCCGGCCGGAACCAGGCCTGTGCCGCTGCGACCTGACGCCGGTCACCAGCTTCTGGAGTGCTGTACCTGCTGGTAACCGAGGCCGGTAACCAGATGGTCAACCAGACGCTGTTCTATGTCGGCCACCGTGGCTCCCGGCACGAAATCCCGGACCTGGCACATAGGCATGCCGGCATAACCGCAGGGATTGATGCGGCTGAAGGGCTCCATGTCCATATCCACGTTCAACGCGAGGCCATGGAAGGAACATCCACGACGGACTCTCAGGCCGAGGGACGCAATCTTGGCCTCCCCCACATAGACGCCGGGGGCGTCGGCGCGCGGGGCCGCTTCAACACCCAGGTCCGCCAGGGTGCGGACAATGCCCTGCTCGATCTGATCCACCAGACTCCGGACTCCAAGCTTTCTGCGCGGCAGGTCAATCATCAGATAGATCACCAGCTGGCCGGGACCGTGATAGGTCACCTGGCCACCACGGTCCACCTTGATGACGGGAATGTCACCGGGCAACAGTACATGCTCGGCCTTGCCCGCCTGTCCCTGGGTAAACACCCTGGGGTGCTCGAGGCACCAGAGCTCGTCCATGGTGTTGCCATCCCGGTCCGCCGTGAAATTCTTCATGGCTTCCCAGGTTTCCAGGTAAGGCTGCTCCCCGAGGGAACGGACAACGAGTTCTGCCATGGCCGTCAGAGCACCATGTGAACCCGGCCGCTGGCCTTCAGATCTTCAAACAGTGCCTTGAGCTGTTCCTCACCCGTAGCAACAATTTTCAGCTGGACCGAGGAAAAGCGGCCCTTGCTGCTGTCGGTCACGGAAATGTCCGCCTCGGTAATCCCGGGCGCGTGGCACTCCACCACTTCCACGACAAAATCGGTGAAATCAGGTGCGGCATTACCGATTACCTTGATCACGTAATCGCAGGGGAATTCGATTTTTGGTGCTTTCGGCTCACTCATGCCGCATTACTCCCGGGTACTGACATCACCCTTACTGAAACAACTGAACGAAAAAGAGCTTGATCGCGTCCCAGAGACGCTTGAACAGTCCGCCTTCGGGAACCTCGGTCAGGGCGAGTACCGGTTCATCCACCAGCACCGTACCGCTCAGGCTTACCTTGACCCGACCCAGCTCGTCTCCGACATTGATGGGTGCTTTGATCACAGAATCAAGGTCTACGGTGGATTCCAGCTGATTGCGGGATCCCCGGGGAATGGTCACGAACACATCCTCGGTCAGCCCGACCGACACCTGATCCGCCTGGCCACCCCAGATCCGGGCTTCCATGAGCTCCTGGCCGGACCGGAACAGGCGTTCACTCTCATAGTAACGGAAGCCGTAGTTGAGCATCTTCTGCACTTCCTGGGCCCGGGCCTGGCTACTGCTGGTTCCCATTACCACTGCGATAAAACGGGTGTCCTCACGTTTGGCGGACGCCACCAGGCAGTAGCCGGCCTCTTCGGTATGGCCGGTTTTCAGCCCGTCCACACTGTCATCCCGCCACAGCAAGCTGTTCCGGTTGGGCTGACGGATGTTGTTGTAAGTGAAGTGCTTCTCGGCGTACAGCGGATAGTTTTCCGGGTAGTCGTTGATGATGGCACGGGCCAGCAACGCCAGATCGTAAGCCGTGGAGTAATGATCCTCCGACGGCAGACCGGTGGCGTTGGCAAAGCTGGTGTCCTTCATACCCAGCAGCTGGGCCTGCTGATTCATGATGTCGACGAAGGCACCCTCGCTGCCGGCAACAAACTCCGCCAGAGCCACGGAAGCATCGTTACCGGACTGGATAATGACACCCTTGAGCAAATCTTCCACAGAGACCTCGGTGCCTTCCTGCACGAAGGTCCTGGAGCCTTCCGTTTTCCACGCCTTGACACTGATGGGGACCATGTCGCTCATGGAAATCCGGCCCTCATCCAGTTCCCGCTCCACGATGTAGGCGGTCATCATTTTGGTCAGGCTGGCAGGAGGCAGTCGCTCGTGGCTGTTCTCCTCCATGATGATGCGCCCGCTCTTCGGATCCATCAGTACATAGGAACTGCCTGCAATCTGCGGCGGGGAAGGAATAAGTACCGACTGCGCCATCGCCTTGCCCGCAAGGGCCAGGGCAAGGACAAGTACAACAGAGAAGGAGCGTAAAACGGTTGTTAAGGCCATTGGTCCATTCATTCGTCAGGTGTGTTTCTGGTTATGGAATTACTCAGTGCGAATCAGTCAGCAGAACAGACTGCGAGAAGCCCCGGGCCTCCAGCAGGCTCTGGGTGCGCCGGGCGGACTCCTCGTCCTCGAACGGTCCGACCTGTACCCGGTGAAAACGGCCCGCCTGGGTATCGATGGCGCGAACCCGCATCGGGTTTTCCAGTACCGAGCGGACCTGACCCAGCAGGGCCTCCGCAGGGTCCCGGCTGCTGAAAGATCCCAGCTGCACGAACAGGCCGCGGGATCCGGTGTCCACTGCGTTTTCTGCCACTGTAGCGGAGGCTACCGGTGCGCGCCCGTCGCCGGGTACAAACGGCTCGCCCGCCAGCGTCATGGAGCCATCCGCCCTGACCGTGATGGCTGCCACCTCGACCCGCGCCGTACCCCTGGACTGATAGCCAAGTTTCTTGGCCGCGGCGTAGGACAGATCGATCAGACGATCACCGTGGAACGGCCCCCGGTCATTAACCCGGACAATCACCGACCGGCCGTTGTCCAGGTTGGTGACCCGGGCGTAGCCCGGGATCCGCAGGGACTTGTGGGCCGCGGACATTTCGTACATGTCGAAGGTTTCGCCATTGGAGGTCTTGTGACCGTGAAACTTCTCGCCATACCAGCTGGCGGTTCCGGTGGCGACGTAACCCTCATTGCTTTCGAGAACCCGGTAACTCTTGCCCCACACTGTGTAGGGCGACTTGTTACCGGCGGTCCTCGGTGACTCGTAGCGCGGCTGCGCGTCGGCGAGCCCGGAGACGTCGAAATTACCCGCCGGAGCCCGATCCTGGCTAAGGGTATAACGCGAGGAATGATCGGTCTCGGGCGACGAGGCGCAACCACCGAGCATCAGCGTGGCAAAGGCAGTCAACCACCATGTAAACGTAAACCTCGGCTTCACGGTCCGGAAATCCTCTTTTCTGTTCCCGCCCTGTTCTGGCCCGGCGGTTTTCAGTCATTGTAGCGGGTTATCCTGCCGATTCACCATTACCCGCATTCAATGGTTGATCAGGCACTGATCATTCTTCGATGGGTGTGTATCGACATCAGTACGCCGAACGCTGCCATGAGCGTCACCCCCGAAGTGCCGCCGTAGCTGATCAGTGGCAGGGGCACCCCCACCACCGGCAACAATCCACTGACCATCCCCACATTCACGAAGATGTAGATAAAGAAGGTCATGGTCAAGGCTCCCGCCAACAATCGGCTGAACGAGTCCTGGGCGGTGGCCGCGATATACAGGCAGCGCAGGATGATCAGAAAATAGACCAGCAGCAGCACCATCATACCGACAAAGCCGAATTCCTCGGCGAGCACGGCGACGATAAAGTCTGTGTGACTCTCCGGCAGGAATTCCAGGTGTGATTGGGTCCCCTGCAGCCATCCCTTTCCGTCAATACCGCCCGAACCGATGGCAGTCTTGGACTGGATAATGTTCCAGCCGGCACCCAGCGGATCACTCTGCGGATCCAGCAGGGTCAGTACCCGCTGTTTCTGGTACTCCCGCATCACGAAGAACCACATCAGTGGCGCGGATACCGAAACCATGGCCACGAAAGCAGCAATCAGCTTCCAGCTCATGCCGGCAAAGAAAACTACAAACAGACCTGCCATCCCCACCAGCAGGGACGTACCCAGATCCGGCTGCTGGATGATCATCACCATGGGGACCAGCACAATGGCCAGCCCCACGGCAACCTGTGACAGGCGCGGCGGCAAAAAGTGCCGGGACAGGTACCACGCGGCCATCATCGGAACCACGAGTTTCATGATTTCAGAGGGCTGGAAGCGCGGCAGTCCGGGCAGTGCCAGCCAGCGCTGGGCACCCTTGGCACCAACCCCCATCACGAGAACCGCAGCCAGAGCGACGAGGCCGGCTGCATAGAGCCAGGGAGCCCAGCGGCGAAAAACAGCCGGGTCGAGCTGGGCGAACACCAGCATCACCACGAAGGCAACGCCAAGACGGATGCCCTGAGCCTTGACCACTTCGATGTTGCGGTCGGCACCACTGTAGAGAACAAACAGGCCACCGGAGACCAGGATCAACAGCAGGAACAGCAGGATGGGGTCCAGATGCAGGGCAGACCAGATGCCTCGGGAACGTGCCAGGGGGCCGGAGGCAGCCGGATCCACCAGGTCTTTCAAAGCCATTATTGCGCTCCCCCTGTTGCCTGGCTCACCAGACCACTGTCACTGCCTTCGGAAAGCTCAAGTAGCCAGGCATCGAACAGCGCCCTGGCGACCGGAGCCGCCGTACCACTACCGCTACCGCCGTTCTCGACGATGACCGATACCACGATTTTCGGATCCTCGACCGGGGCAAAACCCACAAACAGGGCATGGTCCCTGAGACGCTCCCGGATTTCCTCGGCGTCGTATTCCTCGTCTTCAGCGAGGCTGAACACCTGGGCAGTCCCGGTCTTGCCCGCCATCCGGTACGGTGCATCACTGCCAGCCCGACGAGCGGTGCCCTTGGTACCGTGCATTACCTCCGCCATACTCTCGACCACATACTCCCAGTCCTCAGGATTCTTCAGCGCCAGGGGCTGATGGGTCTCGTCAGGCAGGACATCTTCCACCGAATCATCCCCGATCACGTCCCTGAGCAGGCGCGGCTCGACCCAGGTTCCGCGGTTGGCGATGAGTGCGGTCGCAGTCGCCATTTGAAGAGGTGTTGCCAGCATATAGCCCTGACCGATGCCCAGGTTGACCGAGTCCCCCGGGTACCAGGGTTCATTATGTATGGCCCGCTTCCATTCCCGGGAGGGCAGCAGACCACTCAGGGCACCGGATACATCCAGGGCGGCATCTTCGCCAAAACCGAAACTGGAGAGGTAGCCTGACATGGTATCCACCCCCATCTCGACGGCTGTCTCGTAAAAGTAGATGTCACACGACTCGGCGATAGCCTCCCTCAGATCCACCCAGCCATGGCCGCCGCGCTTCCAGTCCCGATACCGGCGCCCGCCTTCCTTTAGCTGGAAATAGCCTGGATCCCAGATGGTGCGGTCCCGGGTGGCCACTCCGCTGTCGAGGGCGGCAATCGCCAACATGGGTTTCATGACCGAGCCCGGCGGGTACTGGCCACGCAGCGCCCGATTGAACAGGGGTTTGTCCTTGCTCTGGCTCAGGGCGCGATAGTCATCGACACTGATGCCGGTGACAAACTTGTTGGTGTCGAACCCCGGCACACTGGCCAGCGCCAGGATACCGCCTGTTTTGGGTTCGATGGCGATGACTGCACCACGGCGGCCGTCCAGCAGCTCGTGTGCCCGCTGCTGCAACCGCAGGTCCAGATGCAGCTTCAGGTCTTCACCGGGGACCGGATTCTCGCGCTCCAGTACCCGGAGCGTACGGCCACGGGCATTGGTTTCTACGTGCTGATAGCCGACCTTGCCATGCAGGGTCTCTTCGTAGAACCGTTCTATACCGGACTTGCCGATGTAGTTGGTGCCGGCGTAATTGACCGGGTCAATACGCTGCAACTCTTCCCGGTTGATGCGGCCAACGTAGCCGAGCACATGGGCGGTGAGCTCACTGTGGGGGTAATACCGTACCAGTTCCGCCTCGACCTCAACGCCCGGCAACTCATGGCGATGGACGGCGAGCCGGGCAATCTCCTGCTCGGTCAGGTCGTATCGGAGGGGAATCTCCTGGAAAGGCCGTCGGGGTTCTTTCAGGCGCCGCTGGAAGCGCTCCAAATCCTGTTCAGAAACATCGAGGATGCGGCCCAGCCGGATAAGGGTCTCATCCATGCCATCCACGCGCTCGGGCACCAGGGTGACGCTGAATACCGGACGGTTCTGGGCCAGCAGCTCCCCGTTGCGGTCATAGACCAGGCCACGGGGCGGGGGCACGGACTGGACCTGCACCCGGTTCTTGTCAGAAATCGTGGTGTAGATGTCGTGTTCGACCACTTGCAGCTGATACATGCGGCCCAGCAGGCCACCCAGCATCAGGATGACAAACACCAGCATGACCACGGTGCGGCGCTGGAACAACCGGCGTTCGGCGGCGGTATCCTTGAATTCACCCCACGGCATAACTGCCCCCTAGGCCCGGTGATACGGATGATTGCGGGTGATCGACCAGGCCCGGTAAAGCTGTTCGGCCAGCAGGATTCGAACCAGCGGGTGAGGGAGGGTCAGGGGCGACAGCGACCACTGCTGGTCTGCCCTCTGCCGGCAGGCGTCCGCCAGACCGTCGGGGCCACCAACCAGGAAACTCACGTCGCGGCCGTCCTGCTGCCAGTTTTCAAGCTGGCTGGCGAGCTTTTCGGTGGACCAGGGGCGACCGCCGACTTCCAGGGCAACAACCCGGTCCCGCGGACCGGTTGCCGAGAGAATCGCGTCGCTTTCCTTTTGCATCAGCCTGGGAATATCAGGGTTTTTGCCCCGATGTGCCATGGGGATTTCGACCAGCTCAAGGAGAAGCTCCGGGGGCATCCGGCGGGCGTAATCGTTGTACCCGGCACTGACCCAGTCGGGCATCTTCTGCCCCACACAGATCAGACGTAACCGCATGGTTATTCGCTGCCCGCGACACCCAGATCCGGTGCGTCGCGCCAGAACCGCTCCAGATCATAGAACTCGCGGGTAGCGGGCATCATGACATGAACCACAACATCGCCGAGGTCTACCAGGATCCAGTCACTGGCAGTGGCGCCCTCGACATTACTGGCGCGCACGCCCTGCTCCTTGGCTTCAACAACCACAGAATCGGCAAGGGACTTCACATGACGGTTTGACGTACCGGACGCCAGCACCATGAAATCCGTGACGCTGGTACGGTCACGAACATCAATCACACTGATGTCCTGCGCTTTTACCTCTTCAAGTGCTTTTACAACCAGATCTTTCAGTTCTTCAGCCTGCATAATTACCCTGTTGTACGGGCTTCAGCCGGATTGGCCGCCCGAATAGTCATACTCAGACGCGATTGTAGCACTAAAAGTTCCCCTCGGGGCAGGCACCGTACAGTCCCTGCTGGCGGATTTCTTCCCAGACCGAATCCGGGATCAGGTAGCGGGGTGAGCGGCCGACGGCGATCCGTTCCCGGATTCCGGTGGCGGAGATATCCAGAAGCGGCGGATCCAGCTCCAGAACGCATCCGGCGGGCGAAGTCCGGAGGCTCCTGACATCCTCAACTTTCCTCTTCGCCAGCAGCGTCGCAGGTGTCCCTTCGGGATCAAGTCCGGGGCCAGGGCGGCGCACAACCACAATGTGCGCCAGTTCCGGTATGGATTCCCACTCCCGCCAGCGATCGAAGCCGGCAAAGGCATCGGTGCCGACCACCATTACCAGTGGATGATCCGCCCCCAACTCCCGTCGCAACTGGCGCAGGGTATCGGCGGTGTAGGAGGCACCCGCGCGGCGCAATTCCCGGTCGTCAATGTGCAACCGGGACTCGCCCTGCACCGCCAGCTCCAGAAGTTTCAGCCGCTGGGACGCGGTGGCTCCGGTATCACCCCGGTGTGGCGGAATGTGACAGGGAACCAGACTGACGCGATCGACCTCGAGGCGATCACACAGCTCGATCGCCAGCCGCAAGTGGCCATGGTGGATCGGGTCGAAGGTGCCACCATAAATAACGTGCATGGGCATCAGGTCCGGATATGACCGTCGCCGAACACCACGTATTTCTGGGAGGTCAGACCCTCCAGCCCCACCGGGCCACGGGCGTGGATCTTGTCGGTGGAAATTCCGATCTCCGCACCCAGACCATACTCAAAACCATCGGCAAACCGGGTGGACGCATTGACCATGACGGAACTTGAATCCACTTCGGTGATGAAGCGACGGGCCCGGGTGTAGTTTTCGGTGATGATGCTGTCGGTATGCTGGGAGCTGTAGCGATTGATGTGTTCGATAGCGCCATCGAGGCCGTCCACCACACGAACCGCCAGGATCGGCGCCAGGTATTCCTCTTCCCAATCCGTTTCGGTGGCTTCACCCGCCGCCGGGACGATCTCGCGGGTCTCGGGACAGCCCCGCAGCTCCACGCCTTTCTCCTCGAATGCGGAGGCCAGCAGGGGCAGGATGTCCGCCGCCACTTCCCGGTCCACCAGAAGGGTCTCCATGGTGTTGCAGGTGCCGTAGCGCTGGGTCTTGGCGTTCACCGCCACTTTCAGCGCCTTCTCCGGATCGGCATGACTGTCGATATAGACATGGCACACACCATCCAGGTGCTTGATGACCGGCACCCGGGCATCCCGGCTGATTCGCTCAATCAGTCCCTTGCCGCCACGGGGCACGATGACATCGACGTAGCGGGGCATAGTAATCAGTTCACCGACTGCCACACGGTCCGTGGTCTTCACCACCTGCACGGCGGTCTCGGGCAACCCCGCCGCGGCCAGGCCCTGGGCCAGGCAGGCGGCAATGGCCTGATTGGAGTGAATGGCCTCGGATCCGCCACGCAGGATCGTGGCATTACCCGATTTCAGGCACAGGCTCGCGGCTTCCACAGTGACGTTGGGACGGGATTCATAGATGATGCCGATTACCCCCAGGGGCACCCGCATCTTGCCGACCTGGATGCCGGACGGGCGATAGGTCATGCCGGTGATCTCACCGATCGGGTCCGGCAGCGAGGCAACCTGCCTCAACCCCTCAATCATGGCGTCAATACGCTGCGGGGTCAGTTCCAGTCGGTCCAGCATGGCGGCATCGAGGCCATTCTCGCGCCCCTTCTCCAGATCCTTGCTGTTGGCAACCGCCAGTTCGTTGCGAGCGGCATCAAGGGCTTCCGCCGTGGCCAGCAAAGCCTGGTTGCGCGTGGCCGTGGTTGACCGGGCCACCTGTGTGGCAGCCGCTCGCGCCTGCTGGCCGACCTCGGCCATGTATGCTGCTATATCCATCCCGTGTCCTTGTACCTTGTCAGTCAAATTCAGGAATAAGGGCCTAACTTTACCTTTCCCGTTTCAAGTACGCATCCCAAACCATTATTATACCGCTGCGCTATGCTTCATACTCAATGGATGCGCCGGGAGAGGAAGGACACACCATGGCCCAGACGGCCGATAAATTCCTGCTGACCAGGTTGTCACGAGCCGGATTCGTGGCATTTCTGGCCATTGCGCTGCTGAGTGCCCTGCTCGGCCAGCCCCTGATGGCGGCGATTGCCGCTGC
This sequence comes from Marinobacter szutsaonensis, assembly GCF_039523335.1. Taxonomy (NCBI): domain Bacteria; kingdom Pseudomonadati; phylum Pseudomonadota; class Gammaproteobacteria; order Pseudomonadales; family Marinobacteraceae; genus Marinobacter; species Marinobacter szutsaonensis. The sequence continues at coordinate 87,658 of NZ_BAAAFC010000002.1, read as the reverse complement.
GGGTGCCGGTATTGTCATCAGCGGTCGCACCTTTCATCCGGCCCGGGCAAAGCGGCCCTGGCCCCTGATTCAACGGCTGTTTTTCCTGGCCCTCGCACTTTTGCTGCTGTCCGGATTCGTGGTGGGCCCCTGGGCCATGACTCACTGGCTCTACGCCGTTCCCCTGGTCGCCTTCGCGCTGTTCCCGCCCGCCACCGCCATGATCCTGGCCCTGGCGGTGACCATCCTGGCCATGGCCGGCGTCTGGTGGGCAACCGGGCTGCCTGACCGGCACCAGATGATCAGCGCCTTTCTGCTCACGCTGCTGTTGTCGGGCCTGCTGGTGTTTCTCCGTGAATACAAGAGCCGTCAGCTTGCGCCGTTAAGGCGCACCGACGAGCTGACCCAGGCCGCCAGCCGGGAATACCTGTCCGCGGATCTGCACAAGGAGATCCAGCGCAGTGAGCGGGAAGGCACGGATATGTCCGTGATCATGATCGGGCTGGACACACACCTCACCGACAAGGAACGGGACGAGGACATCCGCTCGATCCTGCCCCGTATCGGCCGCTACCTGCATTCCCAGTTGCGGGACTTCGACACCTATTACCGGGTGGCAGACCTGCAGTTCCTGGTCATCCTGCCAGGTATCGGCACCAATAACGCCCTCGACCGTGCCGAAACCATCCGCGCCGGCCTGCAAAGGCTGCTCGAATCCCATGGAATGCGCCTGACCGTGAGCACCGGCATTGCCGGGCTCAATATCGGCGATGACGCGGACAGCCTGCAGCAGAGCGCTGCCCACGCCCTGAGACGCGCCCAGCAACAGGGCGGCAACCGGACCCAGGTCTACAGCGCCTGGTCACAGCAGAACCACGGCATGGCCGGGCAGGAGAGACCGGCGTCATGACCGAAACCCGCCTGAGGACCTGGACCCACAGCGCCGGCTACGTGCTGGCCACTGTGTTCATTGCCAGCCTGGCAGGCCAGAACCTGCGTTACGGTTTCTACGACCTGTTCTACCTGGCTTCCGGCATGGCCATTCTCACCACGGCCGGACTGATCTACACCATCATCAACCGCCGACACCAGCTCGCGTCTCCGGGTCATCTGATCATCCTGTCCGGACTGAACAGCGGACTGGTTGCGGCACTGATCACCATGGACGGTCCGGGCATCAGCCACTGGGCGATGCCCCTGCTGGTCCTGAACCTGCTCATCCTGCCCCTGCGGCAAGGGGTGGGGCTGTCGGTACTGCTGCTTGTTCCACTCGCGGTGACCCTGTTCCTGAAGCATCCGGCCAGTGAAGCTCTGACCATTACCACCGGCCTCCTGATCCTGCTTACCGTAACCGGCCTCTACACCTGGCATTACGGCCACATGGCCCAGTCCGCAGAAGATCTGGCGATCACTGATCCCGTCACCGGCGCCCATAATGCCCGCTTCCTCGACGAAACCCTGCAGAAAGAAATCAGTCGGGCCATCGCCACCGGCCACCCGCTATCGGTTATCCACCTTGGCCTGGACTACGCGGATGAAGCCCGGGATCTGCATGGCGAGGACGCGAGCCAGGCGGTATTCCGCGATATGACCCAGCACCTGTTCGGGGTCATCCGCGCTGGTGACACCCTGTACACACTGGACGACTCGGAATTCTTCCTGGTGCTTCCGTTTACACCCGAGGAAGGGGTACGGGTGATTGCCGAGCGTATCCGACGGAACATTGCCGAACACCAATGGCCCGTGCTCGGCACGGCCACGGTGAGCCTCGGATGCACGACCCGTGGCAGTGGCGATACCCGTACCGACACACTGCGCAAACGCGCCAGACAGGCGCTTGAAGAAGCCCGCAAACGTGGCGCTGATTCCGCCTGGTTCAGCCCGGGAGAGACCATCGAGGCATGAGCACCGCCTGGCTGACAGAGCTGACGGCATGGCTATCAGCCAATCCCGGGCTGTTGGCCGGCGCCCTGTTTCTGACCGCATTTATCGAGTCCCTGGCGATCGCGGGCATTATCGTTCCCGGGGTTGCAATCCTGTTTGCGGTGGCAGCCCTGGCCGGTAAAACCGGCATGCCACTGACCGAGGCACTGGTCTGGGCGGGGCTGGGAGCGGTTGCCGGCGACAGCGTGAGTTTCGCCCTGGGGCGCCAGTTACAGGGTCGACTCACTTCGGTCTGGCCCCTGAGTCGCTACCCGGTGCTGCTCAACAAGGGCGAAGCCTTTTTCCACCGGCACGGGGGCAAGAGCGTGGTGATCGGGCGCTTTATCGGCCCCATCCGCCCCATCATTCCCCTGATCGCCGGCGCCCTGTGGATGCCCTGGCGACGGTTCCTGGGATTCAACATTGCCTCCGCCATTGGCTGGGCTCCCGTCTATATCCTGCCCGGCTTTCTTGTCGGCAGCGCGCTGCAGAGTGAACTGCGCCCTCCCGCCCATTTCTATGCGGTCATGGGCGTCAGCCTCGCGGCTCTGTTTGTGGTCTATCTGATCTTGATCCGCTTCCAGATGGGCCTGGGCGAAGGGGGCCGGGCCTACCGCTGGTTCGAGCAACGGATGCGGCAGTACGAGTTGTCGCACCGGTTCTGGCGCCTCTACACCAACGACCGGCCGGCCCGGGAAGGAGAGTTTCCCCTGGCCTCCGTACTCATGGCGGTGACTGCGTCCGGACTGTTGCTGATCTGGGGGCAGCTCGCGGTAACCGGGGCACTGGAACCTTTCAACCAGTTGACCCTCGAGTGGTTCCGCCAGCTACGGCAACCCCTGCTTGATGGCCCTGCGATCACCGTTACCCTGATCGGCGACCCTGCGGTTCTGGTGACGGCGTCTTTTCTGGCAGTGCTGGTGCTGGGTTTCCGGGGTTACTATGCCGCTGCGCTGCACATACTGTTCGCCGCCGCCCTTACCCTCGTCCTGGTCTGGCTGATGAAGTCGACCCTGGGCATCCCCCGCCCGGACCAGGTATTCCAACCACCGTCTTCCGGGGCATTTCCCAGCGGCCACAGTGCCGGAATTACCGTCTTCGTCACCATGCTGGCAGGTTTTGTGGCCGGGGAAACCCGACACCGGAAACGCTGGCAGGCCTACGTGCTGTTTTCGTTACCCCTGCTGCCGGTGGCCATAAGCCGCCTGTACCTCGGGGTGCACTGGTTCACGGATATCATCGGGGGAATCCTGCTGGGGCTGGCGATCACCGGCCTGGTGCGGGCCAGCTACAGCCGCTTTGACCGGGTGCCCATCCACACTGATGGCTTTACCGTCGCGGCCCTGCTGCTTTGGGGGCTTTTTACTGTCGGCTATGTGCATAACCGTTGGCCCGCAGCCGTGGAGGAGTATTCCCGGCAACCGGTCACGGAGCAGGCTAGCCCTCTTCCAGCGCCTCCAGCAAACCCTGCAGGCGGCTGAGCCGTTCCAGGGGATCCTGAAGTTCCACCAGGCGCTGCTTTTCCTGTTTATCCAGGGGTAGAAGTTCCGTCAGCCGCCAGCCCACATCCCGGGCATCCTCGTAATCCACCTCCATGGAAAGGTCACGGATAACCGGGTGCCTGAACAGAGCCTGCAGCACCGAGGGTAACTCGATGTAGCGCTCGGGAACCTCACTCCAGGCCTCCTCGAGCAGACACTCCACATCGCCGACGTTCAGACCATCATCCTGCTGCCAGCTGCGGACCACGGACACCTTGGTCTCGCCCTCAACGGTAATGCCCAGCAGGCCGTTCTCGAGCTGCTGGAAATCGATGATCCGGACATAGGTGCCGATATCATAGAAGCGCGCAACCGGACCGGCCTCCTCGCCATCCCTCAGCAGCACCACGACGAATCCCCGGTCCTCCTTGAGGCAACGCGTCAGCATATCGATGTAGCGCGGCTCAAACAGCTGAAGTGGAATACGTCCCCGGGGCAGGACAATGGAATTCAGGGGAAAGAGGGGGACATGCATGATTGGCTTGGTCATCGAGTCGACAGCAAAAGTTGCGTTTGCTCTACCCTCGCCCAGGCTTCGGCAAGAAGCTCCTGGCTATGGGAGGCACCGGGCTCCGGCCCACCCAGTCGCCCGAGCGCGGGCACCTGGTTCAGGGCTGGAGGCTCGCCATTCTGGCTTGAGCCGATCGTGGAATGCAACCGGGCGACGATCACCACATCCACCAGCTGCGGGCTCTCTTGGGAACACTCATATTGCCAATCCTCCCCATGGCGCACCGCCTCCACCAGGGGTGGCGGGCAACCCCAGCTCTCGAGCAGGGCGGTGCCGAACTCTGCCCGTAATTGTTTACTGACAGACTGCAGCCTGGCGTCACTGGACCACAGGCCCGGGTGATGCTCGGCCAGGACCAGTAGCGGCACTGTGCCAATATCATGTAACAGTCCGGCCAGCTCCGCCTCATCACGATCCAGCCCCTCAATCTGATCGGCCAGCAGCCAGCAGAGTGCAGCCAGTTCCCGGGATTGCTGAGTGAGCTTCAGCATTTCCCTCTGCAGGCTCAGCTGCCGGCTTCTGAACACATCCCTCAGGGCAAACTCGGCCACCAGCTGCCGAGTGGTACGCATACCGAGCCGGGTGACTGCCTCGTGTACACTGCTGACACCGCCCAAACCACGGTACACAGGGCTGTTGCAGGCCCGCACCAGCTTGGCTGCCATGGCGGGATCGGCCGTCACCGCCATGGCCAGCTTCTTCTCCGAGAGGCCTTCCCGGGCCGCGGTGCGGCGTATCTTCCAGGCCATATCCGGCACGCTGGGCAAACGGATATGGTTGGACCGGAGCTCCGAATTGAATTCCATCCGCAGCCGATGCTCGGCACTGCCCGAGGCAACCCAGTCCCCTGACGATTCCATTTCCACCTGGCTCACCGGAGCCGAATTCAGGAAGTCGTCGAGTATGTCCTGCTCGATCACCAGGAACTCACTGGGCCTGATGGCAACCACCTCGTACATGCGGGGCTGCAGACGCGCAATGGGATTGAGCGCTTTGTCCGTCTCCGCCTCAATGACCGATTTGCGACCATCCTTGGCGTGCAGCTCGACGGCGCCGCTGATCAGGAAAAAATCCAGACCATCCCGCACGCCCTGCTCGATCACGGTCTCGCCCGATTTGTGGCAACGACGCTCAGCACGGTTAACCAGCAGGACCAGCTGGTCGGCGGTCAGTCGGTTCAGGGGGTGGAAGCTTTTCAGGCGACCCAGAGGCAGGCGTTCCCGGCCAGCCATAGACGAACTCCTTCTCCGCTCAGCAGAACGCAGCAATCTTCCGGTTCATGTCTTGTTTATAGTCACCAGCCGGGGCAAAAACAACCATGCGCGCCGGGCCGAATCTGGTATCCTCTGTTTTTTACGGAATTTGTCAGGACCCAAGAGAGAGACCAGAACACATGCCTCAGTATCGTTCGCGGACATCCACAGCCGGCCGCAACATGGCCGGTGCCCGCGCCCTCTGGCGCGCTACCGGTATGAAAAACGAGGATTTCGGCAAACCGATCATTGCGGTTGCCAACTCGTTCACCCAGTTCGTACCCGGCCATGTGCATCTGAAAGATCTGGGGCAGCTGGTGTGCCGTGAAATCGAAGCTGCCGGCGGTGTAGCGAAGGAATTCAACACCATAGCGGTGGACGACGGCATCGCCATGGGCCACGACGGCATGCTCTACTCCCTGCCCTCGCGGGAAATCATTGCCGACTCGGTGGAGTACATGGTCAATGCCCACTGTGCCGACGCCCTGGTGTGCATTTCCAACTGCGACAAGATCACCCCGGGCATGCTTATGGCCGCCATGCGCCTGAACATCCCGACCATCTTTGTTTCCGGCGGGCCCATGGAGGCCGGCAAGACCAAGCTATCCGAGCACAAGCTGGACCTGGTGGATGCCATGGTCATCGCCGCGGATCCGAACGCCAGCGACGAACAGGTGGAAGAGTATGAGCGCAGTGCCTGCCCGACCTGTGGCTCCTGCTCCGGCATGTTCACCGCCAACTCCATGAACTGTCTGACCGAGGCCATTGGCCTGGCCCTGCCTGGCAACGGCTCGCTGCTGGCCACCCATGCTGACCGCGAACAGCTGTTCCTCAAGGCCGGGCGCCAGATCGTCGAGAATGCCCGCCGCTACTACGAAGAAAACGACGCCAGCGTGCTGCCCCGCAGCATCGGCTCCGAGGCCGCTTTCGAGAACGCCATGACCATGGACATCGCCATGGGCGGGTCCACCAACACCATCCTGCACCTGCTGGCGGCAGCCCAGGAAGGCGGGGTGAATTTTGATATGGCCGACATCGACCGGCTCTCCCGCCATGTGCCCCAGCTGTGCAAGGTGGCGCCCAACTCGCCGAAATACCACATGGAAGACGTCCACCGTGCCGGCGGCATCATGGGCATCCTGGGTGAACTGGAGCGGGGCAAGCTGATCAACACCGACCTGCCCACCGTTCACAGCAAGACCATGAAAGAAGCCCTGGAAACCTGGGACATCATGCGTTCCCCGACCCCGGAAGTGGTGGAGCTCTACAAGGCCGGGCCGGCGGGCATTCCAACCCAGACAGCCTTCAGCCAGAGCACCCGCTGGCCGAGCCTGGACGGCGACCGGGAGAACGGCTGCATCCGCTCCGTGGACAACGCCTACTCCACCGAAGGTGGCCTGGCGGTGCTCTATGGCAACATCGCCCGGGACGGCTGCGTAGTGAAAACCGCCGGTGTGGATGAAAGCATCTATGTATTTGAAGGCAAGGCCCGGGTGTTCGAGAGCCAGGACTCGGCGGTCGCCGGCATCCTCGGTGACGAGGTGAAACCCGGAGAAGTGGTCATCATCCGGTACGAAGGCCCCCGCGGCGGACCCGGCATGCAGGAAATGCTCTATCCCACCAGCTACCTGAAGTCCAAGGGACTGGGCAAGGATTGCGCCCTGCTCACGGACGGCCGATTCTCCGGCGGCACCTCAGGGCTCTCCATCGGCCACGCGTCTCCGGAAGCAGCAGCCGGCGGGGAAATTGGCCTGATCGAGAATGGCGACACTATCCTGATCGACATTCCCAACCGCTCCATCAATGTCCAGCTCGACCAGCAGGAGCTGGACCGGCGCCGGGAAGCCCGGAACGCCAAGGGCTGGAAGCCGGATCTGCCGCGCGACCGCAAGGTCTCGGCGGCGCTCAAGGCCTACGCCCTGCTGGCCACCAGTGCCGACAAGGGCGCAGTCCGGGATCTGTCGAAACTCGACTGACCTCTTCCGGACAGCCAGAAAAAAGCCCGCCAGGCATCAACCTGGCGGGCTTTTTCATGAACGGCGAACCGGGAGCGCTACCAGAACGACCAGCCACCGTCCTCATCTTCCTCGATGGCGTCCTTTTCCCCGGATTCCTTCGCTGGCTCGGCGGACGCGGCGCTCGATGCCGATTTTTCCGCACCCTGCGATCCACTGCTCTGCGCCGGCGCCGCAGCGACCTGCACGGTGATCATACCCAGAGCCTTGCGGGTTGCCTCGTTCAGGGCACCGGTAGCCTCGAGGCCATGATCTTTCTGGAATTGGGTCAGCGCGGCACGGGTCTTGTCATCCATCCCGGAGCTGACGTTCGTGATGTCGTAACCGGCACCGTAAAGGGCATTTTTCACTGCCACGGTTTCATCTGCCTGGGCCAAGGGCGCCAGGCCCAGCGTAACCGCCACACCGGCTGCAGCCAGAAGGCGACCAAAAGAACGGGTCGTATTCTTCATGGTACTCACCTGCCTTACTCCTGATGCCTCGCCGGCATCGGTCTTTTCTTGTTGTGTGGTGCCTATCTCCACAAGCTGGGGCAAACAATGAATACCCTATCACAGTTTGCTGTCGGGGCGGTTGCCGTGGTTCTCATCTTCGGGGCCGGTGTCCGGATGGAGTACCGTCTGGGCCTCGTGCCCGAATTCCCGGATAAAAATCCCCCAGAACGCCATGAACAGGGCTGCAACCAGGGGACCCATGACAAACCCGTTGATGCCGAACATGACAATGCCACCGAGCGTCGACAGCAGCACTATGTAATCCGGCAATTTGGTGTCACGGCCCACCAGGAGCGGCCGCAGCAGGTTGTCGGCAAGACCGATCACCACCACCCCGAATACGGTAAGAACCAGGGCCGGGACAACATCCCCGACCGCCGCCAGGTATATTGCCGCCGGCACCCAGACCAGGGCCGCCCCGACCGCCGGCAACAGCGACACGATGGCCATGACCACGCCCCATAGCAGGGCGCCGGTAATTCCCAGAATCCAGAAAATCAGCCCCCCCAGAGCCCCCTGGATGATGGCAATCAGCAGGTTGCCCTTGACCGTGGCCCGGGTCACCTCGGCGAACTTGGCAAACAGCAGGCGCTCGCGCTCATCGCCCAGGGGCAGCGCCCGTATGATCAGCTCGACCAGATGATGGCCATCCCGTAACAGGAAGAACGCCAGGTAAACCATCAGGGCCAGGCCCATAAAGAACTGGAAGGTATTCTGGCCGATCCCCAAAGCCTGTTTGGCCAGGAACTGGCTGCCGCCGACGAACAGGCTGACGGCCCGGTCCCGTAACTCGGTAAAGCTGATATCGAACTGCGCCAGGAATGCCTGGATCGCCGGGAAGGACTGGTTGACCTGATCGATGTATTCCCCCGGACGGATCTCGCCACGCTGGATCTGCTGATAGAGCTCCACCCCCTGGGCCACCAGGGACGTCACCAGCACCAGCACCGGAATCACCACGATCACCATGCAGATCACCAGGGTAATCAAGGCATTGATATTTGGCCGTTCGCCGAGCCAGCGGACCAGCAGATTCTGGACCGGATGGAAAATGAGCGCGATCGCCACTGCCCAGAAAATCGGGCCAAAGAAGGGCTTCATCAGAAACACGAACGCCAGGGAAACCCCGACCAGCAGGGCCAGAAAAGTCCGTGTTTCAAGTTTTGCGTACATAGATCAGATCTTCCCCAAGCTGTGAACGGTAACCGCGGGTCTGTGCAGCCACTCCGGCCCGATAGCCTACCACGATGACATGGCCACTGTAGCCTGCTTCAGGTTATAGTGGTCGGTTACGGATTAACCGACTAACGAGTCACATTATTGGAACTGGAAACCTTTACCACCGAAACTGCCCTTGACGCCGCGACGGAACTTCAGCGTGTGCTGGCAGCCAGGACCCATCGCCGCAAGGTGATGGGGCAGGAGGTGCTGGTACCCGGTCAGCTCGGGGAGGCTCTGCAGCTCCCCAAAATCATCAATCGGCTGCAGAGCAAACAACAGAAGCAACGGGAACAGGGCCTGGACGATTTCCAGGAACTCTGGCCCACCCTGTCCCCGCGTACTCGCCAGAAGGTGCTTGACGCCATCGGCTGGTACGACCCCAAGGAGCTTGACTGGGACGACAAACGCTCCAACCGGCGGCCGGTGGTCGATCCGGATAAAGGATCCGTATAGAGATGGAAATCTCAGCGAAAGGTCGACTCTGTATTGTCATACTCTGGCCCTAGTCTGAAACTATCAGGAGGATATTTATGACTGACCATACCCATTACAACGCCATTCTTGCCGAAGGCAGCGCGGTACCGACCCTGCTCTGCGGTCATTGCCGATCCATTCTTTCCCGGGCCCGCATGTTCCGCAACGAAGGCGAAAACCAACAGGACGTCCAGTGCCGCGTCCTCGCCCTGTGCTCAGCGGACGATTGCGGCGCCGTGAACTGCTGTGACGATGCCATGGCAAAAATCGAAAACCCGGACCGCCTGCTCGATCTCGCCTGCTGAAGCAAACGGGCAACGCACTGTTACGCAACTCAAACACATGAAACAGCCATCTGATTTATCCTGACTTGCGAGAATTGTCATAACGGCAATTGCGCAACCTATCAGTCAGGACAGTCGATGGCATGCGTATTCTGAGAACCGACGAAGCCCGCTTCCAGGGGCTGCCGGATTACCCTTTTTCCCCCAATTACCTCGACGTGGAGCCCAACCTGAGGATGCACTACGTCGATGAAGGCCCCCGCGGCGCTTCACCCGTGCTGATGCTGCATGGCGAGCCATCCTGGTCCTACCTTTACCGGCACATGATTCCGCTCATTGCCGCAGCTGGTCATCGGGCGCTGGCCCCGGATCTGATCGGCTTCGGCAAATCGGACAAACCGGCAGCAATGGCCGACTACAGCTACGAACGCCACATGGCCTGGTTGAGCAGCTGGATCGAAAAGCTGAATCTGCGGGACATCACACTGGTGTGCCAGAACTGGGGATCGCTGCTGGGACTGCGCCTGGCGGCCGAACATCCCAACCGGTTCCGGTGCATCATCGTGGGTAACGGGATGCTGCCCACCGGCGAGACCCGGGCACCGGCGATGTTCTCCCTGTGGAAAGCCTTTGTCACCCACAGCCCCTGGCTGCCGGTCGGGCGCATCGTCCAGCTGGGTACCGAGCGGACCCTGAGCAGGGCCGAGCAGGCGGCTTACGAGGCGCCCTTCCCTTCAACCGAATACAAGGCCGGCGCCCGCGCTTTTCCGAAACTGGTTCCGATATCCCGGGACGACCCGGCCGGGAAGGCCAACCGGGAGGCCTGGAAGGTACTGGAGAAATGGCGCAAACCGTTCATTACCTGCTTCAGCAGCGGTGACCCCATTACCCGGGGGGAAGACCGCTACATGCAGCGGCGGATTCCCGGCGCCCACGGCCAACCCCACATCACCCTTCGGGGCGGCCACTTCCTGCAGGAAGACTCCCCCGAGGACTTCGCGCGCATCATTATCGATGCCCTGAAATCGAAAATGGCGGCCTGAGCCGCCATTTTCGCTTCCGGGCTCCGAAAACTCCCGGAGCTCAAACCTTCAGGACTGGTGCTTGGGCTGGTATTGCCCGGCATCGACCCGGGGACGGTCCGGCTCGCCTTTCTCCAGAGGCTGACACTCCACCAGGCTTGCCAGTGAGCGGCGGGTCAGTCGCTGATACTCCTCGGTGCCCTTTTTCTTCCACTCCACTTCCTTGTCACTGAGCGTGCGCAGGACCTTGGCGGGCGAACCGACAATCAGGGACGCTGGCTCGCACTGAAATTTGGCCTTCACCAGGGCTCCGGCCCCGACGATGGAACGGGGCGCAATATGGGCCTCATCCATCACAACCGCGTTCATCCCGACCATGGCATCTTCACCCACGATGCAACCGTGCAGGATCGCGCCGTGGCCGACGTGGCCGTTCTTCTCGATCACCGTGTCCATACCAGGGAAGGCATGCATTACACAGGTGTCCTGGATGTTGGACCCTTCCTTGAGGACAACACGACCGAAATCACCCCGCAAACAGGCGGCCGGCCCGACGTAGCAGTCCGGCCCGATCCAGACGTCACCAATCAGCACGGCGCTCGGGTGAACATAAGCGGTGGGGTGGACAACCGGAACAACACCTTCAATGCTGTATACGGGCATAACTTTCTCCTGTTGGCAGGGGGTATCGGCACGCAGCCTTATGGAACCCAAAACAATTGTTGTGATTCATTTTCCGTATCACATTATCCGTTTTTGTGTGGAATTTCATGCCCCCGGGCGGCCTAACAACGATCAATTGCCTTCGAAATGGCTATAAAAACTCAATACTCAAATTTATTTTTCTTTATTTTCATCAAGATAAGCAGGCAATTTATCCCCAGAATGCCAACGTGATACAGAAGTCGATACCACGACTCCTTGACGGGTATCAATTCTGAGATATACTCATTCACGCATTCGGCCCTGACAGACCAGATTAACCAGGGCATGCAGCGCCCGGAATCTGACCGGCGAAGCCGGCACCTGAGACAAAAACAAAGTCACACCGGATTGCTTATGCCAAACAACCTGCACATCACGCCCGCAGGAGCGGTAACGGGAATGACCGATACCGCCACTGCAAACCTCCGCCCGGACACCTGTCGCGTGCTCCGGGGGACCTTCGCTGTTCCTGTCACGGGACGCTGAGCGTCTCTAACCATTTCTTGCTACCAACAACGGGACAACACCATGACCCAGCCGAGCATCCTTCTTGAAATCGATCAGGGCGTCGCCCTGCTCACCCTGAACCGACCGGACAACCTCAACAGCTTCAATGTCGAGATGCACGAGCGCATGCGCGATGCCATCGACACCGTTCGCAAGGACGAGACGGTTCGGGTGCTGGTGATTACCGGTTCCGGCCGGGGATTCTGTGCCGGCCAGGACCTCTCTGACCGCAGCGTATCCCCGGGTCAGGAGATGCCGGATCTTGGCGCTTCCCTGGAAAACTATTACAACCCGATGATGCGCAGCCTGCGCGACCTGCCCATGCCCGTGCTGTGCGCCGTGAACGGGGTAGCCGCCGGCGCCGGTGCCAACATCGCCCTGGCCTGCGACATTACTCTGGCCGCCCGCTCCGCCAGCTTCGTCCAGGCTTTCTGCAAGCTGGGCCTGGTGCCGGATTCCGGTGGTACCTGGACCCTGCCCCGGGTGGCAGGCATGGCCCGCGCCAAGGGCATGGCCCTGCTGGGCGGCAAGATCGGCGCGGAAAAGGCGGAAGACTGGGGCATGATCTGGCAGTGCGTGGACGACGATCAGCTGATGGAAGAAACCATGAAACTGGCCCGCCACTTCGCCACCCAGCCCACCAAGGGCCTGGCACTGATCAAGCAGGCCCTGCACGCCAGCGTCAACAACACCTTTGAAGAGCAGATCAACCTCGAACGGGATCTGCAGCGGGAAGCCGGTCGCACTGAAGACTACCGCGAGGGCGTGGCCGCCTTCATGGAAAAACGCACACCGTCTTTCAAGGGGAAATAAACCATGCCGGCACTGGATACCCAAACCAAGGTTGCAGTCATCGGCGCCGGCGCCATGGGCGCCGGCATCGCCCAGGTGGCGGCCCAGGCAGGGCACCATGTCTTTCTTCATGACCAACGTGAAGGGGCCGCCGATGCGGGACGCGACGGCATTGCCAAGGTGCTGCAACGTCGTGTGGACAAGGGCAAGATGGAGCAGCAGGAGCTGGACGCCCTCCTCGACCGCATTCAGCCGGTGGCCGATCTCTCGGAAGTAGCCGAAAGCGGGCTGGTGATCGAGGCGATCGTGGAGAACCTCGACATCAAACGTGGCCTGCTGGCAGACCTCGAGGCACTGTGCCGCGAGGACGCCATCCTCGCCACCAACACCTCCTCCATATCCGTCACCTCACTGGGTGCCGGCATGAAGCATCCCGGCCGCCTGGTGGGCATGCACTTCTTCAACCCCGCTCCACTGATGGCGCTGGTAGAAGTGGTGCTGGGCCTGGCCACTGACAAGGCCGTTGCCGAGACGGTGTACGACACCGCCGCCAACTGGGGCAAGAAACCGGTCTATGCAACCTCCACCCCCGGCTTCATCGTCAACCGGGTCGCCCGGCCGTTCTACGCCGAGAGTCTGCGTCTGGTCCAGGAGCAGGCCGCGGACCCGGCCACCCTTGACGCCCTGATGCGCGAGGCCGGCAACTTCCGCATGGGCGCCTTCGAGCTCACCGACCTGATCGGCCATGACGTCAACTACGCGGTGACCAACTCGGTGTTCAACGCCTACTACCAGGACACCCGTTTCCTGCCGTCCCTGGTTCAGCAGGAGCTGGTCTCCGCGGGCCATCTTGGTCGCAAGAGCGGCCAGGGCTTCTATAGTTATCAGGAGGGGGCAGAGCGCCCCGAGCCGCAGACCGAAGCTCCGCGGCAGAGCACTGAATCTGTGGTTATCGTCGAAGGCAGCCTGGGCCCTGCGTCGGCCCTGGTGGATCGTCTCCGTGATGCGGGTCTGAAGATCATCGAGCGGGCCGGCAACGGCCAGCTGCGCTTTGGCCAGGCCGTGCTGGCACTGACCGACGGCCGTCTGGCCACCGAGCGGGCCGCCGAGGAAGGCTGCGCCAATCTGGTGCTGTTCGACCTTGCCTTCGACTACGCCCAGGCCTCCCGTCTGGCGATTGCGGCGGCGGATCAGTCCTCCGGACAGGCCATCGACGATGCCTGCGCCCTGCTGCAGAAGGCCGGCCTTGCTGTCAGCCGCATTGCCGATCGCCCGGGCCTGGTGATCATGCGCACTGTCGCCATGCTGGCGAACGAAGGTGCCGATGCCCACCTGCACGGCGTTGCCACGGTTGCCGATATCGATCTGGCGATGAAAGCCGGCCTGAATTACCCGGAAGGGCCTCTGAGCTGGAGTGACCGTCTGGGTTCCGGCCGCACCTTCACCGTGCTGACCAACATCCAGAACAGCTACGGCGAGGATCGCTACCGGCCGTCGCTGCTGCTGAGAAAGAACTGTTTTGCCAACAAGGGGTTTTACGCATGAGCACTATCGATCAACAGAAACCCGATCCACAGAAACTGGCGGAAGAATGCGCCGAGTCCATGTTCGCCAGGGACCGCGCCAGCCAGAAACTGGGCATGAAAATCGAATCGGTAGCCCCCGGCAAGGCAATCCTGACCATGACCGTCGGGCCCGACATGATCCAGGGCCATGGCTCCTGCCATGGCGGTTACCTGTTCACCCTGGCGGATTCCGCCTTTGCGTTTGCCTGCAACAGCTATGACCGGGCCACCGTGGCTTCCGGCTGCAGCATTGACTACATGTCCGGCGCCAGAGAGGGCGACCTGCTGACCGCCACCGCGGAAGAGCGTTCCCGGGGCGGCCGTACCGGCATTTACGACATTACCCTGACCAACCAGGACGGCCGCACCGTGGCACTGTTCCGCGGCCGCTCCTATGAAGTTCGCGGCACCGTCCGCAATTCGGAGGACAATTCATGAGCACTGACAACCGCCTGCTGGACGCTTACATCGTCGACGCCATCCGCACCCCCATCGGTCGTTACGGCGGCGCGCTTTCCCCGGTCCGGGCTGACGACCTCGGTGCGGTTCCGATCAAGGCCCTGGTCGAGCGGCACCCGGACCTGGACTGGTCCAAGGTAGACGACGTGCTCTACGGCTGCGCCAACCAGGCCGGCGAGGACAACCGGGACGTAGCCCGCATGTCCCTGCTGCTGGCCGGGCTGCCGGTGGATGTACCAGGCAGCACCATCAACCGTCTGTGTGGCTCCGGCATGGATGCAGTGGGCAGCGCCGCCCGCGCTATCCGTACCGGTGAAACCCGCCTGATGATTGCTGGCGGCGTCGAGTCCATGTCCCGTGCGCCCTTCGTGATGGGCAAGGCCGACAGCCCCTTCAGCCGAAAGGCGGAGATCTTTGACACCACCATCGGCTGGCGCTTCGTCAACCCGGTGCTGAAAAAGCAGTACGGCATCGACTCCATGCCGGAAACTGCCGAGAACGTGGCCGAGCAGTTCAACATCTCCCGGGAAGACCAGGACGCCTTCGCCCTGCGCAGCCAGCAGCGCACCGCTGCCGCCCAGGCCGCTGGCGTCTTTGCCGACGAGATCACTCCGGTCACCATCCCCCGGCGCAAGCAGGATCCGCTGGTGGTCGATACTGACGAACATCCGCGGGAAACCAGCCTGGAAAAGCTGGCCAAGCTGCCGACTCCGTTCCGCGAGAACGGCACGGTCACCGCTGGCAACGCCTCCGGTGTCAACGACGGTGCCTGCGCCCTGCTGATGGCGGGCGCGGATGCCCTGAAAGAATATGGCCTCAAGCCGCGGGCCCGGATCGTTGCCATGGCCACCGCCGGCGTTGAGCCGCGGATCATGGGCTTTGGTCCGGCACCGGCCACCCGCAAGGTCCTCAAGACCGCCGGCCTGGAACTGGCCGACATGGACGTGATCGAACTGAACGAAGCCTTTGCCGCCCAGGCGCTGGCCGTCACCCGGGATCTCGGGCTGCCGGACGATGCCGAGCACGTCAACCCGAATGGCGGCGCCATCGCCCTCGGTCATCCCCTGGGCATGAGCGGGGCACGCCTGGTGACCACCGCCCTGAACGAGCTGGAGCGCCGCCACAAGGCCGGCAAGAAAGCCCGTTACGCGCTGTGCACCATGTGCATCGGCGTTGGCCAGGGTATCGCATTGATCATCGAGCGCACCGACAGCGCCCAGTAACACCATCATCACCAATGACACGCTGACTCAAGGCACAAGAACAAGCAGGATTCGATTATGACCTTACCTCTGCAGAAAATTGGCAAACTCGATCGCATGGAAACCGCCAGCATTGACGAGCTCCGTCACGAACAGCTTCAGCGACTGCGCTGGAGTGTGGTCCATGCCTATACCAATGTTCCGTTCTACCGGAAGGCATTTGATGACATCGGCCTGAAGCCCATGGACATCAACTCCCTGGAAGATCTGGCCAAGATCCCGTTCACCACCAAATCGGACCTGCGCGACAACTACCCGTTCGGCATGTTCGCCACGCCGATGTCTGACGTGGTCCGGGTGCACGCATCCAGTGGTACTACCGGCCAGCCGACCGTTGTCGGTTACACCCAGAGTGACATCAACACCTGGGCCGACATCGTGGCCCGGAGCATCCGCGCCGGCGGCGGCTATCGCGGCGACAAGGTTCACGTTTCCTACGGTTACGGTCTGTTTACCGGTGGCCTGGGCGCCCATTACGGTGCCGAGCGGCTGGGTTGTACCGTTATCCCCATGTCTGGCGGCCAGACCGAGAAGCAGGTTCAGCTGATCAAAGACTTCCAGCCGGACATCATCATGGTGACCCCGTCCTACATGCTGAACATCGCTGACGAAATGGACCGCCAGGGCATCGATCCGCACAAACTGCCGCTGCGTCTGGGCATCTTCGGTGCCGAGCCCTGGACCAACAGCATGCGCACAGAACTGGAAGAGCGTCTGGGCATTCAGGCCCTGGACATCTACGGCCTGTCCGAGGTCATGGGACCGGGTGTGGGCATGGAATGCATCGAGACCAAGGACGGCCCGACCATCTGGGAAGATCACTTCTATCCGGAAATCATCGATCCGAACACCGGCGAGGTACTTCCGGACGGCGAATACGGCGAACTGGTGTTCACTTCCCTGACCAAGGTCGCCCTGCCGATCCTGCGTTATCGCACCCGCGATCTGACCCGCCTGCTGCCGGGCACGGCCCGCCCGATGCGTCGCATCGACAAGATCACCGGCCGCAGCGATGACATGCTGATCATCCGCGGTGTGAACGTGTTCCCGAGCCAGATCGAGGAGCAGGTGCTCAAGTGCGAGGCGCTGGCGCCGCACTACGAGATCGAGGTGTACAAGGAGGGCAACCTGGACTGCGTGGACATCCGTGCCGAACTCAAGCCGGAAGCTGGCATGGGTGACGAGGTACGCGCCAAAGCAGCCAAGGAACTGGCGCACCACATCAAGTCCTACATCGGCATCAGTACCCGTGTAGAGGTTGTCGAACCCAACCGCCTGGCCCGCTCCGAGGGCAAGGCCAAGCGGGTTGTCGACCGCCGGAAGTAAGCTCCTGTAGCCCCCGACCGGTGCCCACGACCGGCCGGGGGTCCTTACCATCCGGATTATCGAGATTTAATTTACCTCTCTCACAATAGATCTCGATAGTTTTTCATTACGTATCACTTTTTTTAGCCGAACTATCAACTAGTTAAAAATCCATTACATAACCTTTTAACCTGACATGACACACAAAATCGTTCCTTGATTTTTATTCAGTATCATTTAATATTGACTAAAATCAGAGAAACATGAAGCGAGCATCTTTGCTCACAGAACAACAAGCCGAACCGGAGGTATTGTATGTACGCCCAGCTCGTTGAAACCGGAGCCAAGCGCGTCAAGAGCCTGGATGAGATGTCGCCCGAAGAGCGCGCATTCCAGGAAAAGATCGACGCCGAAGTGAAGATCGAACCGAAGAACTGGATGCCGGAGGGCTACCGCAAGACCCTCGTCCGCCAGATTTCCCAGCACGCCCACTCCGAAGTGGTTGGCATGCTTCCGGAAGGCAACTGGGTGACCCGTGCCCCGACCCTCAAGCGCAAGCTGCAGCTGATGGCCAAGATCCAGGACGAGGCCGGCCACGGCCTGTACCTGTACAGCGCCATGGAAACCCTCGGCGCCGACCGCGATGAGGAAATCGAGAAGCTGCACCAAGGCAAGGCCAAGTACTCCAGCATCTTCAACTACCCGACCCTGAACTGGGCCGACATGGGTGCCGTGGGCTGGCTGGTGGATGGCGCGGCCATCGTCAATCAGGTGGTCCTGCAGCGTACCTCCTATGGCCCCTACTCCCGGGCCATGATCCGTATCTGTAAGGAAGAGAGCTTCCACCAGCGTCAGGGCTACCAGATCCTGCTGGACATGATGCGTGAAGGCACCGAGGAGCAGAAGCAGATGGTGCAGGACGCCATCAACCGTCTGTGGTGGCCCGCGCTGATGATGTTCGGCCCGCACGACGACGAATCCCCGAACTCCCAGCAGTCCATGGCCTGGAAGATCAAGCGCAAGAGCAACGACGAACTGCGCCAGATGTTCATCGACCAGACCGTACCCCAGCTCGAGTACCTGGGCTGCACCGCACCGGATCCGGACCTGAAATGGAACGAAGAAACCGGCCATTACGATTTCGGTGAAATCAACTGGCAGGAATTTTACGACGTTCTCAAGGGCAACGGTCCCTGCAACCGCGAGCGCATCAAAACTCGCAAGAATGCAATTGACGAAGGCGCCTGGGTTCGCGAAGCCGCTGTCGCCTACGCCAAAAAACAAAAACAGCGCGCTGAAGCCGCCTGATACCGGAGGAAAGAATCATGGCTGAATGGAGCCTTTACGAAGTTTTCGTACGCAGCAAGCACGGTCTGAACCACAAGCACGTTGGCAGCGTCCACGCCGCCGATGCCGAAATGGCCATGGAAAACGCCCGTGACCTGTACACACGCCGCAACGAAGGCGTCAGCATCTGGGTGGTTCCGTCCGACGCGATCACTGCTTCTGCCTCCGATGAGAAAGAGGTGCTGTTCGACCCGTCGGAAGACAAGGTTTACCGACACGCATCTTTCTACAAGCTGCCCGACGAAGTCGGGCACATGTAAGGAGCAGTTCCATGACTCAGAAAGAAGCACTCACGGACTACCTGCTGCGCCTGGCGGACTCCGACATGATCCTGGGCCAGCGCCTGTGTGAGCTGTGCGGCAAGGCCCCGGCCCTGGAAGAGGAAATGGCGCTGATGAACGTCGCCCTGGACCTCGTCGGCCAGGCCCGGAACTGGTACGAGTATGCCGCCGAGCTGATCGATGACGGTCGGGATGCGGACAAACTCGCGTTCCGTCGCGATGCCCACGATTACCGCAACCTGCTGCTGACCGAGCAGCCGAATGAAGACTATGCGGTCACCATGGGTCGCCAGTTCTTTTACGACGCCTGGCACTACTTCACCCTGAAGAGCCTGGTGAACGCCAGCGACGAGCGGGTTGCCGCCATCGCCGCCAAGGCACTGAAAGAGGTTACCTATCACCTGCGCCGCTCGTCCGAATGGGTCAAGCGCCTGGGTGACGGTACCGAGGAAAGCCACCGTCGTATGCAGGATGCAGTAGACATCCTCTGGCGTTTCACCGGTGAGCTGATCACCCCGGACGAAACCGACCGTCTGATGGCAGAAGCAGGAATCGGCCCGGATCCCGAGCAGCTGAAGGAAGACTGGCGCGGAATGGTCAAGGAAGTGCTCCAGGAAGCCACCCTGACGCCGCAGCCGGACGATGCCTGGATGTACCTGGGCGGCAAGCGTGGCGAACACACCGAACATCTCGGTTTCATTCTGGCAGAAATGCAGTTTCTGCAGAGGGCCTATCCCGATGCCACAACATGGTGATACAGACCCGCGGTCAGCGGTAGACAAGCTGATAGCCAGTGATCGGGTGCCGGCAAATGCCAACACCGATCAACTGACTGAGGCGGATATCTGGGCGATCCTTGAAGACGTCAAGGACCCGGAAGTTCCGGCAGTAAGTGTCGTGGAGCTCGGCATTGTCCGGGCCGTGCACTGGGACGGGAAGGAACTTTCCGTCGATGTCACGCCGACCTACTCCGGCTGCCCTGCGACCGAATTGATTGAGGAACTGATTGAGGAAGCCCTGCGCGCTGCGGGCTTCCGCAATCCCCGGATCAAACAGGTGCTGACCCCGGCCTGGACCACCGATTGGATTACAGACGAAGGCAAAGAGAAGCTCCGGGCGTTCGGTATTGCGCCGCCCCAGGGCAGCGCCAGCAAACGAAGCCTGCTGGGCGAATCCGAAGTGATTACCTGCCCCCATTGCGGCAGCACCGAGACGGAGCGGGTCAGCGAGTTCGGATCCACCGCCTGCAAGGCGCTCTATCGCTGCAAGGACTGTCTCGAGCCCTTCGACTATTTCAAATGCATCTAGAGCCAAGACGACCATGAACAAATTCTATTCACTGGCCCTCAAAGAGGTCAGACCTGAAACAAGAAACGCGGTAACCCTGTCTTTTGACGTACCGGAAGACCTGGCCGACAAGTTTACCTACAAGCAGGGCCAGCACCTGGTTGTGAGAACAAAGCTGGACGGTGAGGAAGTACGGCGCTCCTACTCCATCTGCAACAGCGTCAACGACCATGAGTTGCGCATTGCGGTCAAGAAAATTCCCGGCGGCCGTTTCTCCACCTTTGCCAACGAACAGCTCAAGCCCGGCGAGACCCTGGAAGTGATGCCGCCCCAGGGCCACTTCTCCGTCGACCTGGATCCCGAGCGCGAAGGCAACTACCTGGCCGTTGCCGCCGGCAGTGGTATCACTCCGATCCTGTCGATCGTGAAGACTACCCTGGAGACTGAGCCCAAGAGCGAGGTCACGCTGTTCTATGGCAACAAGGCCACCAGCAACACCATGTTCCGGGACGAGCTCCAGGACCTGAAAAACGAGTACATGTCCCGCCTGAACCTGGTGTACATCTTCACCCGGGAAGAACAGGACATTGACCTGTACAACGGCCGGATCGACCACGACAAGTGTGATGCCCTGTTCGATCACTGGATCGATGCCAAGGCACTCACTGCAGCCTTCATCTGTGGTCCCCAGGCGATGACCGAGACGGTCCGCGACTCACTGGCCCGCCACGGGCTGGACAAGAGCAAGATCCACTACGAGCTGTTCACACCAGCCGGTGGTGTGCCCCAGTCCAGGAAAGACCGGGATCCGTCCCACGTGGATCCGCAGTCCATCAGTGAAGTGACCGTGATTGCCGACGGCCGCTCCCTGACCTTCCCGCTGGTTCGCGACACCAAGAGCATCCTGGATGCCGGCAATGAGGAAGGCGCAGACCTGCCCTACTCGTGCAAGGCTGGCGTCTGCTCCACCTGCCGCGCCAAGGTCGTGGAAGGTGAAGTGGAAATGGACCAGAACTTCGCCCTGGAGGATTACGAGGTCGAAGCCGGCTACGTACTCTCCTGCCAGTGCTACCCGATCAGCGACAAGGTGGTTCTCGACTACGACGAAATGTAGTCGCTGCACCACCCCCAAGCTACGAACGAGGCAAGTCCCGGGTAAACGGGACTTGCCTTCGTGTTTCAGAAACGAATGGAGTTTCCCATGTCAGTCCTGAAAAGTTTCATTGCCGGCCAGTGGGTCGGTGAAAAGCCCGCCAAGGCCCTGCCCAGCGCCGTCAACGGCGAAATCGTGGCCCACACCCACGATGACACCCTCGATTTCAAGAAAGCCGTGGAATTTGGTCGCAAGGTTGGCGGCAAGAACCTGATGGCCATGGATTTCCAGGAACGCGCCCTGGCCCTGAAGGCCATGGCTATGTACCTGCAGGAACACAAGAAAGAGCTGTACGCCCTGTCCATGCACACCGGCGCCAGCAAGGGCGATAACGGCATCGACATCGATGGCGGCTTCGGCACCCTGTTCTCCTACGCCAGCATGGGCCGCCGCGAGCTGCCGTCCGGCAACGTCGTGCACGAAGGTCCGGTAATGCCACTGGGCAAGAACAACCACTTCGCCGGCACCCATATCCTGGTGCCCCGTGGCGGCGTGGCGGTGCATATTGACGCCTACAACTTCCCGGTGTGGGGCATGCTGGAGAAGTTCGCGCCCACGTTCCTGGCGGGCATGCCGAGCATCGTCAAGCCGGCCACCTCCACCTGCTACGTCACCGAACTGGCCGTTCGCCTGATGCAGGAATCCGGTGCCCTGCCTGAAGGCTCCCTGCAGCTGATCATCGGCAGCACCGGCGACCTGTTCGACCACCTGGAAGAGCAGGACGTGGTCACCTTTACCGGCTCTGCCGCAACGGCGCGCAAGCTGCGCAACCATCCGAACATCATCAACCGTTCGATCCCGTTCAACGCCGAGGCTGACTCGCTGAACAGCGCCATCCTGGCTCCGGATGTGACCCCAGAGCATGAAGAGTTTGATGTATTCGTAAAAGAAGTCGGCCGTGAAATGACCGCCAAGGCCGGTCAGAAGTGTACCGCTATCCGCCGGGTACTGGTGCCGAAAGACCGCGTGGACGCAGTCTGTGAGAAGTTGAAAGAGCGACTGGCAAAAGTCACCGTCGGCGATCCCTCTGTGGAAGGCGTGCGCATGGGCGCCCTGGCATCCCTCGACCAACTGGAGGACGTCAAGGCCAACATCCAGGAACTGCTGAAGACCAGCGAACTGGTGGTCGGTGGTGACGGTAGCTTCAAGCCCACCGGTGAGGGCACCGAGAAAGGCGCGTTTATCGAGCCGCACCTGCTGCTGTGCCGGACCCCGGAAAATGGCTGTGGCGCCCACGACATCGAAGCCTTTGGCCCGGTTGCCACGGTAATTCCCTATGACACCATCGAGGATGCGGTCGATCTGTGCTCCAAGGGCCGCGGTTCGCTGGTGACTACCCTGACCACCCGTGATCCGGCCATTGCCGGCCGGATCGCCCCACTGCTGGCCGCCTTCCATGGCCGTCTGCACCTGCTGGATGCCGAAGCCGCGAAAGAATCCACCGGTCATGGTTCGCCCCTGCCCATGCTCAAGCATGGTGGCCCGGGTCGCGCCGGCGGCGGTGAGGAACTGGGCGGTATCCGCGCGGTCCACCATTACCTCCAGCGGACTTCTATCCAGGGCTCCCCGACCATGCTCGCGGCGGTTACCGGCGAGTACGTGCGCGGTGCCGACGTGATCGAGACCGAAGTGCATCCGTTCCGTCGTCATTTCGAAGACCTGCAGATCAACGAGTCCCTGCTGACGCATCGTCGCACGGTCACCGAAGCGGACATCGTCAACTTCGGATGCCTGTCCGGCGATCACTTCTACATGCACTTTGATGAGATTGCCGCACGCGACTCACAGTTCGGCAAGCGCATTGCCCATGGCTACTTCGTGCTGTCCGCCGCGGCCGGCCTGTTCGTTTATCCTGGCGAAGGCCCGGTACTGGCGAACTACGGCCTGGACACCCTGCGCTTCATCGAGCCGGTGGCTCCTGGCGACACCATCCGGGCGCGCCTGACCTGCAAGCGCAAGATCGATCAGGGTCGGACTTCTCCGGACGGCCACCCTCAGGGTGTGGTGGTCTGGGACGTCCAGGTTACCAACCAGAACGACGAGCTGGTTGCGAGCTACGACATCCTGACACTGGTTGCCAAACGTCCCCAGTAATACCGGGGGCGTGTCCGGCCTGCCACCCGTTGGACCCGAACGGCAGGCCGGAGGCAAATAAAAAGGGGACAGGCCAAAAGCCTGTCCCCTTTTCTGTGTCCGCCCGACGCAGGTTTTACATGCCCAGGTAAGCCTCCCGGACCTTCTCGTTGCTGAGCAGCTCCCGCCCGGTACCTTCGATCACCACTTTACCGGTTTCCAGCACGTAACCACGGTCGGCCAACGCCAGTGCCTGGGACGCGTTCTGCTCTACCAGGAAGATGGTGATGCCCTCTTCCTTCAGCTCCTTGATGATATCGAAGATCTCCTCGATGATCAGCGGCGCCAGGCCCATGCTCGGCTCGTCCAGCAACAGCAGCTTCGGCCTCGCCATCAGAGCGCGCCCCATAGCCAGCATCTGCTGCTGGCCACCGGAGAGTTCCCCGGCGAGGTTGTGGCGCTTCTGACGCAGGATGGGGAACTTGGTGTACATCCGCTCCAGGTCATCTTCCACTTCCTGGCTGCGGCCACGGGTGTAGGCACCCAGCAGCAGGTTGTCGTGCACCGACAGGTCCTTGAACACCTGACGACCCTCCGGAACCTGGACAATACCGTCGGCCACCCGCTGGTCGGCCTGGACCTTTGCCAGGTCCTTGCCCTGGTACACCATGCTGCCACGATCCATGGGCTGCAGGCCGGAGATACTCATCAGTAGTGTGGACTTGCCGGCACCGTTGGCGCCTACCAGTGACACGATCTCGCCACTGTTGATCCGGACATCGATGTCATGCAGCACCTCAATCTGGCCATAGGAAGTGGCCAGACCTTTGATTGCGAGCATTTCCTTCTTGGCGTGGGGCGCGCTGACCCGCTCGGCATGCTTGAGACCGAGACCGCCGAAGCGCTCCGGAGTATAGCTGATGATTTCGTGGCGCAGTTCCCGGAATTCCTCCCGGACCCGCTCACCGAACAGGGGATCGTTCTCGATGTCCCTGGCCTCGATAATCTGCTCCCAGTCCTCGTCGGACAGCACCTTGCGGGCACGGGGAATCACCACCCCTTCTTCCTTGCGGATGTGCTTGCGCAAGGCTTCGGTGAACCGGGCCAGGGCATGGCTGAACTCTTCCCGGCCTTGCGGCCAGTTTTCCATGCAGGCGGTCAGCAGCTGGCGAAGCTCCATCAGTTTTTCGTGCCCCACCAGATAGCCCTTGGAAAGCTTCTCCAGCAGTGGCAGCGACTCCGGGTGCTTGGCGCCCAGGCGCTTGTAGAGTTCGATGTCCGTCGGCGTGGAGTGCACCCGCTCGGAAAAGTGTTCGATGTAATCGAAGATCTTGGTGAACAGGCGCTCGTCCGGCCGTTGTTCATTGATGTTCATGTCACTGAGCAGCTGGTCCAGCAGGTCCAGGATGCGCCAGAGCGCCTGATGCTCGTGAACAATAATGCGTACTGCCTGCTCGCTGCGGGACTGGGCAGGCGCCATTTCGGTCTGTTGCTCGCTCATTTGAAATGTCTCCTTGCTCAGCCGCCCAGGTAGGCAGCGATGACGTCCGGATTGTTGCGGATTTCTTCAGGTGTACCTTCCGCCAATACACGCCCGTAGTTGAGTACCAGCAGGCGGTCAGAAATCCCCATGACCAGCTTCATGTCATGCTCGACCAGCATGACGGTCGTGCCCTGGTCGGCAATCTTCCGGATCAGTTTTTCCAGCGCCGCAGTCTCAACAGCGTTGAGGCCGGCGGCCGGCTCATCCAGCAGGATGACCTTTGGATCTGCCGCCAGGGCACGGGCAATCTCGAGCCGCTTGAGGGCGCCATAGGACATCGCCGAGGCCTCAGTATCGAGGTACTCGCCACAGCCGACGAACTCCATCAGTTCCGCGGCCCGCTCACGGCAGGATTTCTCATCCCGAAGCAGGGCCGGCAACCTGAATAACGTGGTGAACAGGTTACTGCGGAGCTTCAGGTGCCGCCCCAGCATCACGTTCTCGATAGCCGACATGTTCATGCAGATCTGCATCTGCTGGAAGGTACGGCACATGCCCCGCTCCGCCAGCTCGTTCGGTTCGAGTTTCGCGGTACTCTCACCCTTGAGGCGGATCTCGCCCTTGGTTGGCGTGTAGAGCCCTGAAATCAGGTTGAACAGGGTGGTCTTACCGGCACCATTGGGACCGATCACCGAATACACCTGACCGGCTTCCACCGAGAAGGACACTCCTTCCACCGCATGGACGCCACCGAATGCCTTGTCCAGGCCTTTTACTTCAATCAGTGCGCTCATGCCTGACCTCCCGCCTTTTTCTTCATCCGCTTACCGACAGCTGTCTGGATAGTGGGCAGCAGGCCCTTGGGCATGAAGATCATGGTAAGCATCAGGATCGCACCGAACATAACGGTCTCCAGCTCCTGGAAATCCGCCAGCACCTGGGGCAGGAGCTTGAGCACCACCGCACCGAGAATAACACCCATGGTAGACCCCATACCGCCGAGCACCACCATGGTGATAAACAGAATGGAGAAATCGAACCCTGCCACCGCGGGCGTGATGAAGCCCTGGAAATGGGCGTACAGGCTGCCCATGGCACTGGCATAGATCGCCGAAACCACGAATACCAGGCTCTTGTAACGGGCAGTATCGACACCCACCACACGAGCGGCCACTTCCGACCCGTGCACTGAGCGCAGCGCCCGGCCGATGGGCGAGTCGATCAGGTTCTGGGCGAGCCAGACCGCAACCAGCAATACCACCGCTGCAAACAGGTACCAGGCTTCACTGCCATTGAGCTCCATCCCGAGCAGGTTGTAGCTGCCAAACGGGCTCAGTTCCCAGCCAAACACGGTGAATGCCGGCACCGGCATACCATCCGGGCCACCGGTCAGCGCCCGTTCGTTGTTGAGGATAATCGCGATGATGAAGCCGACCGCCAGGGTCGCCATGGACAGGTAGTGCCCCTTCAGGCGCAGGATCGGGCGGCCCACAATCCAGGCCACGATACCCACCAGGATCGCGCCGACCACCAGCGCGGGCACCGAGGACCAACCATAAGTGCTGGTCATGATGCCGGTAAAATAGGCACCGAGGCCGAAGAAGCCGGCATGGCCCAGACTGATCTGGCCAGCAAAACCGACCAGCAGGTTCAGGCCTACCACTGTGGCGGCGATGATCGCCATCTGGGTGGCCAGGTCATAATGGAACGGGTTGTTCAGGAACAACGGCAAGGCAAACAGGATGACCGCCAGAATGACCAGGTCCCGCAGCCGCATTTGCATGAATCTATTCAACATGGTTACACCCTCTCCACGACCTTGGCGCCAAACAGACCGCGCGGCATGAAGAACAGCACGATGAGAATCATGGAGAACGCCACGGCGTCCTTGTAGTCAGAGGAGATGTAGCCGGCAGCCATGGCCTCGACTATACCCAGCAACAGGCCACCGACAACGGCACCCATGCCGCTGCCCAGCCCGCCGATAGCGGCGGCGACAAAGCCCTTGAGACCGAGCATGATGCCGATGTCGTAGGAGGTGAAGGTAATGGGTGCCACCACTATCCCGGCGACGGAGCCGAGCACTGCGGAAACGAGGAATGCCAGCATCAGCACCAGCTGGGTACGGATACCGACCAGACGCGCGGCTTCCTTATTCATCGAAGTGGCGAGGATGGCCTTGCCGATCAGCGTACGGGTGAAGAACAGGACCAGCCCAACCACCAGGATCGCACCAATGCCCAGAACCCAGAGGCTCTGGCTGTTAAGGACTGCGCCGAAGATGCGGATCGGTTCGTCGCTGCTGAAATTCTGCATGACGTGGTATTCCTTGCCCCAGACCAGCTGGGCAAGACCACGAATGAAAATGGAGGCACCGATGGTAATGATGATCAGCGTGACCACGTCCGCCTGTTTCGCGGGCGCAATGGCAAAGCGCTGAAGCAGGATTCCGAGTACACCGGCAAGCAACACGGCCAGGATGATGGCAAGCACCATGGGCACACCCATCGCCGTGAGAGAAACAGTCGCCATGCCGCCAATCATCAGGAATTCACCTTGGGCAAAGTTGATGACGTGGCTGGCGTTATAAATGAGAGTAAACCCGAGCGCTATCAGGGCATAAGTGGCACCGATAGTGATCCCGGTGAAGAGATACTGGAGGAATTCTGCAAACATAGCCGTGGTTCCGGTCGGACAGCATCTGCCCGCCCCGGACCGGGACGGGCAGATGGTTTACTGCTTGATGGATAGATCAGTTAATGAGCTTCCACTCGCCGTTCTGGACTTCCAGGATGCGGAAGGAGTCAGCGTCGAGGCCGTTGTGATCTTCCGGTGACATGTTGAAGACACCGGTCACGCCGACATGACCCTGGATGTTCTCCAGTGCTTCGCGCACGGCTTCCTTGTCGGTGGAGCCGGCAGCTTCGATGGCCTGGACTGCCAGCATCAGGCCGTCGTAGGCGTAGGCACCGAAGGTGGACACCTTGGAATCCCAACGAGCTTCATACTCGGCCTTGTAGTCCTGCACGACCTTTTTCTGGGGGTCGTCATCCGGCAGGGAATCGGGCACCAGCAGCGGAGAGGCCGGCAGGCGCAGGCCCTCGGCGGAATCACCCGCGAGCTCCAGGAAGCTGTCGGAAGCAACACCATGGGACTGGTAGAACGGAAGCTCCATACCCAGCTGGTCGTAGTTGCGGGTCACGATGGCCGGGCCCTGACCGAAACCGAAGTTCAGCACAGCCTCAACACCGTCGGTGTTACGGATGTTGGTGAGCTGGGCGGTCATGTCGGTATCGGAGCCGCTGTAGGTCACGTCCGCCAGCACTTCGATACCCACCTGCTCGGCGACTTCCAGAGTCTGGGTGCGACCGGAGGAGCCGAAACCGCCGGTTCCGGAGATCAGACCAATCTTGGTGATGCCGCGATCTTTCATATCCGCGAGGATACGCTCAGCAGCCATGCGGTCAGACTGGGGAGTCTTGAATACCCATTCCTTGACCGGAGTGGTGATCACCACTGCGCCTGCCAGGGAGATAAAGGGGATCTTGGCCTGCTCTACCAGGGGCACAGCCGCCATGGTGGCACCGGTGGTGCTGCCGCCGACGATGATATCGACACGATCGGAACGGATCAGGCGGCTGGCAAAGTTACGGGCGTTGGAAGCATTACCCACGTCATCGTAGTGGATCAGCTCCAGCTGGCGTCCAAGAACGCCACCTTCTTCGTTGATCTTCTCAACGTACATTTCCAGAGTTTTCAGTTCCGGATCCCCCAGGAAGGAGGCGGGGCCGGTAACTGACAGGAAGGAACCGATCTTGATCGGCTCTGCAGCCTGGGCACTCATGACCAGACCGGCGGCTGCGATAGCCGCAAATTTTCCCGTGCGACGCAGAATTGTCTTAAGCATTGTTTTTGTTCTCCCGAATTGTGCGGGGCTTGCTTGCCCCCCATCCATTGCTCAGAAGTAAAACAACGATCGAGAGCCTGGCTCTGACTTCTGTGTCATTTCAGTCACCCTTCGACCCGTTGTCAGCTTTATATTTGTGTGCTCATCCCTGATCCATCAGATCCCTGATCTTCATCATTGGCAAAATTCGATACCGTTGACGAATATCAATGGACATTATTGTATCATAATATCCGTGTCAACCGATTTGGTTGACTACCTGACAGGTTCTCACAGTAAAGCCGACCATGGTCCAAGGCGCCAGTCAGGCGACACAGTACTGAATGCTTTACGTGACACACAGGAACCGCATAATACGTATCAGATTTGTAATTCCTGATATTTGATAACCGATAACCGACAATAAGCCTATGTCTGCAAAAAACCAGCTTGAGCAGCTCGTCCTCAACTTCCAGAAGAAACGCCCGCTTCGTGCCGGCTCGCTGATCATCACCATCTATGGTGACGCCATCGTTCCCCGGGGAGGGACCGTATGGCTGGGCAGCCTGATGAAGCTGGTGGAACCCATGGGCATCAGTCAGCGCCTGGTTCGCACCTCGGTATACCGGCTGGTGCAGGAATCCTGGTTGCAGACAGAAAAAGTCGGACGCTGCAGCTACTACAGCCTGACCGGCCCCGGTCTGCGCCGGTTCGAGCAGGCGTTCCAGCATGTCTACAGCCTCTCGACCCGGGAATGGAGTGGCAGCTGGTGCCTGGTCTACCTCAACCAGCTGGCGCCCGACCTGAAGCAGAAAGTCCGGGAAGAACTGAAATGGCTGAGTTTCGGCAGTATGGCGCCGGGCGTAATGGAGCATCCGCGCTTTACCCGCAACGAACTGCTGCCGCTGCTGCAGGAATGGGGCGCCCTGGAAGACACTATCGTGATGGAAACCGTACCCATGGAGCAGAAGAGCTCCAAGGCCCTGCGGTTGCAGGTGCGTGAAAGCTGGAACCTGGACGAACTGGGCGGGCGCTACCGGCGTTTCCTGTCGCAATTCCGCCCGGTCTGGCGGGAACTGCAGAACGAAGATGACCTGACCCCGGCCGAGTGCCTCACCTTGCGCATCCTGCTCATCCACGAGTACCGGAAGATCCTGCTGCGGGATCCGTTGCTGCCCGAGGAATTGCTACCCGGGGACTGGGAAGGTCGCAGCGCCAAGCAGCTGTGCCGGAACCTGTACCGTCACATCTACGCGCGCGCTGAAAAGTGGCTGGACGAGACCCTGGAGAATGCCTCCGGCCCGCTGCCGGGACCGAACGAGAAGTTCTACCGCCGGTTCGGTGGCCTGCAGGATACCAGCGACGAAAACGAAGAAAGGCTCACAGCGGTCAGCGAACCGGTGTGAGCCTTTGGGAAAGTCGGGGCGCCGTAATGGCGCCCTTTTTTTGGATCAGATGAGGTTGTAGAGGAACACCACCAGGATACCGGCGGGGGTCAGGTAACGGAGCACAACCATGAAGCTCCGGTAGATACCGCCCTGCAGACCGATATCTTCCATCAGACCTTCACGGCGCATGGCCCAGCCGGCAAACAGGGCAATCGCCAGTCCACCCAAGGGCATCATCAGGTTCGATACCAGGAAGTCCAGCAGATCGAACAGGGTCTTGCCCTCGAAGAAAGCGAGGAAGCCCAGCGGGTGAACATCGGACCAGACGTTGAACGACAACACCGTGCCGATCCCCACGAACCAAATCGCCAGCCCGCCGGTCAGCGCACTCTTGAAACGGTTGATCCCCTTGTGCTCCTCAAGCCACTCCACCACCGGCTCCAGCATGGAAATAGCCGAGGCGACCGCGGCCACCAGCAACAGCGCGAAAAAGATCACGCCAAACAGCACACCACCGGTCATCTGTCCGAAGGCCAGCGGCAGGGTCACGAAGATCAGCCCCGGGCCGGTACCCGGCTCCAGGCCGTTGGCAAACACCAGCGGGAAGATTGCCAGCCCCGCCAGCAGGGCGACACTGGTGTCGAGTACGGCGATGGTCATGGCGGTGCGGGCAATGTTGATCTTCTTCGGAAGGTAGGAGCCGTAGGCCATCAGTACGCCGATACCGATGCTCAGGGTAAAGGCGGCATGACCCAGCGCCACCAGCACGCCCTTGGTGGTGAGCTTGCTGAAGTCCGGGGCGAACATGAAGTCCACCGCCCGGCCGAAACTGCCGGAATTCATGGCGTAGAACACCATTACCACTAACAGGATGAACAGCAGCGGCATCAGGGTATTGACCGCCCGCTCCAGCCCTGAGCGGATACCGCGGCCGACGATAAGCACCACAATGGCCATGAACACGCTGTGCCAGAGCAGCAATTCCCAGGGATTGGCCAGCAGGTTACCGAACTGGCCGCCAATGGTTTCCGCGTCGGCGCCGGTAAACAGGCCGGCGGCGGCCTTGCCGATATAGACCAGGGCCCAACCACCGATCACCGAATAAAAGGACAACACCAGGAAGGAGGCAATCACGCCGTTCCAGCCGATAGCCCGCCAGCCCCGGGCGGTCCCCTCGGTCTCGGTCAGTGACCGCATGGTAGCCACCGGGCTCTGCCCGCCACGGCGACCGATCATGGTCTCGGCAATCAGCACCGGCACACCGATGATGGCGATGCACACCAGGTAAACCAGGACGAAAGCCCCGCCACCGTGCTCGCCGGTGATATAGGGGAACTTCCAGATATTGCCCAGCCCCACGGCAGAACCGGCGGCAGCCAGGATAAAAGCAAGACGCGAAGACCAGAGGTTCGAAGCCTGCTGGTGCGGTTGTGTTTGGTTAGTCATGTACTACTCCGAAATAGTTGTTTTTGTCGGAAAGTCGGACGGACAGAATCAGAGAATGGTCCGGATTGCCTCGGCGACGACCGGCAAGGTGCGGTCGTTCAGCCCGGCCACGTTGACCCGACTCGACTCCAGCATGTAGATGCCATACTCCTCCCGGAGCTGGCGCACCTGTGCGGGGGAAATACCCAGGAACGAGAACATGCCCCGCTGGCGTGCGATAAATCCGAAATCGCCGGCCGGCGCCAGTGCTTCGGCAAAGGCCCGGCGCAACCCGAGAATGCGATCGCACATACCTGCGAGCTCCAGCTGCCAGTCGGCGCGCAAGGCTTCATCCCCGAGAATGGTTTCCACGATCGCTGCGCCATGGGCCGGCGGCATGGAGTAATGGGAACGGATGACACTGAGCAGCTGGCTGTTGGCCGCGGAGGCGACGCTGTCGGTGGCCCCCATCAGCATCAGGGCACCGGTACGCTCCCGGTACAGGCCAAAATTCTTGGAGCACGAGGCCGCCACGATCATTTCCGGCACCCGGCCGGCCATGTGGCGCAGACCGGCGGCATCGGACTCCAGACCGTCACCCAGGCCCTGGTAGGCCATGTCCACAAACGGCAGCAATCCCTTTTCCAGCACCAGGTCGGTCACCTGTTGCCACTGGTCGAAGGACAGATCCGCGCCGGATGGGTTGTGACAGCAGCCGTGCAGCAGCACCACGTCCCCGGCCTCCGCCTGCGCCAGGCTTTCCAGCATGGCGGCGAAGTCTACCTGCAGGGTTGCCGGATCGAGGTAGGGATATTCCCGGATGTTCAGGCCGGCTCCACCCAGAAGGGGCAGATGGTTGCCCCAGGTCGGGGTGCTGACCCAGACGGTGGCATTGTCACGACACAGGCGCAGGAACTCCGCCGCCATACGCAGGGCTCCACAGCCACCCGGGGTCTGGACCACGGTTACCCGGCCATCCCGCACCAGGGAGCTGTCCTCACCCATCACCAGGTTGGCCATGACGCGGCCGAAACCCGGCGAGCCGGCGGGGCCGACGTAGCTCTTGGTGGATTCGCTCTCCAACAGCCGGCGTTCGGCCTGGTGCACGGCGGCCATGATCGGAGTATTGCCGGCGTCGTCCTTGTAGACGCCGATGCCCAGGTCAATCTTGTGCTCCCGGGGATCTTCCCTGAAGGTCTGCATCAGCTGGAGAATCGGATCCTGTGGCAGTGGTTTCAGCCCTTCAAACATGGGATTCCTCCTTCTCGCCGGCCGGTTTGGTGCGAATCAGCGTCGGGCGCCCGGTTTCCAGCGCCTTGAGCAATTGCTGCTGACGCTCCCGGATCGCTTCCACCGCCTGTTCCCGGACCGGGCCGAAGCCGCGCACGTCCGCCGGCAGCTCCGCCAGTTGCAGGAAGGTATCGTAATTATCAGTACTCAGCTCGTGACTGATGCGCTCTGCCAGCTGGCGATAATCGGCCAGCAGGGCCCGATCCAGCTTCCGGTCGGCGGAATGGCGGAACGGATCCAGTGCGGTACCGCGCAGGCCACGCAGTTTCGCCAGAAGCTTGAAAGCCCGGAACATCCAGGGCCCAAACTGCCGCTTCTGCGGCCGGCCACGGGCATCGGTGCCGCGATTGAGGATCGGCGGCGCCAGGTGAAAATGCACCTTGAAGTCGCCCTCGAAGGTTTTCTCCACCTCCTTCATGAAATCGGTCTCGGCAAACAGGCGAGCCACTTCGTACTCATCCTTGTAGGCCATGAACCGGTACAACTGCTCGGCGACCGTGCGGGTCAGCAGCAGATCCTGGTGACCTATTCCCGCCTCGGCCTGGCGTACCCGTTCCACCAGTTCGCGGTAGTTGTCAGCCCAGCGACGGTTCTGGTAACTCACCAGATGCTGGTAACGGGTCTCGATCAGCTGTTCCAGGGGCGACTCCGGCTGCACCTCCACCGGCTCACTGACCGGGTTCAACAAGTCGTCAATCTCTTTCGGGTCGACCGCCGCAACCCGGCCCCAGCCGAAGGCTTCCTTGTTGCGCTCGATGGCCACGCCATTGAGTTCGATCGCCCGCATCAAGGCCGCCTCGGACAACGGCAGCAGGCCTTTCTGCCAGGCGAAGCCCAGCATCATCACGTTGGAGAATACGGTGTCGCCCATCAGCTTCTCGGCAATGCCGTTGGCATCCAGGGCATCAAAGCGGTCGTCCCCCACCGCGTCACGGATCAGGCCCAGGCGCTTGTCCGCCTGCATGTCCGCATCCCGGTACAGGACATAATCAGCGGTGGGCAGCTCCGCCCGGTTGGCCACCACCCGGGTGTGATCCGGACGCAGCACACTCAGCGCTTTCTGGGAGGAGGCCACCACCATGTCACAGGCAATCACCGCATCCGCCTGGCCGTTGCTGATACGCACCTGGTGCAGCTTGTCCGGAGACGGTGCCATGCGCACATAGCTCAACACCGTGCCGCCTTTCTGGGCGAAGCCCATGAAGTCCAGCACCGAGGCGCCCCGGGATTCCAGATGAGCCGCCATGGTGATCAGCTGCCCCACGGTCACCACGCCGGTGCCACCGACGCCGCCGACCAGCAGGTCGAAGGAGCCATTCAGGGCCGGCAGAGTGGGCTGCGACAGGCTTTCCAGCTGCTTGCTCAATACCGACCCGGTATCCACACCCCGGGACTTGCGCAGCTGACCACCCTCGATGGTGACAAAGCTCGGACAGAAACCGGTGACACAGGAAAAGTCCTTGTTACAGGAGGACTGGTCGATCTTGCGCTTGCGGCCCAGCTCGGTCTGGCGCGGCACCACTGACAGGCAGTTGGACTGCACCGAACAGTCACCACAGCCCTCGCACACGTGGTGGTTGATGTAGGCCCGCTTGGCCGGGTCCGGGAACTGGCCACGCTTGCGACGGCGACGCTTCTCCGCGGCACAGGTCTGGTCGTAGATCAGCACGGTGCAGCCGGGAATGTCGCGCAGCTCCCGCTGGACCTGGTCCAGCTCGGAGCGGTCATGGAAGGTCACATCGCTCGGGAACAGCCCTTCGTGCCCCTTGTACTTCTCAGGTTCGTCACTGAGCACCACCACCCGCTTGACGCCTTCGGAAGCGACCTGCTGGGCGATCATGGGCACGGTGATCTGCCCATCCACCGGCTGGCCACCGGTCATGGCCACCGCGTCGTTGAACAGGATCTTGTAGGTGATGTTGATACCGGCAGCCACCGCCTGGCGAATGGCCATGGAACCGGAGTGGAAATAGGTGCCCTCCCCCAGGTTCTGAAACACATGAGGATTACCGGTGTAACGGCTCTTGCCGATCCAGTTGACCCCTTCACCACCCATCTGGATCAGGGACTCGGTGTTGCGCCCCATCCAGGATGCCATGAAATGGCAGCCGATACCGGCCAGGGCCTTGCTGCCTTCCGGCACCTTCGTGGAGGTATTGTGAGGGCAGCCGGAGCAGAAATACGGCAGCCGCCGGACCCCGCCAGGGTCCTTGGCACTGGTCATCTCGTTGATAGCCCTGAGCTGTTCGCTGAAATCCACGTCAAAGAAGCGGGTCAGACGGGCGGCCAGGTAGCCGGCCACCAGTTTCGGGCTGAGCTCGCCGACATAGGGCATCAGTGGCTTGCCGGATTCGTCCTGCTTGCCGGTGATCAGCACCTCGCCGGGGCGGTCCGGTTCAGACATATACTCCTTGATCTGGCTCTCGATGATGCCCCGCTTCTCTTCGATCACCAGCACTTCCTGCTTGCCATGGACAAAGTTCAGGATGCCGCGGCGTTCCAGGGGCCAGACCATGCCGACCTTGTAGATATCCAGCCCCAGTTCGCCGGCCCGGGCTTCATCGATGCCCAGCAGTTCAAGCGCTTCCAACAGGTCCAGATAGCCCTTGCCGGTGGTGACGATACCGAACCGGGCCTGCGGGTTGTTGTACAGGCAGCGGTCGATGGGATTGGCGCGGGCAAAGGCCTGCACCGCCGCCAGCTTGTGCTCGATCCGGGTTTCCAGCTGAGGTCCGGGCAGATCCGGCCACCGGTAGTGGAGACCATCCGCCGGTGGGGTGAAATCTTCCGGCGTCTTGAATTCCGGCAGCGGCGGCAGCTCCACGGAAGCGGCGCTCTCCACGGTCTCGGAAATGGCCTTGAAGCCGACCCAGCAGCCGCTGTAACGAGACAGGGCGTAACCCCAGAGGCCGAACTCGAGGTACTCGGCTATGTTGGCCGGGTTGATGGTGGGCATGAAGAAACTCATGAACGCCACGTCGGACTGGTGCGGCATGGAGGACGACACACAGCCGTGGTCGTCACCGGCCACCACCAGCACACCGCCGTTTGGGGAGCTGCCGTAGGTGGTTCCATGCTTGAGGGCATCGCCGGCGCGGTCGACACCGGGGCCCTTGCCATACCAGAGCCCGAACACGCCATCGACCTGACGGTCCTCGTCGGTTTCCACTTGCTGGGTGCCCAACATGATGGTGGCGGCAAGGTCCTCGTTGATGGCGGGTACAAAGTCGATGCTGTTCTGGTCGAGCAGCTCCTTGGCCTGCCACAGCGCCTGGTCGTAGGCGCCCAGTGGAGAACCCCGGTAGCCACTGACCATGCCGGCGGTGTTCAGGCCATGCTTGCGGTCCAGGGCTGCCTGCATCAGGGGGATCCGTACCAGGGCCTGGGTCCCGGTCAGGAACACCCGCCCGGAGTCGCGCAGGTAGCGGTCCTCGAGTTTATAGTTGTCGAGTTGAGGTGTATCGGCGGTCATGGTCGCCCCTCCGGTTGTTGATTTTATAACCAAAATTCTAGAGGGATCGACGCAAAAGGTGCTTGCTTTTTGGTTAGCCTACTGGCGCTTTAATGCAATATTCTTTGATAAATGACAAAATATCCAAATATCCTTTGACAAATATCAGGTGTTACCAAATGAAACAGGTGGAACTGGACAAACTGGACCGCCGTATACTCGATGCCCTCCAGCAGGATGGCCGCATCAGCAACCAGTTACTGGCCGAGCAGGTGGGGCTCTCGCCGGCGGCCTGCTGGCGCCGGGTCCGGGCTCTGGAAGAGGCCGGCGTAATTACCGGCTATACTGCAAAACTGGACCCGGAAGCCATGGGCCAGGGACTGTGCGTGCTGGTCAATCTGTCCCTGCAGCGCCACACCATCGACAGCACCGCCGAGATAGAGTGCGAGGTCAGCGGCTATCCCGAAGTGCTGCAATGTTTTGCCGTCACCGGTAACGCGGATTTCGTGTTGCGGGTCGTGGTGCCGGACATGGCGAGCTATGACCGGTTCCTGAATGAGAAGATCTTCACCCTGAAAGGCATTGCCCAGGTGAACTCCAACTTTGCCCTTAGGGAGATCAAGAACACCCTGACCCTGCCTGTGTCATGATGGCGCCGGGTTGTCGGGTCAGGGGAAATGCATACGAGTAAGAGGGTATTGCGCGTATCAAACAGCGTGCAAACCGACTATAATGCCGGCAAATCACGCATTGCCCGGCAATGCCCTCCCTCCGAATTCCGAGTAAATCAATGTCAGAAATGTCCTTTGCCGAACTGGGGCTGGATGCAGCCGTACTTGAAGCTGTCAACGCCGTTGGCTATGAAACGCCCTCGCCGATCCAGGCAAAATCCATCCCGGCACTGCTGGCCGGCCACCACCTGCTGGGTGTCGCCCAGACCGGTACCGGCAAGACCGCTGCGTTCGCGCTGCCGCTGCTGAGCCGCATCGACGCCAGCACCGCCGAGCCGCAGATCCTGGTGCTGGCCCCGACCCGGGAACTGGCCATCCAGGTCGCCGAGGCGTTCACCACCTATGCCAGCAAGTTCCGCAACTTCCACGTACTGCCGATCTATGGCGGTCAGGATTTCGGCCCCCAGATCCGCGGCCTGCGTCGCGGCGCCCAGGTTATTGTCGGCACCCCTGGCCGCATGCTGGATCATCTGCGCAAGGGCACCCTGAAACTAGACAGCCTGAAGGCCCTGGTACTGGATGAGGCCGACGAGATGCTGCGCATGGGCTTCATTGACGACGTTGAGGCGATCCTGGCGAAGACGCCGGACACCTGCCAGCGCGCCCTGTTCTCCGCCACCATGCCGCCGCAGATCAAGAAGGTGGCCCAGACTTACCTGAAAGACGCCACCGAAGTGCGGATCGAGAGCGAGACCCGCACCGTCGAGCGTATCTCCCAGTTCGTGCTGCCGGTCTACGCCGAGCGCAAGCTCGACGCCCTGACCCGCATCCTGGAAGTGGAGCCTTTTGACGCCTCGATCATCTTCGTACGCACCAAGGCCGAGACCACGATGCTGGCCGAGAAGCTCTCAGCCCGCGGCCACGCGGTGGCCCCCCTGAGCGGTGACCTGAACCAGCGTCAGCGCGAGCAGACGGTTGAAGACCTCAAGCGCGGCAAGAAGGACATCATCATTGCCACCGATGTCGCTGCCCGCGGCCTCGATGTGCCCCGGATCACCCACGTCATCAACTATGACGTACCTTACGATACCGAGGCGTATATCCACCGCGTCGGACGTACCGGTCGCGCCGGCCGCACCGGCAAGGCCATCCTGTTGGTGACTCCGCGAGAGCGCAGCTGGCTGCGCACCCTGGAGCGGGCCACCAATTCGCCGATGGAGTCGTATCAGCTGCCTTCGCCTACAGATCTGCAGAAGATGCGGGTGGAGCAGTTCGAGACCCAGCTGCTGGCGTTCGCCGAGGACGGCAAACTGCCCAAGGCGATGGCGCTGCTGGATGAGATTGCCGAGCGCAATGACCTGGATATGGCGATGGTCGCCGGTGCCATGGCATGCTGGATGGAAATGGCCCAGCCTGGCGCCCTGCCGCTGGAAGCGCCGGAAGCCCTGCCGGAGATTTCCGCTGCGCCCCGCCGTGACCGCAAGGGACCGCCTCCCGGCAAGAAGAATTTCCGCAAGGGCCCTGGCAAGGGCTTCAAGAAGGACGGCAAGCCCGGCCACCGCAAAGGCGGCCCGAAGGGCAAGCCCGCCGGCAAGGGCGGCAAACCGCCGAGCAAGCGCCCCGCCCGTTAATCGGTGCGGCGCTGGTAGACCACGAAGCTGTAGTCGTAGGGGTTGTTATCGGACGCGGAGAAATCCTCCCGTCCGATTTCTTCCCACTCGTCCCAGTTCACTTCCGGAAAGAATGCATCCCCGTCCACTTCCGCGTGCACCTGGGTGATGTACATGCGATCCACCAGCGGCAATGCCTCGGCGTAGATCTGGCCGCCACCGATAATCATCACCTCATCTCCGCCTTCCAGTTCAGCCTGTGCAGCGGCTTTCACCAGGGCGTCATTGAGTGACCTCGCGGCGACCGTTCCGGCCGGCGCCTCCCAACTCCCGTTCCGGGAAATAACCACGTTCATCCTGCCCGGCAGCGGCCGGCCAATGGAATCCCACGTTTTCCGCCCCATGATGATGGGTTTACCCATGGTCGCCTGCTTGAAGTAACGCAGATCCCCCGGGAGGTACCATGGCAGCTTGTTGTTCCGGCCGATGACCCGGTTTCGGGACATGGCTACTATCAGGGCCTTTCTCATTTGTTGACCTCTTGCATTGGAGTCTTGGTTCTGGATGCGGGGCTCTATGCCTTGGGGGCTGCAAGAGCGGCATCCCCGCCCTCTTGCGATCCGAGAACTCAGTCAGCTTATCCTTAATTAAATCCCGGTCCGTCGATAAATTCAGGGCAGTATGCTTTGTGATGAAAGGGATTCCCAATACTGATCTTCGATCTCTTTGGCTTGAACGCGGTGCAGCGGGTGGGGCTTTCCGTAAATGTGCGGAGCCATGGATGGCGGAGCCAAGCGTACACGGACGTATTCACAGCGTTTTTCGGAAAGCCCCACCCGCTGCACTGCCTCCCCCAAGCCAACCGGACCGCGATCACAGGCTCAAGGTCAAATAGCAATGGGCGCCTTG
Organism: Marinobacter szutsaonensis; assembly: GCF_039523335.1. Taxonomy (NCBI): domain Bacteria; kingdom Pseudomonadati; phylum Pseudomonadota; class Gammaproteobacteria; order Pseudomonadales; family Marinobacteraceae; genus Marinobacter; species Marinobacter szutsaonensis. Next base: position 48,092 of record NZ_BAAAFC010000002.1, on the reverse strand, counting down.
ATCACAGGATAAGGCTCATACCCCTCAAACTCGAAGTCCTCAAGCTCGTACTCAAAGATACTCTCAGGCTTGCGCTTGATCACCAGCCTGGGCAAAGAACGAGGCTCCCGCTTCAACTGCTCGAAGACGATGTCGTCGGTCAGGTGGTTCTGATACAGGTGACAGTCGCCGAACGTATGCACGAACTCGCCCACATCCAGGTCGCACTGCTGGGCGATCATGTGAGTCAACAAGGCGTAGGAGGCGATGTTGAATGGCACGCCCAGGAACAGATCGGCGCTGCGCTGGTACAGCTGGCAGGAAAGCTTGCCGTCGGCCACGTAGAACTGGAACAGGCAGTGGCACGGAGCCAGCGCCATGCGACCCTCGCGGACGTTGTCCTGGGGGCTGATGGACTCGTCCGGAAGCTCCGCCGGGTTCCAGGCGGAGACGATCAGGCGTCGGGAGTTGGGCTTGTTGCGGATCTGGTCGATGACTTCGCTGATCTGGTCCACCACCCGGCCATCCGGGCATTGCCAGCTGCGCCACTGTTTGCCGTAGATAGGGCCGAGGTCGCCGTTTTCCAGGGCCCATTCGTTCCAGATGGAGACTTTGCGTTCTTTCAGCCAGTTGTTGTCAGTGGAACCGCGCAGGAACCAGAGCAATTCGTAGATGATGCTGCGCAGGTGGACTTTCTTGGTAGTCACCAGCGGGAAGCCTTCCTGCAGGTTGAACCGCAGCTGGCGTCCGAATACCGAGCGGGTGCCGACGCCGGTTCGGTCACCCTTGTCGAATCCGTTGTCGACGACGTCTTGCATCAGGTCGAGGTAGGCTTTCATTCGGCATTTCTCCGGTAAGCGATGAACATCAGGGCGGCGCCGGCGAGGATCATGGGGGTGGACAGCACCTGCCCCATGGTGAGCCAGTCAAAGGCCAGGTATCCCAGTTGCGGATCCGGCTGGCGTACGAACTCCACCAGGAAGCGGAACAGGCCGTAGCACACCAGGAACAGACCGGAGACGGCCATTCGCGGGCGGGGTTTGGCGGAGAACCACCACAGGATGGCAAACAGGGCCACGCCTTCGAGGGCGAACTGGTACAGCTGGGACGGGTGTCGGGCCAGGCTGTCCGGGGCGTGGGGGAAGACCATGCCCCAGGGCACGTCGGTGGGTTTGCCCCAGAGCTCGCCGTTGATGAAGTTACCGATCCGTCCGGCACCCAGGCCCACCGGCACCAGCGGTGCCACAAAGTCGGCCAGGCGCCAGAACCCGGAGCCGAGCTTGCGACCGTACCACCACATGGCAAACATCACGCCCAGCAGGCCGCCGTGGAAGGACATGCCGCCTTCCCAGACTCGCAGGAGCCACAGCGGGTCGGCCAGGAAGGTGTCGAAGTTGTAGAACAGCACGTAACCGAAACGGCCGCCAAGGATGACGCCGAGGGCCAAGTAGAACAGGAGATCGCCCATCTGCTCTTCGGTGACCGGCGACCAGGGCTTGCGGGCCCGCAGACGGCCGAGCCACCATCCGGCGACAAAGCCGACCAGGTAGGTCAGGCCGTACCAGTGAATCTTGACGGGGCCCAGGGAAATGGCCACCGGGTCAAACTGGGGATGCTGCAGCATCGGTTACCTCTTAGCTCAGGAGAAAACGGAGCCCCACCACCAGGAGCACCATCGCAAAGATACGTTTCAGGACCTTGGCATTCAGCTTGTGGGCCAGGTTGGCACCGAACCGGGCGAAAAACACGCTGGTCAGGATGATCCCGAGGAGTGCCGGAATATAGATGAAGCCGAGGCTATATTCCGGCAGTTCGGGGTGTTGCCAGCCGGTCCAGATGTTGCTCAGGGCGCCAGCGACGGCAATGGGCAACCCGCACGCGGCAGAGGTAGCCACGGTGTTCTGCATGCGGACATTACACCAGCTCAGGTAAGGCACGGTGAGGGTACCGCCGCCGATACCGAAAATGGCGGATGCCCAGCCGACACCACCACCCACTACGCCCAGGCCAACGGGGCCGGGAATATCACGACCGGGCTTGGGATTGACCTCCAGCAACATCTTCAGGGCCACCAGCATCACGAACACGCCGATCACCAGCTGGAGCAGGTCACCACTCATGAAGGCCGCGGTCCAGGCGCCCAGCACAGCCCCGCCAACTATCCCCACGGTCATGGGCCGGAAAATGTCCCAGCGTACGGCCTGGTGCTTGTGATGGGAACGAATGGAGGACAGTGAGGTGAACACGATGGTGGCCAGGGAGGTCCCTACCGCCAGGTGAGCACTGATTTCCGGGCTGATGCCCTGAATCTCGAAGCTGAAGATGAGCACCGGCACGATGACAAGGCCACCACCGATGCCGAACAGGCCCGCCATGGTCCCTGCCAGTGCGCCCAGTGCGAGATACGATGCAAATACGGTTACCAGGGTCATAGCTGCTCACGCCCATGAGAAACAAGGCTGGTATGATACACACCGCACGGGACAAGTTCACGGCTCGCCATTCACCTTCCGGAGACTGATTAACCACCATGTGCCTCATTGCCTTTGCCCTTGGCCAGAATCGCCATTTTCCGCTGGTGGTCGCCGCCAATCGGGACGAGTTTTTCCGTCGTCCCACCGCACCCATGGACTGGTGGGCCGCAGACTCGGGCCAGAGAGTACTGGCCGGCCGTGATCTCCAGTCCGGCGGTACCTGGCTGGCGGTGACAGAGGATGGCCGCATCAGCGCCGTGACCAATGTCCGGGAGGGCTCACCCGAGGCCGGCCGTACCACTCGTGGAGAGTTGCCGTTGCGGGCCCTGGAGGAGCCAGGAGCTGAGCTGTTCGGTGATCTCAGCGACGACCCGGATCGTTATTCCGGCTTTAACCTGATCCGGCTCGGGACCGATGGCGGTTGGTATTACAGCAACCGGGACGCCCATCCGGGCCGGGGTGTGCCCCGGGGTGTGTATGGCCTCAGTAATCACTTGCTGCAAACCCCATGGCCGAAACTGCTCCGGCTGCGGGAGTCCGTGGGCGAGACGGTCTCGATGGCCGGTGCCGACGCCGATGGCCTGCATCAGCGGCTGATCACTCTGCTCCAGGATTCGACACCGGCACCTGACCACCTGCTGCCGGACACCGGCGTGGGTCTGGCAACGGAGCGCTTCCTGTCGTCCCCGTTCATTGTCGGTGAGGACTATGGCACCCGGGCGACGACGATTGTGACGGTCGCCAGCAATGGCCAGGTGCGGGTCACCGAACAGAGCTGGGGGCCTTTGGCCTCAAAAGGCGGTTGCCGTCACTTCGACTGGCAGCGATAGCCCGCCGGCTCTGATATAATCCGCGAAATTCTGTCACCCGACCGGAGGGCCCGATGGCCGGTGAAAAAGACACCACATCCATAGCCGACTTTGAAAAGTCACTGGATGAGCTGGAAAAGCTGGTTCGCGACCTGGAACAGGGCGAACTGTCGCTGGAACAGTCCCTGACCGCGTTCGAGCGGGGCGTGAAGCTGACCCGGGAATGCCAGCAGGCATTGAAGAGTGCCGAGCAGCGGGTCGAGCAACTGGTGCAGAACAGCGATGGCACCCTCGAAACCCGCCCTTTCTCGCCGGATGACGCCGACTGATGACCGAACAGACCAAGGCGGCAGTGGATTTTCTGGAGTCCTGCCGCACCCTTGTGGACGCCGAACTGGACCGCTGTATTGATCAGAGTGCGGCCTCCGATCGCCTTCAGGACGCCATGCGCTACAGCGTACTGGGCGGCGGCAAGCGGATCCGCCCCGCCCTGTGCCTTGCGGCAGCGCGGGCCTTGGGTCAGGACAGCAACAGCGCCATGGCTCCCGCCTGTGCCGTGGAGCTGATCCATGCCTATTCGCTGATCCACGATGACCTGCCGGCGATGGATGACGATGAGCTGCGCCGGGGCCGGCCCACCACCCACATTGCCTTCGACGAGGCTACCGCCATTCTCGCGGGCGATGCGCTGCAGGCGCTGGCGTTCGGGCTGCTGGCCAACGGTTCGGGACTGGACACCGAGTCGCGCCTCGCCATGGTTCAGGAGCTGGCCAGGGCCGCCGGCCACCAGGGCATGGTAGGCGGCCAGGCCATAGATCTGGAATCGGTGGGCAAGACCCTGACCCTGACCCAGCTGGAAACCATGCACCGGCACAAGACCGGCGCCCTGATCGAGGCCAGTGTCCGCATGGGTGCCCTGAGCGCAGAGCAGGTGGATTCCAGCGAGCTGGACGCACTGACTACCTACGCCCGGGTGCTGGGGCTGGCCTTCCAGGTGCAGGATGACCTTTTGGATATCGAGGGCAGCACCGACGTGATCGGCAAACCCCAGGGATCCGATATCGCCCGCTCCAAGCCCACCTACCCGGCCCTGCTGGGGCTGGACGGTGCCCGGCAGCACCTGGCCGAACTGCTGCAGACCGCCAAGGCGAGTCTCGAACGATTCGGCCCCGAAGCCGACCCTCTGCGGGCGATGGCGGATTACGTGGTGGCACGAACCCATTGAACCACCCTGCCCCAAAGGCGCACACTTGTCGTAACCTATTTTGAAAACACTGGATCATCCCAAAAGACCCGAGCAGATGCAGGATACTTACACTTTCAAGGAAATCCCGTCACAGCGGCCCAATACCCCGCTGCTGGACCGGATTGATGTACCGGCCCAGCTCCGTGAGCTGCCGGCTGAACAGCTGACCCAGCTGGCCCGGGAACTGCGGGCGTTCCTGCTGTGGTCCGTCGGCCAGACCGGCGGGCATTTTGGTGCCGGGCTGGGCGTACTGGAGCTGACCGTCGCCCTCCACTATGTGTTCAACACCCCGGAGGACCGCCTGGTCTGGGACGTGGGCCATCAGGCCTATCCCCACAAAATCCTCACCGGCCGCCGGGAACAGATGGGCAGCATTCGCCGCAAGGGTGGCCTGGCCGGCTTCCCCAAGCGCGCCGAAAGCGAGTACGACACCTTCGGAGTGGGCCACTCCAGCACCTCCATCAGTGCCGCTTTGGGCATGGCTATCGCCGCCCGCATGCAGAACACCGGCCGCAAGAGCATTGCCGTGATCGGCGACGGCGCCATGACCGCGGGCATGGCCTTCGAGGCCCTCAACCATGCCGGCCACCTGCATGCCAACATGTTGGTCATCCTGAACGACAACGACATGTCGATCTCCCGAAACGTGGGAGGCCTGTCCAACTATTTCGCCAAACTGCTGTCCAGCCGCACCTACAACCAGGTCCGGGACAGCAGCAAGAAGGTGCTGCAGGGTGCGCCGCACCTGATGGCCCTGGCCAAGAAGACCGAGGAACACTTCAAGGGCATGATTGCCCCGGGCACCCTGTTCGAGGAACTCGGTTTCAACTACATCGGCCCTATCGATGGCCATGATCTGCCGCTGCTGGTGGAGACCCTGGAGAACATCCGCGAGCTGGACGGCCCGCAGTTCCTGCACGTGGTGACCACCAAGGGCAAGGGCTTTGCCCCGGCGGAGGCCGACCCGATCGGCTACCATGCCATCAACAAGATCGAGCCGGTGCCACCGAGCAAGCCGGAACCGGTCACCCCCAAGCCGGCCAAACCGAAGTACGCCAATGTCTTCGGCCAGTGGCTCTGCGATGCCGCCGAGCAGGACGAACGGGTGGTGGGCATCACACCGGCCATGTGTGAGGGCTCCGATCTGCTGGCCTTCTCCCAGCGTTTCCCGGATCGCTATTTCGACGTTGCCATTGCCGAGCAGCACTCCGTGACCCTGGCGGCCGGCCTGGCCTGCGACGGCGCCAAACCGGTGGTGGCGATCTACTCCACCTTCCTGCAAAGGGGCTATGATCAGCTGATCCATGACGTGGCCATCCAGAACCTGGATGTGCTCTTTGCCATCGACCGGGCCGGTCTGGTGGGCGAAGACGGTCCGACCCACGCTGGTGCGTTCGATATCAGCTACCTGCGCTGCATCCCCAACATGGTGGTGATGACTCCGTCTGACGAGAACGAGACCCGGCAGATGCTGCAGACTGGCATGCTGTTCAACGGTCCGGCTGCGGTTCGCTACCCCCGCGGCACCGGGCCGGGCGCGAAGATCGAGCCCGAGCTGAAACCGCTGGAGCTGGGCAAGGGTCGCCGCATTCGGGAAGGCAGCGGAGTCGCCATCCTGAACTTCGGCACCCTGCTCGCACCCGCACTGGAAGCGGCCGAGGCACTGGGTGCCACCGTTGCCGACATGCGTTTCGTCAAACCGCTGGACGAGGAGCTGGTACTGGAACTGGCCGAGCAGCATGACCTGCTGGTGACCCTGGAAGAGAATGTGGTGGCCGGTGGCGCCGGCAGTGCGGTTACCGAATTCCTGAACCACCGCGAAGTCGCCCAGCCGGTGCTTCAGCTCGGGCTGCCGGATACCTTTATCGACCACGGCAAGCACGGAGAACTGTTGAGCGACTGCGGCCTAGACGCCGAGGGCATCCGGTCGGCCATCGCCGAACGCCTGGAACGGCTCCAGCGCTCCAGTCTCAAAGCAGTCAAGTAACCTCTGCTCCTAACGAAAAAGCCCGCGTCTCCGGACGCGGGCTTTTTTGTGTGACCCAAGGCAGCGGGGCCGATTACTCGGGATCGTCGTCCTGGTGCGTTTCCAGCCAGTGTCCCAGCTTGCTCTGCTTGGTGTTGAGGTAGTTCTCGTTGTGCGGATTGCGCCCCACGTGCAACGGGACCCGCTCGGCAATGTCGATGCCATAAGACTCCAGCGCCTTGACCTTGCGCGGGTTGTTGGTCATCAATCGCAGGCTGTTGATCCCCAGGTGTTCCAGCATATCCTTGCACATGCTGTAATCCCGCAAATCCGCGGCAAAACCGAGCTGCTCGTTCGCCTCGACCGTATCGGCACCCTGGTCCTGCAGGTGATAGGCGCGAATCTTGTTCAGCAGCCCGATCCCCCGGCCCTCCTGGCGGAGGTACATCAGGATACCCCGCCCTTCGCGGGCAATGCTGCGCAAGGCCTCTTCAAGCTGATAGCCGCAATCACAGCGCATGCTGTACAGGGCATCGCCGGTCAGACATTCGGAATGGGTCCGGGCCAGCATCGGCTCATCACTATCCAGGTCCCCCAGGGTCAGGGCGATGTGCTCCTTTCCGGTATCCGGCTCTTCGAAACCGTGCATGTCAAACACCCCGAACGGGGTTGGCAACCGGCAGGTCTGGATGTAACGAACAGCCACAGTGTTTCCTCGTGGTTCAATCAATCGGGGCGCGCATTCTATCACGTGGCCGCCGGCTTGGCGTAGTCTTGGCACGGTGGGCTCTCCGGTGGTAAATCGCTACCGGATAGTACGCTCCCTGCCGCGGGCCGGATCAGGCCTGCCCGGCAACCCAGTGGCCGCTGCGCCCGCCCTTCTTCTCGAGCAACCGCACGTTGTCCACGACCATGCCGCGATCCACCGCCTTGCACATGTCATACAGCGTGAGTGCCGCCACGCTGGCCGCAGTCAGGGCCTCCATTTCGACCCCGGTCTGGCCAGAGAGCTTGCAGCGGGTCAGGATATGTACCGAGGCGTCATCCTCGCCCGGATTCAGCTCAACCTTCACCGAGGTCAGGTTCAGGCTGTGGCAAAGAGGAATCAGCTCATGGGTTTTCTTTGCTGCCATGATGCCCGCGATCCGGGCCACTGCCAGCACATCGCCCTTGGGATGCTCGCCCTCGATGATCATTTTCAGGGTTTCCGGCGCCATACGGATGGTGGCTTCGGCGCGGGCTTCCCGTTCGGTCACGTCCTTGTTGGTGACATCGACCATGCGGGCTTCGCCCTTCTCGTCCAGGTGGGTCAGCTTGCTCACGGTTTCTCCAGAGACATGATTGGAAATGGATTGATCAGATCTCGCCAGCATACCAGACACAGCCGAAGCCAGCCTTGATATCTACCGGTCCGACCGCCACCAGAACCGGATGCCGGCAACGCCCTGGCCACCCAGCCGGCGCGCCGCAATTTCTTCCCCCGGGCCAAGCCCACCCAGGGCATACACGGGAATGACCGCTTGCGCCACCAGGGCTTCGAATTGCTCCCAGCCCATGGCCGGACGCCCCGGATGACTCCTGGTCGGCTGTACCGGACCCAGGGTGGCGTAATCGGCCCCCAGGGCTGCGGCATGAGCGAGCTGATCTGCATCGTGGCAGGACACGCCCAGCCACACCGACTCCGGAACCGGACGGCTGGCAAGGGCCTGCGCCTCGCTCCAGGGCAGGTGCAGACCGCCGGCACCCGGAACGGCATCAAATATTTCCGGGCTGCCATGAAGGATCGGCGTCAGCCCCTGCTCTGTGCATATGGCCACCGCTTTGCTGGCGAAGCGGACGTAGTCCTCCGGTGACAGCTCGGGAGAGCGTAGCACCACACAGGTGGCCCCGGAGGCTTTCAGCTGCTCCAGCCCGCTCTCGAGGCTGGCCACCCCATCCTCCGATGCAGTCATCGCACCGGTAATGGCAAGCACCCCGGGCAGGCGCAGAGCACGGATTACCGGGCGGTTGGCGACCGGAAAATCCTGGTCCCGAAGCTGTTCGGGTTCCAGCCAGTCCACCGGTTGCCCTTCCCGGCCCTCGGGCTCTCCCGAGGCCTCAGAGGTGCGCCAGACGTCCAGAAAAACCCGCTTGTCGCCGTAGTCGTGGCGGATACCAATGACCGGCTCCAGGGAGCTCTCGGAGAGACTCAAGCCGGTTTCCTCAGCAATTTCCCGGACCAGGGCCCGCTGGACCGTCTCACCCGGCTCGACCTTGCCACCGGGAAACTCCAGCAACCCGCCCTGATGCACGTGGTCAGGGCGACGGGCGATCAGCACCCGGCCCTCCCGGACGATGACGCCGACCGCCACATGGATCTCCCGGACCGGGCTTTGCGTTGCGGTCATGCTCAGGTCCGGTACTCCGCGTTGATGGTCACGTAGTCATGGGAAAAATCACAGGTCCAGACCGTCTCCCGGATGTCGCCGCGCTTCAGGTCGATGGCAATGGTGATTTCCTCCTGGTCCATTACCGCCTGGCCGCGCTCCTCGGAGTAATCATCGGCCCGGCCGCCCTGGCGCACCAGGCAGACATCGCCCAGGTAGATTTCCAGGGCATTGAGATCCAGGTCCGGAACACCGGCACGGCCAACCGCTGCCAGGATCCGGCCCCAGTTCGGATCGGAGGCGAACAGCGCGGTCTTGACCAGCGGCGAATGGGCCACGGTGTAGGCCACGTCCAGGGCTTCCTGCTGGTTGGCCGCCCCGCTGACATCGATGGTGACAAACTTGGTGGCACCCTCGCCGTCACGGACGATGGCATGGGCCAGGTCCAGGTAGACCTGCTGCAACGCCTCGCGCAATGTCGCCAGCTCGGGACTGTCGGCGGCAATCTCCGGGCCGCCATACTGGCCGGAGGCCATCAGCATGCAGGCATCGTTGGTAGAGGTATCGCCATCGATGGTTATCCGGTTGAAGGACTTCTCCCCCAGTTCCGAAGCCAGGGTCTGGAGTACGTCCGGCGCAATCCGGGCGTCCGTGGCGATGAAACCGAGCATGGTCGCCATGTTCGGGCGGATCATGCCGGCACCCTTGCTGATCCCGGAAATGGTCACGGTATGGCCGCCAAGGTCCACCTGGCAGGAGGCCCCCTTGGGCCGGGTATCGGTGGTCATGATCCCGGTGGCCGCCTCGGCCCAGCGATTTTCCGCAGTATTGGCGAGTGCCTCGGGCAGGGCCCCGACAATCTTGTCTACCGGCAGGGGCTCGCCGATCACGCCAGTCGAAAACGGCAATACCTCATCGGCGCTGACGCCGGCGTTGTCCGCCAGCGCCTGGCAGCAGGCGACGGCATCCTTCATGCCCCGCTCGCCGGTACCGGCATTGGCATTCCCGGTGTTCACCAGCAGATACCGTGGCGCGGTTCGGGCCAGGTGCTGCCGGCTTACGGTGACCGGCGCGGCGCAGAACTGGTTACGGGTAAAGATGCCCGCAACCCGACTGCCGGGGGCGAGCTCGAATACCACCACATCTTTCCGGCCGGGCTTCTTGATGCCCGCACTGGCAATGCCCAACTTGACGCCGGCTACCGGGAAAAACTCGGGTAAGGTGCCTGGACCTACCGCCATCCTGCCTCTCCTCTCACTCAATCCAATCAGTAACTTTCAAAACGCAAAAACCCGCAGCCTGCGCTTGTCAGGTTGCGGGTCTTTGACCGGGTTCAGTGCGCCGGGGTCAGCTGACCTTGCCGCAGCACTGTTTGTACTTCTTGCCGGACCCGCAGGGACAGGGCTCGTTTCGTCCCACCTTGCGCTCCTGGCGGACAAAGGTTTCCGGCGTCGCGGACTGCCGCTCTCCCTCACCGTCGCCTTCTGCCTGGCTCTGGGCGGTGGCGCTGGTCTCGTCATGGCGCATGCGGGCTCGGGCCAGTTCTCTCTCGAGCTCGGCCTTGCGGCGGCGCTCCACCTCTTCCATTTCCTCGGGGGTCTGCACCCGGACATGACTCAGGATGCGAGCAATATCCCGCTTCATGGTCTCCAGCATTTCCTCGAACAGGTTGAACGCCTCGCGCTTGTATTCCTGCTTCGGGTTCTTCTGGGCATAACCGCGCAGGTGAATACCCCGGCGCAGATGGTCCATGTTGGACAGGTGCTCTTTCCAGAGAGTATCGAGCACCTGCAGGAACACCTGCTTCTCGAACTTGCGCATGGCCTCGGAGCCGGCAATGGCTTCCTTCGCCTCGTAGGCGGCAACAATCTCGCTGAGGATCTTCTCGCGTAGGCTTTCCTCGTAAAGTTTGCTGTCTTCCTGAAGCCACTGCTGAATCGGCAGATCAATGGCCATCTCGGACTGAAGCTGGGACTCGAGACCCGCCACATCCCACTGTTCCGGCATGCTCTGGGGCGGGATGTACTCGTTGATCAGCTCGCTGACCACATCCTCGCGGATGGTCTTGATCATGTCCGAGATATCCTCGGAGGACATGACCTCGTTACGCTGGTCGTAGATCACGGTACGCTGGTCGTTGGCCACGTCATCGTATTCCAGCAGGGTCTTCCGCATATCGAAGTTGCGGCCTTCCACTTTGCGCTGGGACTTCTCGATGGCGTTGGTGACCATGCGGTGCTCGATGGCCTCGCCCTTCTTCATGCCCATGGCCTGCATCAGGCTCTTCACCCGGTCCGGGGCGAAGATCCGCATCAGGTTGTCTTCCAGGGACAGGAAGAAGCGGGATGACCCCGGATCCCCCTGACGACCGGCACGACCACGTAGCTGGTTGTCGATCCGGCGGGACTCGTGACGCTCGGTACCGATGATGTGCAGGCCACCGGCCTCCAGCACCTGGTTATGACGCTCGGTCCACTCGGCCTTCATCTTGGCGACGGCTTCCTCGGTGGGATTCTCCATCGCCGCGACTTCGTATTCCCAGTTACCACCGAGGACGATGTCGGTACCCCGGCCGGCCATGTTGGTGGCAATGGTGACCGCACCCGGGCGACCGGCCTGGGCCACGATCATGGCCTCGGACTCGTGCTGCTTGGCGTTCAGGATCTTGTGGTCGATCCGGGCTTTCTTGAGCAGCATCGACAGCAGCTCGGAGGCCTCGATAGATGCGGTACCGACCAGGATCGGGCGCCCCTCGGCAGTGACGTCCTTGATCTCGTCGATGATGGCGTGGAATTTCTCTTCCTGGGTGAGGTACACCAGGTCGTTGTAGTCGATCCGCTGGATCGGCTTGTTGGGCGGAATTACCACCACGTCCAGGCCGTAGATCTGGCGGAATTCGAAAGCTTCGGTATCGGCGGTACCCGTCATACCGGCCAGCTTCTCGTACAGACGGAAGTAGTTCTGGAAAGTGGTCGAGGCCAGGGTCTGACTCTCGGCCTGGATCCTGACGCCTTCCTTCGCCTCGATGGCCTGGTGCAGGCCCTCGCTCCAGCGGCGGCCCGGCATGGTCCGGCCGGTATGCTCGTCAACGATGACCACCTGGTCACCCTGGACGATGTAATCAACATCCTTCTGGAACAGGTGATGGGCGCGCAAGGCCGAGTGCACATGGTGCAGCAGGCTCAGGTTGGAGGCGGAATACAGGCTCTCGCCTTCGTTCAGCAGGCCGCGTCCGAGCAGCAGTTCCTCGACGTTCTCATGACCAGCCTCGGTCAGCTCCACCTGGCGGGCTTTCTCATCGATGGTGAAGTCGCCGGAAGGCTCGCCCTCTTCGGACACCTCCCCCTTCTCAAGACTCGGCACCAACTCATTGATGGCCTGATAGAGCTTGGAGCTGTCCTCGGCGGCACCGGAGATGATCAGCGGCGTCCGGGCTTCGTCGATCAGGATGGAGTCCACCTCGTCGACGATGGCGAAGTTCAGCCCGCGCTGGACCTTGTCCTCGGTGCTGAATGCCATGTTGTCGCGGAGATAGTCGAAACCGAATTCGTTGTTGGTACCGTAGGTGATGTCCGCCTGGTAGGCCGCTTTCTTCTCATCAGGTGCCTGGCCGGAAACGACCACCCCCACCTGCAGGCCCAGGAAGCGATAAAGTTTGCCCATCCACTCAGCGTCCCGGCGAGCCAAGTAGTCGTTAACCGTGACCACATGAACACCCTTGCCGGACAGCGAGTTGAGGTAGACCGCGGCAGTCGCCACCAGAGTCTTACCCTCACCGGTCTTCATCTCGGCAATCCGGCCTTCGTGCAGGGTGATACCACCAATCAGCTGGACGTCATAGTGACGCATGCCCATGACGCGACGGCTGGCTTCCCTAACCGTGGCAAAGGCCTCGGGCAACAGGGCATCGAGGCTTTCGCCCTCTTCCACACGGCGGCGGAACTCAGCGGTCTTGCCCTGCAACTCGGTGTCCGAAAAATTGCCAAACTGCTCTTCAAGTTCGTTGATGCGCGCAACTTGCTTTCGCATCCTCTTGATTTCTCTGGCATTTTTGCTGCCGAACATCTTGGTTGCAAGCTTTGTGAACATAGACCACTGCTTCTTTAATTAAACGAGGGAAGCAGGCATTCTAACCTTATTTCCCGACAGGACAAAAGGCGCACCTCACAAGTGCCGGAATGAAAGTGTCGGAATGCCAACGACTTGCCCTCCGGAGCGAATGCTTCGCCCCCGGAGGGAACTGGAAGGGAAAACCGGGAATCCGTAACAAGGCATCGCCGGGACTTAACGATTGGCCCGGGCAATGTATTTCACAGGATCCTTCGAGCGACCATTCTGCAGGACCTCGAAATGCACGTGAGGCCCCGTGGACCGACCGGTGCTGCCCATCAGGGCAACCACCTGCCCCTTCTGGACCACGTCCCCAGTCTTGACCTTGACGGTCTTGCAGTGACCGTAGCGGGTCACCAGACCATCACCGTGGTCGATTTCCACCAGGTTGCCATAGCCATAACGCTCGCCGGCCCAGGTGACCACACCACCGGCAACCGCAATAATGTCACTACCATCCTTGCCCGCCAGGTCGACACCGTCATGCCAGGTTCGCTTGCCGGAAAAAGGATCGGAACGATAGCCATACTTGGACGACAGCCAGCCCCAGGTAATCGGCCGGCCCTCAACGTACATTTCTTCTTCCAGCTTCTGGCGGGAAGCCAGAGTATCCAACAGGCGCAGTTGCTGTTCCCGGTCGGCCAGCTGCGCCTCCATACGTTCGATCATGTCGGTCAATGCCGGTGCGGAAAAGGATTCCCTGGTCTCAGGTCCTTCAGGCCCACCGACGGCCGGCGGCTCATCAAAGTTGAACTCTTCACTGGCGACCAGCCCGGATTCCACAAACCGCTGCCCGAGGGCGTCGAGGCGCAACATGCGGCCCTGGAGTTCACCGAGGCGCAGGGTCAGGGCATCGACCTGTTCACGGACCTGCTCTTCAACGGCGGCCAGTTCCTGTTGCTGGGCCTCCAGCTTGCTTTTCCAGTGCGCCACCAGCTCCGACGGCTTTGGCTCCTGTGCTTTGGCCTTGCTGACTGCCGCCTGGTAGCCGCCCCAAACTGCCGCGCTGATCAAAGCAAGTACCAGCACCAACATAGCAGCCAGGAACTTGCCGTTCAGGGCGACAACCCGGGACTTCCCGTGGTGTTTGCCTACGAGGATAATGTTCATATTGTCTTCTGATTTCATCGGGGAGCCGCAAGCCTGATCCTGCGTGTTGCGGCCCGGGATGTCCGAATGGGTCTGACCTTTCCCTGGCAACAACTACGTACTGAATAATCGCAGCGCCCGCTGGACATAGGTATTTGCAACAATGTAAAACGAGTCTGAAGCGGGCACTACCCTCAAACAGTGCCGAAGTGTAACCAATCGTAAACGGAACCGTCGAGTGAAAGCGCGTCAATGAAGCGGAAAAGCGAACAGAAAATGAGCTTCGACAAGGTTGGCGGCAGCCCTGCCCTGAGTGATCTCGTGGCCAAGGCCGAACTGCACCGGCAGGCGGAAGAGCAGGTTCTGAGCGCGCTCCCCGACGAGCTCGCCACTGGCGTTCGCTTTCTCAGCTGCCAGGAAGGCGAACTGGTACTGTCCGCTGCCAACGCCACGCGGGCCAGCCAGATCCGTTTCCGCCAGCATGAGATCATGGCCAGCGTCCGGGAGCAGGAGCTGTTCCGTTACGTGTGGAAACTGAAAGTAAAGGTGGCACCGCCGCGCTTCAGGGAGACAAAGCGCGCCGAAAAGCAGTCCCTCAGCAAAGAAAATGCCCGGCTCCTCGCAGAGGAGGCCGGGCACACGAAGGATAAAGCTTTACGCGAGGTTCTCGAAAAACTCGCAAGCCACGCCCGCGATTAAGGCGTCCTGCCTTAACCCTGAGCTGCCAGCACAGGCTTCATATAGGAGATGGGGGCGGTCGCTTCGTCATCGAAGGTAACCACTTCCCACGCATCCTGTTCAGCCCGGAGCTTACGGAGCAGCTTGTTGTTCAGGTCGTGACCGGACTTCACACCGCGGAACTCACCGATCAGGCTGTTACCAAGCAGGTACAGGTCGCCAATGGCATCCAGCACCTTGTGCTTGACGAACTCATCGTCGTAACGAAGACCGTCTTCGTTCAGGATCTTGTAGTCATCAACCACGATGGCGTTATCGACAGAGCCACCCAGTGCCAGGTTCATCGCCCGCAGCTTCTCGATGTCACGCATGAACCCGAAGGTCCGGGCGCGGGACACTTCCTTCACGAAGGAAGTACTGGAGAAATCCACGGTCGCGGTCTGGGCACGGCCCTTGAACACCGGATGGTCGAAGTCGATACCGAAGGAGACCTTGAAACCCTCGAAGGGCAGGAAGGTCGCTTTCTTGTCGCCTTCTTCCACGGTAACTTCGCGCTTGATGCGGATGAAGCGCTTGGCCGCGTCCTGCTCGGCGATGCCGGCAGACTGCAGCAGGAACACGAACGGTCCGGCGGAGCCGTCCATGATGGGCACTTCAGGCGCGCTGAGCTCCACGAAGCAGTTATCAATACCGAGACCAGCCATGGCTGACAGCAAGTGCTCTACTGTTGCCACACGGACACCGTTTTTTACCAGCGTCGTGGACAGCATGGTCTCACCCACATTTTCCGCACAGGCGCGAATCTCGACCATCGGGTCCAGATCCGTCCGGCGGAAGATGATACCCGAGCCTACCGGAGCCGGCTTCAGGGTCAGGTAAACCTTTTCTCCTGAGTGCAGGCCCACACCGGTAGCCCGGATGGTGTTTTTGAGTGTCCGTTGTCTGATCATCGGTTCATCATTCCGTCACAAAATGGCGATATTCTAGGCAAAAAACTGCCCGGAGAATATCAGAAATTAAGACTGAGTACCATTTGACCAAGAGGGCTTTGCCTCAAATTTACACAAAGCCAACACTCGGCACTCAGCGCACGTAATTTCCGGCAGTCAGGTTCCCTTATTCGGCAAAAAAGCCGAGTTGGATTCCCGTACTCATAACCGGCTCACAGTTGCGACAGATTATCAATCAGCCTGACGGCGAAGGAATGCGGGAATATCGAGATAGTCCACGCCCTGCTCTTCGCTTTCCTTATTCTGATCGATAGCCACGTTACCGCTGGACACGGCGCGACGACGCAGAACCGCTGGACGATCCAGCTGGTTGTAGTCGGTCTTGCCATCCAGGGTACGGGTGTTGTCGACAACCTTCGTCGGCTTTTCGCGATCACCGCCCAGGCCGGTGGCAACAACAGTCACCTTGAGTTCGTCGGTCATTTCCGGATCGATCACGGTACCGACCACAACGGTCGCGGAATCGGACGCGAACTCACGCACAATGTCGCCAACCTCGGAGAATTCGCCCAGGTTGAGATCCATGCCGGCAGTGATATTGACCAGGATACCCTTGGCGCCCTGGAGATTGATGTCCTCGAGCAGCGGGCTGCGCACGGCGGCCTCCGCAGCTTCCCGGGCACGGTTCTCGCCAGTGGCGCGGGCGGTACCCATCATGGCCATGCCCATCTCCGACATCACCGTCTTCACGTCCGCGAAGTCGACGTTGATCATGCCGTTGCGGGTGATCAGGTCAGCAATGCCCTGCACAGCACCCAGCAGTACATCGTTGGCTGAGGCAAAGGCATCCAGCAGGCTGGTCTTCTTGCCCATGACCGCCAGCAGCTTCTCGTTGGGAATGGTGATCAGGGAGTCAACGCTCTCTTCGAGCTCCTTCAGACCCTCTTCGGCCACGCTCATGCGCTTGCCGCCTTCGAACATGAAGGGCTTGGTGACCACGGCCACGGTCAGGATACCCAGCTCACGGGCCACCTCGGCCACAACCGGAGCGGCTCCGGTGCCGGTACCTCCGCCCATGCCGGCGGTGATGAACACCATATCGGCGCCCTGCAGGGCCTCTGCGATACGGTCACGGTCTTCCAGGGCAGACTGACGACCTACTTCCGGATTGGCGCCGGCACCCAGGCCCTTGGTGATGTTACCACCAAGCTGGATTACCTGCCGGGCATCCAGATCAGTCAGCGCCTGGGCATCGGTGTTGGCGCAGATAAATTCCACACCTTCAACGTCGCTGTTGAGCATGTGACGTACGGCATTACCACCGCCACCACCAACACCGACGACTTTAATGACAGCGTTTTGCTGGACATTATCGACGAGTTCGAACATTTCCCCTACTCCTTCGTGCTGTAGACAGCCTATCCAGGCTGTTTTTTCGAGATTTGTGTTTTCGAGATACCTTCGTGTACTGCTCGTCCTGGCCGGTCAGAAATGACCGGTAAACCAGGCTTTCATGCGCTCAAACAGCGAGGGGGCCTCTTCCCCCTTGAGCACGGGCGCCCGCCCGAGATCCATCTGGCGGAAGCCATGGATCAACAACCCGACGCCAGTGGCGTAGATCGGGTTGTTGACCACTTCCGTCATACCGGACACCGCCTGCGGAGAAGCCAGGCGGACCGGCATGTGGAAGATCTCCTCGGCCAGTTCCACCACACCTTCCATGGTGGAGGAACCGCCGGTTATCACGATGCCTGCGGGAATCAGGTCCTCAAATCCGGACCGGCGCAGTTCCGACTGCACCAGGGTGAAAAGCTCCTCGTAACGAGGCTCCACCACTTCGGCCAGTGCCTGCCGTGAAAGGTCACGGGGGGCACGGTCGCCGACGCTCGGCACCTTGATGGTTTCATCGGCGCCTGCGAGCTGGGTCAGCGCACAGGCATACTTGATCTTGATCTCTTCGGCATTCTGGGTTGGCGTCCGCAGCGCCATGGCAATGTCGTTGGTGACCTGGTCCCCGGCAATCGGGATTACCGCGGTGTGGCGGATGGCGCCGCCGGTGAACACGGCGATGTCGGTGGTGCCACCACCAACATCCACCACGCAGACGCCCAGCTCCTTCTCGTCCTCGGTCAGGATGGCGTGACTGGAAGCCAGCTGCTCCAGGATGATGTCGTCCACCTCCAGACCGCAGCGCCTGACGCATTTCTCGATGTTCTGGGCAGCATTTACCGCACAGGTCACCAGGTGCACCTTGGCCTCCAGGCGGACACCGGACATGCCCATGGGCTCCTTGATGCCCTCCTGGCTGTCAATCACGAACTCCTGCGGCAGGATGTGCAGGATCTTCTGGTCGGCGGGAATAGCCACCGCCTGGGCGGCGTCAATCACCCGGTCGATATCCGCCTGGGTGACCTCCCGGTCCCGGATGGCCACGATGCCATGGGAGTTCAGGCTCTTGATGTGGCTGCCCGCGATTCCGGCGTACACCGAATGAATCCGGCAGCCGGCCATGAGCTCGGCCTCCTCGACAGCACGCTGGATGGCCTGCACGGTGGTCTCGATATTGACCACCACACCGCGCTTCAGGCCCCGGGACGGGTGGGAACCGATCCCCACCACCTCAATGGTGCCGTCCATCTTGCGCTTGCCGACGATCGCAACCACCTTCGAGGTTCCGATATCGAGGCCAACAATCATGTTTTCCGTTTCAACCGATGACATGTATTCCACCAAACCGTTGGTCTGTCGTTAATTTGCTATGAATTCGGCCCGGAAGCCGCGACTGCCTGCTTCCACTGCACCGCAACACCGTTGGTGTAGCGGGCATCCACCCTGCTGACTTCATCCGACCGGGATGCCAGCCGGGTCTCGTAAACTGTCATGAACCGCTCAAAACGCTCGTCCACCTGGTCCCTGCCGAGCACCACCTGGATGCCGTTCGCCAGGGTCAGGGTCCAGGCGCCCCGGGCTTCCAGTGACAGGCCGGCAAAACCGAGTCCATGGCTGACCAGCCGGTCGTTCATGGTCTGGGCCATCCGGATCACCTCACGCACCCGCTCATCCGGGCCTGCCAGCCGGGGCAGACGACCCGCCACCTCGGGATTCGGCGGCGTGAACAGCTCGCCGGTCCGACTCACCAGGCGCCCGTCAGTCCAGTACGCCAGCGGTTTCTTTTCCCGGATATCGATCACCAACCGATCCGGCCAGACCCGGCGAACCGCCGCGGAAGCCACCCAGGGCCGCTGCTCCAGCTCGTTCTTGATCTCGGAAAGGTCGGTCGCAAAGTAGCTTTTCCCGATCCAGTTACCCGCCTCCCGCTCGATGGCGACCCGGCTGTCCCCGACGAAGTCACCGTTGACGTCGATTGCCAGGATCTGCTGGTCCATGGCACTCAACACCTTGCCGGTGCCCCAGGGCACCAGGGCCGCCAGCAGCACAATCAGGGCCCCGAGCCCCACCTGCAGCCAGGGTACGGCTGCAAGGATGCCCCTGAGAACGCCAAACCGGTCCCGCTCGGGACCGAGGGACGTCGCCCCCCGGCGCCGCGGGGGCTCGGACGGAAACGCCCGACTCCGGATCAGCAGGTTCTCAAGCATTGGCATCCTCCAGGGTGTCGCGGAGTATCCGGACCACCAGTTCCTCAAAGCCGATACCTGCAGCCCGCGCCGCCATCGGCACCAGGCTGTGGTCGGTCATACCGGGTACCGTGTTGACCTCAAGCAGCCAGAAACGGCCATCGGCATCCTGCATCACATCCACCCGTCCCCAGGTCCGGCAACCCACCACCCGGAACGCATCCAGGGCAAGTTGCTGGAGCCGGAGCTCATCCTCGGGGGCCAGCCCGCAGGGAATCCGGTAATGGGTGTCATCGGCCAGGTACTTGGCCTCATAGTCGTAGAACGCGTGGTCGGTGCTGGCACTCAGGCCAATGGCCGGAAGGGCCCGGTCCTGCAGCAGGCTCACGGTAAACTCCGGGCCCTCGATCCACTCTTCCACCAGCACCAGGTCGTCCATCGCCGCGGCAGCCCGGTAGGCCTCTACCAGTTCGGACTCGGTCCGCACCTTGCGAATGCCGATGCTGGAACCCTCGTGCGCCGGCTTCACGCTCAGGGGCTGCTGCAGCTCGGCCATAATCCTTCCGGCTTCGTCCTCGGCGGTCATGGCCCGGAATTTCGGCGTCGGCAGGCCGCAGCCTTCGAACACATACTTGGTGCGGAGCTTGTCCATGGCCAGGGCCGAAGCCAGCATCTCGCTGCCGGTATAGGGAATACCGGCCTGGGACAGGATCGCCTGCAGCGTTCCGTCCTCACCACCCCGGCCATGAAGGGCAATGAATACCCGGTCGAAATCCGGATCCTCAACGGTTTTCAGCAGGCAGCCCCGGACATCCACCCCGAAGGCATCGACGCCGGCGGACTGCAGGGCGGCCAGCACCGCCTTCCCGCTCTTCAGGGAGACTTCGCGCTCGGCAGAATCACCACCCATGAAAACGGCAACCCGGCCCAGCGCCTTCACCAGCTCCGGATCCGCCTGATAGTCCTGTATCTCGTTGTGGTGCATATCAGTCACCAGAAATCACTCCCGCTGCCGCCAGACGGGCAGCCACACCACCGATATCTCCGGCGCCCTGGGTAATCAGCAGGTCGCCATCCTGCAGCACATTGGCCAGCAGGCTCTCTATTTCGCTGTTGTCCTCGACAAACACCGGCTCCACCTTGCCGCGCTGGCGAATGCTCCGGCACAGGGAGCGGCCATCTGCGCCCGGAATCGCCGGCTCACCGGCGGAATACACGTCCATCAGCAGCAGACCATCCACTTCCGACAGCACCCGGACGAAGTCCTCGTAAAGGTCCCGGGTGCGGGTATAACGGTGCGGCTGGTACAACATCACCAACCGGCGATCCGGCCAGGCATCATGGGCGGCACGAATCACTGCTTCCACCTCGGTCGGGTGGTGGCCGTAATCGTCCACCAGGGTGATGGTGCCTTTCGGAGTCTGGTAATCGCCGTACACCTGGAACCGTCGGCCGACGCCAGCGAATCCGGCCAGTCCCTTGCAGATGGCGTCATCCGCGACCCCTTCGTCGGTGGCAACGGCAATGGCCGCCAGGGCATTGAGCACGTTATGCCGTCCCGGCATCCGCAACTCCACCGGCAGGTCACTGCGACCACCCGGGCGCTTGACCACAAAGCGGGTTTTCAGGCCATCAGAGGTGATCTCCTCGGCCCGATAATCCGCCTCGGGGTTGTCGATACCGTAGGTGACGATGGCCCGGGAGATCCTCGGAATGATTTCCTGCACATAACCGTCGTCCACACACATCACGGCCACGCCGTAGAACGGCAGATTGTGAAGAAAGTCGACAAAGGTCTGCTTCAGCTTTTCAACATCACCGCCATAGGTATCCATGTGGTCGGCTTCGATGTTGGTGACCACGGAAATCACCGGGGTCAGGTGCAGGAAGGAGGCATCGCTCTCATCCGCTTCCGCCACCAGGTAACGGGAGCCACCCAGCTGGGCGTTGGTACCGGCACTGTTCAGCTTGCCGCCAATCACGAAAGTGGGATCGAGACCCGCCTCACCCAGCACCGAGGCAATCAGGCTGGTGGTGGTGGTCTTGCCATGGGTGCCGGCCACGGCGATCCCGTGGCGATAGCGCATGATCTCCGCCAGCATTTCGGCCCGCGGCACGATGGGAACCCTGCGGCTCCGGGCCGCCACTACCTCCGGGTTGTCAGACTTGACTGCCGTGGACACCACGACAACATCCGCCCGGGCGCTGTTCTCTTCACGGTGTCCGATCTGGACCTCGACACCGAGCGATTTCAAGCGGTCAGTTACCGGCCCTTCCTTCAGGTCGGAGCCGGACACTTCATAGCCCTGGTTCTTCAGGACCTCGGCAATGCCGCTCATGCCGGCGCCACCAATTCCGACAAAGTGGATGTGGCGGATCCGGCGCATTTCGGGCACCTGATAGACCAGTGGCGGATTGGTTGCATCAGCCATTGGCGGCCTCCAGACAGTAATTCACGACTCTCTCCGTTGCATCCGGGCGGGCCAGCGTTCGTGCAGCCTTCGCCATGTTCATGACCCTGGTCCGATCCTTTGCCAGGTCTTGCAGGGTTTCGGCCAGGGTTGCCGGTGTCAGTTTTGGCTGTGGAATCAGCACTGCCGCCTTCGCCTCCACCATCTGCTTCGCATTGGCCGTCTGGTGGTCATCCACGGCATGGGGAAATGGCACCAGTACGGCACCGATACCCGCCGCGCAGAGCTCGGAAACCGTCAGCGCTCCCGAGCGACAGATGACTACATCGGCCCAGCTGTAGGCTTCGGCCATATCCCTGATAAACGGCTCGATACTGGCTGTTACACCCTGTGCCTCGTAGGCGGCTTTCGCCTCATCCAGGTTCTTCTCACCACACTGGTGACGCACCTCCGGTCGACCCGCCTTCGGAATCAGGGCCAGGGCCTCGGGGACCTGCTGATTGAACACCCGGGCGCCGAGGCTGCCGCCAACCACCAGGACCCGCAGCTGGCCGGACCGGCCGGCCATGCGGGTTTCCGGCTCCGGCAGACTGGCCAGATCCTGGCGCACCGGGTTACCGGTGCATCGGGTCACCACGTCTGCCCCGAAACTACCCGGGAAGGCTTCCAGCACCGTGTTGGCGAACCGCACCAGAATGCGGTTAGTCATCCCGGCAATGGCATTCTGCTCATGGATCACCAGGGGTGTCCGGGTCAGCCAGGCGGCTACTCCGCCCGGTCCGGTCACGAATCCGCCCATGCCAACGACGCAGTCGGGACGGATTCGCCGCACCACCGTGAACGCTTCACCCAGGGCCCGCATCAGGCGGAACGGCGCCAGCAACAGGGCCAGCTTGCCTTTGCCCCGCAGGCCCGAGATGTGGATGAGCGACAACGGGATGTCGGTATCGCCGATCAGCCGCTGTTCCATGCCACCGGTGGCGCCCAGCCAGTAAACCTCATGCCCCCTGGCCTCAAGGGCCCGGGCAGTTGCCAGCGCCGGGAACACGTGGCCCCCGGTGCCGCCTGCCATCATCAGGAAGCGACGGGATTCAGTCATACACCGCCCCTCCCCGTTTCTTTGAACCGTTCTTCTCACTGGCCACGCGTACCTTGTCCAGCCGTTCCATTTCAATGCGTGCGAGAACACCAATACACACGCAGGTAATCATCAGGCTTGACCCGCCATAACTCACCAACGGCAGGGTCAGGCCCTTGGTGGGCAGCAGTCCGGTGCTGACCGCCATGTTGATGCCGGCCTGCAGCCCGATCAGGAGCGTCAGGCCATAGGCAAAACAGGCGCCAAAAGGCATTTCAGCCTTCTCGGCCCGGCGGGCAATCACGAAGCCTGAAATCACCAGGACCGTGAACAGGGCCAGTACCAGCAACGACCCCAGCAGACCGAATTCCTCGGCAATGATCGCGAAGATAAAGTCGGTGTGGGCCTCGGGCAGATAGAACAGCTTCTGGATCGAATTGCCCAGGCCGACACCGGCCCACTCGCCACGGCCGAAGGCAATCAGCGACTGGGTCAGCTGGTATCCGGTATCAAACTGGTCTTTCCAGGGATCCAGGTAGCTCACCACCCGTTTCAGCCGGTAAGGCTGGGTTAACACCAGGACAGTCCCCAGGGCCACCAGAATCGCGATCAACGGCAGGAACCGGGTCAACCGGACGCCACTGAGAAAAATCATGCCGGCAGCCGCCGTCACCAGCACCACCGTGGCTCCGAAGTCCGGCTGGATAACCAGTAGAACCGAGGCCACGCCCAACACCACAAGCGGCTTCAGAAAGCCGGGCCAGGTATTGAGCAGTTCGTCCCGGCGGCGCACCACGTAACCCGCCAGATAGGCAATCAGGCACAGTTTTGCCACCTCGGACACCTGCACGTTGAACAGGCCGAACGGGATCCAACGGGTGGAACCATTGACCGTGCGCCCCATCGGGGTCAGCACCAGCACCAGCACCAGCAGACCGATGCCCAGCAGCAGCCAGCCACTGCGCTCCCACCAGGCAACCGGCACATTCACCGCCACCAGGGCCAGGACACCTCCCATGGCAGCGAACAGCAGCTGACGGATCACATAGTGGTAGCTGTTCCCCATGGTTTCCGCCGCCATGTCCATGGAAGCGGATGAAATCATCACCACACCGACCACCAGCAAAGCCGCCGCACTGAGCACCAGCACCGGCAGAGGCTGGATCTCGCCCAGCCAGCTGTTGCGGTTCGGAAGGCTGATTCCGGCTGACATCACAGCGCCTCCACGAGTGTTCGGAACTGGTCACCGCGATCCAGATAATCGCGGAACATGTCAAAACTGGCGCACGCCGGCGACAGCAGCACCCTGTCACCCGGGCGGGCCGCTTTCCGGGCGGCCGAGACTGCGTCGCTCAGGGTGCCGGCCCGTACAGTCGGAACGCCGCTGCCGATGGCCTCCGCTATCCGGTCCGCGTCCGTGCCGATCAGCACCACCGCCCGGCAATACAGCGCAACCGGCGCCTCCAGGGGCGCGAAGTCCGCGCCCTTGCCATCACCGCCGGCAATCAGCACCACTTTGCCCTGCTCCGGGGCCAGGCTCTCGATGGCCGCCACCGTGGCCCCCACGTTGGTACCCTTGGAATCATTGATGTAGTCAACGTCCTCGAAACTGCGGACAAACTCGCAGCGGTGTGGCAGCCCCCGGAACTCCCGGGCTACCTGCAACATGACGTCCATCGGGAACCCCGCCGCATGGCCAAGGGCCAGTGCCGCCATGACATTACTGACGTTGTGGCGGCCCAGGAGCCGGAGCTCGCTGGTGAGCAGCAGGTTGTCGAACCCGAAGGTGATCCAGGTACCCTGATCGTCGTCCCGGGTACTGAAGGTCTCCGGGTTCACCCGGTGAAAACCGAAACACAGGAACCGCAGGGTGTCCCGGGCCATGGGCGTGCTAAGGGCATCATCCAGGTTGACGATGGCATTCTTCGCGCCCCGGAATATCCGCTGTTTGGCCTGGAAGTAGGCCATCTTGTTCGGATAACGGTCCATGTGGTCATCGCTGACATTCAGCACCGTGGCAGCCAGGGCATTCAGTTCATCGGTGGTCTCCAGCTGGAAACTGGACAGCTCCAGCACGTAGAGATCGGCACCGCGCCCGAGCAGATCCAGGGCCGGGGTTCCGATATTGCCTCCGACTTCCACCTTGCGACCGGCCGCTTTCGCCATCTCGCCCACCAGCGTGGTGACCGTGGTCTTGCCGTTGGAGCCTGTGATGGCAATGATCGGCGCATCCGCTGCCTCAGCGAACAGATCGATATCGCCCCGGATCCGGGCACCACGCTCGGCCGCGCCCGCGATGGCCGGCTCGGCGATGCTGATGCCGGGGCTGACCACCAGCTCGTTGAACCCGGCAAACAGCTCGGCATCGAACGCGCCCAGATGAACCGGTATTGCCGGCCATCTCGAGCGCAGCTCGTCCAGGCCCGGCGGCGCGGTACGGCTGTCCGCCACCGCAACCTCCCGACCCTGTTCGGACAGGTAGCGCACGCAGGAGAGCCCGGTCTTGCCGAGCCCTACCACTAATGTGCGACGATCCGAAACAATGACACTCATAGCCGTAGCGTTACCCTATCGTATCTTCAGACTGGCCAGGCCAATCAGGACCAGAACCACAGTGACCACCCAGAACCGCACGATAACGCGGGGTTCAGGCCAGCCTTTCAATTCAAAATGATGGTGCAGCGGCGCCATCCGGAAAATCCGGCGGCCGGTCAGGCGGAACGACGCCACCTGCAGGATCACCGAAATGGTCTCCATCACGAAGATCCCGCCCATGATGAACAGCACGATTTCCTGGCGCACGATGACCGCCACCACACCGAGGGCTGCCCCCAAGGCCAGCGCTCCAACATCACCCATGAAGACCTGGGCCGGATAGGTGTTGAACCACAGAAACCCGAGCCCGGCACCCACCAGGGAACCGCAGAAGATAATGAGCTCACCGGTTCCCGGCAGGTGGGGAATCAGCAGGTAATTGGCAAACTGGGCGTGTCCGGACACATAGGCGAAAATGGCCAGCGCGCCGGCAACCATGACCGTGGGCATGATCGCCAGTCCATCCAGGCCGTCGGTCAGGTTGACCGCGTTGCTGCTGCCCACGATCACGAAATAGCTGAGCAGGATGAACATTACCGGGCCCAGGGTCAGGGAAACGTCCTTCAGGAACGGCAGATACAGGGAAGTCTCCTGGGGCAGCGCGGAGCTGAAGTACAGGAAAATCGCCGCACCGGCGCCGATCACCGACTGCCAGAAGTATTTCCATTTCGCCGGAAGCCCCCGGGGATTGCGCTCCACCACCTTGCGATAGTCATCGACCCAGCCAATGGCGCCGAACAGCATGGTGACCAGCAGGGTGATCCACACATAACGGTTGGTCAGGTCTGCCCACAGCAGGGTACTGACGGCAATGGCCACCAGGATCAGTGCGCCGCCCATGGTCGGAGTGCCCGCCTTGCTGAGATGAGTCTGGGGGCCATCATCCCGAACCGCCTGGCCGATCTGGTACTGGCTGAGCTTGCGAATCATCATCGGCCCGATAATGAGCGAGATCAGCAGTGCCGTCAGAATCCCCAGAATCGCGCGCAGCGTCAGGTACTGAAACACCGTCAGTTCGGAAAAATATTGAGATAGAACCTCTGTCAGCCAGAGCAGCATTAGTTATTCACCTTTTCTTTAATTCCCTCCACCACGCGATCCATGGCGGAACTGCGAGAACCCTTCACCAGCACGGTGATTTCAGAACCAAGGGTACTGACGATGGCATTCACTGCCTCTTCATGGGTCGGAAACTGCTCGGCTTCCGGCCCGAATCCATCCACATAACCTTCACAACCGGGGCCCACTACCATCAAACGGTCGATGCCCCTTTCTTTCGCGGCGGCTCCCACTTCGGCGTGCAGGGCGCGGGCATCCGGGCCCAGTTCGGCCATGGCCCCAAAGACTGCCACCCGTTGGCCCGCCCGTTCAGCGAGCACTGCCACCGCCGCTTTCATGGACGCAGGGTTGGCGTTGTAACTGTCGTCGATCAGGGTCAGTCCCCGACCCAGATCCAGCATCTGAAGACGGCCCTTGACGGACTGGATACCCGCCAGGCTGTCCTCCAGCTGCTGATCGGTGGCACCCAGCTCCCTGGTCGCAGCGATCGCCATCAGGGCGTTACTCCGGTTGTGCTCACCCGGAAACGAAAGCGTGAGGGTGCAGGACCAGCCATCGGGGCCGGTCACTGTTAGTTGCTGACCCGCGCCAGACACTCTGGCGTCCATGACCTGGTAATCCGCTTCCGGATGTCCGAGTCGGCTGACACTGACCACGCGGCGATTTCCCGCCCGTTCCAGCCACTGGTCGAAAGCGGGATCGTCCCGGTTCAGAACCACAAGACCACCCTCGGCAACGCCCTCGATGATCTCGCCCTTGGCCCGGACAATGTTTTCATAGCTCCCGAACCCTTCCAGGTGAGCCTGGCCGGCGTTGGTCAGGATCACCACCTGTGGCCTGGCTACCGCCACCGTATGGGCGATCTCGCCCAGTCCACTGGCGCCCAGCTCGATAGCGGCAAACCGGTGTTCAGGGGCCAGGCGGAACAGCGTCAGGGGCACCCCGATGTGGTTGTTCAGGTTGCCCTCGGTCGCCAGGGTCGGCCCCATGCGCGACAGCACCGCCGCGGTCATTTCCCGGACTGTGGTCTTGCCACTGCTTCCGGTGACAGCCACCAGTTGCACCGTGCTCTCTTTCCGGTTGCCCTCCGCCAGCCGGGCCAGGGCCTCGACGGTATCGGTAACCACCAGTTGCGGGATGGTGATACTGCTGTCTTCGGTGTCCACCACCGCCGCCACTGCACCGGCCTCCTGTGCCTTTGCCAGGAACCGGTGTCCATCAAAATTCTCACCCCGCAGGGCGACGAACAGATCCCCTTGCGCCAGCGTCCGGGTGTCGGTTGATACCCCTTCATACCGGACGGATTCCAATGACTGCGCAGCGCACCTGGCGCCAGTCCAGTCACGGGCCTCGGCCAGCGAAAAGGCGCGCATCATGCCACACCTCCGTTGAGCTTCAGGCAATGCCTGACCTGCTCGGTGTCGCTGAATGGCAGCTTCTGACCCGCAATTTCCTGGTAAGCCTCGTGGCCCTTGCCGGCAACCAGCACCAGATCGTCCGGGCCGGCCTGGGCAATGGCGCTTTGGATGGCCTCGGCACGGTCATGGATCACCGTGACCTGCACGGGTTGTTCAAAGCCGGCCAGGATGTCCCGGACAATTGCCTCGGGCGCCTCACTGCGGGGGTTGTCATCGGTCACAATGACCGCATCCGCCAGGTGCTCGGCTTCCCGCGCCATTTCCGGGCGTTTTCCGGAATCCCGGTCACCACCGCAGCCGAACACACAGATCAGCCGGCCAGCCACGTGCGGCCGAAGTGCTGACAGGGCATTCGAGAGGGCGTCCGGTGTGTGGGCGTAATCCACCACGACCCGCACGCCGTTATTGCCGGTAAACCGTTCCAGCCGGCCCGGTGGCGGCACCAGCCGGCCAACAGCTTCCCGGACGCGATCCACGGGTACGCCAAGGCTCAACACCGCGGCCATAGCCGCCAGCACATTGCTGGCATTGAAACTGCCCATCAGGGGAACGCGAATATCGAATGCCCCCCATTCGCCATCAACCACAGCCTCGAACCCTTCGTCGGTCGGGCGGAACTCCCTCAACCAGAGTTCGGTCTGGGCTTCGTGCAAGCTGTACCTGACCCGGTCACACTTCCCGTCCAGTTGCCCATACAACTGCCGCCCGAACGGATCATCGAAATTGATCACCGCGAAGTGCAGCGCTTCGCGCTCAAACAGTTTTGCCTTCGCCGCGCCATAGGCTTCCATCGACCCGTGGTAATCCAGATGATCGCGGGTCAGGTTGGTGAAGACCGCCCCGGTCATGGTGAGATTGTCTACCCGGCCCTGATCGAGGGCATGGGACGACACCTCCATGGCTGCGGCCCGGCCACCCTGTGCCAGGATCCGGTACAACACCCGGTTTACCTGCACCACATCCGGGGTGGTGTGACTCGCCGGCTGAAGGGCGTCGGGCATACCGTAGCCGAGTGTTCCGATCACGCCGCAGGGCGTTCCGGTATCTTTCAGCAGGCGCGCAATGTACTGGGAGACAGAAGTCTTGCCATTGGTGCCGGTGACGCCAATCAGCCGCAGTCGTTGCGAGGGATGCTCGAAAAAACGATCCGCCAGGCGACCAAGTTGCTCCCGCAACCCGACCACCGGCACGATGAGCGCACCATGGTGTTCGGCACATTCGCCCGCGGTAACGGACTCCAGCAACACAACCGTCGCGCCGGCCTCAATGGCCTTGTCGACGTAAAAGTCCGCCGGCGTTCGCGCGCCAGCCAGCGCCACAAAGGCATCTCCGGACCGAACCTCGCGGCTGTCGGTCTTCAGTCCGTGAATGGTGACATCGAATACCGACGGCACCTCGACGATGCCATGCAACAAAGTGCTGAGTGATGCGATGCACATAGGTTTAACCTCGCTCCCCGGTCGTCGGCGACTCGCCAGGCGAGCCGGTGACTTCCAGTTCAGGCTTCACATTCAGCAGTCGCAGTGCGTCACTCATCACCCGGGCGAATACCGGGGCGGCTACCTCACCGCCGTAATATTCCCCGGACTGCGGCGCATCAACGGCCACAACGGTAACGATTCTCGGATTATCAATCGGTGCCATTCCGGCAAAAATCGCCTTGTACTGGCTGTCCTCATAACCTTGAGCGCCAACCAGGTGAACAGTTCCTGTCTTGCCGCCGGCAGAGTAAAAGCCGGGCTGGGCCCGGGTACCGGTACCCTTCTCGACCACCTGCGCCAGCATTTGCCGGACCTCATGAGCCACACCCTCGGAAAGCACCCGCTGGCCCCGAGGCGGCTCATCGACCTTGAGCAGGCTCAACGGATACCGGATGCCGCCATTGGCCAGAACCATGTAGGCTTGGGCCAGTTGCAGGGCGTTCACGCTCATGCCATAACCATAGGAAAGTGTGGCCTCCTCAACGGGACGCCATTTGGGCGGGGCCGGCAATATGCCGACTGCCTCACCCGGGAACCCTACGCCGGTAGGCTGACCCAGGCCCAGGCGGCTGTAGAGATCCCGAATCACGTCACCACCGATTTCCGAAGCAATCTTGCTCATGCCCACGTTACTGGACTTCACAATTATGCCGGTGAGATCCAGGACCCCGTAATTGCGATGGTCACGGATGGTAAAACGACCGAACCGGCGATAGCCGGGGGAGGTATCGATGGTGTCGCCAGACTTATAAAGGCCGGACTCCAGGGCTGCGGCCACGGTAATCGGCTTCATGGTCGAGCCGGGTTCGAACAAGTCGGTGATGGCCTTGTTTCTGAGGTTCTCCGCCGCCAGCTGGCTCCGGTCATTAGGGTTGTAGGAGCCCTGGTTCACCATCGCCAGAACCTCTCCGGTGTCCACGTCGAGCATTACCAGGGTGCCGCCCCGAGCCTTGTGGGCGTTAACCACCGCTTTAAGCTCCCGATAGGCCAGGTACTGCAGGCGAAGATCGAGACTGAGCTCGAGTTTCTGTCCCGGCTGGGCATCCCGGATCAGGGTCAGGTCCTTGATGGCCCGGCCACGATTATCCTTGAGCACGCGCTTGCGCCCGGACTCCCCGGAGAGCCAGTCGTTATAGGTCAGTTCAATGCCTTCCTGGCCGCGCTCGTCGATATCGGTGAAGCCTACGACGTGAGCGGTCACTTCGCCTGCAGGGTAGTAACGACGGTATTCCTGCCGACTGTAAATCCCATTGATGTCCAACGCCATCGCGTCCCGGGCAAGGGAGGGCTGAACCTTGCGGCGCAGGTAGATGAATTCCCGGCCGGCATAGTCCCGGAGCCGCTCCCGCAGACGGGCTTCATTGATACCCAGCAGGCGGGCCAGGTTGGCCAGGCGGGGCTCGTCGGGATTGGCTTCAGAGGGATTGGCCCAGATTGTCTGGACCGGGGTACTGACCGCCAGCGGTTCGCCATGACGATCACTGATGACACCTCGATGGGCATCGATGCTCTCGACCCGGATGGTGCGGACGTCGCCCTGCTTGCGCAGAAACTCGTTGTCCACCACATGCAGGTCCACCAGCCGCCAGCCCAGGGCGGCAACCACCAGCAGGAAAACACCCAGCACGGTGCCGAACCGCCAGGCTTTCAGCCCTGCAGCCATACGTTGGCCCCATGTTGTCTGTGTTCCCTGACCGGACAAATCGATCACCCTGACGTTTTGTGAATGTTATTGTTATCGGATTACCGGGCCGATGCCGGCGACATCAGCGGTACCAGGACAATATCCTCACGGCCCGGAACGACCATACCAAGCCGCTCGGAAGCCAGTGCCTCCACACGGCCGTGGGCGCTGAGAGCACTCTGCTCGAGCAGCAACTGACTCCACTCCCTCTGGTACTGGTCCCGCTGCGCCTGCAACTGGGACAGGGTATTGAACAACTCCCGGTTCTCGTGGGCACTGACCACCACGCCGATGGACGATGCCACCAGCACAGCCATCAGGCCCAGAGACACCAGCACCCGCTTCTGGCGGGTGGCATCGAATACCTGCTGCGAAATGCGAACCGCTGTGGCAACACCATCGCGGACCCTTTGCCTGTTCAGTTTCGCCGTCTTGACCGGTTGTTCTATGGCTACCGCGCCCATGATCACGCGCTCCCCTGCGTTTTGTCGCTTCTGTCGATTCGCTCAAGTACCCGCATTACTGCACTGCGGGCCCGAACGTTGTCACTGATTTCCTCTGCTCCGGCCTTGGCGGCTTTTCCCACCAGCCGGAACGCCGACTGCTCCTGATCGGCGGTAACCGGAATGCCTCGTGGCAACTTCGGTCCCCGCGCCAGGTCCCGCATGAAGCGCTTGACCAGCCGGTCTTCCAGGGAGTGGAAACTGATCACCACCAACCGGCCACCGGGCGCCAGGCGCTCCGCGGCGGCCTGCAGACAGATCTCCAGGTCCTCCAGCTCCCGATTGATATAGATGCGGATAGCCTGGAAGGTCCGGGTCGCCGGATGCTTGTGTTTTTCCTTCTTCGGCACGGCCTCGCTGACCAGCTCCGCCAACTGCCTTGTGGTCTCGATAGGGGCCTCCTGGCGGCGCTCCACAACGAGACGGGCGATACGGCGGGAAAACCTTTCCTCTCCGTATCGCCAGATAACGTTTGCAATTTCCTGCTCCTCCGCCCGGGCCAGCCACTCGGCCGCACTCGGTGACTGGTGCGGATTCATGCGCATGTCCAGTGGTCCGTCGCGCATGAAGCTGAAGCCCCGAGACGCGTCATCAAGCTGCGGAGACGACACCCCGAGATCCAGCAAAAGGCCGTCAATTTCGTCCCAGTCACGGCGAGCCATGGCCAAAGCCAGTTCAGCGAAGGAACCATGGAACCAGGAGAAGCGGGGATCCTCAGCCGCCAGAGCCTCGGCAACCCGGATCGCTTCGGGATCCTTGTCGAAACCGAGGAGGTGCCCGTTCGGACCCAGGCGCTCAAGAATGAGCCGGCTGTGACCGCCACGACCGAAAGTGCCATCCACGTATCTGCCATCGGGGTCGCCAACCAGGTAATCGACCGCCGAATCCAGAAGTACCGAGCGGTGGGCGTAGTCCGCTCCGTCCTTCTGGTTGTGTTCGGAAGTCATAGGGAAAGCGCCTCCATTTCCGGCGGCATGTCCTCATCGCCTGAAGACTCGTCCAGCCAGGCGAACCAGCGCTCCTCGCTCCAGAGCTCCAGCTTTTTGCCCTGACCGATCAGCATGAGCTTCTTCTCCAGATGGGCGTAGCTTCGAAGTGTGGGCGGAATCAGGATACGACCCGCAGAGTCCAGCTCCATGGGTGCAGCATTACCGAGTAACAGGCGCTGCAGCCGCCTGGCGGCCTTGTTCATGTTGGGCAGGGCTTCAATCTTGGGGCGCAGGACCTCCCACTCGGGCTCCGGATACACCAGAAGACAGCGCTCTTCGTCGGCATTGGCCGTCAGCACGATGCGGCCACCACAGATCTGCGAGAGCTCCTCGCGGACCTTGGCGGGGATCGCCAGGCGACCCTTCGCATCCATGTTGATGGCATGACTGCCCAGAAAATTGCTCATTCACACCGTCTCGGGTAGCTGAAAACCACAAAAAACCACTAGAAACCACTTTTTCCCACTTCTGCACACTATAGGAACACGCATTACACAATGCAAGCGCCGCAAATGGCGTCGGTCTCGCAAAAGTTCCTTTTATGACAAGAGGTTACGGGCGAGGATTTGTTCTGAGGGAGAGATTACGGAAAAGAAACAAAAGGAAATCAAACACCTGCAAATAGTTTTGAAGATGGCAAGTTAGGTTTAAGATTTTTTGGCTATAAAGAATCAGGTTTGAGAATTGCACACTTCACAGAAGGGAAAGGCGAGCTCGCCGATAAGCCGGGTTCTGTCTTGGACAGTCATTCATCTAGGGCCTGCGTCACCACAGGCCTCAAGCAACCTACCCGAATCCAGCGCGGGCCACGCCATCGGATTCCTATTTGGTCTTGCTCCAGGTGGGGTTTACCATCGCCGTGGACTGTTGCCAGCCACGCGGTGCGCTCTTACCGCACCATTTCACCCTTACCGGCGCCCTGAGGCGCTTAGGCGGTATACTTTCTGTTGCACTTTCCGTCGGCTCACGCCGCCCAGGCGTTACCTGGCACCTTGCCCTGCGGAGCCCGGACTTTCCTCCCCCGGCGGACCGGCGGCGACTGTCTGGCGAGCTCGGGCGTGACAATACTCTGCCCGTTCCGGGCATGCAAGAAAAACCTGCCCGGTCGGTCAGCGGTCCTTGAGCTCCAGAGCCCGCTGATACAACTCGTTCTTGGAACCGCCGGTCAGCTCGGCAACGATCTTTGCCACTTTCTTTACCGGCAGCTCGGCCAGAAGCAATCCAAGGAGCTTGTCCACATCCAGTCCGGACTCCGCTTCAGCCCGGCCCGATGCCTCGGCGCCACGCACAACCACCACGAATTCTCCCTTGCTGCCATGGGGGTCCGCCTGCAGCTCTGCCAGCACATCCTCCGCGGAACCACTGTAGAAAGTCTCGAAGGTTTTGGTCAGCTCACGCCCCAGCACCAACTCGCGTTCGCCATCCAGCACGGAGACGAGATCGGCCAGGGTGTCCAATATCCGGTGGGGTGACTCGTAAAACACCAGCGTCGCCGGCTCGCGCTTCAGGGCTTCCAGCGCCGACTTTCTGCCGGTGCGTTTTGCCGGCAGGAAACCGGCAAACAGGAAACGGTCAGTGGGGAGGCCGGCGGCGCTCAGCGCAGTCACGAGAGCGCAGGGACCGGGGATCGGACTCACCCGGATTCCCGCAGCCCTCGCCTCGCGGACCACCACATATCCCGGATCGGAGATCAGCGGCGTGCCGGCATCGGAGATCAACGCCAGGTCCTTGCCCGCCAGCAACTCCTTAAGGACCCGATCGACCCGCTCGCGCTCGTTATGCTCGTGCAGAGCGATCATAGGCTTGCTAAGGCCCAGGTGCTGCAGCAGTCGACCACTATGACGGGTATCCTCAGCGGCAACAATCGCCACCGATGACAGCACCTGCTCTGCCCGCGGCGAAAGATCCCCAAGGTTGCCGATGGGCGTTGCCACAATATACAGGGTGCCCGGCCCGCCACCTGCTTGCCTTGTTTCTTTCATGGCGTCTGCCATTTCTCTAGCCAATCTTTGCACCCCATGCCTGTTTTGGAGTCGGACCATGACACCGTGGTCATGTGAATTGCCCCCGGAGCTGTTAAACTTGCCACCGTTAATGCGGCGTCTCAAGCCCAATCATCCGGAGTGAGTCAAGCTTGTCATGATCAAGAAGTCTATCAATCAGTCTGTTCTGGCCAGTTTTCTGGCGGCGTTCCTGCTGTTGTCCGGGTGCGCCAGCGTCAACCTGGACTCCCACGTTGCCCAAACCCCCAACGAAGCCCTCGAGCTTGCCGCCGGCGAAGATAACCGGACAACGGCGCAGCAGTACCTGCTGAGGATTGCCAGTCGCTTCCAGAGTGAGGGCAACCATGAAGACGCACGCACCATACTGGAAAGCAACCAACTGGACCAGATGGCACCGGGGCTGGAAGGCGAGAAGCGCCTGCTGGCAATGACCAGCGCCACAGCCCTCCAAGACAGCGACTGGGCAGGCTCCATCACCGCAGGACTCACTCCGGACGCATTCATTGAGTACGCCCCGGATCAGATGGCCCGCGCGGCAGACCTTCAGGCCCGGACCTACGAACTTACCGGTGACCGCGTGGGCGCAGCAATGACACTGATGCTGCTGGCGCAGACCGACCCCGAGTCGGACGTACAACAGCTGCACGATCGAATCTGGCAACTGCTCCAGACCTTGTCAGAGCAGGAACTGGCCGATGCCAGCGCAAAAGCAATTGGTTACGAGCACCAGGGCTGGCTGGAACTCGCCGCCCTGGTCCGGGAGCCTGGCATCAGCCTGGATGAGCAAGGCCGCGTCGTTCGTCGCTGGCAGAACAACTGGCCAGGACACCCTGCGGCCCAGGTTCCGCCATCGGAGCTACAGCTGATTGCCACGCTGGCGACCAGCCGGCCGGAGAAGATTGCCCTGGCTCTGCCGCTGGAAGGACCCTTTGCCAGCGCCGGCAAGGCCATCCGGGACGGCTTCCTCTCCGCCTACTACCTGGACGAGTCCGCAGACCGCAGCAAGACCGATATTCGCGTCATCAATACTGCCGGTGAGGACTTCACCGACCTGTACAATGAGCTTTCGTCCAGCAACTTTGACCTGATCGTTGGCCCCCTCGAGAAAGAAGCGCTGGCACAGCTGGCCGCCATGAACACGCTGCCGGTTCCGGCGCTGGGTCTGAACTACCTCCCCGAGGGCTCCACTCCACCGGACGGCCTCTACCAGTATGGCCTCTCCGCCGAGGATGAGGCCCGGCAGATTGCCGATCGCCTGGTCGATGAGGATCTTGATCACGTCCTGGTCCTGATACCACAGGGCGAGTGGGGCGACCGGGTGGAACGCGCATTGCTGAACCGGCTCCAGGCGCGTAACGGCATCGCACTCGATATCGAGCGGTTTTTCCCGGAGGACAACCTGCGTACGGTAACGGCGGACCTGCTTGGCATCACGGTTTCCCGCAACCGGGCTATTCAGGTTGAGCGCACTATCGGCATCGACGTGGAATTCGAAGCACGCCGGCGCCAGGATGCGGATGCCATCGTGATGGTGGCCGAGCCCACCATCGCCCGCCAGTTCAAGCCGCTGTTCGCCTTCTACTTCGGCGGCGACCTGCCGGTGTACTCGCCTTCGATTGTATATGGCGGCACCCCGAATCCCTCCCGGGATCGCGACCTGAATGATGTTATTTTCACCGACATCCCCTGGATACTTGGTGAGAATAACGAGCTCCGGGACCAGGCCCGTGAACACCTGAAGGGCACTCAGGGCCAGCTTGGCCGGCTGTTTGCCATGGGCGCGGACGCCTGGCAGCTGAGCAAACGCCTGCCCCTGCTGCGCCAGCTCGATTCCGCCTCAATTGACGGCCAGACCGGTGTCCTGACCATGACCCGCCAGGGCAGTATTCACCGAAGCCAGCTCTGGGCCCAGTTCAGCAACGGTGCACCAGAACTTCTGCCTGAGCTGCAGCCTTCTTCGGAAAATGAACAGGCACCGACCCGCAACTCTGACGGCGAGGACGCACGTCAACCCGGGACAATCTGAACCAGGGGAAGACCTTCGCCATGGATGGCAAACGAGAATTGGGCAACCACTACGAAGGTGTCGCTGCACGGTATCTTCAAAGTCGGGGCGTCACCATTATCGAGAGGAATGTCTACAACCGCGGCGGAGAAATCGACCTGATCGGCCGGGACGGTGACACCCTGGTGTTCTTTGAAGTCCGCTTCCGCGGCGAAGGCAGCCTGACCGATCCGGCCGGCTCCATTACCTACGGCAAACAGCGAAAGCTGCTCAGGGCGGTTTCCTTCTATCTGCACCGACACAGCCTATGGAACGCCTGCAGCAGGATTGATGTAATCGGCATTGTGCCGGGGACCACCAGCAAATACCGGGTACAATGGATCAGGAACGCCATCCAGGCAGAGTAAGAAGCACAATGGACACAACTGAACAGCAAATCAGCCAGTGGTTCGCCACGCACATGGAGCATACGGCCCAGGCGGCAACCACGGTGGCACCCCAGATCGAGCCGGCTGCTGACGCGTTTGTCAGCACCCTCCTGCAAGATGGCAAATTGATTACCTGCGCCAACGGCAATGCCAATATCCTGGCCCAGTATTTCTGCACCGCCCTGCTGAACCGCCTGGAACAGGACCGGCCGGCATTGCCCGCGATCAACCTGGGAGCGGATGCGACCACCTACTCTGCCATTTGCCGGGACAATCGCTTCAATGACACCTTTTCACGACAGGTGCGCGCCATCGGTAAACCCGGTGACCTTCTGTTTGTGGTGGTGGATGACGGCCATAAGGCTAACCTGATCCAGGCGATACAGGCTGCCCACGACCGGGAAATGCAGGTAGTAGTGCTCAGTGCGCGGGAAAAATCCGACATCACGTCCCTGCTTCACCCGGAAGACCACGAGATCGCCCTGAACAATCTCGATCCGGCGGACGCAACGCCACTACTACTGATGATAATCAACACGCTATGCCGTCTGGTGGACGCCAAGCTGTTCGGAGGATAAAAAAGCCAGCTTGCGCTGGCTTTTCGGATAGAGCGGAAGAGTGGTTTTACTTCACCACTTTCAGGGTCGGCCTGCCCGAAGGACGATCGTCCGGGCCGCCATGTGAACGCCCGTCATCCTTGTCACCGGGGCCGTCCGGATCCGGGGTGCCCGGCTCACTACCGAACACCATACCCTCGCCATTTTCCTTGGCATAGATAGCCATCACTGCCTGAAGCGGAATAAATACCTGCATGGGAACACCGCCGAAGCGGGCACTGAACTCCAGTGCACCATTACCGATAACCAGGCCGCGAACTGCTCCGGGACTGATGTTCAGCACAATCTGGCCATTGGCCACGTGCTCCGTCGGTACCTGGACTCCCTGAACGCCCGCGTCCACGACAATATAGGGCGTACAGTCATTATCCAGAATCCATTCGTTAAAGGCCCGCACCAGGTACGGCCGACTGGATGTCATGGCGATCTTGTTGTCAGGCACTACCTACTCCTGCCCCGTTAACCGGGTTTGCCGAAAATCAGCTGCGAATATCTTCTTCCAGATCAGACAGGCTTGCCTTGAAGCCTTCACGGGCGAAGATGCTGTCCATGTATTTCTGGATCGGTTTCGCCTGCTTCTCATTCAGCTCGATACCCAGCGCCGGCAGACGCCAGAGAATCGGAGCAATACAGCAATCGACGATGGTGAACTCCTCGGAGAGGAAGAACGGCATCTCGCCGAAAAGCGGTGCCGTAGCCAGCAAGCTCTCACGCAGTTCCTTACGGGCGACCTCGGACGCCTTGGCATTGGGCTGGGCCAGGATCTGGTCCACCAGGCCACACCAGTCTTTCTGGATCCGATGGATCATCAGACGACTATTGGCCCGCGCCACCGGATAGACCGGCAGTAAAGGCGGGTGCGGGAAGCGCTCGTCCAGGTACTCCATCATGATGTTGGGCTCGTAGAGCACCAGATCCCGATCCACCAGCGTCGGCAGGGCGTTGTACGGATTCAGGTCGGCCAGTTCCGCCGGCGGATTGTCCGGGTCCACATCCACTATATCAACGGTAACACCCTTCTCTGCCAGGACAATACGCACCCGGTGACTGTAATGACTGGCCGGATCAGAGAAAAACGTCATTGATGACCGCTTGGTCACAACGCCCATAGAACTACCTCACGAGTAAACAAACCGAAATAACCCTGAAGAAACGCAAAAATCCAGCGGGCCCAAAGAGCCCGCTGGAATTCAGGAAACGGGATTATACCCTATTTCTCAGTGTACGTCCTTCCAGTACTCACGATTGAGCAGGTACGCGAAGACGAAGAAGATCGCCACGAAGATCAGCACGAAGATACCCAGGCGCTCACGCTCAACACGCACCGGATCCGCCATGTACGACATGAAGTTGGTCAGGTCGTACATGGCCTGGCTGAACTCGGTCTCACTCATGGAACCTTCACTCTCGTACTGCGAGCACAGCTCACCATTGTTGATGTTGCCGCTGAGCGGCTCAACAGAGGCTTCCACACCCACATTCGGCTGAACGGCACACAGACCCTGCAGGTCAACCATCACGTGCGGCATACCCACGTTCGGGAAGACCACGTTGTTGACACCCAGCGGGCGGGTTTCATCCTTGTAGAAACCACGAAGATAGGAATAAACCCAGGACTCACCACGCAGGCGGGTCTCCAGCGTCAGGTCGGGTGGCGGCGCACCAAACCATTCTGCAGCCATGTCCTTGCTCATGGAGTTCTTCATCAGCTCGCCAATCTTGGCGCCGGTGAAGATCAGGTTCTCCTCGTACAGCTCCACGGGAATCTCGAGATCGTCCGCCACGCGCTTGTAGCGGGCGTATTCCATGGAGTGACAACCCATGCAGTAGTTGGTGAACAGGGCCACCCCCCGCTGCAGGGATTCCTTGTTGGTGTGGTCCGTCTCGATATGGTCGAGCGGAACCGCGCCACCGGCTGCCAGCCCGAGAGCTGGCAGGACTGCGAAAACGAGACCAAAAATCAGCTTTCTCATTATCCTGTCACCCTCTCTGGTACTGGCTTGGTTTTCTCCATGCGCGTATAGAACGGCATCAGAATGAAGTACAGGAAGTACAGCACGGTCAGGATCTGCGCGACCATGGTGCGACCTTCTGTTGCCGGAACCAGGCCAAGGTAGCCCAGGATCACAAAGCTGATGGCAAAGATCGCCAGGGCAATCTTGCTCAGCCAGCCCTTGTAACGGATGGAGCGGACCGGGCTGCGATCAAGCCAGGGCAGTACGAACAGGATCGCGATAGCGCCACCCATGACGACAACACCCCAGAACTTCGCCGGCAGACCGAACAGATCCACGGTTACCGCACGCAGCATCGCGTAGAACGGCGTGAAGTACCAGACCGGCGCAATATGCGCAGGTGTCTTCAGGGCGTTCGCCGGCTCGAAGTTCGGCTTCTCGAGGAACAGGCCGCCCATTTCCGGGAAGAAGAACACCACGATGAAGAAGATAAAGAAGAACACAGCCACGCCCAGCAGGTCGTGCACGGTGTAGTACGGGTGGAACGGAATGCCGTCTTTCGGGATGCCGTTCTCGTCCTTGTTCTTCTTGATATCGATACCGTCAGGGTTGTTGGAACCAACCTCGTGCAGCGCCAGGATGTGCAGCACCACCAGGCCCAGCAGAACGATTGGCAGTGCAACCACATGCAGGGCGAAGAAGCGGTTCAGCGTGATACCGGAGATCAGGTAGTCACCACGGATCCACAGGGACAGGTCTTCACCGATAACCGGAATGGCACCGAACAGGTTAACGATAACCTGGGCACCCCAGTAGGACATCTGACCCCACGGCAGCAGGTAGCCCATAAAGGCTTCGGCCATCAGCACCAGGTAGATCAGCATGCCGAAGATCCAGATCAGCTCACGGGGCTTCTGGTACGAGCCGTACATCAGGCCGCGGAACATATGGAGATACACCACCACGAAGAAGGCTGAGGCGCCGGTAGAGTGCAGGTAACGGAGCAGCCAGCCCCACTCCACATCGCGCATGATGTACTCAACGGAAGCAAAAGCACCCTCGGCGGAGGGGTTGTAGCTCATGGTCAGCCAGATACCGGTAACCAGCTGGTTCACCAGTACAAGCATGGCCAAGGAGCCAAAGAAGTACCACACGTTGAAGTTTTTCGGTGCGTAATACTTGGCCAGGTGTTTGTTCCAGGCGTCAACGATCGGGAGACGGTCGTCTACCCACTGAATCAGTTTCTGCATTACGCTGCCTCCGGATCAAGACCAATCGTGAGGGTCACATCGTCATCGAAACGATACGGCGGCACCTCAAGGTTCAGGGGAGCAGGCTGCGCTTCATAAACCCGGCCGGCCAGGTCATAGCGGGAGCCGTGACACGGACAGAAGAGACCACCGAGCCAGTTTTCACCGAGATCCGCCGGCGCCACTTCAGGACGATAGGACGGCACGCAGCCCAGGTGGGTGCAAAGACCGACATACACGCCAAACTCTGGCTTAAGGGCACGAAGAGCCCCATCGATGTACGGAGGCTGCTGAGGTGCTTCCGACTGTGGATCTTTCACCACATCGTTCAACTTCTCAATGTTTTCCAGCATTTCCGGTGTGCGGCGGATGACCCAGACCGGCTTACCGCGCCACTCAACGGTGATCTGCTGGCCTGGTTCAATCTTGCTGATATTGACGGTTACCGGTGCACCTGCTGCTTCCGCCTTGGCACTGGGATTCCAGGATGCCACGAAAGGAACTGCTGCACCGACGACGCCGACTCCACCCACCACGGACGTAGCGCCGATCAGGAACCGGCGCCGGCCTTGGCTCACGTCGCCATTACTCATTATGGTTTTCTCCCATCAGGCGATGTCACAGCCCGCCCAAAAGCCGGCAATGTGCATCTTAAAGGACTTCACAACCCAAAAATATAAGCGCCCAAATGGTAATGAAATTGCCATGGGCTTACAAGTCGGAAAGGCGCCGTGCGCGGCGCTTCCCTGTTCCAGATCAATTTGATAGCAAATCGCCCGGACACAAAAAAACCCGGCCAGAAAGGACCGGGTTTTTTCGCATTCCGCAAAGCAGAATTAACGCTTGGAGAACTGCGGACGCTTACGCGCCTTGCGCAGACCAACCTTCTTACGCTCGACTTCACGTGCGTCACGGGTAACGTAACCCGCTTTGCGCAGTGCCGGGCGCAGAGTCTCGTCGTAATCCATCAGGGCACGGGTCAGACCGTGGCGAATAGCGCCGGCCTGACCACTGGTACCACCACCCTTGACGGTGATGTTGATGTCGAAACGATCGGTAGACTCGGCAACCACCAGCGGCTGACGAACGATCATGCGCAGAGTCTCACGACCGAAGAACTGCTCGATGGTGCGACCGTTGATAGTGATGTTACCGCTACCCGGCTTGATAAAGACGCGAGCCGTGGAGTTCTTGCGGCGACCAGTACCGTAATTTTGTGCTACAGACATATCCGCCTTCCGTTAAATGTCGAGTTCTTTGGGCTGCTGGGCTGCATGGGGATGCTCAGCGCCGGCGTAGACTTTCAGCTTCTTGAACATGGCGCGGCCGAGCGGGCCTTTCGGAAGCATGCCTTTGACAGACTTCTGGATGATTTGCTCGGGAGCCTTGTCTACCAGCTTCTCGAAATTGATGGACTTGATTCCACCCGGAAAGCCGGTGTGGCTGTAGTACATCTTTGCAGATGCCTTTTTGCCGGTAACCTGCACCTGGCTGGCATTGATTACAACGATGTAGTCGCCAGTGTCCACGTGAGGGGTATACTCAGGCTTATGCTTGCCCCGCAGACGACGGGCGATTTCGGTTGACAGACGACCCAGCGTCTTGCCGGCTGCGTCTACAACGTACCAGTCACGTTTTACTGTTTCTGGTTTCGCACTCAGAGTCTTCATTGATTCCGCCTTGAACGCTATAAAAGAAACGTTAAAAACCACCACCGGTAAATGCAAGGCATCCGGAGGAGGTTCATACCTGTATGTTGGCAGTGACACTATTCGGGGCTGAGATAGTGACATCGCCTTGAAAAGCCAGGGCGCGAAGTATACTCGAACCCACAGGGAAAACCAACCCCGACCGGCCCTGTTTCGCTATTCCCTTATTCTGGCAGATCGCCGCCGCTCCAGCCATAGAGCGAACAGACATTTGCGAGCAATTCCGGCGCGATGTCCGACGCCTTCACCCCCCTAAGAGTCGCCAGCGTCTCGAGTATCCGCGGCAGATAGGCCGGGGAATTCTGGCCGGGTTCCACACCCGCCGGCGCCATGTCCGGCGCATCCGTTTCCAGCACCAGGCAATCCAGCGGCAGCCGCGCTACCGTGTCCCGGGTCTTGCGGGCGCGATCATGGGTGATCACCCCGCCGATCCCGATGTAACAACCCAGATCCACCAGCTTGGCAGCCTGCTGGTAGCTGCCTGAAAAGCCGTGGATCAGCGCCCGCCCCGACCAGTTGGCCCGGCGGAGGGTGGCATGGACCTCATCATGGGTCTTCACCGAGTGGATAACCAGCGGCAGTTCCTGTCGTGCGGCAATGGCCACCTGACGCTCGAACCAGGGCTGCTGCTCATCCAGCGTTCCGTGCAGGCGATCCAGACCGCATTCGCCGAGACCGACACAACGCTCAGGCCGCTCCGCCAACTGATCCTCCAGGGCCTGGAGATCCTCTTCCCTGTGCTCCTTTACAAACCAGGGATGAATACCCAGGCAGTACCACAGGCCCGGGTGAGCCCCGGCAACCTCCCGGACCCTTGACCAGTCCAGCCTGCGAACCCCGGGGATCACGACACCCAGAACGCCCAGCTCCCGGGCCTCACCCAGCACTTGCGCTCGCTGGCCGTCGAAACGGGGAAAATCAAAGTGGCAATGGGCGTCGATCATTCTCATGCTTACCTCCGCCCGACACCGATTCAGTGTTCCCGGGTCTTCTGGAACCGGATATCCGGGTAACGCTCCTGCGCCAGGTTCAGGTTAACCATGGTCGGCGCGATGTAAGCGAGGCGGTCACTGCCATCGAGGGCAAGATAGTCATTGTTCTTGCGCTCGAACTCGTCCAGCTTGCGCTCGTCATCGCAGCTCACCCACCGGGCCGTGGCCACG
Organism: Marinobacter szutsaonensis; assembly: GCF_039523335.1. Taxonomy (NCBI): domain Bacteria; kingdom Pseudomonadati; phylum Pseudomonadota; class Gammaproteobacteria; order Pseudomonadales; family Marinobacteraceae; genus Marinobacter; species Marinobacter szutsaonensis. The sequence goes on along the minus strand of NZ_BAAAFC010000002.1, from coordinate 4,502 downwards.
TTGATGGGCTCATAGACTGCATCCACCTTGTATTCGCTCTTCAGGCGAGCCACCACCACATCGAACTGGAGCACACCAACCGCACCCACGATCAGGTCGTTGTTCTTCAGCGGCCGGAATACCTGGACCGCACCCTCTTCGGACAACTGGATAAGCCCCTTCTGCAACTGCTTGGCCTTGAGGGGGTCCTTGAGCCGGATGCGCCGGAACAGCTCCGGGGCGAAGTTCGGAATGCCGGTAAACTTCATGTCCTCGCCAGCGGTGAAGGTATCACCCAACTGTATGGTGCCGTGGTTATGAAGGCCGATGATATCCCCGGCAAAGGCCTCTTCGGCATGCTCCCGGTCGCCGGCCATGAAGGTCAGGGCATCTGAAAAGCGAACATCCTTGCCAATGCGGACATGACGGGCCTTCATCCCCTGGGCGTACTTGCCGGAGACAATGCGCAGGAAGGCAATACGGTCCCGATGTTGGGGATCCATGTTGGCCTGGATCTTGAAAACAAAACCGGAAAAGCCGTCCTCGGTGGGCTCGACCAGACGCTGGTCCGTCTCCCGCGGCTGGGGCTCCGGCGCCCACTCCACCAGACCGTCCAGCATGTGATCGACGCCGAAGTTACCCAGGGCAGTACCGAAGAACACCGGGGTCAGCTCACCGGCCAGGAAGGCCTCCTGGTCGAATTCGTGGGAAGCGCCCTTGACCAGTTCGATCTCGTCCCGGAGATCGGACGCATAGGCACCGATCGCTTCATCCAGCTCAGGGTTATCCAGGCCCTTGATGATGCGCTTCTCCTGGATGGTATGGCCCTGCCCCGACTGGTACAGCACCACCTCGTCAAGCAGCAGGTGATACACACCCTTGAAGTTCTTGCCCATGCCGATCGGCCAGGTCACCGGCGCACAGGCAATCTTCAGAACCTCCTCCACTTCGTCCATCAACTCCACCGGATCCCGGGTATCCCGATCGAGCTTGTTCATGAAGGTCAGAATCGGCGTATCCCGTAACCGGGTGACCTCCATGAGCTTGATGGTCCGCTCCTCGACACCCTTGGCACTGTCGATCACCATCAGGCAGGAGTCCACAGCGGTCAGGGTACGGTAGGTATCCTCCGAGAAATCCTCGTGGCCCGGGGTGTCCAGAAGGTTGACCAGCTTGCCGCCATACGGGAATTGCATCACGGAAGTGGTTACCGAGATACCCCTCTCCTTCTCCATCTCCATCCAGTCTGACTTGGCGTGCTGACCGGATTTCTTGCCCTTGACCGTACCGGCTTTCTGGAGCGCCTGCCCGAACAGCAGCACCTTCTCGGTGATGGTGGTCTTACCGGCGTCCGGGTGGGAGATAATAGCGAAAGTACGGCGCTTGGCCACTTCCTGGGAGAGATTCGACATAGTGTAATTAGAGCTCGGAATCGGAGGATTTTGAAAACCCGGTATTATAAGCCGTAAGGGCCTACCCCGTGAACAGCACCGGCGGCGATCACTTACTATCCAGCGCCAGAGTCATGACCCTGGCGTCTTCCCGGCCCTGGGCAGCCGGATAGTAGCCGGGGCGCAGCCCAATCTCTTCGAACCCGGCGCTGGTATAGAGCTGTTCGGCAGAACGATTGGTCACCCGAACCTCGAGCAGGACCTGGACCATGCCATCTTCCCCGGCCTTGCCCACCAGGTGCTCGAGCAGATAGCGCCCAGCGCCGCAACCCCGGCTGTCCGGGCACACGCACAGGTTCAGCAAGTGGGCTTCGTCCACCAGATACGCAACAACCGCGTACCCAATGAGGGAGTCCCCTCTGTAGAGCGCCCACAGGCGATAGTTGTCCTTGAAGCAGTCCAGGAAGACCGCTTCGCTCCAGGGGTGGGAATAGCCCTGGCGTTCGATTTCCAGCACCCGGGAAAGATCGGAATGGGACAGGGCACGAATCTCGAGAGCAGGCCCATCCGCCCTTGCGAACGCTGGTCGGTTATTCATGGGCATCAGGCAAACGGCTTGAGAAGCTGCCAGAGCTGTTTCTTCAGCTCGGGGTTCCCGGCGAGTTCCGCCAAAGTATGGGGGAAAACCAGTTCCGGTTTCCGCCCGAGGGCCTGGGCAAGCCAGTGATCTGCCCCGGATTGATCACCGGAATCCGGAACCCCCAGGAGTATCACTTGCTGAGCTTCGACCGGCTCAAGTACGCCCTTGAGTACATCGATCAGATCCGCAAGACGATTCCCCGGAATCAGCGGATTATTGAATACCGGCCACAGAACCGGGCCAAGTTCCCGGGCCTCCTGATCAGCAACGCTCTTCAGGATATTGCCCGCCAAAGTCTCCTGCAGGCGCAGACTCGCCTCTCCGGACAGGTGTGTTACCAGCACAAACCGTCTGCCGACCCACAACCGGAGATTCAACTTCTGCCGGAACGGTGCCGCTTTGGATTCATCGACGGACCGGCGGGATTGATTCGCAGCGGCCCCAGTTTCCTGTTCGGCCTCTTGTTCAGGCCCGGCGGACGGTGGTGTTGCCGTGGCACCTGAAGACTCCGGGGCTGACGTCTCCATCAACGACTGGAGATTGACTGCCCGAGCAGGCTTCGCACTCTTCCCGGAAGGCTTCCTGGTTACCGCGGGGGCAACTGGCGCTCCCGGGTCAGTCGCAGCGGGGAGTTCCTCAGGGGAAGACGATACTTCCTCCGGGAATTCAAACTCCGGGCTCGGGGCGGCACCGGGCAGCGGTGACCGGGCGTACCAGAGACGTACACCGGCCACTCCCAGGTAGAACTGACGCTCGGCTTCGGTATGGATCATCACACTACCCGCGGCTTATACATCCGCCACTTGCGGATGCTGACGGATACCACCCCGGCTGATCAGATTAAGCGCCTCAATGTAGGCCTTGGCCGAGGCAATGATGATATCGGTATCCGCACCGATACCATTGACGATGCGGCCGCCCCGCTCAAGGCGCACGGTCACTTCGCCCTGGGCGTCGGTACCACTGGTGATGGCGTTGACCGAATACAGCTGGAGGTTACAACCGGAATCCACCAGGGATTCGATCGCCTTGAAGGTGGCATCGACCGGGCCACTGCCCTCGGCTTCCACCTTGTGCTCCTTGCCTTCCACCGTGAGGGTCAGGCTGGCTTTCGGCACTACGCCGGTCTCGGAACAGACCTGCATACAGACCAGTCCATAGGGGCCTTCCTCTTCCTTCTGCCGCGTATCGCTGGCGATGGCCTGCAGATCCTCATCGAAGATTTCATGTTTGAGGTCGGCCAGGGCCTTGAACCGGGTAAAGGCTTCGTTCAGTTCAGTCTCGGTCTCGAACTGGATACCCAGTTCCAGAAGCCGGGTGCGGAACGCGTTGCGACCGGAGTGCTTGCCCAGCACCAGGCTATTGGTGTGCCAGCCAACGTCCTGGGCCCGCATGATTTCATAGGTTTCCCGATGCTTCAGGACCCCGTCCTGGTGAATACCGGACTCATGGGCGAAGGCATTCGCACCCACGATGGCCTTGTTCGGCTGAACCGGGAAACCGGTGATGGTGGATACCAGTCGGGATGCGGGAACGATGTGCTGGGTATCAATCCCGGTATCGATATTGAACAGGTCCTGACGGGTACGAACCGCCATGACGATCTCTTCCAGAGCGGCGTTGCCGGCGCGCTCACCCAGGCCGTTGATGGTGCATTCCACCTGCCGGGCACCACGGGTTACCGCGGCCAGGGAATTGGCGACGGCCAGGCCAAGGTCGTTATGGCAATGCACCGAGAAAATCGCCTTGTCGGCATTAGGCACCCGGTTCATGATCTGGAAAATGGTTTCACCGAACTGTTCCGGGATCGCGTAACCCACGGTATCGGGAATATTGATGGTACGGGCACCGGCATCAATAGCGGCCTCGATAATGCGGCACAGGAAATCGAGCTCGGAACGCCCGGCGTCCTCGCAGGAGAACTCGACGTCATCCACGTGGCTACGGGCACGCTTCACGGCTCGTACCGCCTGCTCCACGACCTCGCCCGGCTCCATCTGCAGCTTGTGCTTCATATGGATCGGAGAGGTGGCGATGAAGGTGTGGATGCGAGCACGCTCGGCCGGCCGGATGGCTTCGGCGGCGCGATCAATATCGTTATCGAGCGCTCGGGCCAGGCTGCATACCGTGGACTCCCTGATATTCTCGGCAATCTGCTTTACGGCGTCGAAGTCGCCCTGACTGGCGATCGCAAAGCCCGCCTCGATGACGTCCACACGCAGTTTCTCAAGGGCCTTGGCAATGCGGAGCTTTTCCGCCTTGTTCATGGTCGCGCCCGGGCTCTGTTCGCCGTCACGGAGGGTGGTATCAAAAATGACCAGGTGATCAGTTGCGGCCATTGGCAGGGCTCCCGTCAGAAACTTTGGTGTGGTTTTGGGAGTGAGTATATCACTTCTCCCGGACCGGAAATAAAAAACCCCCAACGGCGAAGCCGCTGGGGGTTTTGGTATTAAGAGCCTGACGATGACCTACTCTCACATGGGCCATGCCAC